>JAZKST010000051.1:0-20481 GCA_036625905.1 Haloarculaceae archaeon
CCGCGGCCGCTCCATCGAGGGCGTCGCCACGAGCGCACTCTACGCCGCCTGCCGGAAGGAGGGGATCCCGCGATCGCTCGAGGAGATCACCGAGGTCTCCCGCGTCGAGCGAAAGGAGATCGGTCGGACCTACCGCTACATCGCCCAGGAGCTCGCCCTCGAGATGGAGCCGGTCGACCCGACGAAGTACGTCCCGCGGTTCTGCTCGGAGCTCGAACTGAGCGAGGAGGTCCAGTCGAAGGCCAGCGACATCATCGAGGCGACGGCCGAGAAGGGCCTCCTCTCGGGGAAGTCCCCGACGGGCTACGCCGCGGCGGCCATCTACGCCGCCTCCCTGCTCTGCAACGAGAAGAAGACCCAGCGCGAGGTCGCCGACGTCGCCCAGGTCACCGAGGTCACCATCCGCAACCGCTATCAGGAACAGATCGAAGCACTCGGCATCCGGGCCTGACCCGCCTCCGGGCGTCGGCCCCCGCACCGCACCGCACCGTCCGGGCACCCGGTGCTTCACTTCCGCCCCGCTCCCGAGCGTTTGAAGCCCCCGGCGACCCTACGGGCCGTGAATGCGGCTGGACGACTACCTCGAGGGGTTCGAGCGGGACGAGCGGGCCGACCTCCGCCGGCTCGCCGAGGAGAAGTCCTACGCCATCACCGACCACATCGAGGCCGTGAAGACGCGGTTCGACGAGCGGCTGAGCGGCGACTCGCTCGTCGGGTCGACCTCCCCCTCCATCTTCGTCGGCCGGTCGAACTACCCGACCGTCTCGACGGGCCTGCTTTCGCCCGTCGGCGACGAGGAGAACGCCGCCGACTACACGACCAGCGGACGGTGGTACCGCGACGGGTTCTCCATCGACGACGTGTTCCAGCGCCGGACCGGCCTGCTGAACTCGACGCGCTCGGCGGACGTGGACGTGAACGACGTCTGGGACGGGTTCGTCGGCGTCCAGCGGGAGGTGGCCATCGCCGACCGCCCCGTCGGCGTGGAGCTCGGGCTGGACGGCCGGCCCGAGCTGGACCTCGAGTCCTCGGTCGACGGCGTCGGGGCACCGACCGGACCGCGGGCGCGCGCTCGGAGCGCCGAACTGACCGAGAACCCACACGTTCCCCGTGCGGTGGAGAAGACCCTCTCGGACGACGACTGGCGCGCGGAGGGGGCCATCAACTACCTCTACAGGCGGGGGTTCGACGTCTACGAGATCGACGACGTGCTCTCGGCGGGGGCGCTCGGCCGTGCCGAGGAACGCCGGCTCGTCCCGACGCGGTGGTCGATCACGGCCGTCGACGACACCGTCGGACAGTTTCTTCGAGGAACGATCCGGAACGCCCCCTCGATCGACACCGTGGAGGTCCACTACAACGAGTACGTCGGCAACCAGTACTGGGTAGTGCTCGCGCCGGGCGACTGGGAGTTCGAACTCGTCGAGATGAAGGCGCCCGGCAGTATCTGGAACCCCGACGCAGAGGGGTCGTACTACGTCGCCGCGGACCGCGAGGGCTACGAGGGCCGGACGGAGTACGTCGAGGAGACGGCGGGCGCCTACTACGCCTCGCGGCTCGGGGTACTGGAGGAACTCGCCGACCGCGGCCGGCAGGCGAAGGTCCTGGTACTCAGGCACGCCTCCGAGGAGTACTGGGCGCCGGTCGGCGTCTGGCAGATCCGCGAGTCGATACGGAACGCCTTCGAGGGCGAACACGGCGAGGCCGAGTCGTTCCACGACGCGGTGCACGAACTCGACGATCGGCTCCCCGTCTCGTCGGGACGGCTCCGGCGCAAGTCACGGATGGTCGCGGGCCTCCAGACCCGTCTCGCGGAGTTCGCTGGTGGTTGAGTTCGGATGTGTCTTCTAAAGGAGTCGGTCGAACCGTCAGGTGGGACTGAAAGGGGCCGCACTCTCCGGGAAGCACGGCGAAGCAAGGACCGCAGGGAGGCCGAAAGCGACCGAGGACCGCAGCGAGCCGCGCGACCGGAGAGTGCGGGGGCTTTCGAGCTGTCCCCATCGGTGCCGACAGTGAGCTAGCCGGAAACACTCGAAAGCCCCCGGCGGCTCGACTCCCGGGACTCGTTGCGGTCCTCGCTCGCTTCGCTCGCTGCGGTCCTTACGTCGTCCGGGTTCGTCGAGCTGCCGGCCCCTTTCAGTCCCACCCGACACCGTCACCCGGACGGCCACTCCTGAAGATTGATGGGCATCGACGCACGGGCTCACGGTATGGTCCCCGAACCGCTGATCGACGCGTTCGTCCCCGCGTTCCCCGGTATCCCCGGTGGCGTCGAACTCCTCGTGATCCTCCTCATCATGGTCGTGGTGTTCGGCATCCCGTTCGTCCTCCTCCTCGGCGCGGTGTTCCTCGGGTGGAACGTTCTCGGCTCGCGCCGAGAGCGGGTCGAGGAACTGGAGGAGCGCGTCGCGGAACTCGAGCGGGAGCTGGAGCGCGAGCGGTCGGAAGGGAAGAGGGAGGAGGGCGGGAGTGACCCCCCGTAGCCGGCCCGGAGGCTACCGTCGACCGCGCCGCTGTCGGTCTCGGACGGTGCCGGACCGCGTCACTCGGCCTGCGGTTCGGGGGCCTCGAACTCCTCGACGGGGATCTGCTCCTCGAGGAGGAGGTCCTCCTTCCCCGAGACGTCGACCTGCTGGCGGGCGAGCCGTTTGAGCGCGGACTGGGGCGCGAGGTTCCCGATGAGGACGCCCCCGATGACCTGGCCGTCCTTGAGTGCGACCCGTCGCCACTCCGAGTCGGAGTACTTCCGCTCGACGCTGTCGTCGCCGAGCGTCGGGTGGCCGAAGGAGAGGAACGGGAAGTCGAAGTGGGTGATGGAGTACGAGGAGACCCACTCGAAGGTCTCGACGGGAGTGTCCCAGTCGGCGACCATGTTCGCGCCGGCGACGCTCCCCTGCTCCTTGGCGCTGCCCCACGCGCCGTTCTGTGCCCGCTCGCCGAGGACGACGTCGTGGAACTGCGTGATGTCCCCCGCGGCGTAGACGTCCTCGACGTTCGTCCGCATATGCTCGTCGGTGAGGACCCCGTCGTCGGTCTCGATGCCCGACCCCCGGAGGTACTCCGTGTTGAAGTTCAGGCCGATGGCGATGCCGACGAAGTCCGCCTCGTACCGGTCGCCGTTGGGGTCGATGGCCGCCACCACCTCCCCGTCCTCGTCGGTGTCGAAGCGGTCGACGCCCGAGTCGAAGACGGGCGTGACGTTCCGCTCGCGGAGGGCGTCGTGGATGATCTCGGCGCCGTCCTCCGAGAGCGCGTAGCGCCACCACGCCTTCCCGCGCATCAGGTAGTAGGCGTCCAGTTCCTGGGCCGCGGAGATGGCCGCGAGGTCGATCCCCAGCAGACCCGCGCCGACGACGACACCCGTCTCGGCCCGCTCGGCGTTCTCCTTGATGCCGCGGGCGTCCTCGAACGTCCAGAAGTGGTGGATCCCCCCGGCGTCCGAGTTCTCGACCGGGAGCTGTGTGGGCGTCCCCCCCGTCGCCACGAGCAGCTTGTCGTACCCGTAGGTCTCGCCCGTGTGGGCGTGTACCTCCTTCGCCTCGGTGTCGACCTCGGTGACGTGTGTGTTCAGCTCCAGGTCGATCTCGCGTTCCTCGTACCACTCGGGGTCGTGGATGGCGATGGGTGCCTCGGGGAGCTTCCCCTTCGCGAACTCCTTGATGAGGATGCGGTTGTAGAGCGCCTCCCCCTCCTCGGTGATGACGGTGACGTCGGCGTCGGGGTCCGTCTCCCGGATGGTCTCCGCCGCGGATGAACCGGCGATGCCGTCGCCGATTATCACGTGCGACGCGGTCATAACGCTCGCAGGTAGCGGGGCGGGCCTAATGGGAGTTGCTATCCGTACATCACGGTCATTAACACGGGGTCCGGGCCCGTCCTGTGTGCGGGTGAATCCCCGGAGTCCGTCCGCCTCGTCGTTTCCCGCCGGGGGCGAGGAAACCGCCGGAGACCGGACGTTCAAGACCGTCGCGCCCCGACGTGCGGGTATGAAGATCCGACAGAACCTCCGCCACTGGGCGGCGAAGAAGGCGCTCACCACCCCGGTCGTCGGGTCGTACGCCAACGACAAGCTCGTCGACATGCACACCCGCATCTTCCTCGGGAAGGCCGACGAGGCCCGTCGCGAGGAGCGCCGGGCCCACCTCGACGACTTCTTCGACGCGACGATGGACACCTACGTCGCCGCCCTCGAGTCGGGGATGCCCGAGGCCGAGGCCCGGGAGGTGACCCACATCCAGGCCAACTTCGACTTCTTCAACCACGGCTGGACGGAGATGATGGAGATCCCCGCCGACGAGTTCGAGGATCACTTCCGGCGCTACGAGTCGTTCTTCAAGCGGTACGGTATCACCGTCGACGACCCGCTCGGGGAGTTCCGTCCGCCCGAGGGGATCGCGGAAGCGCCGGCGACCCCCGAGAAGCTCGACGAGCCCGAGTACGAGAACGCGGTTGCGGGGTTCGCCGCCGACGTCTACGTGGACACGCCGGAGGGGCAGTTCGTGGGTCGCGGGGCGGACGAACCGGCGGACGTGGACCTGAGCCAGGCCCCGGGGATGGGTGACGCCGACGAGGAGGCCAACGCGGACTGACGCGGGCGAGAACGGCAGCGAGTAGCGCAGATAGGGGGACTCGGGGATCCAGCACGGGAAATACCAACAGTAGTCGTTGGATATCGGCCGACGGGCCGAAACAGCGCGACCTGGGTTCGGACGCCGGGCTCACGGTTCGCCAGATCGCTCGGGCCCCGGATCGGGATCGAAGACCACCCCAGTGTTGGGATCGTCGCTCGGAGCGGGCACGTCCTCGACGGCCTCGACGGAGACGACGTCGGGAAGCAGCCGGGCGACGCGCCGGGCCTCCTCGGGGGGTTGATCGAGCGTGTACGGGCCGGGGACGTCGGCGTCGCATCTGGCGCGGCGGCGGACCTCGTACTCCACGGTCGGATAGACCGCCAGGCCGTCCATCTCCACGGTGGTCGCGTCGGTCTCCTCGACGACCGCCTGGAGCGTCGGCTCCGGGTCCTCGGCGTCGAGGACGACCAGGATGCTGTTCGTGGGCGATTCGGTCTGGGGTGGACCGTCCGTGGACATCGGTCGAGTCGGTGGATGTCGTGATCGGGTGTTCGGGATCTGTGCGTCAGGCGCTCGGGACGGCGACCGCCGCGTGGCCGAGAACGACCGGTCGGTCGGAGCCACGGCTGCGGGAGCGGTGCCGGGCCAGGGTGGCCCCGAGGTCTATTGCCCCCCTCCGAGGCCGCTCGACTCCCGGTCGCAGTAGTCCAGGTGGTCGCCCCGAGCGGGTCGACCCGGGCAGTTGAACACGAACGGAGCGGAGACGACATCGGCGGCTCCGGCGTTCCTGGCCCCCTGAATCCTGTACCCACTATTTATCAGTGGCTCGCCTTCGTATTTGTTGACGAGGTCATCGGGACGGTAGGGCTCCTCTGCATCACCATCGAACACGAAATGAACGTGCCACAGGACCGTGAACTCCGTGATCGGTGGCTCCTCCGTCCCTGCGAGGTCGTGGAGCGTCTGATCGACATCGACCGATGTCCACGCACCGTCTTCGAAATCGGCCTCACTGTCATCTAAGTTGGCCCACTCTCTGAACTCTCTGTCTTCGACCTGCGGGCAGTAGTAGGGCTCGTCCGGATCTGCATCCGGTGCGATGTAGTAGATCGGGACGTGCGAGCTGTAGTCCGTGGGGTCCTCTCCGCTCGGTTTCCGGTCCGCCATCTCCCACACGTCGGTCAACAACCAGGCCGGCGTTCCCCATTCGTCGTCACCGTGGCCACTGGCCGGTCCGGCCAGCGCTGTACCCCCAACGATCCCCGTACCGAGTGATTTCAGGACTGTTCGTCGCGTCGTGTTACCTGGTCCGTTCATAGCCGTGTTCTTGCTGGTTCGTCTCGGTCGTTCGCTTCGATACTCCGCGTGCCGCGTCTGCCGCGTCCGCCGGCTTCCCGTCGCGGAACAACCGGGCACAGCAGTACCAGCAACGATACGGGCGAGAAAAAATATTTTCTAAATGATACTTTAGTCACGAGAACATCTGAACTGCGATTTAGTCATATCTTTTATATTTCCCCCCGAGTCGGGACGACGCCGGTTGGATTTATCTGTAGCTACGTCATATGGTGCCACATGTCACGGACGGGCGACTCGGAGGAGCGCCGGTCGCTACCGCCGGACGAGGCGTTCTCTATTCTGGGCAACGAGACACGTATGCGGATCCTCCAGGAACTCGGGGCCGCCGACCAGTCGCTAACGTTCACCGACCTCCGCGAGCGGGTCGGGGTTCGCCAGGGGGCCCAGTTCAACTACCACCTCGAGAAAGTCCTGGGTCACTTCGTGGAGAAGACAGACGGGGGGTACAGGCTCCGAGAACCGGGGCGTCGAATAATCCAGTCGGTTCTCTCGGGGGCGGTAACCGATGATCCTGTCCTGGAACCGACGGAGGTGGATTTCGCCTGTCGCCACTGTGGAGCGCCCCTCGAGGTGAGTTACAGTCGGGGAAAACTCCGGCTGTCCTGCACGGTGTGTGTCGGGGATTTCGACGAATCGACCGTTCTGGGGGATTTCGACGAATCGACCGTTCCAGAACGGGAGAGCGAAAGCGCGTCCGCGAACCTCGCGAACATGTGGTTAACACCGGCTGGAGTCCAGGGACGGACCGCCCCGGACGCCCTGCGAACCGCGTCTACTACCAATCATCTCGACGCCAAGGCCCTCAGCAGCAATATCTGTCCTCGCTGTTCGGCCCAGGTCGATCACTCGGTGGGCGTCTGTGAATCCCACGACGCAACCGGCGGTCTCTGCCAAGCGTGTGGTTCCCGATTGGCGGTCTGGTTTCACTTCCGCTGTACCAACTGCATCTACGATAGGACTGTCTCGGCAGGGATGGCGTTTCTCAACGTTCCAGAGGTGCTCGAATTCGTCGGTGAACACGGATTGAATACGAGTTCCCTCGCTATCGAGTGGGGTTGGGACTTCGAGGAAGAGGTCGTCTCCGTCGACCCGTTCGAAGGCCGCTTCACGTTCACGATCGAGGCCGATTCGCTCACGTTAACTGTCGATGAGGACCTCTCGGTGCTCGATGTGACGAGACACGACGAGTCCGAACACGCCCGATGAATGCGCCCCGTGCGCAGCGAGCCGCTCGGGGTACTGCGCCCGCGAGGCCATCCCCGCGTAGTAGAGTTTTTCGGTCCGGTCGGTCGTTCCGGACCCCGGGGAACGACTTTGTGATCACCTCGCCACGTCAGTCCATGCAACGGGTCCGTATCGACGACGTGGAGAACGACGTCCAGCCGGCGGCGGTGATGCGACAGCTCACCGAACCGCTCGGGCTGACCGACCTCGCGATCAACTACTACGAACTCGAGCCGGGCGACAGCTTCGCGTTCGCCTACCACAGCCACGCCGTCCAGGAGGAGGTCTTCCTCGTCATCGAGGGGACGGCGACCTTCGACACCGAGGCGGGACCGATCGAGGTGGCTACGGGGGAGGCCGTCCGGTTCGACCGCGAGGAGTTCCAGCGCGGGTGGAACCGCGGGGAGGAACGGGTCGTCGCGCTGGCGCTCGGCGCGCCGCTGGACTACGGGAAGCAGGTCAAACTCCGGGACTGCCCCGAGTGCGGGGAGGCGACCGACAACCGGCTCGAACGGGTCGAGGCGGACGGGGAAGAGGTCGTCGTGGCGTACTGCACGGACTGTGAGGCGGAGACGGGCCGGTGGAACCGGGGGTCGATGGACGGGGAGGTCCCCTGATACGGCCGGTTGTCGTCCGTACGACACCCGTCCCGTTCGGCGACCCCAACCATTTACACGTGGTGTGTGTTAGCGACGCACGTGATGGGGGGAGGCGACCCGACGTCGACGTTCTCGCTGCTGGGTAACGAGACGCGCCTCCGGATCGTCCTCGAGCTCGGCGACGCCAGCGAGCCGGGAACGTTCGGCGTCCTCGGGTTCTCGGAGCTGCAGTCCCGGGTCGGGGTTCGGGACAACGGCACCTTCAACTACCACCTGAGTCGACTGACGGGGGAGTTCGTCGAGCGGGCGGAGGGTGGCTACCGGCTCGCGCTGCCCGGGGTCTACGTCTACCGGGCGCTACGGACGGGGCCGCTGGCCGAGACGCCCGACCACGGCCGGCTCGAGACGGACGTCCCCTGCCCGACCTGTGCGGTCCCGCAGGAGGTGTGGGTCGAGGAGGGACGGGGGACGCTCGGCTGCCCGGACTGCGGGACGGTCAACTACCGGTACCCCCTGCCGGCCGGCGGCCAGGCCCGGACCGCCGGTCCGGCGCTCGCACGCGCGCTGCGGGAGCGAGCCATCCACGACGCGGGCGCGATGCTCCGGGGGTTCTGTCCCTACTGCTCGGGTTCCATCCACCGCGACGTCGGGGTGGACGTCGAGGTGCTCCCGGACGGTGACCGGGTCGAGGGCGTCGACGATCTGACGCTGACGCTCGCCTGCGAGCACTGCGGGTGGTTCATCCACACGAACGCCGCGGGGATGCTCGACAGCCACCCGCGGGTGAGCGCGTTCCTCCTCGAGCGGGGTGTCGACAGCTACCGCCAGGACCCGTGGCGCGTGGCCGACTTCTCCGTCGACGTCCGTTCGAAGGAGCCCTGGATCGCCCACGTCCGGGTCACCTGCGAGGACGGGACGCTGTCGCTCGAACTCGACGGGGACCTCCAGGTCGTCGACCTCGAGACGGGACGTACCCGCGGCGGGAACGACGGACCGTTCGGTGGCGGAGACGACGACCGCTCGGACGTCACCGGGAGTGGTTCGGGCGTGTAAACTACCCCGCCCGACTCGCTCGCTCCGCCTTACGGCAGTCGGTTACTCTTCGAGGGCGGGGCTTTTGTCCACACCGCAGTTGTACCCCGGCCCCCGTGCGTGGGCGTGGCCCGGCTTCCTCTTGCCGTCCACGGGCCGGGCGGCGGGTCGGAGTGAGTGCTGTGACCCGTGTTTACCGGACCCGGTCCGTGGATCGTCCCGCCGATTTAATCCCCGGTGTCCTCGCGCTCTACCCCACCGCGGGGACGGGCGTCGATCCCGTTCGCGGTCGTCGTTCCCGAGTGCAGGGTGCGAGGCCATGCGGTGGGGCCTCGCACCACAGGAGCCAGTTTACTGATGGCTCCTCCCGACCCCGACATGTGCGAGGACGGAAGTGGCTCACGAGTGGGATACAGACGGTCTAAATCTTGTGGTCGTGAGAAACACGGCGCGCTCCTCCCCGCCCTTCCGGTCGGACTCGTCCGACCGCAACGACGGGGGCTCCGCGCTGCATCAAAGCTGATACGGTCGGTCGTACTCCCCCGAACCCCGGTCGTCCGTGCTTCCGGTACGTGGTGTCGACGCGATGCCGGACGGGCATCGCTACTCCACGCCCCCGTGCCCGACGTCGAGTCGTCGACCACACGGCTCTGATCCCCGCCGCGCGGGCGGCGGGCAGCGGTCGGACGTTCCGGTGGTCGCGCTCGGTCGCGTACGCCCGGACGACCCGCCGACCGACCGCGGGGTCCCGGCCCCGTCCGGCCGCCAGCGCCGCGCTCGTCGGCCACCGCCGGGAACTCCGGGTAGCGCCCGTGGTCGTCCCCGACGTGGAAGAACGGCTCGACGCCGACGCGGTCGAACGCGAGCGGGAGCGGCTCGGAGCCGGGACGACGGTAGCGACAGAGCGTGTCATCGACGTCGAACAGCACGGCCTCGACGGGCGAATCCGGGTCGGGAGATGACGGGATCATCGGCGGACGTACCCCCCGTCCGCCCGTTCCGCGAGGCCGAACAGGACTGCCCATTCGAGCAGTCGCCCGACCCGCCCGTGCCACACACGCTCCCAGTCGGCGTGGCGCGCTCGCTCCCAGGCGGGAACGGCGTCGGCGATCCACTCGAAGGCCCCGCCGACCGAGACCGGCTCCTCGGCGTCGAGCGCGTCGAGGAGTTCCTCGACGCCGTAGATTCGCTCGCGGAACGCCGCCGTCAGCCGATCCGTCTCGAGGGGTTCGCGGGTCCGGTGGTAGCCCCGCTCGGCCTCGGCGACCAGCCCGAGCGCGCGCATGAACGTCAGCCACCTCTTCGCCTCGTTCCTGGCGGGGACGCCGGCCCGATCCATCACGCGGGCACAGCAGTCCTCCTCGCTGCGGGGAACGAGCGGGACCGCCCGGCGGGCCGTCTCGAGGGTCCCGACCGAGTCGGGCGCCGGGGGAACGATCTTGTATTTCACCGTCGACACCTCAGATCCCGAACGAATCGCCGACGAGCGCCTCGTCGCGTTCGCCGACGACGTGGGTCTTCCCGCCGACGACGTCGACGGTGACCTTCGCGGGGGCGAACACGCCCCGCGGCACCTCGTGGAAGTCCCAGTCGGCCGCCTCGAACACCTCGGCGAACGGCCGGCCGTACTCCTCGCGGGCCGTCGAGGCCACCTCGGAGAATCGGTCGAACGGCTCGGCGACGGTCAGGTGGACCTCCGAGCCGTACGCGAGCGCGTCGTTCGTCCGAGCCATCGCTGTCTCCTCGTCGGCGGCGACTGGGGCGACGGGCGCCCGGCCGGTGGCCGAGAGCAGATCGAGGGGATCGTAGCCGAGTTCGGCCAGCCGGAACGCCGCGAGCTCGGCGGCGCGGGCGGCGAGGGTGACGCTCCCCGTGATGGAGGCGGTCGAGAAGACGGGGAGGAACGTCGCCGCGGGGTCGACATCCGCCATCTCGGCGACGTGGTCGGCGACCGCCGCAACCGGGAGGCTGTCCGTCTCGACGGCGAGGACGGCGAAGTCGGCGTCGTCGGCGAAGCCGGTTCGGACGAACTCCTCCTCCTCGGCGACGAGCGCGCGGGCTGGCCCGGAGCCGAGCCCCTCGAACCCGTCGACCGAGAGCTCCCAGCCGGCCTTCTGCGAGCAGAGCAGCGCCAGCGCCGGGTGGTCGGTCTGGAGTTCGACGTGGGTGAGCGGCGCGCCGTCCACGGTCCCCATCGCGGTCTGTGGGGTGGCGAGTCCCCCCGTCTGTATCTCGGCGAGCAGCAGTCCCGCCTCGACGCCCCCGAGGGTCTCGACGCCGAAGTCGAGCACCGTCGCGCCGTTGTCCAGTTCCCAGACGTCGACCGCGAGCTCGTCCGCGAAGTCGATGGCCTCGTCGACCAGTTCGACGGCCATCACGTTGGGACTCTCCATACCGGTCGGTCGTGCGGGGTCGACTAAACGTCCTCGTCTCCACGGTGCGAGACTCCCGCGTGCGACCGGAGCTCCGGTACGGCCGGCTCGACGGGATCCGCGTCGTCTCCATCGAGGAACGGATCCACTCGGTCGTGGGGAGCCTCGGCGCGTCGACGATGTCCGAGGTCGACGAAGCAGTAAACTACCCCGCCCGACTCGCTCGCTCCGCCTTGCGGCGGTCGGTCACTCTTCGAGGACAGGGCTGTGCCGAAACGACATTGTGCCCCGCGACCGCATGCATTGAGGTGGCCCGGCTTCCTCTTACCCTCCTTGCCTTCGGCGTGGCCGCATTGGTGATGCCCCCCACTCCGACCGAAGGCCGGGATCGTCCCGCCGATTTACTCCTGGTGGCTCCTCCCGACCCCGGCTCGTGCGAGGACGGCAGTAATACCTCAGCCAGGACATAGGTTGTTAACGCTTTGCGAGCGCGTTCTTCCCCGCCCTGCTCGCGTCGATCGCTGAGGACGGGGGCTCCGCGCCACCGTTCGTCGAGATCGGCCCGGTCGCGGGATCAGACGAACGCGATTCGCTCCGCCGACGGGTCGACCACCGCTCGCCCAGCCCGAGCAGGGTCCGGCGGACCTCGCCCGGCCGCTCCTCGCTCGTCTCCAGCAGGAGTACCGTGCCCTCCAGCGCCTCGACCGGGGGCATCGTCCGGTCGGCGGCGAGCACGGTGTCGACCACCTCGAGACAGCCACCCCACACCCGGCCCTCCGCCCGGGCGTCGCCGCCGCGCCACGTCCACCCCGGGTTCGGCTGGCGCCGCTCCAGGTGCTCGACGGTGTACTCGAACGGTCCGCCCGCACACGCGAGGTCGGTCATCGCCGTCCCGCCGTAGTAGGAGACCACACCCGCCTCCCAGAGCGCCGTGTGGAGGTGGGTGTTGTCGCTGATACCGAAGAATCAGGTCGGATGCGCCGCGAGGACGTCGGCGTCGAGGTGTCGGAGGATCCGCACCTGGTCGTTCCCGCCGATCGTCGTGAGGACAGCACCGAGGTCGGTGTCGCGGAACGCCGCCTCGACGTCGCGGGCTCGGGCTGCCGGGTGCTCGTAGAGCCACTCGTCGGATCGGCGGGCCGTCGGGAACAGGGTCGGCATACCCGGTTCCCGGAGGGTCAGTGGTAAACCCCTTCGGGTCGGAAGCCACGCCCTGTCACGGCCTCCGCGGTTCCGGTTTCGTCTCACCCCTGCCGATCGTGCGCGTACTCCTCGCGCCACGCTTCGGCGCGGTCGGTCGCTGCCTCGCGGGTCGGGTGTGTCTCCCGTGCGTAGGCCGGCCCCTCGGGAGCCTGCTCGAGTGCGTCGAGCGTCACCGCCCACTCCTCGCCCGCGGTCCGGCGGACCACCACGCGGACGAACCGGTCGTCCCGCTCCCACTCCGTCCGGTCCTCGCCCCCGTCGACGACGCGCCAGCCGTCCATACGTCCGGTCTCCCGGCCGCGTCGCATCAACCCAGCGGTGCCCCGCCCCCGACAGCCTCAAGCGTCGTCGCCGAGAGTTCCGGGCGTGCAGTCCGACGACCCGACGGTGATCCGGGTGCTCGCCGTCCACGCGGACGACGTCGTCTCGGCCCTGGAGGCGAACGCGAGCCGAGACGTCCGGGCGGTGCTCCGCGTGACGCCGCCGTTCAACGGTCGGATGCGCGCCAGGCTCCACCTCGCGGGCGCGGAGGGAGGGTACGGCACGGATCCCGAACCGCTCCACGTCGACCCGGAACGACTGGTCGGCGACGACGCACCCGCGTATCCGACCCCCGACCGGACGGAGGACGAACTGCGGTCGGATCCGGAGAAGGCGTACACTCCCGAGGCCCACCGGGACTACCACGCGTGCCGGGTCGAGAGGTGGCGCGAACGCGTCCGCGAACACCTCCTCGAGCACGCCACGGTCGAGGCGCCGGCGGGCCCCCACGAGGTGCGCGTGGCGACCCTCGGATGAGCACGAGCGGGACGTCGTCCCGGCCCGGGCCGGGACGGGACCGACGACCGACCGTCAGCCGCCGAATCGTCGCTACGACTGAAACGGCCTGAGAGTCGGTTATAAAATTTCTGAATGTCTCCGAGACGTTCCTGAAACGTCATCGACTATACGTGAAACATCCCTCGTGGCCCCGAGTGTCCGTGAAACGTGGCGAACTGAACCGAAGGCTCTGCCCGATATATAATGATGTAGTTCCACGATGGGAGCGAGGCCGCCATGTCGACGACCAACCCCTCCAACCGGATCGACGAGGAGACGACCACGCTACGCACCGCCGCCCGCGTCGGCTCGACCGCGATCAAGCCGGTCCGTGCCCTGGCGTTCTGGCTGGCCGTCGCGCTCCCGTTCGCGTACCTGCCCATGCTCGCGAGCGGGTTCGGGAGCGAGCCGGAGCTGCTCACGTTCCTCGCGCTGATCGCCGCGAACGCGGTCGCCCTCCTCGTCGGTCACGACTACCGCCGTTGAACCGCTCCGGGTCGCCCTGACCCGCCCCGAACCGCCCGACTGGGTCCCCGACCGGTCCCCGCCGGCCTCACCGGGATCCTCCTCCCTACCCCCCTGCCCCGGAAGTGCCCGCTACCGGACATGGCCGGCGAGTTCCGATCGTAGGAGAACCGCTCGAGCCCGAGCGTTTCGAGACGCGGTCGGTGCGAGGTTCCGCCCCGCGATCGGCTGCGGCCGTGGGGTGTGAGTCGATCCCACGAACGTGACACAGGTTTAAGTGTTCGCGGTGCCGACGGCCAGTATGGCCGTCTCCCACCGGCCGGCCCTGCGGAACCTGTTCGACGACTCGCCCACTCCTCACATCGCGCACCCTCCCCACACACACCGGCGGGACTTCTACCTCGCGGCCGACGGCTCGTTCCGCGACTCCGGGGAGGGTGGCCTGGGCGTCATCATCGAGACGCGTGACGGCGGACGGGTCGCGCGGCTCGCGGTCCCCGACCGGGTCCCGGACAACAACGTTGCGGAGTACCGGGCGCTCCACCTCGGTCTCGACGTGCTCGCGGCGAACGCCCCGCCGTCGGCGCGGGTGGGCGTCCTCGTCGACCACGACGACCTCGCGGCGAACGTCAACCGGGCGACGCTGGCCGGTCGGGAGAGCGACTACCGGCCCCCGCACCCGTTCCGCGTCCCCGGTGCGGCCGAGCACCACTGGCGTGGCATCCGCGCCCGCGTCAACGGCTTCGACGAACTCCGGGCCGCACGCATCCGTTCGGGGGAGAACCCCGCACACCCCCTTGCGAACGCCCCGGAGCGGTTCGCACACGTCAACCGGACGGCCGAGTCCGAGCGGCCGGGCCACGACCACGGACAGGTGCCCCCGCCCTCGCGGGCGAACCGGCACGCCAGCGATTGACGGTCGTCTCTGTCGGTGCGGGGGGTGGCGTCGTGGTGCCTTCGGTTCGGTAGAGTGATCGCCTCGTCGACGTCCCCTGCGAGGAGGGTGTAGCCCGGATGCGAGGCAGAAGCCGCGACTGCGGTCGCGGATCGGTGGCCGGTGGGGTCGCCCGTTCGGCAACTGCAGAGCTCGTTCTCGTACCCGTGGAGTCGTCGAAACGGTTTACCCGGTCGGTGGTCAACCTCGTGGCAAGAACATGTCCGACAGCTCCGAGTCCTCCCCCCCACGCACCGACCTCTCGGCCCAGCAGTACACGTGGATGGACGCCGTCGAGGAGGTGATCGACGCCTCCATCGACGAGGAGGCAGACATCGAGGCCACGTTCGAGGAGATGAGCGTCGACGTCCCGCTCAGCTACGGCGACGACGCCGAGCGCGCGCGGTGGGGGTTCGACGGCACCGTCCGGGTCAGCGTCGACGGGATGCGCGGTCACGTCGCCGAGTGGCTCCGCTGGTGGGGACAGCGACAGGAACTGGAGTGACCGGACCGGGACCCCCCGGGATCGAGCCCCGGGCCTTCCCGCTTCGGTGACGCGCTCCGACCACTGTTCGCCGCTCAGTACTCTGGCGGGGCGTAGACGTTGATCGTCTCGAGGGGCCGGTCCCCACGGTTGGCGATCTCGTGTGTCTCGCCGGCTTCGACGAGGAGGAGCGTGCCGGTCCGGATCTCGTACCGCTGTCCCTCGATGGTCGCCGTTCCGGTGCCGGAGACGACGTACAGCCACTGGTCGCTCGCGTCGTGAGCGTTCCTCGGTCCACCCGTCGACTCTCCGGGGGCGAGGGTCATCGTCGCCGCCTGTGAACGGTCCGTTCCCCCGACGACGTCGAAGAAGCCATCCGCGCCGGTCGTCTCGAATCGTTCCATACGTCGGGCGGAACGGCGAGGGACTACAATGTGTTCCTGGAGGCGCCCATAGCCCGGACCTCTCTTCGATTCGTACGGTCGTGCGTCATTCGTTTCGCTTCACGGGCTCGAATCCCGTCTCGACGGTCTCGAAACGCGGATGTTCCCGGGTGTCCGATGGGTGTAAACACGGAAGGCAGTCGAGTAGTGCGTTCGAGACCGCCACGTGACTCGCTCCGTTCCGACGTGACGACGCGGGTGCGGCCCCGGACGTTTTATGCGGCCCCGTCGCCCCTTCCCGCTATGCGTAACTCGAGTCGGGTCAGGCACGACGTGAGCGGGGACGAGGCGGCCGCACTGCTCGCCGACCTCGTCGCCATCGACTCACGGAACCCGCCGGGGCGGGAGAAGCCGGTCGCGGAGTTCATCGTCGACCGTCTCGACGAGTGGGGGATCGACGCACGCCTCTTCGACCGACCCGACGAGGACCGACCACAGGTGATCGCCGAGGTCGGCGAGGGTGATCCGAACGCGGGGACGCTGGTCCTGAACGGCCACATCGACGTGGTCCCCCCGGGCGACACCGAGCAGTGGACCCACGACCCGTTCGGTGGAGAGATCGAGGGGAACCGTGTTTACGGCCGTGGAGCCAGCGACATGAAGAGCGGCGTGGCGGCGGGGATGCTCGCGCTGCGTGCGGCGCACGAGAGCGGCGTCGACGGACGAGTCGTCCTCACGTGCGCCATGGGCGAGGAGACGGCCGAACCGGGAACCGAGACCATCCTCGAGGAGGTGAGCGGCGACTGGGGGATCGTTCTCGAACCGACACGACTCGTCGTCGACACCGTCGGGAAGGGACTCGCGTGGTACGAGGTGGAGGTCCGTGGCGACGCTGCCCACGCGAGCCGACCCCGGTTCGGGAACAACGTCCTCGATGCCCTGTTCGCCTTCGAGGAGCGCATCGACGCCTACCGGGAGGAGATCGCCGAGCGCGAGCACCCGCTCGTCGGGGAGTCGCTCTGTACGCCGACGATGCTCGAGGCGGGCACGAAGGAGAACGTGATCCCCGACTACGCGAAGCTGACGTTCGACCGCCGGTTCCTGCCCTCCGAGGACGTCGGCGACCTCGACGAGGAGATGGAGACGCTGTTCGACGGCCTCCGTGAGAGGGGGTTCGAGGTGTCTATCGAGCGCACACGGACGTACGAGGCCGCGGAGATCGACGCCCACCACGAGATCGCCACGGTCGTTCGCCGACACGCACACGACGTCGCGGGTGTCGAGACGGCCCCGCACGGTAAGGACGCGGCGACCGACCAGCGCAACTTCGTCAACGACGCCGGGATCCCGGCGGTCATCTGGGGCCCGGGCGCGAGCGAACAGTCACACACCGTCGACGAGTGGGCCCCGGTCGACACGCTCGTCGACGGCGTCGAGGTGCTGTGTCGGACGATCGAGGACCTCTGTACGGAGTGAGAACGCGGTTCCCCGAGCCGTCGCTGTCGTAGACGTCACAACAGGGAGCAGGGCAAGGCAGTGGGACCGGTGGTCGGGTGGTCAGTCCTCGAGCCGCTCCAGCACCGACGACGGAACCCGCTCTCGGACGCCCTCGGGGATCTCCTCCGGGGAGGCGTCGGCGGGCAGGTCGACGGGGAACTCTGGCTCGTCCTTGTCGACGGCCCCGTCGGCTCCGTCACCCCCGACGTCGACCTCGTCGACGCCGTCGAGGAACCGCGCCACCTGGTCCGGATCGGGCCGGAGGCCGGGGCCGAACAGCTGGAGGGCGGTGTTGATGGTGGCCCAGTCGTCGTTCTCGGCGGCCTCGCGGAGGCTCCGCGTCGGCGGCGCGAGCAGCTGCCCGACGAGGGCGTCGGCCAGCGACTCGACGACGGCCCGCTGGTCCTCGGAGAGTTCGCCGTCGGCCGCCTCCAGCCGGGCGATGGCGGTGTCGAGCTCGCGGGCCTTCAGCTCCTCGGCGCCCTCGTACATGGCGGCGATGACGTCGTCGGCACGCTTGCGCTTGTACTGCGTGACGAGCCGGTCGAGTTCCTCCTCGACGATACCCTCGACCGCCTCGGCAGCCGCCCGGCGCCGAGTCCGGGTCCCCTCGGTGACCGACTCCAGCGCGTCGAGGTCACGGAGCGTCACTCCGTCGAGCTCCCCGACCGAAGCCGGGACGTCGCGGGGCTGAGCGAGGTCGACGACAAGCGTCCGCCCGGCGTCCCCGAGCGTCTCGGCGTCGAGCACGGGCGTCTCGCTGGCCGTCGCCGTGACGACCAGCGCCGCCTCGTCGGTCGCCCCGGGAAGCGCGTCCAGCCCGCGGACCTCTGTGTCGGTCTCCAGGGTCCCGGCGAGGTGTTCGGCGGTCTCGGTCGTCCGGTTGGCGAGCAGGACCCGCTCGACGTTCCCCTCCAGGGCCCGCGCCGTGAGCGTCCCCATCTCGCCCGTGCCGACGACGAGCGCCGTCGCGTCGGCGAGGTCCGTCTCGAGCGACTGGCGCGCGAGCGCCACTGCGGCCGAGCCGAGCGAGGTCACCCCCTCGTTGATGGCCGTCTCCGTCCGGGCACGTTCGCCGACCCGGAGCGCCTTCACCACCGCGTCCTCGAGGATGGGCCCGATCCCGCCCGCCTCGCGGGCGTCCTCGAAGGCCGTACTGACCTGCCCGAGTATCTGGTCCTCGCCGACGACGAGCGATTCGAGCCCCGCGGCGACCCGCAGGAGGTGTCTCAGACCGGCCTCGTGGTCCAGCTCTAGCACCGCCCCGCCGGGCACCGCCCGGGTGTAGGGGACGAGCGCCTCTCGCCCCGTCTCGACGTCGTCGGTGACGACGTACGCCTCGGCGCGGTTGCACGTCTGGAGGACGAACGCCTCGCGGACCCCCTCGCGCTCGAGCAGCGACTCGACCGCCTCCGCCTGCGTCCGACGGGAGGCCCGGTCGATGTCGTCGATGCCCGCCCGCTGGTGGGAGACGCTGACGCCCGCGAGCAGTCCGGTCGGCGCTGTCATGTTGGGTCACTCAGCTCGGCGGCGACGATGCCGTCGGCCGTTCGTCGGGCCTTGTCCGTGTCCGAACCTAAATCCTTCCATACGCCGTCCGCCCGGACCACCGCACGAACCGCTGCACGGCGCTCCTCCGGTGGGACGTTTCGGCGCTTCAGGTCCTCGCGAACCTCGGCCACGACCGAGGCCATCTCGCCGGCGTTCTCGAGTCCCTCGCCGAACCGCTCCCGGAGGTACCGCGAGAGCGCCGGCGCGGACCCGCCGGTGGCGAGCGCCACGACGACGGGGTCCTCGCGGACCGTCGCCGGGACGACGACGCTCCCCGCCCCGCGGTCGCCCGAGCAGTCCGCCCGATTGACGAGGACCCCACGCTCTCGCGCCTCGCGGGCGACGGCCGCGTTCACCGCCCCGTCGTCCGTCGCGGCCACCGCGAGCGCCGGCGCGGCACGCTCGAACCACGCCGCGACGTCCTCGGGTCCGGGCGCCGCTCGAACGAGTTCGACGCCCGCTCCGGGGTCGCGGCGCTCCCCGGGCTGGAACTCGCGGTCGGCGAACGCCGGACTCAGGACGACGACGCGGGCCTCCTCGCCGAACCGCCTCGCCTTCCGCGCCCCGACCGGTCCGCCGCCGAACACGAGGACGACCTCGCCCGTGAAATCGTGGAGCAGCGGTATCATCGCCTCGTCTCCTGTCGCTCCCGGGTCGTATTCGACGGGAAATAGGAGGATTCCGGGGTCGAAGCGTGGTTCTGGATCGTCGGCGCGCGCTGCGAGCCCGCCCGTGGGCGAACAGCGCCGTGCGAGTGCAGACGTCGAGGGCTTCCGTACCGTTCCGGAGTCCCGTGCCGTTCTCGGATCGCTCTCTGTCTGCGGTCCCTCTCCCGCTTTCGATCCCCGTACCGATCCTGACCGGACATCACGCCGAATCGTCGGGATCGGTGTCGGTGTTCGCCTCGGCGCGCTCGGCCAGTCGAATACCGGTCTTCTTCAGGATGCGCGTCGAGAACAGCGTGTCCCAGTCGTCCTCGCCCACGTCCCAGAACCCGCTCATCGTCTCGCGCACCTGCTCGATTCGGGCCTCGCTCTCCTCCTCGCTCCGGCCGTGGGTCATCGCGAAGAAGTTGTACGGCCACACCTCCCCGTGGCGCGGCCGCTCGTAGCAGTGCGTGACGAAGTCGAGCGACGCCACCGCCGGACCCACCTCCTCGACCAGATCGTCGGGGACGTTCCAGACCGTCATCCCGTTCTCCGTGTAGCCGAGCGCGTAGTGGTTCGGGACGACGCCGACCCGTCGGACCTTCCCCTCCGCGAGGAACCGCTTCAGCGTCCGGAGCACCCAGTCGACGTCCCGTCCGAGTTCGTCGGCCACGTCGCCGGACGGCGTCCGGCGGGCTGCCGAGAGGCTCTCGGCAACGTCGCGGTACGGGGTCGCCGTGACCGGCAGGCCGTCCTGGACCGCCAGCACGAGGTCGCGCTCGTCGGGGCTGAGCGCCCGCTCGCCCGTGGGCTGTACCTCCGGGCCGTGCCCCGAGAGGTCGACGTCACCGTCCGGAACGGGTCCGTCGAGGAGGAACTTCGCCTCCACGCGGAACTCCCGCTGTTTGGGCATGTCGTACGTATCCTGGCCGGTCTCGGCCTCGATCTCCGCGAGCACGCGATCGACCTCGCCCGCCTCGGCGACGCTGAGGACGAACCACATGTTGAGGTGCGGATGCTCGCGCTCGTAGTTGTGCGCCACCTCGCGGCGGGCGTTCACCATCTCGGCCACCTCGTCGAACCGCTCGGACGGGGCGTGCATCGCGACCAGCGTCGCCGTCCCGCCGATGGCCTCGGCGTTCACCAGCGGCCCGAACCGGGAGAGGACGCCCTCCTCGTCGAGTCGACGGACCCGCTCCAGGAGTTCGTCGGCCGCGAGCTCCACCCCTCGCTCGCGGAGCGCGGCGGCGGCCGGTTCGAACGGCCGCTCGACGACCGGGAACCCCCCCTGGAAGGCGTTGACGACGGCCCGGTCGATCCGGTCGAGACGGACTGTCTCGC
>JAZKST010000052.1:0-20284 GCA_036625905.1 Haloarculaceae archaeon
CCCGTCCAGGCGGGCGCTCAGCAGGATGTCGTCCGGCAGCCCGTTGAAGAGGGCGTTGTCCAGCAACCCGTTCAGGGTGCTGTTCAAAAAGGTGTCGTCCAGCAGCCCGTCCGGGGTGCTATTCAAGAAGGTGTCGTCCAGCAACCTGTTCAGGGAGCCGTTCAAGAGGGTGTCCAGCGGCGGGGCGCCGTCCAGCAACCTGTCCAGCAGGAATCGCAGACTGGGCAGATAGCCCAACAGCAGCCGTCGGCGCAGGCCCAACAGGGCGGGCGTCAGTCCCCAGACCAGCAGTCCCAAGCACGGCGCATGCCAGCGACCGACATAACTGATACAGCTGATAGTATTATCGTGGCGACTGACGTTCCTGGTTGTGACGCCGCAGATCTCGATATCCAGGCTACGGACAACCAACTAATGATCAGAGCAGAGCCCGCTGATCAGGAGGCTGAAGAGGGACGATCGGTCCAGCGAGAACGGGCACCGCCAGCAGAACGAGTGGTTCAATTACCAGGAGCAGTCGAGGCCGACGAAGCAGTAGCCACCTGTGAGAACGGTGTCTGCCGAGTCGAACTCCCGAAGTCAGAGGAAGCTCGCCAGCGGGAGATCGCCTTCCAATAATCCATCCACCTGGTATTTTCGGCTGCGAGTCAGAGGCCTCATCAGGGGCCTCGTGGTTCACACCTGCCCCTGATACGGACGGTTGTAGTCTTTCACCGGTGTTCGTCGATCCCGCCCGGACAAACACCGGTAAATCGTTACAACCGTCCCTATGAGACGGTGTTCTGGAGCGGACCAGGCTCGTGGGGAAGAGATCGGCTCAAAAAGTACGTGCCGGCGTTCGGAACGGAAGCGATCGGATCCTGGCCGGGAAAACCGAGAAGACCCGAACATCCGACGTCCCCACGACGGTCATCCCTGGTGGCGTCGTATCGCTTGTCGCTCGACACGTCGACAATACGGTTCCGGATGAGATGCTCGTCTTCGGGGTCGCTCATCGACCGGGTGCGACGGCGTCGTCGGAGATATGCCTTGCCTCGTGCCACATCGCTCTCGCTTCGTGCGTCGCTACTGTTTCCCCGGTCGAACCGTCCGGGGACGAGGCGAGAGGATCCAGGGACCTACGGACGGTTAATCAGCTTCCGGATAGTCAATCAGCCAACCCAGCCGATATTCCGGGCGTCTCGGCCGCTAACGTTCACCTCTTTTAGATATTTGCCACGCTCGCGTTTCGGCTCTCGCATGGACGGAGCGTCGGGCACGTCAACGACCGGGGAGGGTCACTCGCTCTCGACGGCGGTCGGCGCCCGATCCCGTCCGGAGACAGCACAATGTCCCGAAATGACATCAGCGACGCGTTCAGCATCGGGCGAAGAAATTATCTGAAAGCGGTCGGCGGTGTCGCAGGCGCGTCCGCGCTTGGCCTTGGCCTCGGCGGGACGTCTGCCGCAGCAGAGTTCGACCCGAACGAGCCGGGTATGCTCGAGCCGGTGAAGACGAAACTCTCCGGCAACGAGATCCGGGTTCCGAACACCGATCAGATCAAAGACGGCGAGCTGAACCTCGTCGTGGATCACACCTCCAAGGATGCCGATGGGGCCCAGAGTGTTCTCGGCCACGAGATCACGCAGGTCTCGAACCCGCATGATGATCTCGCCACCGCGCTCGGAAACCTCGCGGACGCGGCCGACGACAGCGACAAGACCGCGATGGTTGAGGCGGCCGAGGAGGCCGAGGCTATCCTCGACGGAACCACCAAGGGTCGTATCTACGATGGATTCGGGCTGTTGAACTACTCCCGGGGCGGCTTCCTCGACGAGCACGTGGCCGGCGAGTACAAGATGAAACGCCTGCGGGACTCCGGAGAGACCCAGGTCAGCATCGACGGGAACGAGCACACGGTCTGGGAGATCGACGTCAACATGTTCTGGTACGGCAACCAGTTCGACGCCGACACCTTCCTGATGCGTGTGCCCGTCGAGGCCCACCCGTTCGACCTCCTGCGGGTCAACTACCACGTGTACTCGCTGGTGCGCGAGGAACTCTCGCCCGGGACGGCGATCAACGACCTGGGCAAGCAGCCGTTCAAGATCTTCGACTCCACCTGGAGCAGGGTGGGAAGCGACGAGGTCCACCACATCACGGTCGACAAGCCGCCCGTCGGGATGCTTCGGGGGATCTACACCTGGGGTTGGCGCGAACACCCGCCGAGGATCCAGTTCCTCCAGCCCGTCTACGAGACGGAGATCGACGGCAACGTCGTCCTCGATCCCCCGAGCAAGAGCTTCGCCGTCCGGAACCGCAACCTGTCGATCGACGACATCGGCGACGCCGCCCCCGAGAAGAAAGCCTACGACGTCCTCAGGGAGGTCCTCGACGGCTCCCCGAACCCCGGGAAGGTCTCCGGGATGCTCACAAAGGCGGACAAGAAGCCCCGGGGGACTTACGACAGCTGGATCGACCTCATGTCGGACCCGCTACAGCTCCCGCCCGAGGCGTGGGACGTGCTGGAAGACGAGGGAATCAAGCAGGGCGACTTCGGCCCGTACCATTACGTCACCGTCTACGCGAACAACGAGCTGTACGGCAACGGGCCCAGCGGAGCCGATACCATGGAGACGTGGAGTCAGCGCGACCAGCTCGAGGTGAAGGTCATCAACCTCGACGACCACACTCACTACTACCGGGCGGTCGACTTCGGTCATCGGGTCCACGACGACATCCGGAGCGCGCCCGATACGCTGGATCTGTCCGGCGCCAGCCACAGCTTCGAGATCATGAACCTCAAGCCGCTGTACGGCGCGCCGAAGGTGGCCGAGATGCAGTGGCGGGCCGGCTGGGGCTTCCGGCCACACAAGGACGTCGTCCAGCAGTACGACGTGTTCCCGCGGTCGGCCGACAGCGAGTACCTCTCGCCGTACACGGACGGCGAGGGGAACGAACGGGAGGGCTACCTGTTCTCCTCGACACACTGCCAGAACACCTGGCGGTTCAATCCCCCGAAGGGTATCATCGGGACCGCCGAGAGCCCAAGTTCACAGCGGCTGAAGGAGTACGATGGAACCGAAGGACTCCTCGTCGGACAGCAGACCCCCGGGTACGGAGTGGGGAAGATGCCGACGGGCGACCTGAGCGACGTCCACCCCCGCGGGCTGACGAACATGGACGTCGACGGTGACGGCAAGGAGGAACTGGTCTTCCCGAAGTTCCTGCGGAACCCTGCCGACAACGGAGGGGACATCATCCCGCCGACGCCACTGTGGGCGCCGTTCCTCTTCCTCGATCCGGAGAACGGGACGCTGTTCGAGAACGGGACGGACGGCAGCGATGGCTACTGGATCGACGAGACCTACTCCCAGGGGGCACCGGTTCCCGCGAACGGCGACATCGGTGCCGAGATCGAGGCGCCGCGGGCGGCCGGGTTCGTCTTCTACCAGTTCGACCCGCTGTTCCACGACAACGCCATCATGTCGCCACATCCCGAGTGATCATCCAACCGGCGGGGTTCGTACCGGTCGGAACTGTGGGTCGTCGGTCCGCGGCACTCTCGAGACGACTCCCTCCCTCGGTGACACTGTAGTCAGACGGTTCGGAAACCGGCCGAACCATCCGATACCGGTTTCGCCGACCTCCGAGTTGAGCAGCCCCGGTGGCTCGGTGGTCGGATTCGGGGCGGGGGAACGCCACGGCGTGCGACGGTTACGAACGTATCAGGCTTTCGCTCTCTTGTGTGTGAGGTGGTCGATTACAATTGCAGGGAGGTCATAATACGGTTCCTCTCCGACTGACGGATGGAAGCGGACGGCGGTGGCGGAACGGACCGTCGTCGTCGATCCGTGGCCGGGTCGCGACCGGAGCACGGCCGGTCGGACGCGGCCGAGTCCATCACCCACCCATGAGTGACGACCACGTCCAGCCGAACTCGATCCGCACGAACCGTCTGACAGCCAGTCGCCGGTCGGTCCTGAAATCGCTCGGTCTCGCTGCCGGCGTGGCCGGTCTCGGGACCACCGCGACGACCGGAGCGAGCGCCGCCTCGCCGGACCCGAACGAGCCGGGGATTCTCGAGCCGGTGAAGACGAAACTATCGGGCAACGAGGTGAGGATCCCCGGGACCGATCAGGTCCGGGACGGCGAACTCCAGCAGGTGGCGAGTCACACCTCCGAGGACGCCGAGGGGACGACCAGCATCCGCGGTCACGAGATCACGCAGGTCAGCAACCCGCACGAGGACCTCGCTACTGCGCTCGGCGCCCTCGCCGACGCGGCCGACGACGGGGACGAGGACGCCATGGAGGCGGCCGCTCGGGAGGTCGAGGCCATCCTCACCGGGGAGACGTCGGGCCGCATCTACGACGGCTTCCGGCTGCTCAACTACTCGAAAGGTGGCGACCTCCCGGATCACGTCGACGGCGAGTACAAGATGAAGCGGCTGCGGGACTCCGGCGAGACCAGAGAGAGCATCGACGGCACGCAGCGCACCGTCTGGGAGGTCGACGTCAACATGCTCTGGTACGGCGAGTCGTTCGACGCCGATACGTACCTCCTCCGTGTCCCCGTCGAGGCCCACCCCAATGACCTCCTGCGGGTCAACTACCACGTGTACTCGCTGGTGCGCGAGGAACTCTCGCCCGGGACGGCGATCAACGACCTGGGCAAGCAGCCGTTCAAGATCTTCGACTCCACCTGGAGTGCGGTCGGCGGCGACGAGGTCCACCACATCTCCGTCGACAAACCCCCGGTCGGGATGCTCAGGGGCATCTACACGTGGGGCTGGCGCGACCACCCGCCGAGGATCCAGTTCCTCCAGCCGGTCTTCGAGACCGATATCGACGGTGAGGTCGTTCTGGATCCGCCGAGCAGGAGCTTCGCCGTTCGGAACCGCAACCTGTCGATCGACGACATCGGCGACGCCGCTCCGGAGAAGAAGGCCTACGACGTGGCCAGGACGGTCCTCGACGGGACGGCCACGCCGTCGGAGGTCGCCGCCATGCTGGAGGCGTCCGATACCGACCCGCGTGGCACGGTCGACGGGTGGGTGGACCTGATGTCCGACCCGCTGCAGCTCCCGCCGGAGGCCTGGGACGTCCTCGAAGACGAGGGGATCGAGCGCGGGGAGTTCGGTCCCTATCGGTACGTCACGGTCTACGCCAACAACGAGATGTACGGCAACGGGCCGGACGGCGCCGACACGATGGAACCGTGGGACCAGAGGGAGCGGTTCGAGGTGAAGGTGATCAACCTCGACGACCACACCCACTACTACCGGGCGGTCGATTTCGGCCACCGCGTCGGCGACGACATCCGGAGCGCCCCGGACTCGCTGGACCTCAGCGGCGCGAGTCACAGTTTCGAGATCATGAACCTCAAGCCCCTGTACGGCGCGCCCAAGAGCGCCGAGATGCAGTGGCGCGCCGGCTGGGGCTTCCGTCCGCACAAGGACGTCGTCCAGCAGTACGACGTCTTTCCCCGGTCGGCGGATCGGTCGGCCCTCGAATCGTTCACAGACGGGGGCGGCGACTCGCACGCGGGATACCGGTTCTCCTCGACCAGCGGGGACAACACCTGGCGATTCGATCCCCCGAAGAAGATCATCGGTACCGCCGAGGAGCCGAGTGCGGAGCGCCTCCACGAGAGCGACGGGACCGAGGGGCTCCTGATCGGGCGTCGAACCGAGGCGTTCGGCGTCGCGAAGATGCCGAAGGGTGATCTCAGCGATGTCCATCCAAGGGGTCTGACGAACATGGACGTCGACGGTGACGGCGAGGAGGAACTGGTGTTCCCGAAGTTCCTGCACAACCCCGCCGACGCCGGGGGGGACATCATCCCGCCGACGCCGCTGTGGGCGCCGTTCCTCTTCCTCGATCCGGAGAACGGCACCCTGTTCGAGAACGGGACCGACGGCAGCGACGGCTACCGGATCGACGAGACCTACGCCCAGGGTGCGCCCGTCGCGGCGAACGGGGACCGCACGGCCACCGTGGAGGGCGGACGAGCGGCCGGATTCGTCTTCTACCAGTTCGACCCGCTGTTCCACGACAACGCTATCATGTCACCACACCCGGAGTAGAGGCGCCGAGCCTCGAACGCCCCGGTGAAGCCGTCCAGTCGGTCGATTCGGCCCCTCCTGTGTCCGGTCGGTCCCGCGGGAGACACGCTCGGGACGGTCGGCCCGACGACGAGTCCCGGGCTTACGTCCGGTTCAGCGGGTTACTGTACGGTCAGATATTATTAAACGACAACACCATCAGCCCGAGCCATGGATCTCTCGGAGCAGATCCGTCGTCGAACGTTCGTCCAGGGTGTCGGACTCCTCCCGATTTCGACATCGCTCCTCGACGACCACCAGGTCAGAGAGCGGCTCCAGCTGTCGCGCGGGACGACCGACGGCGAGGTTCGGACGTTCACCGTCCACGCCGTCGAGGTCGACGTCGTGATGAACCGGTTCGACCTCCACGTGCCGAACGGCGCGATGTACGTGCTGGAGGAGGACCTCGACGCCGTGAGAGAGGCGTCGGGCGAGCCGCTCGAGGACGCCTACGCGTCCGTCGAGGACGGTAACCGCAAGGACCCGTCACCTATCCAGCCGCTCGTCATCCGGGCAAACGAGGGCGATACCATCGAGATCGAGTTCGTCAACGACCTCGACCAGCGGGCGTCGATCCACCAGACGGGCCTCCCGTACAACGTGCGGACCTCCGACGGGATGGCCGTCGGATACAACAACGACACGACGGTCGCGCCGGGCGAGTCTCGAACCTACCGCTGGGAGGCGACCCACCAGGGAGCTCACTTCTTCTACGACGGCGCCCACCAGGCCATCGACAGTGCCACCGAGCCGCCCGAGGAGGCCAACCACCTCTCGCGGGGGCTGTTCGGGGCCGTCGTGGTCGAACCGCCGGGCGCAACGTGGACCGATCCGCAGACGGGAGAGCCGCTCCGGAGCGGCCTCCGTGCCGACGTCCACGACCCGAACGGGCTGGGGACGAGCTACCGGGAGTTCGTCGCCATGTACCACACCCCCGAGGGGACTGCCCCGGAGGTCACGTGGCCGGACAGCGACACCGAGCAGTCGATCCACGCCATCAACTACCGGTCGGACCCGATGGGACAGCGCGTCAACGACGAACTGCCGGACGCCGGCCTGAAGGAAGCGTTCTACCACTCCTGGACGAACGGCGATCCCGGCGGCGGGGACAACATCTACGAGGCGTACTCGGGGGATCCGGTCAAACTGGTCTTCGTCGGCGCGAGCCACGAGGAGAACCACGTCCACCACCTCCACAACCACCGGTACAAGCAGGCCGCGAGGACTGACGCCGACACCGTCGACGCACAGACCATCGGGCTCGGCGACGCGTTCGAGTCGTTCCTCGTCGCCGGGCACGGCGAGGGGACGGTCCGCCCGGGGATGAGCTTCGAGGAGGCGTTCGAGGTCGGCGCCGGGTACGTCCACGGCGGGGCGGGTGACGTTCTATTCCACTGCCACCTCTTTCCCCACTACGCCGAAGGGATGTGGGCGGGGATGCGGGTGTTCGACAAGGAGCGGGAGTCCCTCCGGCCGCTCCCGAACACGAGCGGGCTCATCCCCGCGGACTCCTCGACGCCTGGCTATCCGGAGTTCGTCGGCGACGCGATCGAGGCGGTCGAGGGCGTCGAGGACCCGGTGGGGTACTACGCCCCCCAGCCTCCCGAACTGTCCCGTACGGACCCGCGCGAGCCGACGGAGCAGGAACGGGAGGCGCTCGGCGACGACGTCCGGCCGGGGGCGCCGTACGCTGACCCGATCCCGGAGGACCCGAACCGGACCGTCGAGTACACCATCGCAGTGATGGAGGCGTCCATCGCGTACAACGACGCCGGCGAACACGACCCGGACGGTATCGTCTACGTCCTCGAGGAGGCGAACGTCCCCGGCGTGACCGACGGGACGGTGACCGTCCAGGACGCAGAACGGGTTCGGAACGGGGAGATGAACCCCGAGCCGCTGTTCATCAGGGCCAACGTCGGCGACGAGGTGGTGCTACACCTGAAGAACGAACTCGACGTCGGCGCCTCCATCCACCCGCACTTCGTCGGGTACGACGTGCTCGGGTCGGACTCGCTCGGGATGGGCTACAACTACCGACAGGGTACCGACCCGGCGGAGACGAACGAGTACCGCTGGTACGCCGACGAGACGGGGGCGATCTTCTTCCACGACCACATCTTCGCCATCGAGGAGGGGATGCACGGGATGTTCTGTGGCATCTTCGTCGAGCCACAGGGCTCGGAGTGGCGCGACCCCCACTCGGGCGACCCGATCTTCAGCGGCGCACAGGCCGACGTCCTGACCCCCGAGGACGCCAACGAGGAGGACTTCCGCGAACTGGGGCTACACTACCACGGGTTCGTGCCCCTGCGGGATCGGGACGGGGAGCTCATCAACACGGACCGGGAGCACAACGTCAACCTCGGGACGTTCGCGGTCAACTACCGCAACGCGCCCTACTACGACCGGAACGACACGGATTCGGCGTACGTCCACAGCTCGGCCGTCCACGGGGACCCGCCGACGCCGGTCCTGGAAGCGTACGAGGGCGACCCGCTGAAGATACGGGTCCTGCAGGGCGCCTACGAGGACAGTCACAACTTCGCGCTCGACGGGCTCCGGATCGACCCGGAGGGGTTCGCCCCCTCGGACAGCGTCTCGCAGATCATCGGCCCGTCGGAGGCGTTCACCTTCGACGTCGAGCCGGAGGCGACCCAGCTCCCGTTCGAGGCGATGTCGAACCCGGACGGTCTGCCGGTCCGGGACTACCGGTACGGGTCGAACGTCGTGGACGACCTGTTCACCGGGATGTGGGGGCTCGTGCGCGTCTGGGGCGGCGAGGTCGAGCACCTCCGGCCGCTCGACGATCACGGGTCGCCGAGCGAGACGGTCAGGAACGAGGACTTGGAGCGGATGGGGCACCCGGCTCCGTTCGCCGAGTTCGACTGGACCGAGGCGGGCCAGCGTGCCAGACGTCTCTACGCCGGGGACGACGACCGGCTGGTGCCGGCCGACGAGTCGGCCCGGCGGAACCCCAACGTCGGGGAGCCGCCCGGCCCCCCCGACGGTCCCGGAGAGCCCTCGCCCGACGACGCCCCGATCCGGGAGTTCGACGTGACGGCGTTCCGGACCGAAATCCCCTACAACGACCACGGGGATCACGACCCCCACGGCATCGTCTTCGCCCCCGACCGGTACGTCGAGGAGATCCGGGAGGGAACACGGGACCCCGAACCGCTGACCCTGCGCGCGAACGCCGGCGAGCGCATCAGAATCAACCTCACAAACGACCTCCCCGCGACCCTCGACGACGGCCACGACCACCCCCTAATGCGAATCGACCGGGAGTGGGACCGCTCGACCCGGATCTCGCTGCATCCCAACCAGATCCGCTACGACGTGAACGGGGCCGACGGCGCGGCGGTCGGGTTCAACCACGACACGACCGTCGGCCGCGGAGATACTGTCACCTACGAGTGGTACGCCGACATCGAGCTGGGGACGGTCGTGTTGAACGACTGGGCCGACGTGCGGAACAACCGTCATCACGGCGCCTACGGCCAGCTGATCGTCCAGCAGCGGGACGCGATCACCCTCGAGAACGGGACGGCCGAGGCGTCCGGGACCGCCGCGGCCGCGATGGTGAAGACCCCCGGCGGGGAGGAGGACTTCCGGGCCGAGGCGCTGGTGTTCGCGGACGCACAGTACATCGTCAACGAGGCGGACCCGTCGAAGTGTGTCGTCCCACCGGGTAATGAGATGGACCCGGAGGCACCGTGCAACCAGCTCGGGAACGACGAGAGCCAGGGGTACGGGGCGGTGAACTACCGTTCGGCGCCGTTCGCCCGCCGCTTCGAGACCGACGACAGACAGCACCTCGTCTACAGCTCACGGGTCCACGGCGACCCGGCGACACCGAACCTGCGGACCGATCCGGGCGACCCCGTCGTGTTCCGTGTGGCCCACGCGGCCGACAAGGCCCGAGGGGTCTCGTTCCACCTCGCGGGCCACCAGTGGCAGCGGTACCAGGGCGTCCCGGAGTCGCCGGTCATCGGCGTCGACGGGCAGTACAGCCCCGGCAAATGCGATGCGTTCGAACTCATCGGCGGTGCGGGCGGGTCCACCGAGACGCCGGGGGACTACGTCTATCAGGAGACGAAGCAGCGCCGCCGTCTGGAGTCGGGCATGTGGGGGATACTCCGGGTCGGGAACGCGCACGTCGAGGGGAACGACGGCGAGAGGAGCACCCACCCGCTCCCCGACAGGGCCGACGACGTTCCACTCGCCGCCCGCCCGGGGTACGTCGTCCAGGCGGCGGACCTGACCGGGAACGACACCGTCGACGTGGTCGTCGGCGTCCCCGACAGCGATATCGGGGCCCACGAGGGCGGAGGCGTCTACGTGTTCCTCGACACCCCACCCGGCCGTGTCCGCGACCTCTCCGAGGCGGACCTGCAGGTGCTGAGCGAGACGGCAGGCGAGCGGGCCGGAACCGATCTGAGGCTGACGGAGGAAGCTGACGACGGGAGCCGCGACGTCCTCGTGGAGCGGGCGAACGACGAAGCGGTACGGATCGAAGGGGGTCAGACACTGTTTGATCTCGTTAGCTCGCCGCCGGACTCGGGTCTCGACGAGTTCGTGCGAAACACGACGAACACCCACGTCGAGGCCATCGTTCCGCTCGAACTGGCCAGCGAGTGAGGTAGGTCGGTCTCGTCGCTGCCTCTATCGGGTGCTGCGTCTACCCGTTCTCGACCACGGACACGTCCACGTCGGTTTCAGCGACCGTCGGGGTCGGGTCGCTGAATCGGGGACGCCGACCACTGTTACGCGAGCGAAACACCCTCACGCGCGGGTGCGAGCGACATATGTTCCGCCCTTCCCAACCGTCGGTGATGGCCCGATACGCGATCCTGCTCAACGCCGGCCCGGCGGGCGTGGGTCCCCCGGTTAACGCCCTCCAGTACGCCCTCGGGCTCGACGACCACGGGCACGACGTTTCGGTGTTCCTCGACGGGCCGGCGACAAAGTGGCCGGCCGAACTGGCATCGATGGCCGATCATCCACTTCGAGAATACTACGACGAGGCTCGCGACCGGTCGCTGATCGCGGGGGCCTGCGCCTTCTGTGCGCACAGGTACGGTGCCGAAGGGGGCTGCAGGGAGGCGGGGCTCCGACTGCACGGCGGGCCGGACGAACATGGCCCCGACGTGGGTCGACTCGCGACCGACGGCTACCGGCTGCTCACGGTCGGGTGAGCGGTACTCTGCGGGCTCCTCTTTGCCCCTCGCCGGAACACCGACACGGAACCGGGCTCGGAACCAACGCACGTTGGTAGCCCCACGTTGGTCGAACCGACGTGGGTGTCGGTACCAACGTGCTTCGAGTACCGTCGACCGACGATTTTAGGGACGTGTTTCAGGGGGACGTCGATGCACGGGACGAGTGGAGCGAACAATCATGAGCAGCACCGAACCACGGATCATACACGGGTGGAAGGGAACCGTGGCTCACCCACAGGAGTCGCTGATCTCGATGACCGACCTGTTCGGCCGGAAGTGGTGTCCGGTCGTTCTCTACCGGCTGCTTCGCGACGGCCCGATGGGGTTCAGCGAACTGAAACGCGAGATCGAGGGGATCTCCGGGAAGATGCTCACCGAGAGCCTCGACACCCTCGAGACGGGGTACGGCCTCGTCGAACGGTCGGTCGTCAGCGACCGCCCGTTCCGGGTCACCTACGCGCCGACCGAGCGGGGCGAGTCGCTCGACCCGCTGCTGGGGGAGATGCTCGCCTGGGCGACCGAGCACATCGACCGGGAGGTGGACTGAGATGGCCGGCAACGCCGCGGAGTCGCCACGGACGAGCTTCCACGCTCGCGAGGAACGCACGCCCGTCTCGGTCGCCCCCGACGTCGACGACGTCCTCTCGGTGGCGTTCGACCTCGGAACTCACGACCTCCGGGTCTACCACGCCCTGCTGGGCCGGCCCAGCGCGACCACACGCGAGCTCGCCGAGGTCGTCGGCATCGACCGCTCGAACGTCAACCGCTCGCTCGGCCACCTGCGCGAACGCGACCTCGTCCGCCGCAAGCGACGACTCCTCCAGGAGGGCGGACACTGCTACGTGTACACCGCGGCCGAGATCGAGGAGGCCCGCGAACTGCTCTGTGAGGGGCTCGACGCGTGGACCGAGCGGGCCCGCGAGGAGCTCCGCGGTGCCCTCGTCCGCGAGAGATGAGCTACCGAACGTCGGGGACGGACCGTCCGGAGTTCGGGGCCGAGGCCGCCGAGACGACCCAGTGCGACCCGTCGACCGGACGGTACGCCGTCCTCGAGTGCCCGGAGTGTGACAACACCGTTCTCGCGCTCGGTCGCGACGACTCCCAGACGTCCTGTCACGGGGAACCGATGGAGCGCGTGACCGACGTGGCGATGGACGTCGAGCGACCGGAGATCAGACAGGTGCTCCTCCAGGCGTTCGGGCTCCCGAAGGCGGGACTGGACGTCTGCCTGTGTGTCGTCGGCGACGGTCCGCTCTCGGCGACCGAGGTCGCGGCGTCGCTCGGCTACGACCGGAGTACGGTCACACGGTATCTCAACGAACTCGTGGACCTCGGCCTGCTACAGCGGTCGGAGCTCAACCGCGAGGGTGGTGGCGTCGTCAACGTGTATTACTCGGTCGACCTCGAACGGATGCGCCGCAAGACGCTGCTCGGCTTCTGCGTCTGGGCGGGGGAAGCGGCCGCGCTCGTCGAGGAGGCGAACCTGACGAAACAGCGGTACCTCGAGGAGACCCCGGACCGGGAACTCCCGGACGTGTTCTGGGAGTCGGCCTCCGGGGAGTGATACCGACCGTCGTAGCCAGGCGGAGGACTCGGTCCGCCACCGTGCTCGGGTCGCGTGGTCCCGGGTAGAGAAGTATGGGCAACTATCATAATCCCTCTGATACGGGCTATCGGAACGACCTCACGGCGATCACTCGGTGCGTTCCGGCGAGCTCGGACCGAACCGGTCGTGGGACGCCGGAGGTTCGCGCTCGTCGCTCCATGGACGCCGGTCGGTGACCGGATCCGCGATAGGTCCGGACAGCGGAACCGACACGGACTGAGGGTAAAGCGGTGTGCTGGGTGTGCAACACGGGCGCATCGACAACCGATGGGGGCTCACGATCGACAGTACGGACGCGAGCAGGTACGACCGCGTGTTCGTCAGTCTCGCACGGACGCGGCGAGTTTTCACGCACTCCCCACGGTTCTCGAGAGCGTGACACGGAACGAAACCGTCTCGGCCGGCCTGCGGACGGCGATCGACGGCCACGACGTCGGTCGCGGGTTCGGTCGTGACTGTCCGAGCTGCGACCGGGAGCACGAGCCCGGCGACAGCCTCGTCGTGACGCTCGAACGGACGTCGGAAACGACGGCGTGGGGCGTACCGTCGGTCGTCTGCTCGGAGTGTGGACGGCGCTCGATCCCCGAGGAGGACCGACGGGCGGGCGTCGAGCAGGTGCTGGTCTCCGTCGAGCTCACCGCGGCCCCGATGGCGCTCGTGCTCGACGGCGAGAGCGCCCGTCCCCTCGACAGGTCCCCCGCGACCGGCGGGTGAGCTGGGTGGTCGTGACCTCGGGGAGACCGGCGCTGATCAGCCCCGTGATGAACCCGCCGGCGGTCGCCAGGCCGACTCCGGGCGGCTGCCAGCAGGTGTCGTAAATACAGGTCTCGCCGTCGCGTAGTCGACGACGCGCTGCCGGACGTAGTTCAACAGCCCGTTGCCCATCCCGAACACCTCGGTCAGGAGGCCGGTGCCGATCGCCCGCGAGGGCGAGAGACCGACGATCAGCACGGAGAAGGGGCTGAAGAGGAGTGCCACGGGGACGCCCGAGGCGAATGCGACCATCGAGAAGACGATCGACGCCGGGAACACCCAGCAGTGTGCGAGGAACTGCTCGACCGGGGGGCCGGCCGGGACGGGGAGCGCCTGCGGCGCGACGGTGACAGCCCCTAACCCCGACCCGAACACGAGGGTCCGGTTCCCGGCCATGGGACCGGGACGTGGTGCGGTGTGCTATCGGTGTCCTCCGAGACGGGTCCCCGGGAGCCACGACTCCGGGTCACCGCGTCCTCGTGCGTCCGACGGGTATCATTCCTCCGCACGTCTACTCGAACAGCTCTCCAACCGTCGCCTCCTCGGGAACCCAGCCGACGAACTCGCCCCCCTCGAACGGGAGGTCGACGGAGGCGATGTAGTTGCACAGACCGACGTAGAAGTCCACGAGGATGCCGATTGCGACGATCTCCGCCGGGGAGTAGTGTCGCGTGAGCGCGTCGTGGATCTGGTCGGTGACGGTCCCGGACTCGACGGCACGGGCGTACTGGAGCAGGACGAACTCGGCGTCGTCGAAGGTCGAGAGGTCACCACCCCCGATGGCCCGCATCTCCTAGACGGTGACGCCCCTGTCGTGAGCGATGTCGACGTGCTGGTGCCACTCGTACCGGGCCCCACGCGAACGGGCGACGGTGAGGATGACCAGCTCCTTACGTCTGTCACCGAGCTGGTCGTAGAGCACGCCGAGGTACTCCAGCGTCGCCTCGAGGACCTCTGGGTTGTGCGCCCACGCCCGGAAGATGTGGCGGTCGCCGAGATAGTCGTCGGTGAACAGGTAGTGGTACTCCTCTGGGATCTCGTCCAGTTCCAGCAGCGGGAGTCGCGACACGGGTGTCGGAGCCCTTATTCAGGTTCCTATTCAAGCTAGCGGGCGTGTGTGGCTCCTCGTTCGCTCGACATCCACCCGAGGACGCCGTACCCCGAGGAAGGCACCCAGGACGACACCGTAGACGAGCCCGAGCCCGACCGCGACGGCGACAGATCCGAGGTCGAGGCATACCAGCGGGACACCGACGGCGAAGACGGCGCCGGCGACGATGCCTCATACGGTCGTGCGTACCCATCGTCATCCGGCTTCGCGGAAGGGTCGCTCTCGGCGAGCGGGGACGTTCGAGCCCCCGAGATCCGGGTTCGAGACGTGGAAGGGGCCCCGTCCGGCGGCGGTGCCTCCCGGGAACCCGCGGCGGGTCGGCGTGACGACGGATGCCGGTCGATCCGTGTCCGGCCACGACGCGCCACGTCTCCGCCCGACAGGACTGCTCGACGGGACGACCGCGGTCGCGACGCCCCCCGTGATTTCGATCTACTGCGGTTTGGAACCGCGTTGCATAGCCACCGAACCCTTATTACTGGTTTGGCCGGACGGGCGACCGGGACGATCGGTCACACGCTCTCCCCTCCCTCTCGATGACGACCGACCACGGACGACTCGGCACGTGCCCTGACTGCGGACGCGATATCCGAGCGGTAGACGAAATCATCGCGTACGAGCGTTCGGACAGCACCATCGGCGTGTTCGCCGCGTGTCCGCGGTGTGAGGAGGTCGTCAGTCCCGAACGATCCCCGGACCCGGGGGCGGAGTCGTGAGCGAAGACGCGCCGTCCGACACCATGTCGAACGACCCGAGCACCGAGAGCATCAGTGGGACCGGATCGAACTGGGGTTCGAGCGACGTGTCCGCCGAGGAGCGATACCGGAAGGTCTTCGAACACAGCAACGACGCCGTGATGCTCGTCGACCTGGAGATGGAGACGTTCCTCGACGCTAACCCGGCCGCGTGTGACCTCCTGGGGTACGCCCGGGCAGAGCTCCTCTCGATGGCTCCGGAGGACATCCACCCCGACGACGTCGAGCGCATCCGGGAGGAGTTCCTCGCCCAGGTCCACGAGGAGGGTTCCGGCTTCACCGACGACCTGACGTGTCTCACGAAGGATGGAGAGGAGGTCCCGACGGAGATATCCGGGGCCGCACTCGACACGACCGAGGGCGACGAGCCGACCCGGATGATCGCGATGCTCCGGGACGTCTCCGACCGCGTCGAACACCGGCGGGAACTCGAGCGGACGATCGACCGTCTGGACCGGTTCGCCGGCGTCGTCTCGCACGACCTCCGGAGCCCGCTCTCGGTCATCAGGGGACGGGCGACGCTCGCACGGGAGACGGGGGCCCCCGAGCACTTCGACGCGATCGAGGACGCGCTCGATCGTATGGACGGGATGCTGTCGGAGCTCCTGGAGCTCACGCGCGAGGGCGAGGTGATCGGCGACCGGACGAGGGTCGACCTGGAAACGCTGGCTCGACGGGTGTGGAAGGACTGCGGGATCGACGCGGCTACGCTCGAGATCGAGTCCTCGACGACGCTCCGAGCCGACCGGGACCGGACGCACGAACTGTTCGCGAACCTCCTCGAGAACGCGGTCACCCACGGCGGCCCCTCGGTGACCGTCCGTGTCGGGACGCTACCGGTGGAGGGAGGGTTCTACGTCGAGGACGACGGGGACGGGATCCCGGCGGAGGAGCGGGATGCCGTCGTCGAGTGGGGCCACACGACCAGCGCGGACGGGACGGGGTTCGGGCTTGCCATCGTCGCCGAGATCGTGGAGGCACACGGATGGGAGATCCGGATCACGGAGTCCGACTCGGGCGGGGCTCGGTTCGAGATCGCCGGTGTTTGACCCCGTCCCCGTCTCCGGCTCCGCCTCACGCGCTCGCGACGACGGAGACGTAGCTCACGTCCCCCGGTCGCCCATCGCGACGAGGTCGTCGTGGTGGTCGTCCAACGACCGCACGTCGAACCCGGCCTGGGCGAGGTGCGCCGTCAGTCCGTCGCGGCTCCGCGCGCCGTCGAGACAGAGCGCCTCTGCCACCGGGTCGGGGACCGCGGGCCGGTCGCCGTCGACGACCACGTCCGAGAGGGCCAGGCGACCCCCGCCCGCCAGGACGCGGTGGGCCTCCCCGAATGCGACCGGGAGGTCGGGACGAGCAGCTGGATCTGGCGACCCGGACCTACCTCGACGCGACCGTCGAGTACGACCCCGAGGCCGGCGTCGTCCGCGTGCCCCGGGTGTGCCGATGGTTCCGCGGGGACTTCGGTGGCGGGTCGGGTATCCGGGAGTTCCTCCGGAGGTACGACGCGATCCCGGACGGCGCCACGCCGAGGATACGCCACCGATCCTGGGACTGGTCGAAGGCGGCCGGGACGTTCGCGGAGTAGCCGACCGTGGCGTTTTCACCTCTGAGGGGCTACGTCCCCGCATGACCGAGCAGGTGGCCGATCTCTCGCTGCCGAACCTGGGTGTCGGTCCGGACCCGTTCTCGCTCGAGGCGCTCCCGCCGGACGTCTCCTTCGTCGTCCTCTTCCTCCAGCGGGACCACTACTGTACGAACTGCCGGAAGCAGGTCCAGGAACTCGCCGACCGCATCGACGAGTTCCGGGAGCGGGACGCGGAGGTCGTCTCCGTCGTTCCCGAGTCGGTCGAGCGGGTCGAAGCGTGGCAGGAGTCCTACGACCTCCCGTACCCGCTGCTGGCGGACCCGGAGACGGAGGCGGGGGACGCGTACGACCAGCCCGTCCGGTTCGGCGTCCTCGGCCGGTTCTCGGACTTCTTCGGCCGGATGCCCGAGGTGGTCGTCCTCGACAGGCGCGGGGCCGAGCCGGAGGTCGCGTACGTCCACAGGGGAGCCTCGACGTTCGACAGGCCCGAGATCGACGAGATACTCGCGGAACTCGACGAGCTCCGGGCCGACGGGTAGCGGTCGGCACGGCTCGATAGCCGGGTGCATTTCCGCGGGTACTTATTGACGCTCGACGCCGACGGGGCCCACATGGACGAGGTCGACTTCCTGGTCATCGGCTCCGGCTCCGGACTGGACGTCGCGAACGCCGCCGCGAACCGGGGGCAGTCGGTCGCGGTCGTCGAGAAGGGTCCGCTCGGGGGGACGTGTCTCAACCGCGGCTGCATCCCCTCGAAGATGCTGCTCTACCACGCGGACGTGCTGGAGACGGTCGAACGCGCGGGCGAGTTCCGCATCGACGCCGAGGTTCGCGACGTCGACTTCTCCGAGATCGTCCGCGAGGTCAACGAGGAGGTCGAGTCCGACTCGGAGTCGATCCGCCGCGGGCTGCGTTCCTCTTCCCGCCACGACCTCTACGAGGGCGAGGGCCGGTTCGTCGACGAACGGACGGTCGAGGTCGTCAGCGGCGCGGACGAGGGGGCACGTATCCGTGCCGAGACGGTCCTCGTCGCCGCCGGAACGCGGCCGTCGATCCCGGGCATCGACGGCATCCACGACGTGGACTACCTGACGAGTACCGGGGCGCTACAGCTCGAGACGCCGCCGGACCACCTCGTCGTCGTCGGTGGGGGGTACATCGCGGCGGAACTCGGGCACTTCTTCGGCACGTTCGGGAGCGAGGTGACGATCGTCGGCCGCCGCCCGAACCTGCTGCCCGAGGCCGACGAGGAGGTGGCCGAGGCGTTCACCGAGCGGTACGCCGACCGGTTCACGGTCCACACCGGCTACGCGGCCACCGCGGTCTCGGAGACGGATGGAACGGTCATCGTCGAGGCACGGCCTTACGAGTACGGGGAGGACGGCGGGATACTCGAGGAGGACCCGGTGACCGTGACGGGTGACGAACTGCTCGTGGCCGCCGGCCGCACCCCGAACACGGACCTCCTCGACCTCGACGCGGCGGGGGTCGAGACGGACGACCGGGGGTTCGTCGAGACCGACGAGTACCTGCGGACGACCGCCGAGGGCGTGTGGGCGCTCGGGGACATCGTCGGCGAGCACCTGCTGAAACACAGCGCCAACCACGAGGCGGGGGCGGTCGCCCGGAACCTCTTCGGCGAAGAGCTCCGAACGGTGGACTACACGGCGATGCCGTTCGCCGTCTTCGCCTCCCCCGAAGTCGCTGGCGTGGGCGCACAGGAGGGAGAGCTCCGGGCGGCCGGGCGCGAGTACGCGACCCGGACCTATCGGTACGACGAGACGGCCCGCGGCAGCGCGATGAAGGCCGACGGCTTCCTGAAGGCGATCATCGACCTCGACGGGGAGATCCTCGGCTGTCACGTCATCGGCCCGGAGGCCTCGAACCTGATCCAGGAGGTGGTCGTGGCGATGAAAGCGGGGTCGGGCACGGTACGGGACATCCGCGAATCGGTACACATCCACCCCGCCCTCTCGGAGGTCGTCCAGCGCGGCTTCTCGGGGCAGTTCAGCCGCGGCGACGGCGGACACCCCCACTGACCGGGGAGCGGACCCCGACCGTCGACCGACCGTCCGGCTCCGGGGGGCGGGGAGCCGACGTCGACGGGACCATCGTTTTATATAAATGCTCGTCCGGAGCGCGTCCTCGTCGCACACCTCCCGGCGGGATATACTGTCCGCCATACTACCGGCGGACGCAATGACCAAAGCAGCAGTGATAATCCTCGCAGGTACCGAAGGGCACGCGAACCTCGGTCGCCTCGTGAACGGTCTCGAGACGGCCAAGGAGTTCGCGGAACACGACGACGACGAGCTGGAGCTCGTCTTCGACGGTGCCGGGACCCAGTGGATCCCCGAACTCGAGGACGAGGACAGCGACCACCACGAGCTCTACCGGACCGTCCGCGAGAACACCTCCGTCTGTGACTACTGTTCCGGCGCGTTCGGCGTCGAGGACGCCGTCGCCGACGCGGGACTGGTGACGCTCGACGACCACGACGGCCACCCGAGCGTTCGGTCGCTCGTCGCCGACGGCTACGAGGTCATCACGTTCTGATACGGTCGGACGCACTTCGTGTCCGTCTCGCGGTCCGAGTACCTCCCGTACGACCGGGATACCGATCCACTCGACGGCCGCTGTAGTAGCGTTTGGACGTCTCTACTCACGGACGGGGGAACGCCCCCGCCTGGAGTGTGTTATCGGTTCCAAGCACTACTGTAGAACCGGGCACGCACGACCGCATCAGCCGCCGTCCTCGACCGCGATCCGGCCCTGGAGTTCGCGCTTCGAGGCCGGACTGATGGCGATGCCCGCATCATCGAGTCGGGCCTTGGCCGCTCTGGCGTACGCCGAGCGGACGGCGAAGAGGTCGTGCCGTCGGGGCTCCTCTACCCAGTAGTGGACTCGAACGACGACCGAGTCGGGCTCGAACTCCTCGAGGTAGGCCTTCGGGCTCGGACCCTCGGCGACGTGCTCTACAACCTCCGTCGCGGCCCGAAGGTGTTCGGCCGCCTCGTCGACGTCGGCCTCGTACGCGATACCGATCCGCTCGACGACGCGGCGGCGAGGCTGACCGTACGGTCGCCTGACGGCCTGGCTCGTGAGCAGCGTGTTCGGGACGGTGATGAGTTCGCCGTCGGGGGTGTGGACGCGCGTGACCC
>JAZKST010000119.1:0-3571 GCA_036625905.1 Haloarculaceae archaeon
CCGGTGCCTCCAAGAAAGGCAAACCCATTAAAAAAGCCCCCGAGGGTTCCCCGGGGGCTTGAGACAAATGCCTGGCGGTGACCTACTTTCGCACGGGGAGGCCCCGCACTATCATCGGCGTGCCGCGTTTTCACTTCCGAGTTCGGAATGGGATCGGGTGGTTCCCGCGGGCTTTGGCCACCAGACAAACCTCGCTAACCAATTCGGGATGTCGCGTCGGCTGTGGCGTTTTGCGCGCTTGCGCGGCGGTGCGGCCGTTGCTTGGGTGTTATATGATCAAGCCGCACGGTCGATTAGTACCGGTCGGCTGCACGTGTTGCCACGCGTCGACCGCCGGCCTATCAACGTCGTCGTCTTCGACGGACCTTCAGGTGGGTTTCCCCCACGGGAGACCTCATCTTGGGAGGGGCTTCCCGCTTAGATGCTTTCAGCGGTTATCCCGTCCGTACTTAGCTACCCGGCCATGCCCCTGGCGGGACAACCGGTGCACCAGAGGTACGTCCACTCCGGTCCTCTCGTACTAGGAGCAGCTTCCCTCAAGTCTCCAACGCCCGCGGCAGATAGGGACCGAACTGTCTCACGACGTTCTAAACCCAGCTCGCGTACCGCTTTAAATGGCGAACAGCCATACCCTTGGGACCCGCTTCAGCCCCAGGATGCGATGAGCCGACATCGAGGTGCCAAACTCCGCCGTCGATGTGAACTCTTGGGCGGAATTAGCCTGTTATCCCCGGGGTACCTTTTATCCGTTGAGCGACGGCCCTTCCATGCGGGACCGCCGGATCACTAAGGCCTGCTTTCGCACCTGCTCGACATGTAGGTCTCGCAGTCTAGCGCCCTTTTGCCTTTGCGCGCACTGCGCGATTTCCGACCGCGCTGAGGGCACCTATCGCGCTCCTCCGTTACCTTTTAGGAGGAGACCGCCCCAGTCAAACTACCCACCTCACACGGTCCCAGAACCGGATCACGGCCCTTGGTTAGAGCACAGAGACGATCAGGGTGGTATTTCAAGGGTGGCTCCCCGACAGCTGGCGCTGCCGGTTCCACGCCTCCCACCTATCCTACACAGACCGCCTCCGTGCTCAGTGTGAGGCTGTAGTAAAGGTCCACGGGGTCTTTCCGTCTTGCCGCGGGTACGGCGCATCTTCACACCGAATTCAATTTCACCGAGCCTCGGGTGGAGACAGCGGGGCCATCGTTGCGCCATTCGTGCAGGTCGGAACTTACCCGACAAGGAATTTCGCTACCTTAGGACCGTTATAGTTACGGCCGCCGTTTACCGGGGCTTCGGTGGCCCGCTTCGCACGGATGCTAACGGGCTCCCTTAACCTTCCGGCACCGGGCAGGCGTCAGTCCCTATACAGCGGCTTGCGCCTTTGCAGAGACCTGTGTTTTTAGTAAACAGTCGTAGCCCCCTGGTCACTGCGGCCCCCTTCCGCTCCACCCGCGAAGGGCTTCACGTACTAAGGGCACCCCTTCTCCCGAAGTTACGGGGCCATTTTGCCGAGTTCCTTCACCCGAGTTCGCTCACACGCCTTGGGATGCTCTCCCTGCCCACCGGTGTTGGTTTCGGGTACGGTCGCTGCCGACCTGATGCTTAGGAGCTTTTCCTGGAAGTCTGGGGTCACCCACTTCGCTCCCTTGGGAGCTCGTGCTCGCGTCTCCCCGTTGGGCCGAGCGGATTTGCCTACCCGGCGAAGGTACACGCTTGAACCGGGACTACCAGCGCCCGGATGGGCTACCCTTCTTCGTCCCTCCATCGCAGTCGACAGCGGTTCCGGAATGTTGACCGGATTCCCATCGGCTACGCCTTTCGGCCTCGCCTTAGGGGCCGACTCACCCTGCGCAGATTGACTTGACGCAGGAACCCTTGGGCTTCCGGCGGGGCGGGTTCTCACCGCCCTTGAAGCTACTCATGTCAGCATTCGCACTTCCGATACCTCCAGCAGCCCTTGCGGGCCACCTTCAACGGCCTACGGAACGCTCCCCTACCATCCGAAACGGATCCACGGCTTCGGCGGATGACTTAGCCCCGGTGAATCTTCCGCGCAGGACGACTCGACTAGTGAGCTATTACGCTTTCTTTAAAGGGTGGCTGCTTCTAAGCCAACCTCCTAGGTGTCTCTGCCGTCCCACTTCGTTTCCCACTGAGCCATCACTTGGGGGCCTTAGCCGGTGGTCTGGGCTGTTTCCCTCTCGACCACGGACCTTAGCGCCCGCAGTCTGTCTCCCCTGATTGCACTTCCCGGGATTCGGAGTTTGCTACGGTTTGGTAACCCCTTCCGGGGCCCCTAGCCGTGACAGTGCTCTACCCCCGGGAGTGAGACAGGAGGGCCTACCTAAATAGGTTTCGGGGAGAACCAGCTATCTCCGGGCTTGATTAGCCTTTCACTCCGACCCACAGCTCATCCCCCGGATTTGCAACTCCGGTGGGTTCGGGCCTCCAGTGGGTATTACCCCACCTTCACCCTGGCCATGGGTAGATCGCCCGGTTTCGGGTCGACCCCCTGCGACTCGTCGCCCTGTTAAGACTCGGTTTCCCTACGCCTTCGCCAATCGGCTTAAGCTCGCCACAGAGGGTCACTCGCTGACCCATTATGCAAGAGGTACGCGGTCACACGCCCGAAGGCATGCTCCCACTGCTTGTAGGCGCACGGTTTCAGGTTCTATTTCACTCCCCTCTCCGGGGTGCTTTTCACCTTTCCCTCACGGTACTGGTTCGCTATCGGTCGGAGGCGAGTATTTAGGCTTGGATGATGGTCCACCCGGATTCACACGGGGTTCCACGTGCCCCGCGCTACTCGGGATCCGGCCCGGCCCTTCACGGTTTCGGCTACGGGGGTATCACCCGCTCTGCCGCGGCGTTCCAGCCGCTTCGCCTACCGCTCCAGGTCCATTTGGCCGTCCCACAACCCCGGCCGGCAAGCCGACCGGTTTGGCCTGGTCCCCGTTCGCTCGTCGCTACTGAGGGAATCGCTGTTGCTTTCTATTCCACCGGTTACTTAGATATTTCAGTTCACCGGGTTGGCCTCAGACACCCTATGTTTTCAGGTGCCGATACCTGGGTTCCCCCAGGTGGGTTGCCCCATTCGGACATCCCCGGATCGAAGCCTGTTTGGCGGCTCCCCGAGGCTTATCGCAGCCTACCACGTCCTTCGTCGCCTGCCTCCGCCAAGGCATCCACCGTACGCCCTTGAGTGCTTGACCATATAACCCCAAACAACGGGGCTACACCGGTGCACCAAGACGCGCAAGCGCCAAAACGCTTGCTCGTGTGTGTCGCGACATCACCGAATTGTTAAAGAGCAACCGAGCCACTCCCCCACCCGGGGAAGCAAAAAAACGGCTCGCCGCTGAGGGGCGTCGCACCCCCAGGGGCCAACCGTTTTGGTGGAGCTGGCCGGGATCGAACCGGCGACCTACGGCTTGCAAAGCCGTCGCTCTCCCGACTGAGCTACAGCCCCGACGGCCTCAGGCACCCCGCCCGAGCCCCAAAAATGGTGGGCCTACCTGGATTTGAACCAGGGACCTCACGCTTATCAGGCGTGCGCTCTGACCAACTGAGCTATAG
>JAZKST010000019.1:0-62386 GCA_036625905.1 Haloarculaceae archaeon
GTGCTACCACGAGCACGGTGGGATTCGAACCGGAGCGAGACTCGCTACGCTCGTCTCGCAGGGCTCGAATCCCCTGGCTCGTCGTTCCTCGCGTTCGCTCGGAACAGACGAGCACGGTGGGATTCGAACCCACGACCATCGGATTAGAAGTCCGACGCTCTGTCCTAGCTGAGCTACGTGCCCTCGGCCGTTCGTAGCGCCGCCGCGGTCAAAAGCGGTTGGGGTTCGACTACAACGGAGTCCCGCCGAACGGCGACTATCAACACGAACACTCCCCGGGTGGGAATGGAAGGGGCCGCTCGCTCGGCGAGTGAGACGAAGTAAGGACCGCAGGAGCGAACGGAGTGAGCAACGAGGACCACAACGAGTCGCAACCGTCGAGCGAGCGGGGGCTTCCGAGGACCTCTCGCGGTCTACTCTTGTGAGAACCACGGACAAAACACATCCTTCATCTAGCCGTGAAACCGGTACAACGAGGTCACGAACGGCAACCGGTTGAACATCCAGAACGCCACCGGCAGCCCGAGGATCGTGAGCGCGAGGAACGTCGCCACGTTCGCCCAGAGGAACGACAGCCACCAGCCCACGAGGAGGAAGTAGACGCCACGGACCACGAGCGACCGCTGCCCCCGGCCCGAGTCGGATTCCGAGAGCGACCGGGGTTCGGCGAGCGTCAGCGCCGTCGGGACGAGGTTCATTAGCTTGATCCCCAGCGGGATGAGGACCACGGTGACGTTCAGCGCCCACGCGACGTTCACCACGATCGGCGTGAGCCACCAGCCGACGGCGAGGAACCAGAGCGCCCGGACGAGGAGGGATCGCTGTGTCATGCCTCCCGTAGGGCGCCGAGCGGGAAGGCGGTGTCGACTGCTACCGGACCCGCGTGTCGACCAGTTCGAACGGGTAGCCGTTGTCGTTCTCCTTTGCGTGCTCGTAGACGACGTGCGCGGCAGCGACGTCCTGGATCGCCAGCCCCGTCGAGTCGAACAGCGTGATCCCGTCCCCCGGCTCCCGTCCGGGCCTGTCGCCGACGACGATCTCGCCCAGTTCGGCGTAGATGTCGTCCTCGTCGAGCACGCTCGCGCTCCACGGGACGTTGATCTCCCCGGAGTGTGTCGTCTGGTCGTAGTCGTCGATGACGAGCTTCGCGTCCAGCAGGGTCCGATCCTCGTGCTCGTGTTTTCCCTTTGCGTCGGCACCCATCGCGTTGACGTGGGTGTGCTCGCCGAGCGCCGACCGGGGGACGATGGGCTCCTCGACGGGCGTCACCGTCGAGAGGACGTCACAGGCGGCGGCCTCCTCGACGGAGTCCGGGTACACGTCGAACTCGTCTTGGTAGCGGTCCACGAATCGGACGACGGCCGTCTCGTCGATGTCGGAGACGACGACCTCCTCGATGGGCCGTATCTCGGCGATACCCTCCAGTTGCGTGTAGGATTGGACGCCAGCGCCGACGATACCGAGCGAGCGGGCGTCCTCGACCGCGAGGTGGTCGGTGGCGACGGCCGCGGCGGCACCCGTCCGCAGGCGGGTGAGCGAGGTGCCGTCCATGATCGCGAGGGGAAAGGCGTTCCGGGGGTCGGAGTAGATCATCGTCCCCATCACCGTCGGCAGATCGAACTCGTCGGGGTTGTCGACGTGGACGTTGACCCACTTGATGCCAGCGGCGTCCCATTCGCCCGCGTCGAGGTAGGCGGGCATCGAGCGAAAGTCACCCTCGTACTGCGGGAGGTCGATGTAGGACTTCGCGGGCATCTGTGCGTTCCCGCGCTCGTAGGCGGCGAACGCATCGGCCAAGGCGGGAATGAGTTCGGACATCCGGGCGTTGCCCACGACGTCCGAGGGGTCCAGCATGAGGGTCTCCATGTCCGGAGCATCCTGACTCGGCGAACTTAGTTACCACCATCCGGTTCGGTCGGTCGGTTCGATAGGCGACCCCGACCATCGGTTCACGTGCTCGGAGCGCCCGCATCCCCGGCGACTGGGACGGTTGTACCGATGTACCGGCGACTACCTGTAACGGACCACAACCGTCCGTATGAATCCCCGGAACTGACTAACCACCTACCAGTATGGCCGTCCGTCGGATCGACCACCGGCGAGATCGAACTACCCGAACCCGTCGACTGTCCGGTCCTCCGAGTCTGTCACAGTAGAACAGGTCTCCTCGGCGGAAGGGCCAGGGCACTGTACCGCGAGCGGCCTTTTTCACTCATGTTTTTCCAACGGGGGGTGCCGCAGCGAGTATAGCGAGCGAGGACACCCCCCGCAGTAAAAAGATGGGTTAGAAGGAAACGTCGCTCTCGGACTCCATCCCCTCCGTGGCCTCTTCGAGACCGTCCTCCTTGACCTCGGAAGTCATCTGTTCGGAGAGTTCGGCGTCGGTGAACTGGTCCTCGAACTCGGCGCGGAAGCGATCGGAGACCTGCCGGGCCTCGTGCTGGGCGCGGAGCACCCGGCGGTAGCGCCGGACGGTCGACTCGCTCGCGTCCAGGCGGTCGGCGATCTCGGACACGGGGACGTCGTCGACGAGCAGGTCACGGAGGTCGGCCAGCTCGAACGGGGCGTCGGTGTCCCGGTCCCGGAGCAGCTGGAGGTCGAGCCGAGCCCGGAAGACGGTCCGACGGTCCGCGCCGACGGCCTCGGCGATCTCCGTGTCCGAGTCCCCCTCGAAGTAGCCCCGCACGACACGGACGAGGGCGTCGTCGTCCAGGTCGGTGTCGAACTCGTAGCGCTCGCGCATCTCCTCTACGACCGACCGGATACCCGCCTCGACGTCCGCCTCGGACTGCTCGTCCGCCAGCGACCCGCGCCCCTCCTCCTGGCGCTCGGTCACGGTGTCCTCGTCCGTGACGTCCATGAAGATGTCACGGAGCTCCTCGGTCTTCTCGTCCATGTCGCTAAGGGATGAAACGGTAGGGCTATTTGAACGTTTGGGGAACTGCAGCCGCTACGCGTGTGACGTCTGCCCACAGGCGGGGCCGCGAGGTAGACGGGGTCAGAGCCCGCGCCCGGCACGTCGGGCAGTCCGGCCCAGGTACGTCGCCGACCCGGAGCGGGCACCGGCCGACCCGGTCGTCAACCGATAGTTTGAGGTCGGTTTACGAAGACCGACGAGTCATGAGCACGGATGCCTCGCAGGTCGACCTCGTCGGCGACGCGACAGTCGTGAACGTCGCACGCGCGGCGTTGCTCGCGGCGTTAACCGGCGCGTTCGCCTACGTCTCGTTCCCGAACCCCCTCCCCGCCGCAGGGGTCCCGGTCACGCTGCAGGTCCTCGGCGTGTTCCTCGCCGGGCTGTTCCTCGGGCCGGTCTGGGGCGGGGCGTCGATGGTCCTCTACCTGTTCGCGGGGGCGGTCGGCGCACCGATATTCGCCGGCGGGTCGGCGGGGGTCGGCGCCCTGTTCGGCTCCAGCGCGGGCTACCTCTGGTCGTACCCGCTGGCGGCGTTCGCCGTCGGCTACGTCGCCCACGGGGGGCTCGAACTCGCCGACCCCTCGAACGCCGGGGCCGGCCGGCTCGTCGGGGCGACGGTCCTCGGAACGGTGATCATCTACGCGTCGGGCGTCGCTGGCCTGATGGTCGTCCTCGGGCTCGGCCCCGTGGAGGCGTTCCTCGCCGGCGCGGCGTCGTTCGTCCCCGCCGAGGCGTTCAAGATCGCCGCCGCGGTGGGTATCGTCCGGAGCGACGCCGTCGTCGCAGATTGAATGATCGAGGCCCACGACCTGGTCCACCGGTACGGGGGGACGACAGCCGTCGACGGCGTCTCGCTCCGGATACCCGACGGGGAGTGTCTCCTCCTCACAGGCGCGAACGGCTCCGGGAAGACGACGCTCGTCCGGCACTTCAACGGCCTGCTCGAACCGGACGAGGGGTCGGTGGTCGTCGACGGGCAGCCCGTCGGCGAGGCCCCCGTCCGCGCCCGGACGCACGTCGGCATGGTGTTCCAGGACCCCCGGGACGCGTTCGTCTCGGCGACCGTCGGCGCGGACGTGGCGTTCGGGCCCGAGAACCTCGGTCTCGTGCGGTCCGAGATCGACCGTCGGGTCAGCGAGTCGCTGGCCGCGGTGAACCTCGACGGCCGCGAGGAGGCACGTATCGACGGCCTCTCCGGCGGCGAGCAGGCGCGGGTCGCGATCGCGGGCGCGCTGGCGATGGAACCGGACCACCTCGTGCTCGACGAGCCGTTCGCGGGGCTGGACTGGCCCGCACGGCAGTCGGTCATGGAGCACCTCCGGGGGCTACACGCCGATGGAGTCGGGGCAATCGTCGTCACCCACGACCTGCGCGACCTGGGGTGGGCCGACCGGGTGGTCGTGATGCGCGAGGGACGGATCGCTGCCGACGGGTCCCCGGATGCCGTCAAGGACCGGCTGGCCGACCTGGACGTCCGACCCGTCGGCTGGAGCGCCACCGCCGGACACGGCGACGACGCCACGGCACCCCGCTGAATGGTCCTCCAGTACGAGCCCGGCGACTCTTTCGCCCACCGGCTCGATCCCCGGACGAAGCTCGCGGTCCAGTTCGCGTTCGCCGCGGCCGCGTTCGCACACACCACTGTTCCCGGACTGACGACCCTGACCGTCGTGACCGGCGTGGTGCTGTACGGCGCACGGACCGCCCCCGTCGCGGCGCTCCGTGAGGTGTGGGTCCTCCTCCCCGTGCTCGTCCTCGGCCCGGTCCTGCAGGGGCTGACCCTCTCGGCGCCGTACTTCTCGATCGCCGAGGCGCGGTTCCCGGCGCTCGCGTCATACCGGACGCTGCTGGTCCTTCTCGTCGCTGCGGCGTACGTCCGGACGACACCGGTACGTGACTCGCGGGCGGCTATCCAGCGGACCGTCCCCGGGCGGGCCGGCCAGTTCCTCGGCACGGGCGTCGCGTTCGTCTTCCGCTTTCTCCCCGTCCTGCAGCGGGACCTCTCGCGGATCCGGGCGGCCTCGCGGGCGCGGCTCGGCGACCGGCGACCCCTCCACGAACGGATGGGCCTGGTCGCCGTCGGCGGCTTGAACCGGGCGTTCGACCGGGCCGATTCGTTCGCCCTCGCGCTTCGGGCCCGGTGTTTCGCGTGGAACCCCACCCTGCCCGCGCTGTCGTTCTCCCGGCCGGACGCGCCCGCACTCGGCCTGGCAGCCGCGCTCGCGCTCACGGTGGCGCTCTGAGCTCGGACTGTTGTAACGATGCACCCTCGAGTACCCGGACGCGGGCGGTGATCACCGGTAACGGAATACGACAGTCCGTATGAGCCTGGTCCCCGTCCGGGCCGTTCGTCGACACGTCGAGGCCGCGGGTCGTAAGGTAATAGAACTGATGTTTCGAGGCGTGGTCGTATCGTTCTGAGTTCGGTTTCCGGGGGACGGCGCGGTGACGGGTGTGTCCGAGGGTAACAAAACTTAAGCGCGTCGCTACCCGGGATGGGGTATGCCCACGACGCTCCCACTGCAGGCGGGAGAGCCGATCACGCGAGAGACGTTCTGGCGGATCTCCCCCGTCGGGGAGGTGGTGTTCTACTTCCTCGCCGTCGTGACCATCTGGGTGTTCGCCTACGGGGTCTACGAGCGGTTCGCCCGCTACTCGCGGGGCGCCGAGGACCCGTTCGACCGGCTGGAGGACCTCCCCGGCCGGATCCTCGAGGCCGCACGCATCGTCGGCTCGAACGAGAAGCAGTTCAACCGCGACCTGGTCGGCGGGCTGATGCATGCGTTCATCCTCTGGGGCTTTCTCACGCTGCTCATCGGGACGACCATCCTCGCCATCGATATGGACTTCTACCGCCGGCTGACCGGCCAGTCCTTCTTCGTCGGGGACTTCTACCTCTCGTACTCGCTGGTGATGGACGCGATGGGGCTGCTGTTCGTCGTCGGAGTGGGGGTCGCCATCTACCGTCGGTACGTAAAGCGCAACGCGCGGCTCTGGGGCAAGCACACCTCCTGGGAGGATGACTTCCTCGTCTGGTCGCTGTTCCTGCTGGGCGTCGGCGGCTACCTCCAGGAGGGGCTGCGCATCCTCGGGACGAGCGTCGAACGGGACGTCTCCTTCGAGACGGTGTCGTTCGTCGGCTGGTTCGTCAAGGACGTCTACGAGGCGGCGGGGGTGAGCCCCGAACTCGCGGGGGCGCTCTACCCGGTTGCGTGGTGGTCCCACGCCCTGCTGGCGTTCCTCTTCATCGCGGTTATCCCCTACGCCAAGCCGTTCCACATGATCAGCTCGTTCGCGAACGTCGTCACACGCGACGAGAAGGCCGGCAAGCGGCTCCCCGGCGTCCCGGCGGACCTCGACCAGACCAACGCCGAGTCGATGGACGACTTCACCTGGCGCGAGCTCCTGGATCAGGACGCCTGCACGAAGTGCGGCCGCTGTTCGTCGGTCTGTCCGGCGAAGGCCTCCGGGCGCAACCTCGACCCGCGGGACGTCATCCTCGACCTCAAATCGTACCGGGAGTCGGTCGACGCCGGCGGCGAGGAGGTGCCCATCGTCGCCGACGGCGGCGTCATCGAGACGGAGTCGATGGAGTCCTGCATGGCCTGCATGGCCTGCATGGACGCCTGCCCGGTCGAGATCGAACACCTCAAGTCGTTCACCCGGCTCAACCGACAGCTCACCGACGAGGGGGAGATCCCCCCGAGCCTGCAGGACGTCTTCCAGAACGTCATGCAGAAGGGCAACACGTTCGGCGACGCCAACCGCGACCGGGGGAACTGGACCGAGGAGCTGGAGTTCGAGGTGGCCGACGCCCGCGAGACGAGCGTCGAGTACCTCTGGTACGTCGGGGACTACCCGAGCTTCGACGACCGGAACAAGACGGTCGCGCGGTCGCTCGCGAAGATATTCGAGCACGCCGACTGCGAAGTCGGCATCCTCTACGACGAGGAGGTGTACGACGGCAACGACATCAGGCGGGTGGGCGAGGAGTTCCTCTTCCTCGAGCAGGCCGGAACGCTCGTGGGTTCGTTCGAGGAGTGCGAGTTCGAGAAGATCGTCTGTACGGACCCCCACTCGTACAACACGTTCCTGAACGAGTACCCGGAGATCGACTTCGAGGAGTTCGCCGACGACCCGATGATGCCGTTCGACCGCGAGGAGCCGTGGAACCCCGACGGCGAGATCGAGGTGTACCACTGGACGCAGGTGATCGAGGAGCTCGCCACACGCGGTGCGCTCGATCTCCGCGGGGACGAACTCGACTACACCGTCACCTACCACGACCCCTGTCACCTCGGGCGGTTCAACGACGAGTACGAGGCGCCGCGGGAACTGGTCCGGATGACCGGCTGTGACCTCCACGAGATGCCGCGCAACCGCGCCGACTCGTACTGCTGTGGGGGCGGGGGTGGCGGCCTCTGGCTCGACCAGAACGAGGACGTCAAGCCGAGCGAGGAGCGTCTCCGCGAGGCGCTGGAGGACACCGACGCCGGCGACACCGTCGAGAAGTTCGTCGTCGCCTGCCCGATGTGCATGACGATGTACGAAGACGGCCGCAAGACCGGCGGCTACGAGGAGGCGATCGAGATCGTCGACGTCGCCGAACTCGTGATCGAGGCGCTGGAGAGCGGTCATGCGGGCGAGGAGTACTTCGAGGAGGCCATCGATGACACCGGCGGTGACGCGGCGGCGCCCGCCGAGGGCGAGTAAAAACGTGGGGAAAACTGCGCCGCTCGGACCTTCGGCCCTCGCGGCGGGTGCGTGTGCTGGTGTCCGCCGCAGACAGCTCCGCCCCGGTGAGTGTGTCACCCTCCCTTCCTCCGCGGAGCCCAGCGTCCCTGACCATCGAGTCACGGTCGGGACGAGTAGCCCCTCAGGTTCAAGTACCGGGACGGGACCAGACCCCCCGATGCACGCCTTCACCGACCTCGAGACGGCTGTCTACTGCCCGCGGAAGCTCTACTACCGGCGGACACGGGACGACGAGGAACCCCCGGAAGAGGCGGCCGAGACGGCGCGACGGGTCCGCGAGGTCGCCTTTCGCTACCCCGAACTGCTGGATCCGACGAGCGAGATGCCGCCGGAGGTGGAGGCGACACCGACGCAGTTCAGGACGCGGCTCTCCTGTGCCCGCGAGCGGTTCGACCGCGAGGTGTGGGCCGGGCTCGCCGATCCGGGCGCACGCGACGTCTTCCTCGAGGGCAGGGAGGCCCGAGGGATCGCCCACAAGGTGTTCGGCGACCCACCGACACCGTCGCTGGTGTTCGCCGGCGAACCACCCGACCGTGGGGTGTGGGAGCCACAGGGGGTACGGGCGGTCGCGGCCGCGAAGGCGCTCGCGTGGGAGCGACAGCGACCGGTCGAACGGGCCTTCGCCGAGTACCCCGCCTACGGCGTGATCCGCGAGGTCCGGCTCACGACGCGCCGGAAGGCCGCCCACCGCCGCGCGGTCCGGGTGGCCGAGTCGATGGACGGCCCGCCGGCCCGCGTCGACAGCGACGGGAAGTGCCGGGCGTGTGAGTACCGCGCGACCTGCGGGACGCGTACTCGCTCGCTGCGCTCGCTGCTCGGGCTGTGACAAAGACTAACACGAGTGCCGGAGGAGGGGTGGTATGCCATCGCTCGAGTACCGGATCAACGACTTCGTCGAACGCCTGCGCCACCTGCCGGAGACGCCGCTCGCATCGCTCAGGCGCTCGATCTGGTGGATCCGGAAGACGTTCTTCACCAAGGAACGCCCCGGGAACGCCGGCTACGTCGTCCCGCTCACGGAGGACGAGGCCGAGCGGCTCCTCGGGCACCACTACTTCGACCCCGGCTGGGAGTTCTCCTACTCCTACCGCCACGAGATACTCAACCTCCGGCGGGTGGAGTTCTACGACCACCCCGACTACCCGGAGTACGAGTGGTGGCAGGTCCACATCCGAGGGTACGACCACCCCGAGGGGATCGAACTCACCGCGCACTTCGAGACCGAACCCACCGAGAACCCCGACGCCCACATCGAGACGGTCGGCCTCGAACTGGACCGGGGGATGGACGCGCTCCGGGGGGTGCTCGAGGACGAGGGGATCGAGTACCACCTCCGGGAGACCCCGATCGAGACTTAGACTTCGTCGCGGAGCCACGCCCGCACGGCGTCGGCCTCGGTTCCCTCGCGGATCACCGGGTCGGCGAGCGAGGGATCGACGACCGTGCTCTCGGTGCTAGTGGTCTCGCCGGCGTCGAGGACGACCGCCGTCTCGCGGACCGAGCGGTGGATCTCGGCCACCCGACGGGCGCTCCCTTCCCCCGAGCGGTTCGCGCTCGTCGCCGTCACCGGCCGGTCGGCCGCCCGATAGAACGCCAGCGCGACGTCGTGGTCCGGGATCCGGATCCCGACGCGGTCGCTCCCGCCGGTGAGGGCGTCCGGAACGACCTCACGCCGCTCGACGACCACCGTGACTGGGCCTGGGAGGAACTCGCGCATGAGCCGCTCCTCGCAGTCGGTGGGGTCGGCGTAGTCGAGCGCGCGCTCGACGTCCGGGACGCCGAGCGACAGCGGCCGGTCGCGGGCGCGGCCCTTCGTCTCGAAGACCCGCTCTATCGCGTCGGGGTCGAGCGCGTCCGCGCCGAGGCCGTACACCGTGTCGGTCGGGTAGACGACCAGCCCCCCCTCCCGTATCGCCTCGCCGGCCCGCTCGATGTCCTCTCCGCTCACGTCACGGGACTCCGCGGCCATCCCTACAGCGACTCGACGGCGTCCTCGACCGCCTCGTACCGCGGGAAGTCGGGGTACTCGGTGGCCGTCCACGCGTACCGGACGGTCCGGTCGGTGTCGACGACGAACACGGAGGGCCGTGCCTCGCTCACGCCGCTCATCCCGTCGAGGTCGTGGACGACGCCGTACGCCTCGGCGACATCGTTCCCCGGGTCCGAGAACAGTCTGAACCGCTCGAACCCGCGCCACTCGCGCAGAAACGCCTCGTGCTCGTAGGGCGTCGAGACGCTCACGCCGACGACCTCGGCGTCCCACTCGTCCCAGCCGCGGTCCCGTATCTCCTGCCAGGTGTAGGTCGCGGGGAAGTCCCCGTCCATCGCGTGGAAGACGAGCACGACCGGGCCCTCCTCCAGCAGTTCCGAGAGCGAGGCGTCCTCCCAGTACTCATCGTTGACGAGCGGCCGGGTGAACGCCGGCGCCTCCTCGCCGACCTCGACGTGGTCGGTCGGTCCGAGTTCGGTCACCTCGAAGTCGAGCCCCATCGAGGACATTCAGTCACCACCGTCCGCGCGTGCGGCACCCGCCTCGCCGGCCATCGCCCCCCCCTCGCCGTAGGTCGCCTCGAGGTACTCGACGATGTTGCCGCTCTCGGACATCGTGACGCCGGTCCGCTCGTCGACGAGCGCCGGGACGGTTCGCTTTCCCGAGACCCGCTCGACGACGTTCCGACGGGAGTGCCGCGCCTCGACGAACCGGGAGTCGTACTCCAGGCCGAGGTCGTTCAGCTTCCGGATCACCCGCTCGCAGAACGGACAGGCCTGCAGCCGGTAGACCGTGATCTGTGGCTCTGACATACGCCTCGGTTGGGTCGACACGTGCCTAAACCTTCTCCCTCCGGGCGTCGGGCACGGCCGAGCGCCGGCGACGAGCACCCCCGATCCCCGGCACGCGACCGTCGCCCATGACAACTCTTAATCCCCGGGCCGGAGTAAACGGGGTGTTGCAATGGGTATACAGGGGTCAGTGCCGCTCTCTATCGCTCCGGTCATGCAGGCGCAGATCGACGTCTTCGGCTTCTTCGTCCTGAGCGAGGCCGCGTTCGTCTCGATCGGCGCCCTCACCATCCTCGTCCTCATCGCCCTCTCGGGGTTCTTCTCCTCCTCGGAGATCGCGATGTTCTCGCTGGCGGAGCACCGCACCGAATCGCTCGCCGAAGAGGGTGCGCCGGGAGCGAGCACACTCAAGGCGCTGAAGGACGACCCGCACCGACTCCTGGTGACGATCCTCGTCGGGAACAACCTCGTCAACATCGCGATGTCCTCCATCGCGACGGGGTTGCTGGCAGTCTACTTCACCCAGGGGACCGCCGTCGCCATCGCCACGTTCGGCATCACGGCCATCGTGCTGCTGTTCGGCGAGTCCGCACCCAAGAGCTACGCCGTCGAGAACACCGAATCGTGGGCGCTACGCATCGCCCGACCGCTCAAACTCGCCGAGCAGGTGCTGCTCCCGCTGGTCGTCCTGTTCGACTACCTCACGCGGGTCGTCAACAAGGTCACGGGTGGGCGGTCGGCCATCGAGACGTCCTATGTCACCCGCGACGAGATACAGGACATCATCGAGACGGGCGAGCGCGAGGGCGTCATCGAGGAGGACGAGCGCGAACTGCTCCAGCGGGTCTTCCGGTTCAACAACACCATCGCCAAGGAGGTGATGACCCCGCGGCTGGACATGGACGCTATCGACGTCGAGTCCTCGATCCAGGAGGCCATCGAGACCTGCGTCCACTCCGGGCACGCCCGCCTGCCCGTCTACGAGGGGTCGCTCGACAACGTCGTCGGCGTCGTCAACATCCGGGACCTCGTCCGGGATCTGAACTACGGCGAACACGAGGGCAACCTCGATCTCGAGGACCTCATCCAGCCGACGCTGCACGTCCCCGAATCGAAGAACGTCGACGAACTGCTCGCGGAGATGCGCCAGAACCGGATGCCGATGGTCATCGTCATCGACGAGTTCGGCACCACCGAGGGGCTCGTCACGATGGAGGACCTCACCGAGGAGATCGTCGGCGAGATCCTCGAGGGCGGCGAGGAGGAGCCCATCGAGTTCGTCGACGAGTTCGAGGTGCTCGTCCGCGGCGAGGTGAACATCGAGGAGGTGAACGACGCCCTGGAGATCGACCTGCCGGAGGGCGAGGAGTTCGAGACCATCGCCGGGTTCATCTTCAACCGCGCCGGCCGGCTCGTCGAGGAGGGCGAGGTCATCTCCTACGACGGCATCGACATCCGTGTCGAGGAGGTCCAGAACACCCGGATAATGAAAGCTCGCATCACCAGGCCGGTCGAGCCCGATCCCGAGGCACCCGAGGACGGCGCCGAGCCCGACGAGGTCGAGATCGAGTAACCGACCTACGCGGTCGGCTGTGTCCCGGACGGCGTCTCGACGTCGTCGTACCGTTCGCGACTCCGGCGGTGCTCGACGGCCGCCCTGATGCGGTCCGCCAGGAGTTCGTACTGCTCGACGCCGGGCGCCTTCGGAACGTAGTCCGTGACGCCGACTTCGTTTGCCCGCTCTACCACGTCGTCGCCCCCCTCGCTCGTGAACAGGACGAACGGCAGGTCGGGGTGGTCCTCGCGGACCCGCCGACAGAGTTCGAGCCCGTCGCACTCGGGCATCCGCTTGTCGCTGACGACGCAGTGGATCGGCTCCGACTCGATCCGTTCGGGGACGGCTCGCGGGTCGGACTCGCTCCGGACCGTCATCTCCTCGTCGACGCGCTCCAGGAAGTCGGCCGCGAGGTCCCGGAGCGCCGGATCGTCGTCGACGTGGAGCACCCGGACGTGCCGCGGCGGCGTGACCGAACCGGTGACCTCCATCGAACGGGACACGGGGCTCACCCCTCCTCGACCATCTCGCGCTGGATGGCCTCGTGACACGTCTCACAGAGGAGCACCGCCTCGTGGTTGGTACTCCGGACCAGCAGGTCGTACGGCTCGGCGTCCGGCTCCCCACAGTTGATACAGCGCCCACCCGTCATATCCCCCGAAAGGACGGACACACGTAACTAAGTAAGTCAGCGTTTTCAGAGCCTGAACAGACCCGCGGTTCGCCCGCTACAGGGCCGCCCCGGCGGCCCGCCCGCTACAGGGCCGCCCAGGCGAGGTACGCGCCGTAGCTCACCCCGCCGGCGAGTACGAGCGACGCGACCCACGCCAGCACGGTGTAGGCCATTTTCCGCCCGGAGACGCCCGCCCCGCCCGCGGCGTAGCCCGATCCGACGATGGCGCTGACGATGATCTCGTTGAACGAGACGGGGACGCCCAGGAACACCGCAGCCTGTGCGATGGCGAACGAGGGGATGAGCGCGGCGATCGATCGACGGGGCCCCAACGAGGAGTAGTCCTGTGCCAGCGCCTTTATCATCCGGGGGGCGCCGGTCCAGGAGCCGAGCAGGAGACCGACGCCCCCGCCGAGGAGCAGCGCCGTGAGCGGTATCGCGAACGGCACGTCGTCGAGCAGGGGGAGCATCGGGCCGAGAGCGAGGCCGACCTGCGATCCGCCGGCGGAGAACGCGACGAGCCCGCCCATGACCAGCAGGAACCGCCGCTGCCCCCGGGCCTCGTCGCGGACCATCTCGCGGTAGAGCACGAGCGCCGCGAGGGCGGCGAACAGCACCGAGACGCCCGCGGTCGCGAGCGACCCGCCCGCGAGCGTGCCGGCGATCGAGGCCGCCTCCCCAGCCGGGCCGAGAAGGACGAACTCCACGTTCGCGAGGACGAGCCCGACCACGCCCGCGAGTAGCGGGACCGCCACCCGCTCGGGGACGCCCTCGGCCCGGAGGAGTCGGGCGGTCCCGTAGGCGATGCCGCCGCCGACGAACGGGGTCGCGACCCACAGCGCGACGATCTCGCGGTACTTCGCCCACGCGGGGTCGCCCCCGAGCGCCAGCCCGACGCCGACGACCGCGCCGGTGACGGTGAACGCGGTGGCGATCGGATATCCGGTGAAGACGCCGACGGCGACGAGCGTCGCCGCGGTGATGAGGCCGACGATGGCGGCGGTCGGCGAGAGCGTCACGCCCCGTATCAGCTCACGACCCACTGCCTCGGTGACGTTCGCGCCCTGGAGCACCGCCCCACCGAGCCCCAGGACACCGACGACGAACCCCGCGCGCATCACGCCGATGGCGTTCGCGCCGACCGCGGGGGCGAACGGCGTCGACCCCGAGGAGCCGGCGCCGATAGCCCAGGCCATGAACAGGGAGGCCAGCCCGGCGACCACCAGCGTCAGTAGCGTCGTCGTCGCGACCATCTGCCGGACCCTCTCGTTCACTCCCGATAAGTCCCTCGTCACCGACGAGAGGGCGGGGGGACGGCACGACGAGCGGTGATCGACGGGAACGACGATCGTGCCGAGACGTACCGCCGAGAAGTAACGCTTGTAACGGCCCGCGTTCCAGCCCCGGACATGATACTCCCGGGCTCGGCGTCCCAGTCGCTGGGGGCGGCGCTGGCGGCCGACCTCGACGAACGCCTCGCGGCGGTCGAGTACGACCGGTTCGCGGACGGCGAACTCGTGGCCCGCATCGCCGACCCCGAGCCGGTCGACCGGGCGGTCGTCGTCGCCAGCACCGTCTCCGGGGACGCCCACGTCGAACTGCTCCAGCTCCAGGACGTCGCCCGGCAGTACGCCGAGGAGATCGTGACCGTCCTGCCGTACATGGGCTACGCCCGCCAGGACGAGGCGTTCCGCGAGGGCGAGCCGGTGTCGGCACGGGCCGTCGCCCGCGCGCTCTCGGCGTCGACCGACCGCGTGGTCTGTGTCGACCCGCACGAACCGGCCGTCGGCGAGTTCTTCGACGTGCCGTTCGAGACGCCCTCGGCCGCCGACCGCCTCGCCGTCCCCCTTCCCGACCTCGTGGACCCGCTGTTCCTCGCGCCGGACGCCTCCGCCCGCGGCCTCGCGAAGTCGGTGCGCGACGCCTACGGCTCCGGAACCGTCGACCACTTCGAGAAACACCGCGACCGCGACACCGGCGAGGTGTCGGTCGCCCCCGCGGAGACCGAGGCCGCGGGACGGGACGTCGTGCTCGTCGACGACATCGTCGCCACCGGCGGGACGATGAGCGAGGCCATCGGCCAGCTGGAGGCGCCCTCGGGCGTGTTCGTGGCCTGCGTCCACGCGGTGCTCGCCCGCAACGCCCGCACGCGGCTGGCCCGGGCCGGCGTCGACCGGGTGTACGGGACCGACACGATAGAGCGGGCCGAGAGCGCCGTCAGCGTCGCCCCGACCGTCGCCGACGCGCTGTGAAGCGGGGGGAAATTCGCGCAGTGCACGGGGGCTCTACTCATCGGTATCAGGGTTGGCCTCCGAGTTTCCTCGGCTACGTTTCGCAATCGCAACGTTGCACGACGTTTGATCGTGTATCCGTTCCGCGATCGACCCGGATCGATCTCGGAGTAGGTCGGACCGGTCGGATAGTCCGAGACAGACCAGATCGCGTTCATCGATCGCGTCGACGACCGCCGATTCGATGGTTTCGCCGACCAGTACTGACGTGTCGTACTCTCCGGGGTCGAGACCGACCTGTTGGGCGACGCCCTCGATCGTCTCCTCGCCCCGCTCTACAGCGGTATCGTTCGAGTCCGTCGATCCCTCGCTCGTCCCTCCGTTGACCAACTGAACGTTGATCAGCGTCGGTCGTGCGTTCTCCCTGCCAAGGGTTGCGAATTCCGCTGCTCGACGGACAGCCGTCGGAGTGTTCGGGCCATCGCCGATGAGTGCCACTACGTCCTCGACGGGCCGTTCTCGGAAATGAGCCAGCGTCACGTCCACCGGGGCATCAGTGAGGAGAGCGTCCAGATTTGCCCCGAATGCGTACTCGCCTCGGCCGAACGACCCGCGCCAGCCGAGCAGGACGTGGTCGGCCTCCTCCGATTCGAGCACCTCCAGGATAGTTTCGCCGATATTCTGGCCGACGACGGCACGAGTCTGGAGGGGGATATCCATCTTCTCCGCGATGCTGCGGGACGCCTCCAGCAGTTCACGCTGGTGCTCGAGACGATCGACCTCGACGTTCTGTCGAGTGTCTCCAGCCACCTGGAGGACATTGAGCGCGACGATTTCTACCGATCCGTTCTCCGCGTTCGCGGACGCGTTAGCCGCAGCGAGTTCCAGCAGCCCCTGCTGTGTCTTCGGGTTCACGATGGGAACGAGCACCGTGTACGTCGGGCCCTGCCCGGGAAGCGCGTCACGGAGCAACCCCTCCTCGACCACGTTGGTTCTGGCGTAGGCGAGGTACCAGACTCCTCCGAGCCCGATGATTCCCGCACCGACGAACTGGACGATCTGTGCCATCTGTGAGATGACGAACACCGACGCAAGTACGCCGAGAACCGGCACGATCGGGAACAGGATCCCGGGCACCTCGAAGTCGGGGTCGTAATCCGGTGGGTCGGCCCGACGGAACGTGACCAGTGCGACGTGAACGAGACCGTAGGTCACGAGGAAGCTGAAACTCGCCACCTCGGCCAGCAGCGCGACGATCGCCTCGACCTCCAACCCGATGCCGATCAGCCCCGCTGTCACTGCCCCGGTCGCAACCACCGCTCGATGGGGAGTGTTGAACCGGCCGTGCGTCTCGTTCAGCCAGTCGCTCATCAGGTTGTCTCGCCCCATGGCAAACAACACCCGTGAAGCTGCCAGGATAGAGGAGTTCGAACTCGAGATGGCCGCGATGACCGCCGCGAAGACGATAGCGACCACGCCAACCGACCCCGCGAACACGACCGCGACGTCGGCGACGGGGACCAGCGATCCACCGAGCTCCTGATACGGGATGACACCGGTCGAGACGATCATAATGATCATGTAGAGGATCGTCACCCCGACGACCGAGAGCACCATCGTCAGCGGGATGAGCTTGCCCGGCTTTTTGATCTCGCCGGCCACGGTCGCGATGATCTCGAACCCGAGGAACGTCACGAAGACGACCCCTGTTGTGGCGACGATTCCCGAGGGGCCGGTCGGCGCGAAGTCGACCAGGTTCGCCGTCTTTATGAAGAAGAGCCCGATCCCGGTGTAGATTAGCACGATGACGAATTCGGTGCCAATCATGATGTTCTGTGCGCCGCTGGACTCCTCAGTACCGTAGTAGTTCATCCCGACGATGAGGGCAAGACCGATGAGTCCGGTCAGAACGATCAGTGCACGACCGTCGAGGAACGGGACCGATTCGACGATATACTGCCCGAACCCGACCATATAGAAGGCGCTGGCGAACATGAGGCCGGTCCACATCCCCCATCCAACGATGCTGCCGAAGAAGCTCCCGAGCCCGCGGTTGACGTAGTGATAACTACCTCCTGAAATCGGCATACCCGTCGCCAGTTCCGCCAACGAAAGCGCGGCGAGCAACGCAACGAAGCCCGCGATACCGAAAGAAATCGAGCTTGCCGGACCAGCGCCTTCGGCCGCAATCGCCGGCAGAATGAATATCCCCGCGCCGATCATCGTCCCTCCACCCAGTGTCATCGCCTCGGTGAAGTCGAGCGTCCGATCGAGTTGGCTCTCGGTCACGTTATCTCTTCAAAAAGAGGGTGTTCCGGTCGTTCGGAGCCGTACAGATGTTGTTCACCGTTTGGTCTCACGAGGTACGACGGGGTGGCGGCATATATATTCGGATACGCATAACGAGGAGTCGCAGCGTCCCCTCTACTTAAACGTGGTGGGAATCAGTGGTAACATATGGCTGACGGTAACCCGAACAAAGGCGACGGGGATTCGACGGTGTTGATCCCGCTAAACGCCGCCGAAACCGAGGATCTGCCGGTGGCGCTGGTCGAGACGCTCGCGCCTCTGCACATCATCGTGCTCGGCTACTATCCGGTCCCGAGTCAGGCGGCGCCCGAACAGGTCCGGTCGAACCGTGGAGACGAAGCGACCGCCGCAATCGAGGACGCGGTCTCTCAGTTCGCCGACCGAGGCACAGAGGTCGAGTCCGTCGTCGTCTTTACGCATGACAAAGACGAGACGATCGACCACGTCGCCGCCGAGTACGATGTCGATGCGGTTCTCACGCCCGGCGATTACGCCGAGGAACTCACTCGTGTGCTCGTTCCGATGCGGGGCGACGAGAACCTCGACAGGATTATTTCGTTTGTTATCGATCTGATGCGACAGAGCGATGTGACGGTCACTCTGTACAACGTCGCTGAGTCGGACGAAGAGGCATCTCGCGGTGAGTTACTCCTCAGAGGCGCCCGCGATCAGCTGGCGGAAAACGGGCTCGATCCCGACCGCGTCGAGTGGCAGGTCGACCGCGGGGACTCACCGGCGGACGCGATCGTCGCGACTGCCCGAGAGTACGACGTACTGATCGTCGGCGAGTCTCAGCCGTCACTTCGTGAGCGGATCCTCGGTCGAACAACCGGTCGAGTCATAGGGAAGGTGGACCAACCGGTGCTCGCCGTTCGAGATACCTAACAGGGGATGTCCAACCTCGAAACAGCAGTGTGCAAGAAGGATCGGCGCACGCCGCATCTGCCGGCGAACCGTTACGCTAGTTACGAACCGCCGAGGTCCTTCTGAAGACGCTGGAGGGATCGTCGGATGACATATACCGATCTTATAATAAATACCCGATAATATTCGATAGGATACCGTTTGAGCGATGTATGAACGTCGTACCCTTTTGACGGCTGTCGATCTTCCCACAACGGTTTCGGCCACCGGCTGTCTCGACACTGTACAATATCTCGTCGACTGACGCATCCGACTCGGCCAATTCCCGCCGACGAACGTAGGTTCAGATAGCCACCAGTTCGACATCCGTACGGATCGAGACGGCGAGAGGGATCACTGATCGACACACGAGGTCCGGGGCAAAAGCGAGGACACCATTCACGGCGCGACCGGGGACTGTAACTGGGAAACGGGACCAGGTACGGACGAGGTATTCGACCATGTGGAGGTGGGTGAGTGGACCTCAAAACCGCTTTCGGATATCACGAAGGGGTAGCGTGATTCCGTGAAGTGTGCCACAGCACGCGTTCGGGACCCCGAAAACGGGAACCTCTCGGGTCGCATACGAGAGTCCAACTGTGAGCGGTTCGTTCGTTTTTCGCGTCCTCCGAGTCGTGTCCGATATAAAATAAAAACAAAACGTATTAAAATTTCATTCAGTTCTAGTATCTGATGAGGTGGTGATGAACGGCAGAACGACGTTCGAAGCACCACTGATTCTCGGAAGGACGCCGTGGTTCCAGCGGATCCGTCAACAACGCTATCCGGCATCCGGTCCACGGTGCCGCTACGCCCCCATGGCCGGTCCCCGTTCCACGACACGGTCGCGCCGTACCCGCGTCGCCCTCGTCGCGGCAGTGCTGCTCGTCGGGTCGGTGCTCCCGGTGCCCGGCGGCCGCCACCCGGAGTTCCGGCTGGTCGGGCCCGACAAACTGCTCCACCTCCTCGGCCACGGCGCCTTCGCGGCAGCGGTCGTCGACGCGTTCGGGGGCACCCCCGGACCGCGCGGAGCCCGATCGACGGGCGTCCTCGCCGTGCTCCTCTCGACCGGCTACGCCATCCTGCTCGGCCGGCTCCAGGAGCGGATTCCGGGGAGAGAACTCGAGCGGGCGGACCTCGCGGCGAGCCTACTCGGGTCAGTCCTTGGCGCGATCGGCTGGCTGTACCGGCCGGAGCGGTGAGGAACCGGCGCGGGTCAGTCCGACGGGGAGGGTGTGGCGAGCGGCTCGACGGCGATCTCCATCGTCACGCCCTCGACCTCCCACTCCTTGCGGTGGCCGTCGGCCACCTCGTCGAACTCGGCCGCCCGGACCTCGCGGGCGATCAGGTCCTCGTGGCGGCGGACGAGGTCGGCCACCCGCTCGTCGCGGACGTCGAGTTCGACGCGCACCTCCGCCTCGAGGTCCAGGTCGAGGTCCTTGCGCATCTCCTGGATCCGGCGGATGGCCTCGCGGGCGTACCCCTCGGACTCGATCTCCTCGGTGAGCGCGGTGTCGACGTAAACGACGCCGCGCTCCTGGCCGTCGGCGCGGAACGTCGTCCCCTCGACGTCCTCGGGGGTCCGGGTGACGAACTCGACCATCTCCCCGGTCAGTTCGACCTCGCGGCCGAGCGATTCCGAGACCGCCTCCTCGAGTGCCTCCAGGCTCTGCTCGTCGACGCTGGCCTCGTTCAGCGCGTTCATCACCCCGCTCGCCTCGCTTCCGAACTCGGGACCGAGGACGGACATGTCCGCGCGGGCGCCGTAGGCGAGTTCGCGCCACTCCTCGCCGGGGCCGACGAGTTCGATCTCCCTGGCGTTCAGCCGCTCGCACAGCAGGTCGCGGTGCCGGTCGACCGCGGCCGCGGTCTCCCCGTCGGCGGCCGCGACGACGACCCGCGAGACGGGCCACCGGAGCTTTCGCTCGGCCTGCTGGCGGGCGTTCGCGCCGGCCTCCTCGACTCCCCGGAGGACCGTCACGTCCCGCTCGAGTTCGGGGTCGCGCAGGTCCTCGTCGGGTTCGGGCCAGTCGCACATGTGGACGGTGTCGTGGCCGGCGTCGCCCGTGAGATGCCCGTATATCTCCTCGGCGACGAACGGGGTGTAGGGGGCCAGCAGCGCCACGACCTCGCGCAGCACGCGGTAGAACGTGGCGTAGGCGGCCCGCTTGGAGTCGCTGTCCTCCTCCTCCCACATCCGCTCGCGGACGACCTGGATGTAGAACCGCGAGACGTCCTCGACGACGAACGAGAGCAGCGTGTCGAGCGCGCGGTCCTGGCGGAACTCCGCCCACGACTCGGTCATCTCGGCCTCGACGGTCTGCAGGCGCGAGAGCACCCACTCGTCGACGGTCTCCAGTTTCACGTCGTCCACATTCACAGCCCCGGGCTCGAACCCGTCGAGGCGCATGTACGGCAGCGGGAACCGGAACACGTTCCAGAGGATGTTGAGGTCCCGCTGTTTGTTCTCCAGTTCGTCCCAGGAGAACCGCATGTCGTCGCCCTGTGGGGTCTGGGCGAGCAGGAACGCCCGCATCGGGTCGGTGCCGTACTCCTCGATGACCTCCTTCGGGTCGACGAGGATGCCCCGTGACTTCGACATCGTCCGTCCGTCGGGCATCAGCGCCCAGCCGTGCATCAGCACCTTCCGGTAGGGGATCTCGTCGAGCGCCGCCGTCCCCATCCCCAGCTGGGACCAGAACCAGCCCCGCGTCTGGTCGTGGGCCTCCATGATGAGGTCCGCGGGCCACAGCTCCTCGAACGCCTCCTCCTCCTCGGGGTAGTCGAGGGTACCCCACGAGGCGACCGAGGAGTCGAGCCAGACGTCGAACACGTCCGGAACCCGCGTGTAGGTCGTATCCTCGCGGGTGATGGTCAGGTCGTCGACGGTGGGCCGGTGGAGGTCCACCGCCTCGGGGTCGACGTCCTGGTCGGCGAGGTCGGCCAGCTCCTCGCGGGTTCCGACGACGATGGCGTCCTCCATGTCGCCGGACCAGGCCGTCCCGTCGTCGTCCGCGTCGCCGTTTTCGCCGCCGTCTTCGTCCCCTTCGGGCGTCCAGATGGGGATGGGGATCCCCCAGTAGCGCTGGCGGGAGACGTTCCAGTCGGGGGAGTTCTCGACGAACTGCCTGAACCGCTTGTCCCGCGCGTCCGGGGGGTACCACTCGCTGTCCTCGATGTTGGCCAGCAGTTCGTCCTTGATGTCCGTGACCGTGATGAACCACTGGTCGGTGACGATCTGGACGATGTCCGTATCACACCGCCAGCACTGGCCGTAGTCGTGGACGTAGGCCTCGTCGGCCAGGAGCCGCCCCTTCGCCTCCAGGTCCGCCCGGATGTGCTCGTTGGCGTCGCGGACGAACTGGCCGGCGTACTTTCCCGCACTCTCGTCGTAGACGCCGTCGCCGCCGACCGGACAGTAGATGTCGAGGCCGAGTTCGGTGCCGCGCTCGAAGTCCTCCTCGCCGTGCCCGGGCGCGGAGTGGACGAGCCCGGTCCGGTCGACCTCGACGTAGTCGGCGGTGTAGACCTCGAGCGCGCCGTCGAAGTCGGGGTGTTCGGGCACCTCCTCGGCCAGCGGGTGCTCGTAGGCCCAGCCGACCATCCCCTCGCCCGCGAGTTCGTCCTCGACCTCGTAGTCGTCGTACCCGCCCTTCTCCATCACCTCGTCGACGACGTCGGTGGCGACGTACAGGACCTCCTCTCGACCGTCCTTCTCTGCTCGCACCTTCGCGTAACTGACGTCCTCGCCCACCGCGACGAACGTGTTGCCGGGGACGGTCCAGGGCGTGGTGGTCCAGATGACCAGCGACCCCTCGCGGTCGCGGAGGGGGAACGTCACGTAGATGGAGGGATCCTCGACCTGGTGGTACTCGACCTCGTTCTTGGCGATGGCGGTCTCACAGCGGGGACACTGTGTGATCGAGCGTTTCCCCTGCGTGACGAGCCCGCGCTCGTGGGCCTTCTCGAACCCCCACCAGGCGGCCTCCATGTACTCCGGGGTGACCGTCCTGTACGGGTCCTCCCAGTCCATCCAGACGCCGAACGACTGGAAGTCCTCCTGGAGGCCCTCCAGCTGCTCCTCGGCGAAGGACTTGCACTCCTCGATGAAGTTCTCCATCCCGAACGCCTCGATGTCCTTCTTGTTCTCGAAGCCGAGGCGCTCCTCGACCTTCGTCTCGATGGGCAGCCCGTGCATGTCGTAGCCCGGGCGGTCGGTGACGTCGTAGCCGCGCATCCGCAGGTAGCGGATGTAGGCGTCCTTCAGCGTCTTGTTCCAGGTCGTCCCCATGTGGGCCGCCCCGGAGGTGTACGGCGGTCCGTCGAGGAAGAAGTAGTCCTCCCCGTCGGCGCGGTGCTCCTTGGCCTTCCGGTAGGCGTCGACCTCGTCCCAGTGGTCGAAGGTCCGCGCTTCGACCGTGTGGGGGTCGTACTGGTCGTCCACCTCCACGAAGCGGTTCATACAGGGGGGGAGAACGCCCGCCACTAAAGGGGAATCGGTCGGGCAGACGGCGGTGGCGTACCCGGGATGCGCCCGCTCGCGGGATCAGGCCCGCCAGACGAGCCCGGTCACTCGCGGGAGGAGCCGACGCCGGCCGACGAGCTCCAGCCCGAAGAACAGGGCGACCGCCCCCATCACCAGCAGCCACGCCCCGACGGCGAACTCCCCGCCGGCGAGGTCCGCCATCGCGAGGCGCTCGGCCTCGACCCCGAGATAGATGGGGACGACGGTTCCGACGATGTCCACGGTGGCGACCACGAACGCGGCGAAGACTTCGAGCGCGTCGATTCGCATTGGTCCGGCTCGGGGAGCCGACGATATGATCCTTTCGAGAGCGACCGCCGCACGTTCGCACGCAACGTGCGGACCGGGCACACACCGAGGGTCCCACGTAACACCATCCGTCAGACAGAACCTCCGTAACCGGTCGGGATCGGCGACCGGGCACCGACGACTGGACCGACCCGAAGACCCCAGCGACGGACCGGTCGACATAACTCCCCGCTCGCCCTCGCCCCGTCGATGGGTCGATACGGCGACCTCGACTACCCGAAACTGGCCAAGCGCGGGTTCCTCCTGGGACTGGCGATGCTGCTCGTCGGTGCTGCGGGCGAGGCGTTCCTCCCGGCGCTCGTCGGGTCGCTCCCCACATGGGAGGACACGCTCCTGCTAGACCTCGAGATGCTGGGTCTCGTCGTGGCGTTCCTCTCGCCCGTCCTCTTCGGGTTCGCCCTGCCGCTGACCGAGTGAGCGACCCGGGGACCCCGCCGCGCACCGGCGCCGCCGGGACGTTTTTGTCCTCCTTCGTTGTAGCACTGTGTGCAATGACAACATACCTCGTCGGAACGGACGGGATCGAAGCTAGCGAGGCGCTGTGTGCGTTCCTCGTCGAGACGGTGGTTCCCGGCGACACCGTCGAGGTGGTGAACGTGCTCACCGAGGACGACGTGGAGGCGATCGACGCCGGCGGGGAGGCGCTGACGGCGTTCGAGGGCGCGTTCGACGACCGGGTGACGGTCAGTACGCGCCAGGTGAACCGTGGACGGAACCCTTCGACGGAGATCGTCGAGATGGCCCGCGATATCGACGCCGACCGGATCGTCATGGGGCTCAGACAGCACTCCCGGACCGAGCGCATCATCTTCGGGAGCGTCGCGCAGTCGCTGCTCAAGAAGGTCGATCGGCCGATAACGCTGGTCCCGCTGCCGGGGTACACGGCGACAGAGGCGGAAGAGACCGCCTGATACTGCCGGACACGACTACTCGAACATCATCGCCGCGGATGGGACGGCGATGTCGTTCGAGGGCGTATGTCCGACAGCACGATCACCCCGGTCCGTCGGACGTCACCCGACCGTCCGGGACCCGCCGTGCTACCACTCGGCGTCGTGCCGCGGTCTACCGCTCGATGCCGACGGTGAGCGAGGACCGGAGCCACACGTCCGGGTCACGGCGGTCGAACACCACGAAATCACCGTCGGTGAGCGTGAACGAGCCGTACCGGTCGCGCTCGATCGGCAGGTGCCCGCTCCCCTCGGTACGTTCGTCTGTCCGTGCCACACGTCGACCAGGTCGGGGCCCCACCTAACGCTTACGGTATAAATCTATCGATTATTTCAGAACGTGCGTCTCGTACACATCCCGAACCCGCCCCGAACGCCCCCGCACGCGGGCGACCGGGGCCCGGCGACACGCTTTCGTTCTCGCCCGCCGGCGGTGGAAGGGGGGCAACTGGACCGGGATGGCGTACACCTCGCGGGCCTCCGGTCGGAAGGTCCGGGCGATGGTCGCTGACCTCGGGTACGCGGACGAGGCCTACTACACGAACGCGGTCAAGTGCTTCCCGTGTGAGGGGCGTGCGTCGGGCGAGGGGGCGACGGAGACGTCGGCGAACCCGACGAATCGCGAACCCACGGCCGCGGAGCTCGAGAACTGTCGACCGTACCTGCTGGACGAGGTCGCGGCCGTCGCGCCCGACTGGGTGCTCGTGACCGGAAAACACGCCACGCGATCCCTGTTCGCCGTCGACGCGCGGGAGGTAGAGGGGTTCCTCGACCTGGTGCTCGAACCGGTCGGACTGGAAGGGATCGACTCACCGGTGCTCCCACTGCTCCACCGTCGTACCAGGAGGCCTGGCTCTCGCGGCTCGGTCACACGCGGGCGTCGTACCTCCGGGAGATACGGGGGGTGCTCGGCGACGAGGTCGACTAATCCTCGACCGGTCCCGCGTCGGCGTCGGGTGCCGGCCCCTCGTCCGCCGGCTCGCGCAGGTACCGGAGATAGAACCAGGTCAGACAGGCCAGCGAGAGCAGGCCCGACAGCGTCGCGATGCCGAACGCGACGCGGTAGCCGAGCGCGGTGTAGATGCGGGCGCCGGCGACCGTCTCGCCCGTCCAGTAGGCGTCGAGGACGGCCCCCATCGCCGCGGGGAAGACCGCAGCGCCGAAGTAGCCGATGCTGTTGACCGTCCCGGTGACGGTGCCCGAGGCGGCCGCCGCGTGTCGCTCCTTGACGACAGCGTAGGCCAGGATGTTCCCCCCGGCGGTGAAGTTGGCAGCGAACAGGACCACGCCGACGACGGCGAGCGGCGGCGCGACCGTCAGGAAGATCACGGCGTACGAGAGGGCGAAGGTGAGGACGGCGGCGAACATGAGGGGGACCCGGTGGCCGACCCGGTCCGAGATCCAGCCGACAACGGGCGGACCGACGAGCAGTCCCAGGTTACCCAGCAGGACGTAGTTCGAGGCCCGCGGGACCGAGACGTCGTAGAGGTGGACGATGTAGGGGACGCCCCAGAGCCCGAGGACGGTGAAGTTCGTTCCGAGGAGAAAGAAGAGGACGAACCCGAGCAGCCACGTGGAGGGCGCCGCGAGCACCTGGCGGGTGTTCGATGCGACCGTCCCGAGGTCGGGGAGCCCCTCCGGCGGGGTCACGCCGTCGATGGGGTCGAACCCGGCGGCGGCCGGGCGGTCCCGCACGAGGAGCGCCACCGCGACGGTGAACGCGAAGCCGACGGCGGCGGCGGCGAGCATCGAGTCCCGCCAGCCCGTCGCCTCGACGGCGAGTGCGAGCGGCGTCGTCGCGAGTACGCCGCCGACGCCGGCGGCGGCGACCGTCAGCCCCGTCATCGTGGCGAACTCCCGGGGCCGGTACCAGTTGGCGAGGAAGCGCAGCGTCGCGACGAACAGGACGCTCCCGCCGAGGCCGACGACCGCCCGCGAGAGGAACGCCGCGAGGAACGTTCCAGAGAGCGCGAACCCGACGACGCCGGCCGACATGGCGAGGAGGCCGACGGCGGCCACCCGGCGGCTGCCGAAGCGGTCGACGACCAGTCCGGAGGGGAGCTGGAGCGCCGCGTAGATGTAGAAAAAGGAGGCGTGGAGGAACCCCAGTTCGGCACCGGTAGTGTCGAACTCCCGGGCGAGCGGCCCGGAGAGCACCCCCGTCGAGACGCGGTGGAAGTTCACCAGTAGAAAGCCGCCCGCGAGCGCCGCCCAGAGCACCCACCGCCACCGGGTGGCCCGGGCGACCGCGGAGGGGAGGCGGGGGGACATGGGGGGACGCTCCGGGGCCGGGGTCAATACGCTGTCGGTGACCGGGCCGCGGGCGAGCGGGACGGCGGACCGGGCGTCCGGCCGGGGCGCCCGACCGGGTAGACCTATATCCGGTCGGCCGTCCACCGCCGGACATGGACACGAGCCAGCAGCTGTACGAACTGGAGGCGACCGGGTGGCGGCGCGGCCTCTACGACGACGTCCAGCGGACGTTCCGCGCACCGATCGTCAACTGGATCTTCCGGACCGCCGTGGCGAATCTCCCCGAGTTCACCCGCTACGCGTGGGGGCAGGTCAAGCCGCTGTTCGAGACCCGCGGGTTCGCCGAGTTCTCCGTCGCCTACCGGGACAGCGTGCTCTCGGCGCTGGAGGAGGGAGGGGCGCTCCCGACGCTCCGGAAGCCATCGACCGGGCTCGCCCCCGCCGAGTACGCACAGCTCCGCAGGCAGGTCGCCACGTTCGACGTCGTGGCGCCGCGGCTGGCGGTGCTGTTCGAGGCGATGGACCGGGCGCTCCACGAGGAGCCCCTCGGAACTGGCGTGAACGACGAGCCGACGGCGACCGCCCCGTTCCCCGAACACCTCGACCGCGACCGGGGCCTCCCGCCGACGATGGCCGACGACGTGCCCGAGGACGTCGCCGGGACGGTGGGGGCCATCCAGTCGTTCCACGGCTTCGAGGCCGAGGAGCTGCCGAGCGTCTACCGCTGTCTGCTCCAGTGGCCGGGCTACCTCGAACCCGCGTGGGACGCCCTCGAGCCCCGGTTCGAGGGATCGGGCTTCGAGACAGCCTGCGAGCGGAGTTCGGAGGTAGTCGAGTCGTTCGTCGACGGCGTCCCCTACCGGCCGGCGCTCGGGCAGGACGCACTCGAAGCCGCGGGCATCGGCGAGGCCGGCGAGGACGCCCGGGAGCTGTTCCGGTCGTTCAACAGCGGGCCCGTCGAGACGGTGCTTCCCGCACTACCGGTGTGGGCGTCGACGGTGGGGGCGGAGGGCGAACGGTCGCTCTGACCGGCCTCGCTCTGGCCGACCCCGACCTCAGCCCACCATCGTCAACCCGCCCGACACCGAGAGCACCTGCCCGGTGACGAACCCGGCGTCGTCGCTGGCGAAGTAGGCGACTGCACCCGCGACGTCCTCGGGTTCGGTCATCCGACCGAGCGGTATCTGGTCGGCCATCGCGCCGAGTATCCGCTCCGCGAGCTCGGAGTCCTCGCGCATCTCCCGGGTGAGCGGCGTGTCGGCAGGCCCGGGACAGACCACGTTACACCGGACGCCGTCGCGGGCCAGTTCCCGCGCCATCGTCTTCGTGAAGGCGATGATCGCGCCCTTGGTCCCGGCGTAGACGGCCTCGCCCGAACTCCCGACCCGGCCGGCGTCGGAGGCGACCGAGACGATTGCCCCGTCCTCGCCCCGGTCGGTCAGGACCTCCGCGGCCGCACGCGAGCAGTTGAGCGTCCCCCGGTAGTTGATGTCGATGATGCGGTCCCACACCTCGGGGTCCTGCCGGAGGAACCACTCGATGCGGTCCCAGCCGGCGTTGTTGACGAGTACGTCCAGTCCCGCCCTGTCGGCGACGTCGTCGACGACACCCCGTATCTCCCCGAGGTCGGTGATGTCACCGACGGCGGGGAACGCCTCGCCCGGGAGGTCCGCTTCGGCGACGGCCTCGACGGTCGCTTCGGCCCTGTCGGCGTCGATGTCGTTGACGGCGACGGTCGCACCCGCCTCCGCGAGCCGGTGCGTGATGGCCGACCCGAACCCGCCGCCTGCCCCCGTTACGAGCGCCGTCTTGCTGTCCAGTCCGTACATGGGGCGGTGTGGGTCGGGTCGGTACTTGACTTCCGGGGTGGGGCCAGATGGGACCGGATGGGTTTCGGGGAGCTGCGGGCGTCTCCGCGGTCTCCGGTTCGGCACGCTCGCCGGTGTCGACGTCGAGGGTTGTTCCGATCGCGTCGTTACAGGCCCGTGTCTCGTTACAGGCCCGCGTCGTTCGATTCGAGGTGTTCGAGCAGCGCCGGGTGGAGCGGGCCGTTCGAGCCGAGCAGTTCCTTGCGCCCGTCGGCGTCGAACTCGAGGGTGTAGGGATCGCCGTTCACGTCGGTGAGGGTGGCCCCGGCCGCCCGTGCGATGACGACCCCTGCGGCGATGTCCCAGGGGTAGGTGTCGTACTCCCAGACGGCGTCGGCGCTCCCGCTGGCGAGGTAGCAGAGGTTGAGCGCCGCCGAGCCGAGCCGGCGGACGCCCCGTGCCGTCTGGTAGTAGTGCGCGAGGAACGAGCCGTCGGGGTCGTACCCCGAGAGGAGCATGCTCTCCTCGAGCCGGTCCCGATCCGTCGTCGAGAGTTCGACGTCGTTCTCGTAGGCGTCGCCGCCCGCCCTCGCGTGGAACAGCTCGTCGGTCTCGGGGACGTAGACGACGCCCATGACGGGCGTGTCGTCCTCGAGCAGCCCGATCGAGACCGAGTAGTTGGGGTTCCCGTGGGCGAAGTTCCCCGTCCCGTCCAGCGGGTCGATGACCCACTTGTAGGGGGTCGACCCCTCGACGTACTCGCTCTCCTCGGAGAAGATGGCGTGCTCGGAGAACTCGTTCTCGATGACGGTCTTGATGATGCGGTCCGCCTGGTGGTCGGCTTCCGTGACGATGTCGGACTTGTCGGTCTTGTGAGTTACCGACTCGACACGGCCGTGGAGTTCTCGAAGCGGTTCGCCCGCGCTCCGTGCGGCCTCCCTGGCGATCACGAGAGCGCGTTCGACGGTGTCGGGCTCCGGGGTCGGAAGCCCGGGGTCGTCGAGCAGTTCGGTCGGTCCCGTCTCCCCGCCACCGCGCACGCCCCAGCCGAGCTTCTTGCTGATCGCGGTGAAGAAGTGGTCGTCGTAGCTGGTCCGGACGACGTGTGCCGGTTTCTCGGCCCCGGTGACCTCGATGATCGTCCCTTCGCTCAGGATCTTCTGTGTGCGACCCCCGTCGACGAGCAGGCTCGCGGCCCCGCGGGTGACGATCCGCAGTTCGGTCGAGGGGGCCACGACCAGCGGACGCACGCCCATTCGGTGGGTGTGAAGCGGCACCAGCTGGAGCGAGTGGTTGTTCACGGGGTGATGGATCGGGCCGTCCGCCGAGAGGGAGATGCCCGTCGAGCCGGTCGGGGTCGCCACCGCCAGACCGGTCCCCTCGAACTGCCCGACGTACTCGTCGTTGGCGAACACCTCCAGCCGGGTGATCTTCCGGTCGAAGGGGTTCTCCGGCGGCACGTGCTGGATCATCACGTCGTTGATCCCGGTGGCGCGCAGGCCGCTCGTCTCGACGCGCACCTGCTGGCGGCTGTCGACGGTCGCCCGCCCGTGGACGGTCTCGTCGAGTGCCTCCTCCAGGTTCTCCTGTTCCACGCGCGCCAGGAACGCCAGCGTCCCCGCGTTCACGCCCACGAGCGGAACGCCCCGTGGGGCGAACGTCTTGATCCCCTCGAGGAAGGTCCCGTCGCCGCCGAGCGTCACGCCGAGGGTCGCCCGACTCGGTTCGTACACGTCGCCGATGTCCTCCCCGATGTCGACGACCGCGAGGTCGATACCGCGGTCGTCGGACCACGAGCGGAGCCGGTCGAGCGGTTCGTCGCTGCTCGGACTCGCGACGGCGATTATCCTGTCGGTTGTCGCTAGTCTTCGACCGTGCATGTTAGGTCCTGTCCGTGTTAAGATCTCACACACATATAGTTCTGCCGTGCACGCCGACGCGGGGACGGCAGGTCGTAATGTATGGTTAGTGATAGAAAACGAAAACGTTGTACGTGGTTGTGGCCACGGTACCCGTATGGCAGTGATTGACATAGCGCGTCGGAACGTCGTGACACAGGAGCCGGACGCGTCCGTGGCCGACGTCGTGCGGACGATGCACAGTGAGACCGTCAGCAGCGTGGTCGTCGTCGAGGACGGGCGTCCGCTCGGCCTCGTGAGTGACCGCGACCTGGCGATGGCAGTCCTCGACGAGGCGTTCGACGCGGAACACACGCCAATCCGGGAGTTCCTGACCGGCGACGTGGTGACGATCGATGCCGACGAGGGGGTCTACGACCTGGTCGAGCTGCTGTCGGAGAAGGGCCTCCGACGGGTGCCGGTCGTCGAGGACGGGGCGCTCGCGGGCATCATCTCGCTCAGCGACGTGGTCGTGCTGCTCGGGATGGAACTCCAGCACATCGCCACCGCCATCCGGAGTTCGGCACCGGCCTACGAGCAGTCGGCGACCGATATCGACTTCTTCTAGCGGCCACCGGCGCGGCGGGACGCTGCGCCGATACGTTCCTTGCCGCCCCTCAGACCATCGGCGTGCCGTCCGCACGCGGGCCCAGCATCGGCCCGTGCGGGCCGTCTCCCTCGACCACGCGGCGTGTCTCGTAGTCCGTCGAGCGCTCGACGGGCACCCGACCGATGGCGCGGATCATGTCCACGTACTCCCCGACAGAGCGGAACTCGCCGTGTTCGCCGCCAGCCCGCTTGGTGATCTCCTCGGAGAGGATGGTCCCCATGAAGTCGTCGGCGCCGCAGGAGAGCATCTTCAGTCCGCGGGCGTCGCCGTACTTCACCCACGAGGACTGGACGTGCTCGACGTTGTCGAGGTAGAGCCGCGAGACGGCGGTCATCAGTTCGTCCTCGGCGTGGCTCGCGCCGTCAGAGACCATCCCGCGGTCGTACAGCGGCGTGTCGTGGTGGACGAACGAGAGCGGGACGAACTCCGTGATGGCGCCGGTCCGATCCTGTAGCTCCCTGATGCGGTCGAGGTGCATCACGCGGTGTCTCTCGTTCTCGACGTGGCCGTACATGATCGTCGAGGTGGTTGGGAGCCCGACGTTCGCGGCGGCCTCCATCGCCTCCAGCCACTCCGCCGTGTCGATCTTCCCAGGACAGATGACCTCGCGCACCTCGTCGACGAGGATCTCGGCCGCCGTTCCGGGGACCGAATCGAGGCCCGCCTCCTTCAGCCGACCGTACACCGCCTCGTACGAGCGGTCGGTCCCCCGGCGGGCGTGGTAGGCCTCCTCGGGGGTCATCGAGTGGAGGTGGACGCCGCCGACGGACATCGCCTCCATCTGCTCGACGTAAGTCCCCGGGTCGACCTCGTAGCTCTCGGGCGGCCGGTAGTTCGGCGGGTCGGCCATCGACTCGAGGTGCTCGCGGTGGTCGGCATCGAGGACGAACGCGGGGTGGAGCCCGGAGACGGAGGTCACCTCGTAGATACCTCGATCCAGGTGTTCCTCGACGACCTCCCGGGCCTCCGCGGGCGTCTTCGTGAACCCGCCGTCGCCGTGGTCGCCGTCGTACCCCTCCTCGAAGGCCCCCGCGGGGTCCTTGAAGTTGCAGAACAGACAGCCCGTGTTGCAGGCGGTGGTGACGTTGTTGTTGAGGTTGACGACGAACGTGACCTCCTCGCCGACGACCTCGGCCCGGCGGCGGTCGGCGGCCTCGAGGACCCGCTCCTTCCGACGGGCGTCGATCCCCTCGACGTCGGTCCCCGTCGTCATGAGCTCGACGCCATCGGCGACGGTCAGCCGCTCGCCGGCGCGGGCCTTCGCCAGCGCGTTCTCGAACGACTGGTCGGTCTCCGGGACGTGTTCGAAGTCGAACTCCCCCCGGGGAACGTTGGTCCGTGCCGACGTCTCGAACGCGTCCATGCCCCCAGGTTCGCGTGGAGGGTAAAAACCCCACCGACGCCGGTCGGTTGGACAGCCCGAAACGGAGATAGGGCGGCAGGCCGGTCGGTCCGTGTATCTCGGAGAACGGTGTCGGGGTGCACGACCGTCCGTATGAACGCGGGGGCTTTCGAGACTAGCTCTGTGCCTGTGACAGACGGCCCTCGGTTATCTGGACTTCTCGAAAGCCCCGGTCGGCTACGGTCGCGCGGCTCGTTGCGCTGCTCGCTCCCTGTGGTCGCTCCGGTGCTTGTTCAGCTGGACTCGCTGTGCTCGTCCACCGACGTTCGCCTCGCTCCGCTCGGCTCACCTTCGCCGTGCTTCCCGTAGCCGACCGCCCCTTTCAGTCCCACCCGGACCGCTCTCCAGTCGACGGCCACTCACCCGAACCCCGCTCACACACGACCGGAGCCGGTGAAGTTTTGCCGGACGGCGGTCCATCACTCCCCAGATGGACCTCGAGGCCATCCCCGGCGTCGGGGCGAAGACCGCTCGCCGGCTCCGCGAACTCGACGATCCGGCGGGGGCGCTCGAGTCGGGCGACGTGGCGGCCATCGCCCGCGCGCCGGGCATCAGCGAGGGCCGGGCGGCCCGCATCGCACGCGCCGCCGTCCGCCACCGCCACGGCGACGACGGGAGCTTCCTCGCCACCGACCGGGCCAGGGAGGTGTACCGGGCGGCGCTCTCGCTGGTCCAGGCCCGGGCGGTCACCGACTACGCCGAACGGCGCCTCGAGACGCTCTACCCCTCGAGTTCCCGGTCACGCATCGAGGAGGTCCGCGCGTTCGTCCGGGGGGCGACCGAGCGCGACCCGGACCCGGCGGCCGTCGAGGCGCTCGCGGGCGTCGAACCGCTGGAACCCCCTCGGGACGTCCGGGTTCGTGACCGGTGTCTCGCGACGAACGACGCCGAGACGTACTCCCGGGCGCGCGAACTCGTCCCGGAGCTGAGCGTCGAACTCGTCGAGGACGCCCGCGGGCTGGCCGAACTCGCCCGGGGCTACTCGACGGTGATCGCGCTCGACGAGGCGTTCGCCGGCGTCGACGTCGAGGGGGACGTCCGCGTCGAACCGCGGGCCCTCGAGGAGCCGGCGAGCGTCGTCCCCGAGCGGACGCTGGCGTTCTTCGCCCGGAACCGCGACCGGCTCCGGGCCGCCGTCGCGGTCCACCGGGCGTCCTCGCTCGACCCGCCGTGTGACCTCGACGTCCTCGAGTCGGCGCTCTCGCGGCTTGACCCCGACGGAACGGTCGCCGGCGACGACCGACTCGATACGCTCGGGACCGCGGTCGACGACCTCGACGCGGCGGTGTCGACGGCCGAGAGCGTCGCCAACGACCGCCTCCGAGCGGCCATCGAGGAGCGGGACGTCACCATCGAGGGGGCGGACCTGCTCTCGCTGGTCGAGCGCGGCGCGGGGGTCGACTCGCTGCTGCGGCGCGAACTGAGCGACGAGTACGCCGAGGCGGTCGAGGCGGCACGGGACCACCTCGTCGACGCGCTCGGCGTCGAGGACTACGAGGCGACCGCCCGCAGGGCGTTCGGCGACGAACCGACGTTCCCCGTCGAGGCCGAGGACCGGGTCGTCTCGCGGCTTCGCGAGGAGCTCACGGCGGCCCGGGACCGCCGGGCGACCGAGCTCAAACGGGAGCTGGCGTCCGACCTCGTGGACCTGCGCGAGCCCTCGAGGACGCTCGTCGACGCCGCGCTCGACCTGGACGTCGAGCTCGCGGTGTCGCGGTTCGCCCGCGACTTCGACTGCGTGATGCCGACGTTCGGCGGCGAGGGGTTCGAGATCGAGGGCGGCCGGTCACCGCTCCTGGACGTCCCGTTCGAGGAGGTCGAGCCGGTCGACTACGGGGTCTCGGGCGTGGCGCTGCTCTCCGGGGTGAACAGCGGCGGGAAGACCTCGACGCTCGACCTCGTCGCACTCGTCGTCGTGCTCGCACACACGGGCCTGCCGGTTCCCGCCGAGCGGGCGCGGCTCCAGCGGTTCGAGGCGCTCCACTACCAGGCCAAGACGCAGGGCACCCTCGACGCGGGAGCGTTCGAGGCGACGCTCCGGGAGTTCGGCGCGCTCGCGGGCAGCGAAGACGGGGAGGCGAACGAGAACGGCGGCGGAGATGGAGGCGGGCGGCTCGTGCTCGTCGACGAGCTCGAATCCATCACCGAGCCGGGGGCGAGCGCGGTCATCATCGCGGGCATACTGGAAGCGCTCGCGGAGGGGGCGTCGACGGCGGTGTTCGTCTCGCACCTCGCGGGCGAGATCCGCGACGCGGCGGCAGTCGACGTCGCCGTGGACGGCATCGAGGCCGTGGGGCTCGAGGACGGCGAACTCGTCGTCGAACGCTCGCCCCGGAAGGATCACCTCGCCAGGTCCACGCCGGAGCTCATCGTGGAGAAACTGGCGGGGGAGGGCGACTCGAACGGGTTCTACGGGCGGCTCCTGGAGAAGTTCGAGGGGACCTAGCGCCACTCGTCGACGGCGAGCGCGTCGGCGAGCGGGGTGGAGAGCCACGCCTCCTCCCGACAGAGCGCCGCGATCACGAGGTCCGACCCGTCGATCGACGCCATCACTTCACAGTCGGGCACGGTCTCGCCGGCGGCGGTCGGGTCCTGTGCCATGCTTGTTAATATTTGACAGGCGTTATATAAACGTAGCGGAACGGTCAGGCGATGCGCACGACCGGCCGACGGCGGCCTCCTCCTCGGGCCGCGTCGGGCCGCCGTCCCCGGGCGCACGGAGGGTGAAACCTGGATTTCAGCCTACGACAGCTATTAATCCGGACCCGTCCGACGGTTCGGACGCATGCCGCCTCGGTCCCTGTGGTGGGTCCGGAGGACACCGTCCGTCCCGAGGGAGGACGGACCACAACGGCACGTTTAACCGCGAGCGGCAAAGAGGTGAACATGGAATGACAGAAAAGACCGACGTCTCCCGCCGTCGCTTCCTCGTCGCGACGGGCGGGGCCGCGGGTGCCGCGGCACTCGCTGGATGTACCGGTGGTGATGACAGCACGCCGACCCCGACCGAGAGCGACGGCGACAGTGGGGACGGGGGCGGCGACACGCCGACCGAGACCTCCGGAGAGACCGACACCCCGAGCGACGGCGGCGGCATGGAGCCCCAGTCCGGGGGGACGCTCCAGCTCATCAACGAGACGAACGGATCGGGCGGGTTCGACCCGGTCAAGTCCGGGGACACGGCCTCGGGCCGGGTCGTCCAGCAGCTCTACGACGGGCTGATGAACTACCCGAACGGGGAGACCAGCCCCACGGAACTGCTCGCCGAGGGGTTCGAGACGAGCGACGACTTCACGACGTACACGTTCACGCTCAAGGACGCGACGTTCCACGACGGCTCGCAGGTGACCGCCGAGGACTTCGTCTACTCGTTCCGGCGGCTGGCGTTCTCGCCGAACTCCGTCCGGACGTACTTCATCCTCGACTCGCTGGGGGTCGTCCAGGAGGGCGGCACCGGCGACTATGGCGACGGTAGCCTGGGCGTCTACGCCGAGGACGAGTCCACGCTCCGTATCGAGCTCGGCCAGGCGTTCCACGACACCCTGGCGATGCTCGCGTACTCCTCGTTCGCGGCCCACCCGAAGGGTATCGCGGGTAACTCCCCGGACGACGAGCAGACCGAGGGCGGCGACCCGAGCGAGTCCTACCGCGAGTTCCTCGAGTCCACCCCCGGCGGCGCCGGCCCCTTCGTCTTCGAGAGCTGGGAGAAGGGGACCTCCGTCGACGTCTCGGCGTACGAGGACTACCACGGCGATGGGCCGTTGCTCGACGCCATCCACTGGGAGGTCATCGAGGACGACCAGGCGGCCTACCAGTACGCGATGAACAAGAACGCGGACTGGTTCGGCATCCCGACGGCGAACTACAACCCCGACCGCGTCCAGAACGCCTCGAAGGACGAGGCCGGACGGACGGTCGGGACGTACGGCCCGATGCAGAACGACGAGACCGCCAACTACCTGAAGGTGCCCGAGGTGTCGACGTTCTACTTCGGGCTGAACACCGCGGCGGTCCCCAAGTCGGTCCGGCAGGCCATCGCGTACGTCACCAACCAGGAGCAGCTGGCCTCGCAGGTGTTCAAGAACCGGCAGTCCCCGGCCTACCACCTGACGCCGCCGCTGGTCTACCCCGGCGGGGGGAACGCCTACGACCAGCACGTCGAGGAGGCCTACCCCTACGGCGTCGGCGAGGTCGACGTCCAGAGCGCCCAGCAGGTGATGGAGGAGGCGGGCTACGGCGAGGACAACCGGTTCTCCTTTACGTTCACCCACTACCAGAGCCAGACCTGGAGCGAGATCGCCCAGATCGTCCAGCAGTCGCTGTCCCCGGCGTACATCGACATGGAGATCGAACAGGCCCAGTTCGGGACGCTGCTCAACCGCGGCCGCGAGGGGAACCTGGAGGCGTACACCCTCGGGTGGATCGCCGACTGGCCAGCGCCGGACAACTTCCTCCAGCTCATCTACCCGCCGAACACGCAGACCGGCCAGACCGGCGTCCTCGGCTACGTGAACTGGGGGCAGGCCGACGAGGGGATGACCGACGCCGCCCAGCAGGCCCAAGACGCGTTCGAGCGGGTCCAGGACAACCTCGCCCCGACCGACGAGGCCCAGCAGGCCCGCAACGAGGCCTACATCGAGATCGAGGAGGCCAACTGGGAGGACGTCGTGTTCGTGAACACGTTCCACGGCGCCACCGAGGCGTTCTGGTACGACTACCTCCACCGGCCGAAGTTCGGCGCGATGGGGACCTCCCGCCAGAAGCTCCACACCACTTGGAAGGAGGAGTCCGCCCAGTAGTCCTCCGGAGCGGCCCGGACACGCCGACGCCGGTCTTCGGCGCGAGACCCGACGGATAGCGTTGCGAAAGAGATAACCGCCGGAGACCGAAAGGCAACTACACCAAACACGTATGCACCCGACACAGGGAGGTGACCGCCCGTGAGCCGGTGGCGGTACTTCGCTCGCCGGGTCGTCCTGGCCGTCCCGGTCCTCCTGTTCTCGGTGTCGCTCACGTTCCTCATCATCCGTGCGGGCCCGATCGATCCCGTGGCGGCCGTGACGGGCCTCAATCCGGACCCGGGGTTCCGCCTCAACGTCGCACAGAGCATGGGCGTCGTCAGGGAGAACTGCGCCTCGCCGAACCCGTTCGAGGACTGCCGGGTACCCCTCTGGGAACAGTACGTCGACTTCATGATCGGCCTGCTCACGTTCGACTTCGGCGTCTCCTGGAACATCTCGCGGGGGACGCCGGTGACGGAACTCATCGCCTCGCGCGCGCCGGTGACGGTGTGGCTGGGCTTCTGGTCTGTGCTCATCGCCCTGTTCGTCGGCATCCCCCTGGGGTTCTACGCCGGGCTCAACCCGAACACCCTCTCGGACTACACGGCGTCGTTCGGCGGCATCGTCTGGCGGGCGATGCCGAACTTCTGGCTGGGTATCATCCTCGTCGCGTTGCTGGTGAACTCAGAGACGCTCACCGCGAACTTCCTCGGGGTCAGCTTCGACTGGTCGAACTGGCTCTTCGAGACGAAGGTGACGACCGCGCCGAACCTGACGAACCTCGATAACCTCTCGAACCTCGGGGCTGCCATCAAGCAGATCCTGCCGGCGGCGCTCGTCCTCGGGTCGGCCTCGATGGGCAACGAGATGCGTATCGGCCGGACGGCGGTGCTGGAGACGATCAACTCGAACTACGTCGAGACGGCCCGGGCGAAGGGGCTCGGTCCCCGGGCCATCGTCTGGAAGCACGTCTTCCGCAACGCGCTCATCCCCCTCGTCCCGATCATCACCGCCGAGGCGTTCATCCTGCTGGGCGGGTCGGTCATCGTCGAGCGGGTGTTCGGCATAAACGGCATCGGCGACCTGTTCTTCCGGGCGACGATCCAGGGCGACCTGCCGCTCGCGGGCTCGCTCATCTTCGTCTTCATCGTCATCACCCTCTCGATCAACATCCTGCAGGACTTCCTCTACACGGTCATCGACCCGCGGATCGGCTACGAGTGACACATGAGCGAGACACCACCCGACGCGACCGGAACCGACGCCGAGGACGTCCCGCTACGGACGCGCCTGGCGCGGAACCCGCGCCCCGCGCTGGCGTGGACGGCCGTCCTCGTCCTGATCGTCGCGCTCCAGGCCGGCGCACTGCTCGAGTTCCTCGCGGTCACGACCGAGTCCGTGCTCGGCGCGGTCGTCCGGGGGGCCCTCGGGACGTTCGGCGGCGGCGTCTCCGCGAACGCGACCAACGCGACGGCGGGTGCGACCGGCGACGGTGGCAGTGGCGTGGTCGGTCGGCTGGCCGCCGAGACACTGTTCGACCCCCTCATCGAGTTCACACGGTCGATACCCCGGCTGCTCTCCCGGGAGACCGTCCCGAACCAGGGGTGGCAGACCGGCGAGAACGGCCCCTGGAAGGGGACGTTCCCGACGAACTTCGGGACCGAGTACGGGCTCCCGCCGGCGCTGGCGTGGGGGCTCCGGATCCTCCTCGTCTACGCCTACGTGTTCGTCCTGCTGGCGTGGCTCTGGCGGGGGTACGAGCGCTTCGTCGAGCACTACCGCTACGCCGACTGGACCCCGCGCGACGACGTGGTTCGGCGGCTGCGGACCCACCGCTGGGGGCAGTTCGGTCTGGTCGTCGTGATCGCGTTCCTCACCCTGGCGACGTTCGCGCCCGCGGTCTCCCCGACCACCTACGAGCAGAACGTCCTCAGCCCCTACGAGCACAGCCTGCAGTACTACGACGAGGGGGCGGGCGAGGTGGTCGAGATACCGGTCGGGCAGGCGAACCTCGACACCGCCTCGCGGGGGAACCAGGGGGCCAACGTCGGGCCGCTCGCCTACGACCGGTACGGCCGGTTCCACCCGTTCGGGACGATGAACAACCCCGGCGCCGACCTGTTCACGTTCATGGCGTTCGGCGCCCGCGTGTCGCTTTTCGTGGGCCTGCTCGCCATCGGTATCTCGAGCTTCCTCGCGACGCTGTTCGGACTGCTGACGGCCTACTACAAGGGGATGGTCGACCTCTCGGTGGTGGTGGTGTCGGACTCCATCCAGAGCATCCCGGCGATCCTCCTGCTCATCCTGCTGAGCGTCGTGTTCGCCGACCACTGGCTCTCCTCGATATACGACGGGGGCTTCCTCATCGCCTGCATCCTCGGGATCGTCTACTTCCCCGGGCTGTGGCGGGCGGTGCGCGGTCCCGCTTTCCAGGTCTCCGAGCAGGAGTGGGTCGACGCCGCCCGCTCGTACGGGCAGGCCCCGACACAGACGATGCGAAAGCACATGCTGCCGTACATCCTCGGCTACCTGCTCATCTACGGCTCGCTGACCATCGGCGGGGTCATCATCACCACCTCGGCGCTGTCGTTCCTCGGGATCGGGATCAACCCGCCCACGCCGGAGTGGGGCCGCGCGGTCGACCAGGGACGGAGCTACGTCACCACGCAGTCCTGGCACATCGCGTTCATCCCCGGGGTGCTCATCGTGCTCGTCGTGACCGCGTTCAACGCCATGGGCGACGGGATCCGGGACGCCATCGACCCGCAGTCCGACACTGGCGAGGGGGCCGCCACCGAGGCCGCCGCCGCCACGGGGGGTGGCGGATGAGCCTCCAGACGGGTCGGGGGGGGTCGGTGCTCGCGGTCGACGGGCTCCGCACCTCCTTCTTCACCGACCGGGAGACCATCCGGGCCGTCGACGGCATCTCCTTCGAGATCGGCCCGGGCGAGACCGTGGGCATCGTCGGCGAGTCCGGGTCGGGCAAGAGCGTCACCGCCCGGTCGATCATGGGCCTGGTCGACAACCCCGGCCGGGTGACGGCCGGGAGCGTGCGGTTCGCCGACGACCGCACGGTGCGGCGTCTCGCCGAGGAGTACCCCGGACCGGTCGTCGACGTCGAGGCGCTCCGCCGCGAGCACGACGTCGCCGAACTCGTCGCGGACCTCCTCTCGCGGGGCGTGCCGCCGGCGCGCATCACCGGCGACCCGGCCCACCGCGAACTGACCGCCGCCGACACGAGCGCGGGCGAGCTCGTCGGTTCGGTCGAGGTCCGGGATCTCGTCGAGCGCCGACTCACCGACCGTCTCGGGCTCACCGACGAGCGGGACTTCGTCGTCCGCGACGGCGACTCGGGGTGGGTGGACACGACGCGGGCACCCGAACCCGCGCTCCGACGGCTCCGCGGGGGCGGCATCGCGATGGTGTTCCAGGACCCCCTGACGAGCCTGAACCCGGTCTACACGGTTGGCAACCAGATACGGGAGGCGCTGCGGCTCCACCAGGACCTCCGCGGGACGGCGGCCCGGGACGAGGCGGTTCGGCTGCTGGAGGCGGTCCAGATACCCGACGCCCGCCGTCGGGTCGACGAGTACCCCCACCAGTTCTCCGGGGGGATGCGCCAGCGCGCGGTGATCGCGATGGCGCTGGCGTGCGAGCCCGAGCTGCTCATCTGCGACGAGCCGACGACGGCGCTCGACGTGACCATCCAGGCCCAGATACTCGACCTGCTGGAGGAGCTCCAGCGCGAGCAGGGTCTCGCGATCATGTTCATCACCCACGACATGGGCGTCATCGCCGAGATCTCCGACCGGGTGAACGTGATGTACGCGGGCGAGATCGTCGAGAGCGCGCCCGTCGAGGAGCTGTTCGCGGACCCGAAACACCCCTACACGCGGGGGCTGCTCGCCTCGATACCGGGCGAGAACGTGGGGGCCGACCGACTCTCGACCATCGAGGGGGACGTCCCGACGCCGAACGAGCCGCCGACGTACTGCCGGTTCGCGCCCCGGTGTCCGGAGGCGTTCGAGGCCTGCGAGGCCGTCCACCCGCAGTCGGTGGACGTGGGTGCGACGGGCACGGACCACACCGCCGCCTGCCTGCTCTACCCGGCGAACCGCAGCCGGAGCGACGCCGTCTCGTACCACCGGTCGCTCGGAGAGGGTGACGGGAGCGGGCGTGGACGGGGAGGGCGGGGAACACGGGGCGGTGAGCCACGGTGAGCGACGCGAGCGAACCCGCCGAGGCGGCGACCGGGGAGGGCGCCGACCGGCTCGTCGAGGTCAACGGCCTGAGGACCTACTACGAGTCCGGGGGGCTGCTGAGTTCGACCCCGGTAAAGGCCGTCGACGGCGTCGACCTGCACATCGAGCGGGGGGAGACGCTCGGGCTGGTCGGCGAGTCCGGTTGCGGGAAGACGACGCTCGGTCGGACGCTCGTACAGCTCGAGGACGCCACCGCGGGCGAGGTGCTGTTCGACGGGCGGGACATCACGCGGCTCCGGGGTGCCGAGCTCAAGGAGTGGCGCAAGAACGCCCAGATGGTGTTCCAGGACCCCGAGTCGAGCCTCAACGACCGGATGACGGTCGGCGAGATCATCCGCGAGCCCCTGGACGTCCACGGGGTCGGTACCCCCCGGGAGCGCCGCGACCGGGTCCGGGAGCTGCTCCGGACCGTCGGCCTCCAGGAGGAGCACTACTACCGCTACCCCCACCAGTTCTCGGGGGGGCAGCGCCAGCGGGTCGGCATCGCCCGGGCGCTCGCGCTCTCCCCCGAGTTCGTCGTCCTCGACGAACCCGTCTCGGCGCTGGACGTCTCGGTGCAGGCGAAGGTGCTCAACCTGCTGGAGGACCTCCAGGCGGAGTTCGACCTGACCTACCTGTTCATCGCCCACGACCTCTCCGTGGTTCGACACATCTGCGACCGCGTGGCCGTGATGTACCTCGGGCACGTCATGGAGGTGGGCGACACCGAGGAGCTGTTCGAGGACCCGAAGAACCCGTACACGTACTCGCTGTTGTCGGCCATCCCCGACACTGACCCGACGGCCGAGAAGCGCCGGGTCACGCTGCGCGGGACGCCCCCGAGCCCCCGGTTCCCGCCGGCGGGCTGTCCGTTCTCGACCCGGTGTCCGGTGAAGATACGACCGCCGGCCCACCGGGACGTCGACGACGACGTCTGGGAGGGGATCGAGGTGTTCCGCGACATCCTGCGCGAGCGCGAGCGGGCCGAGAAGTCCCTCGCCGAGCGGGCCCGCGAGGTGCTCGGGCTGGAGACGCGGTTCTCGGACGTCGACGAGATACTGGGCGAGGTGTTCGACGGGACGCCCGGACGGTCGGCGCCGGACGGCGAGGGGGGCGGTTCGGATCCGGTTGCGTCGCTGCCCGAGTCGGTCCGCCCGACGGTTCGAGAGGCGGTCGACGCGGCCAGGAGCGGCGACGAGGCACGCGCACGCCGGGTGCTCGCCGAGGCGTTCGGGAGCGACTGCGACGCGGCGAAACCGGACCACAACCCGGTCTCGGAGACCGGACGGGTGAGCCTCTGTCACCGCCACCTCGCCGAGCACGAGGAGCCCGAACCGGTGTTCGAGCGATTGCTCGGCGGGGTGCCGGGCGAGCAGCGGGAGGGGGACGCCGGCACCCTCGCGGACGTCGACGACCGACCGTGAGCCCCGGCGCGGGCGTCGACGGGGCGGGCGAGGACCCGGCCGGGGTCTCGCGGCTCCGGAAACTGCTCGACGCGCTGGCGTACGCGCTCGTACTGAGCCTCGCGGTCTTCCTCGCGGCGACGGCGGTGAGCTTCGCGCTCGGCGGCGGCTGGGGCGGCGTGAAGTACCTCCTGTTCGTCCTCGGGTTCCTGGCGTTCGGCCTGGGGGCGTTCATCCTGCGGCCGACGCCGCCGTGGCGCGACGAGCCGCTCGTCCAGCGGTCGGGCGAGACGCCGTTCGAGCGGTTCGTCCGCCGGCTGCTCGGCGACTACGCGCTCGCCCCCGACCAGCAGCTCCCCGCGGCCGCCCGCGTGTTCGTCGCCGGAGTGGTCCTGCTCGCGGTCTCGTTCGTGATGGAGACTGTGTTCGGGGTCGTCATCTAATGCCGACCGTCGTCGGCCCCCGTCGTCCGTCGCTACGGGATCGACGTCCGCGGTGATCTCATACGGTCGTGCGTAGTTCCCCGTTCCGCCTCAGCCGTCGGCGTACTCCTTGCGGAACCCGCGGAACTCCGTCCGGTGGGCCTCCTCGTCGGCGAGGACGGTCACGGCGAGGTCCTCCGTCACCGGGTCGTCGGCGTCCTCCGCCGCCGTGATGAGGCTCCGGTAGGTCGAGATGGCGTCCTCCTCGGCCTCGAGGACCCCCTCGATGACCGCGAGCACGTCCGTCGAGTGCTCGGGGGGCTGCAGCGAGTGCTGGCGGGCCTCGAACTCCGCGCTTGCCGGCGGCCGCTCGTCGAGCTGTTTGAGCCGCCGGCCGAGCATCCGCGCGTGGTCGAGCTCCTCCTGAATGTCCACGTCGAGGCTCTGCTTGATCTCCTCGGCCCGAACGCCGTCGAGCACGATGCTGTTCGTGAGGTAGTTCATCACTGTCTCGATCTCGTCGCCGTACGCCTTCCGGAGCAGTCGCGTCACTTCTTCGGACATACACGGGTACACGTCGGCCCGGTACTTGAGTGTAGGCCCGGCGCTTGCCTGAGGACTGACGCTCGCCGTCAGGTCCCGGCCCCCGTCCCGGTCCCCGTCACGGCCGGCGTCGATGCCGCGCGCAGGTGGACGAACGTCGCGTGCGAGCCGCCGGGACCCCCTCGGAAGCGCCCGTTCGTCCATCCGATCCGCTATATGAACCGTCCCCGCCGGTCCGTCACACGGGTATCGTATAAGGACATACATACAGTCGCGAAGCGTTTACGTCGTGCGGTTCTCGCGGCGGCGGTCCGGTCGGCGAACGCCGGCCGGACGGACCCTCCGTACCGACACGCTTATGTATGGAGTCGCGACACGTATCTAACGCTATGACAGGCTCCAACGAGGGTACGTCGGCTTCGCCGGCGGATCGAGTTCTTCCAGGGAACACTCGATAGTACCTCGGAAATAGACGAGGCAAGAGTTTTCGATACCACGCTGCGTGACGGCGAGCAGTCGCCGCGGACGTCGTTCTCCTACGAGGACAAACGCGAGATAGCGGCCGTACTGGACGAGATGGGTACCCACGTCATCGAGGCGGGGTTCCCGGTCAACTCGGACGCCGAGTTCGAGGCGGTGCGCGACATCGCCGAGTCCACACGCACGACCACCGCGGGCCTTGCGCGGGTAGTCGACAAGGACGTCGAGGCGGCGCTGGACTCGAGCGTGGAGATGGTCCACGTGTTCTGTTCGACCAGCGACGTCCAGTTGCAGGACTCGATGCACGCCTCCCGCGAGGCGGCCGTCGAGCGGTCGGTCGCCTGCGTCGAGCGGGTGGCGGAGGCCGGCGTGACGGTGATGTTCTCCCCGATGGACGCCACCCGGACCGAGGAGGCGTTCCTGATGGAGGTCATCGACGCGGTGACCGAGGCGGGAGCGGACTGGATCAACATCCCCGACACCTGCGGGGTGGCGACCCCCTCGCGGATGGGCAAGCTCATCGGGAAGATCGTCGACCGGACCGACGCGTACGTCGACGTCCACACCCACGACGACTTCGGGCTGGCCGCGGCGAACGCGCTGGCCGGCTACGAGGCCGGCGGCGTCCAGGCCCAGGTGTCGGTCAACGGCATCGGCGAGCGGGCCGGCAACGCGGCCTACGAGGAGGTCGTGATGGCCCTCGAGGCGCTCTACGACGTCGACACCGGCATCGACACGACCCGGATCACGGAGCTCTCGCGGCTGGTCGAGGAGCTCTCGGAGATGCCCGTCCCGGGCAACAAGCCGGTCGTGGGGGCCAACGCGTTCTCCCACGAGTCCGGCATCCACGCCGCGGGTATCCTCGAGAACACCGACACGTTCGAGCCGGGCGTGATGACTCCCGAGATGGTGGGTGCGACCCGGGAGTTCGTCCTCGGGAAGCACACCGGGACCCACTCGGTCCGCCAGCGGCTCGTCGACGCCGGGTTCGACCCGACCGACGAGGAGGTCCGGGAGGTGACCCGCCGGGTGAAGGACTTCGGCGCGGAGAAGCGCCGGGTCACGATGGACGTCCTGGAGCGGTTCGCCCGCGAGGTGGGCGTCGCTCGCGAGGAGGTCAGGGTATAGGGATGCGGATCCCTCCGTTCACACCCCCCCGAGAGCGCCCGCCGTACCGCGCGGGCGTTCGGGACGACGCGCCCGCCCGCGATCAGCCCGCCGACGCGCCCGCCCGCGATCCGCCCGCGGTTCGCAAGCTTCTTTACCGATGGGTGTGCAAGGAGGCAAGTGATGACGCGGCACGTCGCTGGTCGGGGGACGCACGCCGACAGCGACGCGGCCGCGGTTCGCGTCTCGATCATTGTAGGGGTTGCCTGACCCCTACACCACACCATCCACCGACGCGACTCGAACCGTTTTCGACAGCCCGGTCGACCCCCGCGAGGGCGACCAGTTCCAGACAACCGATGACACCAGCACTATCCGGACGACACGCACGACACGCACCGTCGTCGGGACGACACGAACGACACCGCGGCCCGCGCGAGCGGGCGGGAGGGACAGCATGAGCGGCGAACGAGCACAGCCGGTCAGAGAGCCGGACCGGGAGACCGACGGGGCGGACGTCGAACCCGCCGAACACGGGGGGGAGACGGACGCTGACGCCGATCCCGTGACGACCGGCGCACAGTCGGTCGTCCGGGCGCTGGAGAACGCCGGCGTCGAGTACCTGTTCGGGGTGCAGGGCGGGGCGATCATGCCCGTCTACGACGCCCTGTTCGACTCCTCGATGACCCACGTCACGATGGCCCACGAGCAGGGGGCGGCCCACGCCGCCGACGCCTACGGGATCGTGACCGGCGACCCCGGCGTCTGCCTGGCCACGTCGGGCCCGGGCGCGACCAACCTCGTGACCGGCATCGCCGACGCCGACATGGACTCGGACCCCCTGGTCGCGCTCGCCGGCCAGGTCCCCACCGATTTCGTCGGCTCGGACGCGTTCCAGGAGACGGACACGACCGGCGTCACCCGGCCCATCACGAAGCAGAACTACTTCGCGGGCGACGCCGACACGGTCGGCGACGTCGTGGGCGAGGCGTTCTCGCTCGCGAAGCGCGGTCGCCAGGGGCCGACGCTGGTCGACCTCCCGAAGGACGTCACGCAGGGAGACACCGACTGCGAGCCCGGGCCCGCGCGGACGCCGGACACGTTCCGCCCCCCCGAGCGGGCCGACGAGGCGGCCGTCCGGGAGGCGGCCGAGACGTTCGCGGCCGCCGAGCGACCGGTGATACTCGCCGGCGGCGGCGTCATCAAGGCCGAGGCGTCCGACGAGCTCCGCCGGTTCGCCATCGAGCACGAGGTGCCGGTGGTGACGACGATGCCCGGCATCGGCGCGTTCCCCGAGGACCACGAGCTGTCCCTGGAGTGGGCCGGGATGCACGGCACCGGCTACGCCAACATGGCGCTCACCATGACCGACTGCATGCTGGCGATCGGCACCCGGTTCGACGACCGGCTCACCGGTGGCGTCGAGACGTTCGCGCCCGACGCGGAGATCGTCCACGTCGACATCGACCCGGCGGAGATCTCGAAGAACGTCGAGGCCGACTACGGGCTGGTTGGCGACGCGAAGGCGGTGCTCGACCAGCTCCACGACGCGGTCCTGCGGTCGCCCGACGCCGACGCCTGGCGCGAGCAGTGCCAGCAGTGGAAGACGGAGTACCCGATGACCTACGAGGCCCCCGATGACGAACCCCTCAAACCCCAGTTCGTCGTCGAGGCGGTCGACGAGGCTACCCCCGACGACACCATCGTCACGACGGGGGTCGGCCAGCACCAGATGTGGGCCTGCCAGTACTGGACGTTCACCGAACCCCGAACGTGGGTCTCCAGCCACGGGCTGGGCGCGATGGGCTACGGCCTGCCGTCGGCCATCGGCGCGAAGATCGCGGCCCCCGACGAGGAGGTCGTCTGCTTCGACGGCGACGGCTCGTTCCTGATGACCTGTCAGGAGCTGACCGTCGCGGTCCGCGAGGAGCTCGACGTCACGGTGTTCGTCCTGAACAACGAGTTCATCGGGATGGTCCGCCAGTGGCAGGACGGCTTCTACGAGGGCCGGCACATGGCCTCGGAGTACGGCTGGATGCCGGAGTTCGACACGCTCGCCGAGTCGTTCGGCGCCGAGGGCTTCCGCATCGACGACTACGACGAGGTCGCGGACACCGTCGAGGCGGCCCTCGCGTACGACGGCCCCTCGGTCGTCGACGTCCACGTCGATCCGGCGGAGAACGTCTACCCGATGGTCCCCTCGGGCGGGGACAACGGCCTGTTCGCCCTCTCGGAGGACCAGCTATGAGTCCCGTCGGAGCCCGCTCCGACGACCTCGCGCTCACGCCGCAGGGGTGGTTCGCGTGAGCGGCGGACTCCAGGGTCCGGCACCCGAGGAGCGCGCCCGGCCCGAGGGCCGACGCAACAGCCAGGGTATCCGCATCGACCCGGAGGTCGAGGCGGAGCAGAAGCCTCGGCGGACGGTCATCTCGGCGCTGGTCGAGAACGAGCCGGGCGTGCTCTCGGAGGTGTCGGGGCTGTTCAGCCGCCGGCAGTTCAACATCGAGTCGCTGACCGTCGGCCCCACGCAGAACCCCGACTGGTCGCGGATCACGGTCGTGGTCGAGGAGGCCGACCCGGGCATCGACCAGATCGAGAAGCAGCTCGACAAGCTCCTGCCGGTCATCCACGTCCGGGAGCTCGCGAGCCACGCGGTGACCCGCGAGCTGGTGCTCGTGAAGGTCGACGCCGAGGAGCCGGACAAGGTCCACGCCATCACGGAGATGTACGACGGGCGGACGATGGACGCCGGCCCGCGGACGATCACGGTCGAGCTGAGCGGCGACGAGCGGAAGATAGACGACGCCATCGACGCGTTCCGGCAGTTCGGCATCCGGGAGATCGCCCGGACCGGACAGACGGCGCTGGCGCGCGGCGAGACGGAGACGGCGGTCGTCCCGGAGGATCTCAAAGAATGAACGACGACGAATTCACCACGGAAGTGTACTACGACGACGACGCGGACGTATCGGTACTCGACGACAAGACGGTCGCGGTGCTGGGCTACGGCTCGCAGGGCCACGCCCACGCCCAGAACCTCGCGGACAGCGGGGTCGACGTGGTCGTCGGCCTCCGGGAGGACTCCTCCTCCCGGGCCGCCGTCCGTGAGGACGGCCTCGAGGTGACTACCCCGGTGGAGGCCGCGGCGCGGGCCGACATCGTGTCGGTGCTCGTGCCCGACACCGTCCAGCCGGACGTCTACGAGGCCATCCGCGGCGAGATGGAGCCCGGCGACACGCTCCAGTTCGCCCACGGGTTCAACATCCACTACGGGCAGATCGAGCCCAGCGAGGACGTCGACGTCACGATGATCGCCCCGAAGAGTCCCGGACACCTCGTCCGGCGGAACTACGAGGCCGGCGAGGGGACGCCGGGGCTGCTCGCGGTCTACCAGGACGCGACGGGCCGGGCCCACGAGACCGCCCTGGCCTACGGGAAGGCCATCGGCTGTACGCGTGCTGGCGTCGTCGAGACGACGTTCCGCGAGGAGACCGAGACCGACCTGTTCGGCGAGCAGGCCGTCCTCTGTGGCGGGGTCACCTCGCTCGTCAAGCACGGCTACGAGACGCTCGTCGACAACGGCTACTCGCCGGAGATGGCCTACTTCGAGTGCCTGAACGAACTGAAGCTCATCGTCGACCTGATGTACGAGGACGGGCTCGGCGGGATGTGGGACTCGGTGTCCGACACCGCCGAGTACGGGGGGCTCTCCCGCGGCGACGAGATCGTCGACGACCACGTCCGAGAGAACATGGAGGAGACGCTCGCCGCGGTGCAGGACGGTACCTTCGCCCGCGAGTGGATCAACGAGAACCAGGCCCACCGGCCGGCGTACAAGCAGCTCCGCCAGGCCGAGAAGGACCACGAGGTCGAGGCCGTGGGCGAGAACCTCCGCGCGCTGTTCGCGTGGGGGGAGGCCGCGGAGGAGGCGGACGAGGAGGCGGACGAACGGGAGCGACAGACAGCAGATGACTGAGGAACCCGTAGACGACGCGACCGAGGAGTACCGACCGACGCTCGGCGAGACGAGCCACACCAACCCGTACACGGACGAGGTCTTCGGCGAGACGCAGACGTACGGCCGGGGGCGGGTCGTCGCGGCCGACGGCGGGCGCGAGGCCGACGGCGAGCCCGAGGCGGGTCCCGACGGCGAGACCCTGCAGGACGTCGACCATACACCCCCCGGCGACGGCGACGGCGCCGCGCCGGTCTACGAGCGCGGGCACGAGGGCAAAGAGGACGTACGATGAGTTCGGGGACGCTCTACGACAAGGTGTGGGACCGGCACAAGGTGACGACGCTGCCGAGCGGGCAGGACCAGCTGTTCGTCGGGCTCCACCTCATCCACGAGGTGACGAGCCCGCAGGCGTTCGGGATGCTCCGCGAGCGGGACATCGAGGTGGCCCGCCCGGACCTGACCCACGCGACCGTCGATCACATCGTTCCGACGGCCGACCAGTCCAGACCCTACGGGGACGACGCGGCCGAGCGGATGATGGCAGAACTCGAGGAGAACGTCCGCGAGGCGGGCATCGAGTTCGACGACCCGACGACCGGCGACCAGGGCATCGTCCACGTCATCGGGCCGGAGCAGGGGATCACCCAGCCCGGCAAGACCATCGTCTGTGGGGACTCGCACACCTCGACCCACGGCGCGTTCGGCGCGCTGGCGTTCGGCATCGGCACCTCCCAGATCCGTGACGTCCTCGCCACACAGACCGTGGCGATGGAGAAGAAGCAGGTCCGAAAGATCGAGGTGACCGGCGAACTCGGCGAGAGCGTCACCGCCAAGGACGTCATCCTGACGATCATCCGGGAGCTCGGTGTCGAGGGCGGCGTCGGCTACGTCTACGAGTACGCCGGCGAGGCGATCGAGTCGCTGGGCATGGAAGGTCGGATGAGTATCTGTAACATGTCCATCGAGGGCGGGGCCCGCGCGGGCTACGTCAACCCCGACGAGACCACCTACGAGTGGCTCCGGGACACCGACGAGTTTGCCGACGCCCCCGAGAAGTTCGACCGGCTGAAGCCCTACTGGGAGTCGATCCGCTCGGACGAGGACGCCGAGTACGACGACGTGGTCACCATCGACGGCTCGGCCATCGAGCCGGTCGTCACCTGGGGTACGACCCCCGGGCAGGGCATCGGCATCACCGAGCCCATCCCGGCGCCCGAGGACCTGCCGGCGGACAAGCAGGAGACCGCCCGCCGCGCCCAGGAGCACATGCGCGTCACCCCGGGCGAGACGATGCAGGGCTACGAGATCGACGTCGCGTTCCTCGGCTCCTGTACGAACGCGCGGCTGGCGGACCTCCGTGCGGGTGCCGAGGTCGTCCGGGGCCGGGAGGTCGACCCCGACGTCCGGGCGCTCGTCGTGCCCGGGAGCCAGCGGGTGAAGGCCGCCGCCGAGGCGGAGGGGCTCGACGAGGTCTTCCGCGAGGCGGGCTTCGAGTGGCGCGGTGCCGGCTGCTCGATGTGTCTCGGGATGAACGAGGACAAGCTCGTCGGGGACCAGGCCAGCGCCTCCTCCTCGAACCGGAACTTCGTCGGCCGGCAGGGCTCCAAGGAGGGGCGGACCGTCCTGATGAGCCCGCCGATGGTCGCCGCCGCCGCGGTCGAGGGCGAGGTCACCGACGTCCGAGATCTCCCGAAGACCGAGGAGGTGACGGCATGAGCGGCGAGGAACGGAGTTCCTCGGAGCCGGAAGCGGGGAGCGACGCGCCCCGCGAGCCCGGGGACGTAGACGTACCGAGCGTCGAGCACGTCTCCGGGACGGGCATCCCCGTCCGGGGCAACGACATCGACACCGACCAGATCATCCCGGCGCGGTACCTGAAGGCCATCACGTTCGACGGCCTCGGGGAGTTCGCGTTCTACGACCTGCGGTTCGACGACGACGGCGAGCCCAAGGACCACCCGTTCAACGAGGAGCAGTACCAGGACGCGAACGTCATGGTCGTCAACGCGAACTTCGGCTGTGGCTCCTCGCGCGAACACGCCCCGCAGGCGCTGATGCGCTGGGGGATCGACGCCATTATCGGCGAGTCGTTCGCCGAGATCTTCGCGGGCAACTGCCTCGCGCTCGGGGTCCCGACCGTCACGGCGGATCACGAGACGGTCCGCGAACTCCAGGACTACGTCGAGACGTACCCCGACGCGGAGATCGAGGTGGACGTCGTCGAGGAGACGGTCAGTTACGACGACCGGACGGCCGAGGTGACCGTCGACGACGCCCAGCGCCGGGCGCTCGTGGACGGCATCTGGGACACGACCGCGCTGATGAAGGCCAACCGCAACGCCGTCGCGGAGACGGCCGCCTCGCTCCCGTACGTGGACGACCCCGGCCCGCAGGCGAGCGGCGACGACTGAGCGACAGTCCGACCGACCGGAGGTTCGTGCGACCCGATCACGGTCGGTTCGGAGCCCGGGTGTCCCGCCGCTCGATGGATGGCAGTGCTGGTTCCGGGGTCGCTGACGGACTGCTCGCAGCGGCTACGTCAGGAAGAAGACGATCGCCGACACCGCGGTGACGGCGAGGATGAACGCGCCGGCGAGCGCCCCGCCCATCGAGATCATGGCGTTGGCGTGGGAGGCGAGCGTCTCGGTCCGGTCGTTGCCGAAGACGGTGACCTCGGCGTGCTCGGTCGCCATGCCGGCCTCGACGGGTTCGAGGTCCGCGATCGCCTCGTCGACCAGCCGACGGAGGACCTTGACGAGTTCGTCGACGTCGATCGCGCCGCCGACCTGGTTGGTCGCCTCGACGGTGTTGACGATGTGCGTGTCCGTCGTCATCACTTCCGCCAGGTCCACGTCCTCGAGCGCGTCGAGGAGCGTCTCGCGGACCCCCGGCTCCATGTTGTTCCCGTCGACGAGGACGTACGCCGTCCGCTGGCCGTCGACCTCGGCCACGGCGACGCGGACGCCGAGCGGGCCGATCCCGTCGATGGGGTCCCAGTCGGTGGGGTCCCACGCGACCCCGAGGCCGAGCGCCCCCGTCTCGCTCTCGGCCAGCGTCCGGCCGAGGCGACCGGCCGCTTGGATCATGTCGAACGAGCGGCGCGACCCGGGAACGACGTGCCCGATGTCCTCGCCGTCGAGGCCGTTGTTGCAGTTGTGGGCGTCGACGAGCAGGACGTCCGAGAGCCCGCTCGTCCGCGCCTCGGCGGCCGCCGAGAGCCCGACGGCGTACTCGACGTCGTCGGCGTACCCCGGGGAGTAGGTGGCGGTCATCAGCGCGCCGTCGCCGAATCGCTGACCGAGGAGCTTCGCCTCCCCCTCGGTCTCGCGGGCGGCGGGCGAGGCCTCGGCGGCGTACTCGATGCGGTCGCCCGCCGTCCGCGCGGCGTCGACGAGGCTCTCCACCTCGCGGGCGGTGACGAGGTTGAAGTCGTGGCCGGCGGTGGCGTGCGGCGGGAACGCGAGCCCGTCGGCCTCGCGGGCCACCCGCTCGGGGAGGTTCCCGCCGCCGATGTCGCCCATCGGCCCGGGGTGGATCATCGGGAGGACGAACCGGGCCTTCTCGCCCGCACCGGTTCGAAACGAGAGGACGGTGACGGGGACGACTGCCTCCTCGCCGAGCTGTTCGAAGAACTCCTCCAGCTCCCGGGAGCCCTCGGCGATGTGGCCGATGAACCCCCGGAGAAAATCGAGGACGGAGACGCCGAGCGACTGGCGCCAGGGGCGGTCGATGACCACCAGGAACAGGTAGACTGCTCCCGCATAGAGGACGCAGGTCAGCGCCAGGAGGCCGAACTCCTCGGGCCCGACGACGAGCAGCTCGGGGGGCGCCTTCTCCGGCCGGGAGAGGTACGAGCGGAGTATCGGGCCGCCGACCTCGACGTAGCGCATCGTCCCGGAGTAGACGAACAGGAGGGTGGCGCCGGCGACGGTCTGGACGCTCGCGGGGATGGCGGCGACGAGCAACGAGCGCTGGGAGACGGCCATCACGACGAGCAGGCGGAGCGCGAAGATGCTCGCGAGCGACGCGACGAGCGCGTCGAAGACGAAGTCCTGGCCGAACGCCGGCGAGAGGACCGTGATCGCGCCCGCGAGCGTGAGGACGACGACGACGACGAGTTCGCACGTCAGGGCGAGCAGCGAGGCACGGTTCGGGGTGAGCTGGCCGCCGACGCGGGCGTCCAGCCACGGGGTGACGAGGCTCGCGACCACCGTCGGGACGCCGATGAAGAACACCCCTTGCCAGGCGTCCTCGAGGACGAACCGCGAGTCGAAGGCGGCGATCCCCGCCAGCGCGGCGATGAGCAGCGAGAACGCCACGCTGGAGTACCAGGACGGCGCCCGGAAGATGAACCGCGAGAGCGAGGCGAGGTCGCCCTGCGTGTTGCTCATGTCACGTCCCCTTACGGTCTCTGTTTATATATGCACTCGTCGGACCTCCGTCCGTCATCCGTCGGACGACCGTTCACACACGTCGCGGAAGTTCTCGAAGACTACCGCGCCCTCCTCCGTGTGGGCCACCTCGGGGTGCCACTGGACGCCGTAGAGGTCCCGGTCGGCGTCGCCCATCGACTCGATGTCACAGACGTCGCTGGTGCCCGTCCGGGTGAATCCCGGGGGGAGTTGCTTCACCTCGTCGGCGTGGGAGGCCCAGACGCGTGTCTCCGGTGCGAGCGATCCCACGACGGGGTCCTCCGGGTCCTCGATACGGACCGTGACGTCGGCGTAGCCGCCGTAGTCGCCGGCGCCGACGCGACCGCCGAGCGCCGCGGCCATGTCCTGCATCCCCAGACAGATACCCAGCACGGGGACGCCGAGGTCGAGGTACCGGCCGCCGCGGTCCGGGTCCGCGCTGTGGGGTCCCCCGGAGAGCACGACGCCGTCGGCGTCGATCTCCCCCGGAGGGATCGTGTTCGGGACGATCTCCGCCCCGACGCCGACGTCGCGGAGGGCCCGCTGTTCGAGGTGGGTGAACTGCCCGTCGTTGTCCACCACGACGATACGAGTCATCTACGGGGGCTACTCCGCGTTCGGATAAAAACCCCGTGAAACGGTGGTCCGCGTCACGCGGTCGGCTCGCACCGGCTGTTTCGCCGTTCGGGCGTCATAGGGTCGTGCGTCATTCGTTTCCGTCCCACTGATCGGAACTCGGTCTCATCGGCCTCGAAACCGATCTTCCGGAAGATCGGCCGAAATAGGTGCACACGCCCGTATCACTCCACGGCGAACGGGGAGTCCCCCTCGGTCCAGCCCCACCCCGGGAGCCGCGTCTGGAACCCCGCGGCGAGCGCGGCGTCGAGGTCGTCGGCTCCCGCCGCTTCGTCGTCAGCGCCGTGGGCGTGGACGTCCGCGTAGTGGAACGTCGCCTCGGCGAGCAGCGAGTACGCCCGGCCCTTCGTGCTCGCGATCGTGGCCGCGAGTTCGCGACCCAGTATCTCGTCGACGACGAACCCGGGGTAGTCCCCCTCGACGTCGAGTCCCCGGAGGAGGACGACGAGCGCGGCGGCGTTGACCGCGACGTCACCGTCGGCGAAGACGCGCTCGACCTCGGTGCGGTAGTCAGCCTCCGTGACGGGGTCGACCGTCGTGTCGAAGACCTCGCTGAGCGCCGCGCGCGTCTCGTTTATCAGTTCGACGACGGCCGTGCGATCGCGCACCCAGTCGCGTTCGCGCTCGACCGCGGCCGGCGTGAGGGTGAGATCGGCTCCGTTCATGAGCGGGTGTCGTCCCGAAGGGTTTTATACACACAGCAGCCTACGTCGGTACACACGCGGGTTTTCCGGAACGCTCTCCCGCAGTCGCCCCACGGGGCGAACTCTCTGTCAAGTCAGAACTCGAACATGAAGAGGTTCCTTCCATCGCGCCACGCGACCGTCGGGCGGGTCGACACGGGTCGGCCGGCCAGCGGTACGACGCACCGACACCCATGAGCACAGTAGAGCGGCAACTCGAGGACCTGAAAGCGCAGATCGTCGGCGAGGTCCCGGACGACATCTCCATCTCGGACGTGAAGTACGAGGGGCCGGAGCTGGTCGTCTACACGCGGGACCCGAAGAAGTTCGCGCAGAACGACGACCTCGTCAGGCGACTGGCCTCCAAGCTCCGCAAGCGCATCACCGTCCGTCCCGACCCGGACACCCTCTCGCATCCGGAGACCGCGCGCGAGGAGATACTCGAGGTCATCCCGGAGGAGGCGGGGGTCACGGACCTCGACTTCCACGCCGACACCGGCGAGGTCATCATCGAGGCGGGCAAGCCCGGGATGGTCATCGGCCGGCACGGTTCGACGCTCCGGGAGATCACCCAGCGCGTCGGCTGGACGCCCGAGGTCGTCAGGACCCCGCCCATCGAGTCCTCGACGGTCTCGAACGTCCGGAACTTCCTCAAGCAGGAGCGCGAGGAGCGCCGGGAGATCCTAGAGCGGGTCGGCCGGCAGATACACCGCCGCGAGATGGCCGACGAGCAGTGGGTCCGCATCACGACGCTGGGCTGCTGCCGGGAGGTCGGCCGGGCCGCGTTCATCCTCTCGACGGCCGAGACGCGGGTTCTCGTCGACTGCGGGGACAAGCCCGGCGCCGAGGGACAGGTGCCGTACCTGCAGGTGCCCGAGGCGCTCGGCGCGGGCGCCAACAACATCGATGCCGTCGTCCTCACGCACGCCCACCTCGACCACTCCGCGCTCATCCCGCTGCTGTTCAAGTACGGCTACGACGGGCCGATCTACACGACCGAGCCCACGCGGGACCTGATGGGCCTCCTGACGCTCGACTACCTCGACGTCGCGGCCAAGGAGGGACGGACGCCCCCCTACGAATCGAGCATGGTCCGGAAGGCGATCAAGCACACCGTCACGCTGGAGTACGGCGACGTCACCGACATCGCGCCCGACGTGAAGCTCACGCTCCACAACGCCGGGCACATCCTCGGGTCGTCGATCGCCCACTTCCACATCGGCGACGGCCTCTACAACGTCGCGTTCAGTGGTGACATCCACTACGACGACACCCGACTGTTCAACGGCGCGGTCAACGAGTTCCCGCGCGTGGAGACGCTCGTGATGGAGTCGACCTACGGCGGTCGCAACGACTACCAGACCGACCAGGAGGACTCCGAACGACACCTCCAGCAGGTGATCAACCGTACCCACGAGGAGGGCGGAAAGGTGCTCATCCCGGCGTTCGCCGTCGGCCGGTCACAGGAGATCATGCTCGTCCTGGAGGAGGCGATGCGGACGGGCGAGATCCCCGAGATGCCGATCCACCTCGACGGGATGATCTGGGAGGCGACCGCCATCCACACCACCTACCCCGAGTACCTCCGGGACGACCTGCGGGACCGCATCTTCCACGAGGACGCCAACCCGTTCCTCGCCGAGCAGTTCAACCACATCGACGCCGGAGAGGACGAACGCCAGGAGATCACCGACGGCGACCCCGCGATCATCCTCTCGACCTCCGGGATGGTCACCGGCGGCCCCATCATGTCCTGGCTGCGCCACCTCGGGAGCGACCCGAACTCGACGATGGTGTTCGTCGGCTACCAGGCACAGGGTACCCTCGGCCGCCGTATTCAAAACGGGTGGGACGAGATCCCCATCAACGACCGGAACGGCGGCGGCCGCTCGAACACGCTGACGCTGAGGATGGACGTCGAGACGGTCGACGGCTTCTCCGGGCACGCCGACCGACAGGGACTGGAGAACTTCGTCCGGACGATGAACCCCCGGCCCGAGAAGGTGCTCTGCGTCCACGGCGACGAGAAGAGCACGCAGGACCTCTCCTCGGCGCTCTACCACGAGTTCAACATGCGGACGTTCGCGCCGAAGAACCTGGAGACGTTCCGGTTCAAGTAGGACCGTCGGGTCCGGGGATCCGTACAGAGGGGCGAGACGGTCGGACCAGAAGCTTCAACCGCCCAGTTCGGCTACGTGGGGCCGTGAATACGCGACGACGATTCCTCGCGGCTGCGGGGCTCGCCGGCGCCTCGGCGGTGGCCGGCTGTAGCTCGCTCGGTGGCGGGTCCGACGACACCCCCGTCGGGACGCCCGCGTCGGGCGCCGTCTCGGGAGCGCCAGTCCCCGACGACCCCGCATCGCACGACTACGCCACCGCCGGAACGGGTTCGCGGCCGGTCGTCACCTACTACGGCAACTGGAAGTGCCCGTTCTGTGCGGACTTCTCGACCGGCGAGAGCGACGGACCGGTCCTCCCGCTGGAGACCATCGTAGCCGACTACGTCGAACCGGGCGAGCTCTCGCTTCGGTACCGCGGCCTCGCGTACGGCTCGGACGGCGAGCCGTTCCTCGGTCCGGACGCCCCGCGGGCGACCCGCGCCGGCCTCGCCGTCTGGACGGTCGACCCCGAGCGCTACTGGAGCTACCACGAGCACGTGATGGCGAACCAGCCCCCCGAGGACGAGACCTGGGCGACGACCGACCGGCTCGTCTCGTTCGCCCGCGACGCGGGCGTGAGTCCGGTCGAGGGGGTCCGCTCGGCCGTCGAGAACGGGCGGTTCGAGGACCGCGTGACCGCGACGACCGGGGCCGCCGCCGACGCGGGCGTCCGCGGCACGCCCACACTGGTCGTCGATGGCGACACCTACTCGCCGTTCGAGCCCGGGGCGACGCGGGAGGCGCTCGACGGACTGACCCCGTAGGCCGTCGTCGGGGTCCCCCGACGCCGTCTCGACAGAGGGAAGTTGGGGCTCCGCCCGGTCCGGTGATGATGGCTCGAACCGGCCTCGTCACGGGCCGTTCGTCCGGTATCGATCGAGCGACGGCCCTCGAACTCCTCGACCGAAACGTGCCGGCCCGTCGACCGCGTGCCGTGCGAGTGACGACAGGAGTGTCATGCTTCCGATATACACAAACGTTTATTTTGCATCTCGACGATACGTTATCATGCCGAAACTCCCCCCTGTAGTGTCGTCGATAGTCCGCGGGATGGACACGTATCTCGGCGGGCTCCCCGGGCGCTCCCGGCCCGTCGACGCGGTCCGGACGACGACCGTCGAGTGCTCGGTCGAGCAGCCGATGTACTGTCCGAGAGAGCGGCTGGACGAGCTGTTCTGGAGCGCCGACCCCGAGCCCATCGAGACGCTGGTCAACGACGGCGGTCGCCGGGTGGACGTCCCCGCGCGGACGGTCGAGACCGACCGGTACTGGCGCGGGTTCTTCCCGACCGACCACGCCCTGACGTTCCTGAACCGGTTCGCGCCGATCCCCGCGGGGTTCCACAAGCGGTTCTGGGCGGAGGGCGACGCCTACCGCGGGGAGACGACCGACTCCGACGGGGTCGTCACGGGTCACAACCGGCTCCGCGAGGTCGAACACCGGGGACAGCAGTGCGTCCTCCTGACGTACGCGGACCTCCAGTATCGCATGTTCTACGACCTGCTCGTCCCGATCAGCGAGGACGTCCTCGTCGGGAAGGCCTACCTCGGGCGGTTCCCGTACGGCCTCGAGCTCCTGACGTTCGCGATGACCCGCGAGTACGGGTTCGACTTCCTCGCCCCGGTCGACCACCGGGCGCTGTGGGATCACGGGACAGCGCCGGACCCGTCCGTCCTGAAGGGGACTGCCTGGGAGGTCCGGCTCGTCTCGAACGCCGGGCTCTCGGAGCCCTACTTCGAGTTCCGGTTCGACGACGACGGCGGCGAGCTCGAGATGGAGTGGGAGGTGCTCGACGTCTGGCCCGGGCACTCCCGGACCGAACTCCACGAGGACGTCCTGGAGACCTTCGACTTCACGCACTGGCACGACGAGATCAGACAGCTCACCGACGACTTCATGGTCGGGAAGTGGGGTCAGGGTGACCTGCAGATCCTCCCCGCACCGGAGGAGGGCTCGCTCGGCTACGTCCACGCCGAGGAGACGGAGGCGGGCGACGGGCAGCGCCTCGCCCTCTACTACGTGATGAACCCTCTCGAAGAGGAGTGACGGCCCCAGCGGTAGGTCCCCTTCCCTCGAGGGAAGGGAGAGGCCCGGTCCCCGGAACGAGCGGCGAGCCACCGTCCGTTCCGAGGCAAAGAATATTACGCCCTTGTTCGATGTGGACGTATGACAGACAGTCGGCAGTGGGCTCGGGTCGGACGGTGGACGGACGCCCTGAGACGCGGACTGACGTCCCTGGTGTGGCTGGTCGCCGAGCGGCTCGGACTCGACTGGGGGGAGGACCCCCACACGGTGGTGACCTTCCGGGCGATCGTCGACGCCGTGGTCCCCGAGACGCCCGAACTCCGCGACGAGCTCGGTCCCGAACACGGCCCCGGCGGGCTGGCGGTCGGTCTCGACGAGTTCGTGATCACGTACGTCGACGACGGGTTCCAGCTCGGCCTGCCGTACGTGGGCCCACAGGGGAACGTCCCGATGGCCGACGCGGTCGCACACGTCCTCGACGTCGCGGCGCTGAAGCTGGTCGACCGCGGGGGGAACGCCCTCGAACCGGGCCGGGACCGCGCCGGGATGCTCTACGAACCGGGCAGCCCGGAGGCGGCACGGGCCGAACGGGCCGCGGGGATGTTCGCGAAGCTCTCCAGGGAGGACCGGCTCCGCGCGATCGGGGTCCTCGACGAGGTCGAGTTCCGGGCGACACCGTTCGGGGACGAACTCGTCGAGTTCGATGCGGGACTGGTCGGCCAGCTGGTCGTCGGGTTCACGGAGATGATCTACTACAGCGAGTGGGAGGGCTACGGCGGGTTCACCCGGCCGCCGAGCGACCTGGTCCACTCGAACGACCCCGCGGCGGTCCAGAGCTGGCGCCAGACGGGCTATCCGGGGGTCGCACCCGGCTACGCCGCCCTCCGGGGCTATCTGGGCACCGACGACGGCCCGCTCGGCGACGGCGAGTCCTGGACGACCGTCGACGGGGACGCCGCCTCGCCCGTCCGAGTCACCCGCGACTCGGGGAGCTTTCGCGAGAACGACTACGACACGGGCGACTACGAGGAGCCATACCCGGAATGAGTGGACATGGTCGATAGTCGCTACGACGCGGTGGTGGTCGGGGCCGGAGGTGACGGCCCCGTCACGGCCTGGAAGCTCGCCGAGGCGGGGCTGTCGGTGCTGGTCCTGGAGGCGGGGCCGTTCCACGGCAACGAGCAGTGGCCAAAGCCCCACGAGGAACCCGGGGGCGAGGCCTCCTCGAGTGTCGAGGACCTGAGCGGGGAGCTGCTCGACGAGCAGTTCACCACCCGCGAGTTCGAGATGATCAACAGGCTCGTCTTCGGGCCGGCCGACCACGAGCGGGGGTTCTGGTTCCGGAAGTTCCCGGGGGACGGGGCCATCCTCCAGTGTGCCGGCGTCGGCGGCACCACCCTGCACTACCTCGGCAACCATCCGCGAGCGTACCCGGCGTCGTTCGACGAACAGGGCCACTGGCCCATCGACTACGCCGAGATCGTCCCCTACTACCGGGAGGTCGAGGCGATGTGCGACGTGGCGCCGGCGCCGGTAACTGCGAAGGAGGAGCTGTTCGCCCGCGGGGCCGAGGCCGCGGGGTGGGACCTGCTGGAGGACCTGAACGTCACGGGGCCGGGCTACCGTCCTCAGCCCAACGCCATCCGCCAGCCCGACGAGCGGCTCCACGTCGATGCGGGCTACGACGGCGATTTCACCTACCCCGACGTCGAGGGAGATACCCTCGCACTCGGGAACATCGCCGGCAATCCACACCCCCGGGGCGCCCCGTTCGAGGAGAAGGCCAAACGCGCGAGCAACGTGAGCTTCGTGCCGGCGGCGCTGCGGACCGGCAACGTCACGGTACGGCCGAACGCGTTCGTCACGGACGTCCGGACGGAACGGCCGCTGGGCGACGAGCCGACGGCGACGGGCGTGCGGTTCCGGGACACCTGGTCCGGCAAGCACGAACGAGTCGACGCCGAAGTGGTCGTCCTCGCGGCGGGGGCGGTCGAGACGCCGCGGCTCTGGCTCAACGCCGACCTCCCGGACAACGGCTGGGTCGGCAAGGGGATGACCATCCACTTCCCGGACAGCGTGATGGGGCTGTGGGACGCCGAGGACCTCGAGGGGACGGTCGGCAAGCGGACCGTCGACCAGCACGAGGGCCAGGACAGCGCCATCCGCTTCGACTACCCCGGGCTGGGGATGTTCCAGCCGATCACGGCCACGCCGGCGATCAACGCGCTCCTCGGGTTCGGCGCCAGCGCCTCGGGGTTCGCCTTCCAGAACGACCCCGCGGACGCCCCCTGGGACACGATGGGACGGCTCGCCGGGCCCGAACTCAAACGGACCCTGTCGGGCTACCGCCGGCTGCTCCCGATCTTCGTGCTGTCGGACGACCGCCCACACAGGCACAACGGTATCTCCGTGGTCGACGGGGTGGCCGACGAGCACGGGCCGGTCCCGCTGGTGAACTACGAGCCGGGCGAGGGCGACCGCAAGCGGCGGGACCGGCTCGCCGAGATCGCCGCCGAACTCCTCCGGGCGGGCGGCGCCTCGCACGTCCACCGCTCGGATTCGCCGCCGACGGCCATCCACATCCACAGCACGATGGCGATGGGGAAGGTCGTCGACGAGGCCTGCGAGGCCTACGACGTCGACAGACTGTTCGTCGCCGATCACTCCGCCCTCTCCAATGGTATCGGCGGCCCGAACCCGACGAACACGGGGCAGGCGCTCGCGGCCCGGACGGGCGAGCGGGTCGTCGAACGGTACTTCCAGCCGTAGCGTTCCTCGGATCAGTCGGCGGCCTGGCTCGGATCGACGACCTCTCCCGATTCGGGGTAGACGCCGATCTGGTCGCAGAGGTCGGCCATCGGGCAGGCCTCGGGGTCGTCCAGACACGCGGGTTTCCGGGCGGTGCAGAACTCCCGGCCGAACTGGATCATCGCCGTGTGGCCGAACCCGCACTTGGCGGCGGGGACGTCCCGCTCGAGGTGCTCGCGAACCTCCTCGTGACCGGCGTCGGGGGGCGCGAGCCCCATCCGGCGGGCGATGCGGTGGACGTGCGTGTCGACGGGGAAGACCCCGCCGCGACCGCCGGAAAAGAGGAGGACGCAGTCGGCGGTCTTCGGCCCGACGCCTTTCATGTCCAGCAGCGCCAAGCGGACCTCGGCGGGGGCGCCGTCCCTGACGAACGCGTCGAACGCTTCGGCCGATCCGTACTCCTCCAGCACGCGGTCGGCGAGGCGTATCAGCGTCGCCGACTTCTGGTTGTAGAGGCCGGCCGAGGCGATGGTCTCTGCGAGTCCGTCCTGCATCGCGTTCGCGAGCGAGGCGGCGAGGTCGCCCTCCCACTCCGTCCCCGCCTCGCCGTACCTGGCCATCAGCGCGTCGTGGGCTGGCTGTGAGGCCTTGTCGGAGGTGTTCTGGGAGAGCACCGTCCGGACGAGACACTCGAAGGCGTCCTGGCCGCCGTACGCTTTCTGCCAGTAGCGCCCGCCGAGACGGTCGACGACGGCCTCCGCGCGGGTCGACGGGTCCGGGTTCGGCTCGAACGCCCCCTCGACGTCCCCGCCGTCGGGACCGCCGCTGATGTTCTCCGCGGGTTCCCGTTCCTCTACCATGCTCGCGGGTGCGAGCGGAACGAGTAAAAACAGCGGGGAGGCGGCGAA
>JAZKST010000120.1:0-3515 GCA_036625905.1 Haloarculaceae archaeon
CGGGTCGGCGCACGGAGGCGCCTCCCGGCCGCTCGGCCGATCGGTCGAGCGTCGCGTCCACCCGGAGGACGGGAGCATGACGGTGGTAGTCAAGATCGGCGGCGCGAAGGCCGTCGAGCCCGCGGGTGCCCTCGCGGACGTCGCCGCGCTCGTCGAGGAGGGCGAGCCGGTGGCGGTGGTCCACGGCGGCTCGACGGCCGTCGACGAGGCGCTCGAACGCATGGGTATCGAACCCGAGTACGTCGAGACACCGGGTGGAGTGGTCGGCCGGTTCACCGACGAGGAGACGATGGACGTGTTCAAGATGGCGATGGCGGGCCTCGTGAACACGGACCTCGTGACCGGCCTGCGGAACGCGGGCGTCGACGCCGTCGGCCTCTCGGGCGTCGACGGCGGCCTCCTCACGGGTCCCCGGAAGTCGGCCGTCCGGGTGGTCGAGGACGGCAGGAAGAAGATCCGCCGCGGCGACCACTCGGGCACCATCGAGGGCGTGAACGCGGACCTGCTGGCGTCGCTCCTCGAACAGGGGTACGTCCCCGTGGCCTCGCCGCCGATGCTGGGCGACGAGGGCGAGGGTGGGGACCCGCGGTACACGGCGGTCAACACGGACGCCGACCGCGCCTCGGCGGCGGTGGCGGGCGAGCTCGGCGCGACGCTCGTCTCGCTGACCGACGTCGCGGGGGTTTACCGCGATCCCGAGGACCCCGCGACGCTCATCGAGGACGTCGCGACGCCCGAGGACTACGAGGAACTGGAGCGCGCGGCGGAGGGGTTCATGGGGCGGAAGGTGATGGCGGCGACGGAGGCGCTAGAACGCGGTGCGAGCGAGGTGGTCGTCGCGGACGCGAACGCCGACCGGCCCGTCCGCGCGGCACTGGAGAGTGGCGGCACGCACATCCACCCGGAGGCAGTACAATGACAGGCTTCGTCATCTCGGAGAAACCGATACGCATAGACCGCGGCGAGGGGGCGTACCTCTACGCCGAGGACGGCACGCAGTTCCTCGACTTCGGGGCCTCGTACGCCTGCACGCCGCTCGGCCACGCCCACCCGGACGTGGTCGAGGCGGCGACGAGCCAGCTCGCGGAGCTGTTCTACGTCCAGGGCTCGTACCCCCACGCCGAGCGCGACGAGCTGTACGAGAAGCTCGCGTCTCTCGCGCCGGGCGACGTCGACTACACGTGGCTCTGTAACTCCGGTACGGAGGCGAACGAGGCGGCGCTGAAGTTCGCCCGGTCCGCGACGGGCCGCTCGAAGATCGTCTCGACCACCCAGGGGTTCCACGGCCGGACGATGGGCGCGCTCGCGACGACGTGGAAGGACGAGTACAAGGCGCCGTACGAGCCGCTCATCGGCGACGTGGAGTTCGTCCCCTACGGGGACAGCGAGGCCATCGAGGCGGCCGTCGACGACGACACCGCGGCGGTCATCCTCGAACCCCTGCAGGGCGAGGGCGGTATCAACCCGGCCTCGACCGAGTACCTGCAGTCGGTCAGGGTCCACACGGCCCAGCACGGCGCGGCGATGGTACTCGACGAGATACAGACCGGGCTCGGCCGCACGGGGACGATGTGGGCCGCCGAGGCCCACGACGTCGTCCCGGACGTGCTGACGACGGCGAAGGGGCTGGCGAACGGCCTACCCGTGGGCGCGACGCTCTGTCGGGAGTGGATCGCCGACGGGGCCGCCTCCCACGGATCGACGTTCTCCGGCGGGCCGGCCATCTCGGCGGCCGCGAACGCCACGCTCGAGGAACTCGTCAGGTCGGACCTGCCCGGTCACGCGGCCGACGTCGGCGGCTACCTCCAAGAGGAACTGGCGGCCGCGCTCGGCGACTCGGTCCGCGGGGTGCGCGGGTCCGGCCTGATGGTCGGTGTCGAGGTGAAGCGTGGGGCGAACGCTGCGCTCCGCGACCTCGCGCTCGACCACCAGCTGCTCGCACTGCCGGCCGGCCGGACGGTCGTCCGCCTGCTCCCGCCGCTGATAATCGAGGAGGAGCACGTCGACCGGGTCGTCGAGGCGCTGGCGGAGGTCCTCGCGTGAGCGACGCGAGCGTCACCGAGGGCGGAGGGGACGCGGACACGGAGGCCCGCGAGCTGCTCGAACGGCTCGTCGCCATCCCCTCGCCGAGCGGCGAGGAGGCGGCCTGTGCGGCGGCGCTCGCCGAGTTCCTCGAGGACCACGGCCGCGAGACCTACCTCGACGAGGCCGGCAACGTCCGCGCGCCGGCCGACGACGCGCTCCTCCTCACCTCCCACGTCGACACCGTGCCGGGGGACATCCCGGTTCGCGTGGAGGGGAGCGGGGACGAGAGCGAGCGTCCCGTCCTCTGGGGCCGGGGGAGCGTCGACGCGAAGGGGCCGCTGGCGGCGATGGCCGTCGCGGCGGTCCGCACAGGTGTATCGTTCGCCGGCGTCGTCGGCGAGGAGACGAACTCCCGGGGCGCCCGCCACCTGATCGAGGACCGTGAAGCGCCCGCCGCCCTGGTCAACGGCGAGCCCTCCGGTACCGACGGCATCACGCTCGGCTACCGGGGTATCCTCTCTGGGACCTACCTCGCGACCAGCGAGTCCGGGCACACCTCCCGTCCGGAGAACAACGCCATCCAGGACGCGATGGACTGGTGGGAGCGGGTGACCGAACGGTTCGAGCCCGAGGACGAGTGGGAGCCGGTCTTCGAGCGGGTGACCGCGAAGCCGACCCGGTTCGAGGGCGGGCTCGGCGGGGACGGGCTCTCGGTCGAGGCGACGATGGACGTCTCGCTCCGGGTCCCGCCGTCGATGACCGTCGAGGAGGTCCGCGAGATCGCCGACGGCGAACTCGACCCCGAGGTCGGCACCGTCAACTGGACCGACGGCGTCCGCCCGACGATGCAGTCCCCGCGGACCGACGTCGCGAGGGCGTTCCGGGTCGCCATCCGCGGGCAGGGGCTCGACCCCCGGCTCGTCCGCAAGACCGGCACCGCCGACATGAACATCTTCGCGGGCGAGTGGGACTGCCCGATGGTCACGTACGGCCCGGGGGACTCGGACCTGGACCACGCCCCCGACGAGCGGCTCCCACTCCGCGAACTCGACCGCGCGGTCGCCGTCCTCACGGACGCGGCCGGGAGGCTGCTATGAGCGACAACACGGAATCCGAGACCGACACGGACATCGAGAGCGGCACCGACACGGAGAGCGACATCGAGATCGGTACCGGTATCGGCACCGGTATCGACACCGAGAGCGACGGCGACGTCGGGCACTTCCTGGACGTGGACGATCTCTCCCGTGAGGAGCTCCACGACGTGCTGACCCGCGCGGTGGAGCTGAAGGAGCGACAGCGCCGCGGGAAGCACCATCCCCTGCTCGAGGGGCAGTCCCTCGGGATGATATTCGAGAAGCCCTCGACCCGGACCCGGGTCTCCTTCGAGACGGGGATGACACAGCTCGGGGGCCACGCCGTGTTCCTCGGCCCGGACGACATCCACCTCGGCCACGGCGAGCCGGTCAAGGACACCGCGCGGGCGCTCT
>JAZKST010000020.1:0-62372 GCA_036625905.1 Haloarculaceae archaeon
AAGGGCCCCGTAGCACTGACCTACAAGGCGGCGCCCGAGTCATGAATATAGCCTCTTCGGCAGGCAGTTCCTATCGGGTTTCGAGGATCTCAACGGAGCCGTTCGGGAGGACTCGTGGGAAAGACGACGAGATTTATACCCACTGACCCCCGAACCCGGGCCATGCCACCGACCCTCGTGCACGCGGCGCTCGGGGGGGTGCTCGCGGCCGCGCTCCTCGACCGGGCGTTCTCCCGGCGCGGAGCCGCGGTCGTCGTCGCCGCGGCCGCGTTTCCGGACCTCGACGCGCCGCTCGCGCTCCTCGTCCCGGGAGCGCACGGGGCCGTCCTCCACACCCTCCTGCTGCCGGCGACCGCCGCCCTCCTCCTCTACTACGACACCCGCCGCGCGGACTCGTACCTCCGCGGCCGGTACGGGCTGACGGGAGTCCGCGTCGCGTGGGTGGCCGTCCTCGCGTACGCGCTCGCGGGCACCGGACTGGACCTGCTGAACCTCGACGCCGCGAACCCGATCTGGCCGGTCGACACCATCTACTACTCGTTCGTGGGGAAGGTCGAGTACAGCACGACCCAGGGGTTCGTCCAGACGTACTACACCCACGACCCGGACGGTCGGTGGACCCACTACGTCGGCCAGCGGGGCCGGCCGCCGAACTTCTGCAAGACGAGCCTCTGGAACCCGGTCTGCGGCGATGGTCCGGAGTCGGCCGTCCGCGCGACCGAGATCGTCCAGAGCGGGTGGCAACTGCTGCTCGTCGCAAGCACGCCGGTCCTCCTGTTCGCGAGGGGCCGGTGGGGTGAGCGGTAGTGCCCTCCACGATCGTCCACGTCGGGTTCGCCCTGGTGCTCGCGGCGGCGCTGCTCGGGACCACGTACGACCGGCGCGCGCTCGTGGTAGTCGCCGGCGCGGTCGCGTTCCTCGACCTCGACGCGTTCGTCGCGCTCGTCATCGAGAACACCCACCGTGCGGCGTTCCACACCCTCCTCCTGCCGCTCGGCGTCGGGGCGTACCTCTACGCCGACACGCGGCTGGCCGAACGCTCCACGGTCCGGGAGCGGTGGGGTGACCGGGGCGTGCGGGTCGCGTGGACCGCCCTCGTGGCCGTCGTCGTCTCGGGGACCGGCCTCGACCTGTTCACCGCGAGCGGTGTCAATCCGTTCTACCCGCTCTTCGACCAGTTCTACGCGTTCACCGGCTCGGTCGAATGGTCCTCGACGGGGGGGTTGGTCCAGACGTTCGTCGAGGTGCGTCCCGCCGAACCCGGGTCGACGGGCGGCGCCGGCGAGGGTGGGACCGTCGACGTGGGACAACGGGGTTCGACCGAGGAGTACCGCGTCGCGACCGGGGTCGACCCGACCGAGGGGCCGGAGTCCGCCGGGGTCGAGCGGACCTTCCCGGTCGTCTACGCCGGCTGGCAGACCATCCTCGTCGTGGCGGGCGTCGCCGTGACGGCCCTGAAACTCAGGTGGGCGGACTCGCCGCTCGCCGTCGCGTCCGAACCGAAAGATCCCCGTATGACCGCCGCCGACCCGCGCACCGAAGACGATGACTGACACCGACACGAGATCCGATGGGGACACGACGACCGACACGGACACGACGGCCCAGCGCGTGCGCGCCTACGATCCGGATCGGGACCGCGAGGGGCTGTGGGCGCTGAAGCGCGCGTTCGAGCTCGAACTCGGTGCGGGCGGAGGCGAGGAGAAGGCCTCGACGTACGAGGGGAAGCTCGACCCGGCCTACCGGGAGCAGTACCTCGCCTGGGTCGACCGGTGTGTGGCCGACGAGGACTGCGTGTTCGTCGCCGGGGACGGAGTGGACGGCGCGAACGACGGGGAGGACCGCGACCTCGACGGCTACCTCTTCGTCCTGCCGGAGCGGCTGGCGTTCGTCTGGGACGCCGCCGTCCTGAACGAGGTGTACGTCCGGCCCGATCGCCGGGGGTCGGGGGTCGCCGACGCCCTGATGGACCGGGCGATCGAGCACGCACGCGGACAGGCCCTGCCGCTCGACCGGCTGGTGCTCGACGTCGACCGCGAGAACGAACGCGCGCGGTCGTTCTACGACCGGCACGGGTTCACCCACTGGGGGGAGATGGTCGCCCGCGACCTCTAGCGTCTCGGGGCCGAACTCCCACCCTCGCTCCCCCCGGTCGTGAGCGCCGCTACACCCGCCCCGACCGCGCCGAAGACGGCCGGGTAGAGCACGCCCGCGAGGAGCATCCCGGGGGCGAGGCTCGGGCCGACGGCCGTCCCCGCGAGGGTCGCCTCGAACAGGAAGACGCCGACCACCGAGAGCGGGAGGTAGCCGAAGAGGACGCTCGCGCCGGCGAACGCGCCCGTCGCAGCGTCCCCGCTCCCCGACGCACGACCCACCGCGAGGCCGGCGGCGAGCAACACCAGCGGCGGGACGACGTACAGCAACGGGGTGAACCCGCCGTCGCCGACGATGGCGCTGCCCGTCCCGCCGCCCGCCGCCGTATCCACGAAGTGAGCGTTGTAGAACACCCACCCGACGACCTTCCAGGTCGGGACCTCGAGGCCGAACAGGTCGGCGACCTGCCCGAGGAACGACCCCTGGAACTCCTGTATGCGTCCCGACGTCACCACGTACGTGAGGAGGTACCCGAGGAGCCACGCGAGGGCACCGGCCGCCGCGCCGACGCCCACGGGGACTCTCCGGCCTCCGGCGGAGACCGACATGTGTTGTCCTCGTATAGGGCCACCCCGCGCCCGGGAAAGTACCTTCTGGCCGGCGGCCGACCCGCCGAAAGCGGTAGTACGCCAGGGGGTCGACCGCGTGGAGCGTCTCGAACCGGAACCGCTCGGTCTCGACGATGCGGGGGTAGCAGTCAGCCATCGTCGTCGGCGTCCGCCCCCACCGTGCCCGAACCGAGGTTCCGCATCCACTCCTCCCGGGTCACGGTGAACCGGTAGGAGTCGGCCACGCCGTCGCGGTAGCGCTCGTGGTTCCGGAGGACTCCATCCTCCCGGCCGCCCGCAGCCTCGACGTACTTCCGGATGGCCCGCCGGGACTTCTCGTTCCCGGCGTGGCAGGTGACCGCGACGGCGTCCAGGTCGAGCCGGTCGAAGGCGACGCGCATCAGCGCCCGGGCGCGTTCGCCGGAGTAGCCCCGGCCCCAGAGAGGCTTGCGGAGCCACGTCCCGAGCGTCCCCAGCCGACGGTCCCAGTCGAGGGTCAGGGCGGCCATCCCGGCGAACTCGCCCGCCTCCACCTCGCCCTCGCCGAGGTACACCGCGTAGTGGGCGGCCTCGCCGCCCTCGAAGTCGGACTCGCAGGTGTCGAGGAACTCGAACGCCTCGTCGACCGTCCCGTACGGTCCCCAGGTGAGGTACCGGGTCACCTCGTCGACGCCCGGTGCCCCCTCGCGGCAGACCTCGTACAGTTCGAACGGGTCGACCGACTCCGTGTTCGCGGCGACGAGTCGGAGCCGGTCGGTCGTCACCTCGCGAGGGAAGGGCGCGGCGCGGGGGTCCGTCGACATGTGCGGCCGCAGGGGATGTGCGTTGAAGTAGGTTACCACCGCGTGTGTGGCGTTCCCCGACCCCGGAGGGACCGGTCGACCGACGGGCGTCGAAAGCGGCGTGTCGAGGGGCCGTTCGACCCCGGTCTCGTCCTCGGGTGTCACCGACCGATGACGCCCCGCGGTCGCCGGTTGCCCGGAAACACACCCCATAATACAAAGGTTGTTAGAATCACTCGAAACGAAAACCAGAGCTCCATAATGGCTATAAATGGCCCGAAACGCTCGAACCGGCGATCGTAGCGCAACAGACGGAAACGCCCGCCGGCTCCACGAATACATGGCCACAGCGGCCGGAAAGCGTGTTTTCTGGTATCAAAAGCGTTATTTCTGTAGTTCCGGGTCGAGCCGCGGATTACAATCAATTATATCGTCTCGATGCGCTCGTAGTCGTCCGGGAGCGCTGCCGCGTCCTCGGGGAGGAGCGCGACGACGACGGAGGGGGCGTAGTCGGCGAAGTGGTCGACGAGCCGGGCGATGCGGTCGGAGTCGATGGCCTCCAGCGAGTCGAGCAGGACGAACGGGACCCGCTCGTGGACCTCGTGGGTGAGGTAGCCGGCGAGCGCGAACACCAGCCCGGTCACCTCCCGCTCGGACTCGCTGAGGTGCTCGACCGTGTCCTCGTAGACGACGTCCTCGGCGGTCCGTCGGACGACGTGGAGCTCGAACTCGCCGCGGTCCGTCGGGTCGGCCCCGGCCCCGCCCGGCGGCTCCCGTCGCTCCAACCAGATCCGCTCCAGGTTCTCGTACTCGAGGGTGTCGAGCAGCGCCGCGGCGTGTTCGTTGAACGACTCGACGGCCTCGCACTCGACGGTCTCGATCCGGGTGCGCAGCGACTCGATCCCGTCGCTCAGCGACTCGCGCCGCTCGCGGAGCCCCGCCGTGCGTTCGACGCGCCCCTCCAGCTCCTCGACCTGGGATTCGGCGTCCTCCAGCTCCGAGGAGAGCCGGCCGATCTCGAACTCGAGGTCGGTCGCCTCGCGCTGGCTCTCGGCGAGGGTGTCGTCGCGGTCGGCTTCCAGGCGTTCCAGCTCCCCCTCCAGCTCCGCGAGCCGCGACTCCTGCTCCTCGACGGCCGTCCGGAGCTGCTCGACCCGCTCCTCGCGCGCGGCGATGTCGGTCTCCGTGTCCTCCAGCCGCGCCTCGAGCGCCCCGCGCCGCTCCCGTCGCTCCTCGCGCTCCTCGCGCTCCTCGGACAGTTCCTCGAGCTCCGCGGTGACGGAGCGCCGCTCCGTGCGCTTCTCGCTCGCCACCTCCCGCAGCCCGTCGAGGGTGTCCCGGATCCCCTCGACGGTGGCCTCCGCGCCACAGGTCCAGCAGACGGTGGTCTCCTCCGGGAGCAGCCCGTCGGCGAGCGTTCCCCTGTTCGGGTTCGCGTCCGCATCGCGGGTCAGGAGCTCCCGCAGGCCGTCGTCGCCCTCCAGCATCTCCTCGTTGAACCGGACGACCGTCGAGAGCCGGTTTACGAGGCTGTCGAGCTCGCGGCGGCGCGCGCGGAGCTCCTCGACCCGGCGGTCGAGCTCCTCGAGACGGTCCCCCGCCGGTTCGTCGGTCCCCGCCAGCTCCTCGCGGAGCCGGTCGCGTTCGGCGCGGGCGGCTTCGAGGCTCTCTCTGGCCGTTTCGAGGCGGTACCGGGTCTCGCCGAGCTCGTTCCGGACCTCGTTCAGTTCCTCGAGGAGCTCGGTTCGGGTCTCGTCCGCGCGCCCCCGGCCGTCGTCGTCCATCTCCGCCTGGAGCTCCTCGCGGCGCTCGCGTTTCGCCTCGAGCTCGGCGGCCAGCTCCTCGCGGCGCTCGCGGGCCGCGTCCAGCCGCCCCTCGACTCCCTCGAGCCGGTCGAGCTCGGTCTCGACCTCGCGGCGTTCCTCGATCCGCTCGCGGAGTTCGCGTTCGATGGCGTCCGTGTCGACGGGGCGCAACAGGACCTCCCGCAGGTCCCGGCCGCCCGAGACGACGGCCCGGCGCGCGTCGTTCGTCTCGAGGAGGAAGGCGAAGCAGTCCGCGTACGCCACCTCGTCCGCGGACAGGTACGGGTCACCCTCGAGGCGAACCCCGTCCTCGTGCCGGATCAGTCGCCGCGTGTACGTCTCCCCGCCGACCGTCAGCTCGACGGACCCTTCGTCGGCGTCCCCCTTGAGCGAGACGTCGTCGCTACCGAGCACGGCCATCAGCGCGCGCAGCAGCGAGGTCCGGTTCGTTGCGTTCCGTCCCGCCAGCACGCTCACCCCCGGGGGGAACTCGACCGCCGTCTCGTCGATACCGCCGACGTCGTTGACCCGCAGGGAGACGTGTTCCCCCGCGGTGTCGGCTGTGGACATATCCCCCCGTTCGACAGGGCGGTACTTCAATAACTCGTCGTGCACTTACAGCCCCGATCCTCGAGGAACGACGCGAGCTCCCGCGACCGGCCGCAGGACTCACAGACCACCCGGACGTCGACGATGACATCGAACCCGTCGATGTCGAGCTCGCCGCCGTCCCGCAGCGACGCGAGGGTCTCACGGGTCACCGTCTCCGTCCGGTTCTGGAGCGCGAACAGCGTCGAGACACGCCGTTCCAGGCGGTCACCCTCCTCGTCCTTCGAGACGTCGAGACAGTCCCGGAGGTGGTTGTAGACCGTCTGGTGGGAGACCGTATCGGAGAGCACGGCGTCGACGTCGACGCCCTCGCGCTCGAGACGCCGCCTGGTGTCCAGCCGACGGCTCCCCGGGACGTCCTCGTCCGTCAGCAGGCGGAGCAGGTTCTCCGGCTCGCCGTCGAGCGGGCTCAACCCCGCCTCGCGCATCGCCGCCGCCAGCACCCGCCGGTTCACCCTCGAGGCGAGTTCGCGGACCCCCACCGAGTCCTCCCCGCTCCACCCCGCCGCGAGCTCGTCGTCCAGCCCGTCGAGCCCGTAGCCGGTCGCCGTCCGACCCACCTTGCAACACGCCGAGGGCTCCTCGCCGCTGCTGTCGGCCATCGGTTCGGATTACTTCGGTACGGCTGTAAATCGTTCGGTCCGCGAGTCGGCGTTCGATGCTGTCGAACACCGTCCGGAATCGTCGAGCCGCTGCCGGCCTCGTGCGGCGTCTCGTGCCCCGCACGGAACCGGTGAGCCGGACGTCGGTTCGGAACGGACTGACGACGACCAGGTTGACCTCGACGGCGTTGGCGGTCGCCAGGAGCGCGTCGGGATCGCGCTCGCTGTAGAGCCGACGGACCGGTCCCGCGATGGTGACGGCGCCGCAGACGACCTCCTCGTCGTCGAACACCGGGACGGCCACCGCCAGGACCCCCCACTGGTCGACGATCGCGTCGACCCGCTCGCGACGTCTCGTTGCACCCCGGGACACCGGTCGAACGTCGAGCGGCTCCGTGTCGTCGGTGTACTACCGGCCCTCGAAGGTGGGCTCGTAGTCGTCCTCGGAGAACGCCCTCGCGCCCTCGGCGTGGTCCTCGGTCTCGACGAGCGTGGGGAACACCCGCCGGTCGTAGGCGATGGCCTCCCGCAGGGGGACCTGCTGGCCGTGGTCGACGCTGTCCTTGATGGCGCGCATCGACAGCGGCGGCTGGCCCGCGAGTCGCTCGACGAACGCCGCGACCTCCTCGTCGAATTCCTCGTCCTCGAACACCCGGTGGACGAGCCCGAGATCGCCGGCGCGCTCGGCGGGGAGGTGCTCGCCGAGCATCGCCACCTCCTTGGCGACACCCGGTCCGGCGATGCGGGAGATGTACTGTGCGCCGCCGGCCCCCGGGAGTATGCCGAGGTTCGACTCGGGGAGTCCCAGCCGCGAGGACTCGCTGGCGAGCCGGAAGTCACAGCCGAACGCGAGTTCGAGGCCCCCGCCGAGGCAGTAGCCGTCGATCTTCGCGAGGACGGGCGCGCCGAACCCGCGGATCGTGTCCTGGACCGACGACATCGGCCCGACCCGCGGCTCGCCACCACCGAACTCCGTGATGTCCGCCCCCGCGGAGAACGCCCGGTCGCCCGCGCCCTCGACGACCGCGACCCGAACCGCGACGCCGTCGGCTGCGTCGTCGAGCGCCTCCAGTTCCTCGAAGGCGCTCACGAGGTCCTCGCGTATCCGCGTGTTCAGCGCGTTCAGCGCGTCCGGCCGATTCAGCGTCACGGTGGCGACGCCGCGCGCCTCGTCGTGGGCCAGCAGTACGGTGTCGAACTCCTCCTGCATACCCACGAGTGTGTGACCGACGGCATAACTCTTGGTACGGCGTGGCTGGTGGGTGGGGGTTCGAGGTGTTCGGTTCGGCACGCGGTAACGAGAATCGGAAGTTAAGCGTTTCTCCGCTCGGCCGGGTCCGGAACGGGGTTCGGGGAGACGGTTTTATCCCCCTCCCCCGAACAGGGTGGCCATGGACATGGAGGGTCGCTGAGTGACCGGGACGCTGGAACGACTGGAGTCGATGGTCGGCGAGCGGGTACGGACCGTCGAGGGGTTCACCGTCGAGGCGGGGAAGGTCGAGGAGTTCGCGCGGGCCGTCGGCGACGACGACCCGGTCTACCGCGATCCCGAGGTGGCCCGCGAGCGGGGGTTCGAGGCCGTCCCCGCGCCGCTCACGTTCGCCCGGACGACCGACTTCCCCCGCTATCGGACCGACGAGCGTATCGACCTCGGCTTCCGCCCCGAGCATACGCTCCACGGCGAGCAGGCCTACGAGTACGACCGGCCACTCGTGGTCGGGGACAGGCTGACGGGCGAGACCGCAGTAGTGAACGCCTACGAGCGGGAGGGACGGCGCGGCGGGACGATGACGTTCGCGGCCGTCGAGACGGAGTTCCGCGACCGGAGCGGCGAACGGGTGTTCGTCTCGCGGGCGACGGCGATCGAGACGGACGGCACGGTCGGCGACGGCTCGGACGGATCGGACGCCGAAGGCAGGGACGCCGGTGACGGGACGGTCGACTCCGACGCTGTCGACGGCGGCGACCGGGGCGAGGACCCCGAGTGGTCGGCCACCGACCGCGCCACGGCCGAGGCCACGGCACCGACGCCGGTGGGGACGGGCGACGTCTCCGTCGGGGACCGCGCACCGACCGTCTCGCTCGGTCCGCTCGACCGGCGGGACTTCGTCCGCTACGCGGGCGCGAGCGGCGACTTCAACCCCATCCACTACGACGAGCCGTACGCGCGGGCCGCCGGCAACCCCGCCGTCTTCGGACAGGGGATGTTCACCGCCGGCGTGGCGACACACGCGGTCGGTGACTGGTTGGGGGTGGGTTCCGTCCGGTCGTTCGACGTCCGCTTCCGATCCCGCGTGTGGCCGGGGGACACGCTCACGACGAGCGTCGAGGCGACGGACGTCGAGCCGGTCGAGGAGGGCGAGCGGGTCGTCGTCGAGCTGCGGGTCGAGCGCGAGGCCGGCGCGGGCGACGGGGACGACGCCGGGGAGACGGTCATCACCGGATCGGCGGAGGCGGTAGTATGAGGGTGCTCGTGACGAACGACGACGGCATCGACGCCCCGGGGCTGCGGGCGCTCGCCGACGCGCTCGCCGATCTGGGCGAGGTGCGGGTGCTCGCACCCGCCCGGAACCAGAGCGCGGTCGGCCGCGGACTCTCCTACGGACGGATGGGTCCCGACCGGGGCAACGAGGGCGAGACCGGCCTCGGGGACGGCGAGGAGGAACCGTTCACCGTGACCATCCCCCGCCAGTCCCACGAACTCGGCGACGCGGTCCACGGGACGCCCTGTGACTGTGTCATCCTCGGGGTGGGGACGTTCGACCCGGACGTGGTCGTGGCGGGCTGTAACCCGGGAGCGAACCTCGGGGCGCACGTCCTCCCTCGCTCGGGGACCGCCAGCGCAGCGACGGAGGCCGCCTGTCTCGGGGTACCCGGCGTGGCCGTCTCGATGGACGTCCTCGGGATGGACCGGTCGGCACTTTCACCACCTGACTTCGAACGGGCCTGTTCCGTGGCCGTCGACGTGGTCGGGCGGGCCGTAGAGGAGGGCGTCTTCGACGCGGTCGACTACCTGAACCTGAACGTCCCGCGGCCGGACCGCGACCTCGCCGGCCTGGCCGTCACGCGACCGACCGAGGAGTACGACATGCACGCCCGGCTCGAGGACGGCCGGTACCGCCTGCACAACCCGCTTTGGGCGGGGATGTCCAGTGGGAACATCCCCGACCCCGAGGGGACCGACCGGCGGTCGCTGCTCGACGACTACGCGAGCGTCTCGCCGCTGTCGCTGCCGTACGATCCGACCGACGACGCGGTCCTCGAACGGCTCGGGGCGGTGTTCGCGGAGGGCGTCGACCGGGCGTAGCGGTCGACGAACTCGGCCGACCCGAGGAGCGTCTCCGTCCGCTGACCGAGCGACTAGTCGGCAAGGTTATGTATAACGGTTCCTCACTACGACGTACCGATGAACCGATACAGCGATGCGGGCCGCACGATGCGGCTCGACCCCGACTCGTTCGCCGCCGGCTACTTCCAGAACGCGATCTACCGACACTGGGACCCGTACCGGGACATCCCGGACGAGTTGTTGGAAGGGGACCGCGATCGGCTGACCGAACGCGAGCAGACCGAGGCGGAGTTCGACGGTCTCCGGCGGACTCTCGCGCTGTTCGGCGCCGGCGAGGAGGCCGTCACCGAGGACCTCGCGCCGATGGCCATCGTGCTCGACGACGTCGACAAGCAGATGTTCCTCACCTCCCAGCTCTACGAGGAGGCCAAGCACACCGCCTTCTTCGACCGCTACTGGCGCGACGTGGTGAACCCCGTGGCCGAGGCCCGCGGGTTCGAGGTGACGGACCCGACCGACGAACGGTACTTCAACGACTCGTACGTGGAGCTGTTCGACCGGACCGAGGCCGCGATGCACCGCCTGCTGGAGGACGACTCCCCCGAGGCGCTCGCCCGGGCGTACTGTCACTACCACCTCGTCGTCGAGTCCGTGCTCGCACAGACGGGTTACTACGGCATCCAGGGCACCTGGTCGCCGACGGGTCCGGAGGTCGAGGTCCAGGGCGAGCCGGTCCACCTCGAGGGGCTCGTCGAGGGGATCACCCGCATCCGCTCGGACGAGGGGCGACACGTCGGCTTCGGGATGCACGAGGTCCAGCGGCTCATCGCCGAGGAGGACGTCGATCCCGGTATCGTCCAGGCGACGCTCCAGGATCTCCTCCCGCTGGTCGCCGGCATCGTCGACGATCCGACAACCGACGTCGACTCGACGTATCTCGTCGAGTACGCCACCGAGAAGCTCCAGCGCCGCATCGAGATCATCACCGACCGCAAGGCGCAGATCCCGCCCATCGAGGAGCTCGTCCACGTCGAAGGCGGCCGGGATGTCTCGGCGGACTGATACGGACGACGACCGTCCGTACGATCCGGCGAGCCCCTACCACGGGTCGCGGCGTCGATCCGAAGCAGTCCCGAACGGCCGTTCTCACCGCAAGAACTATGCAGCGTGGTGAACTACCGGATCACATGGCTACCCTCTGGTTTAGTGATTCCTAGCGGAGATGGACGGCCTAGAGTCTCGCGTGGCCGCCGTGCAGTACCCCGAGGGCGGCCTCGTCGCCGGGATGGGACTGGGTATCGCCCTCGGGCACGTGGCGTATCGGTACCGGGTCTCGCAGGGCGACCCCATGGAGACCGTCCGGAAGATAACGAGCCTCGCCGAACACGAGGCCGCGTTCGCTCGCGAGCGGGCTGGCGGACCGGACGGGGACTCGTAGGAGTCAGTCTCCTTTTCCACGAATCCCCTGCCGAGCGCCACGCCACCGGACACGAGAGCGAAGCTATACGGGAGACGGGACACCGACACGTATTTTGACGTGGGTGCCGAGTTTCGAGTGTCATGCGAAGGACTCGCACGGGAGCGTCCCCGGACGGGGGTGGACGATGGTCGCCGTGACCGGACACGGCGGCTACGTGCCGCTCTACCGGGTGGACCGGACGGAGATCGCGGACCAGCACGGCGGCCGGGCGAGCGGCGAGAGCGCCGTCCCGGCCAGGGACGAGAACCACGTCACGATGGCGGCCGAGGCCGCCGAGACGGCGCTCGAACGCGCGGGCGTGGCGGGCGAGGCCCTCGACGCCGCCTTCGCCGCGAGCGTCACCGACCCGTTCGCCGAGCACGGTATCGCCGCACACGTCGCCTACCGCCTCGGCGCGGAGGGCGACGTGCGGACGGGCGACTTCGGGGGAACCCTCCGGGCGAGTACGGACGCGTTCGCCGCCGCCCACCACTTCGTCGAGGCGACCGACGGGACGGCGCTCCTCGTCACAGTGGACGTGATGCCGGCCAGCGCCGACGACGACGGGACCCCCGACGCCGGCGCGGGGGCGGCCGCGCTCGTCCTCGGGCCCGATTCCGACGACCCCGTAGCGACCGTCGAGGGGCTCGGACAGGAGACGACGGGGTTCGTCGAGCGACACCGCGAACACGGCGAGACGGCGACCACCGGCGACGAGCGGTTCGAGCGCCGGTACGGCGTCGCTCCGGCCGCCGAGGCGGCCATCGAGCGGTCCGGGGCGGACCCCGAGCGGGCCGTCGCCGGCGCGCCGGACGGCCGGGTGGCGAGCGCGGCGCTCGGCAGCGTCGACGCCGAACACGTCTCGACGTTCGGGGACGTCGGCCACGCCGGGACGGCGGGACCGCTGCTCGACCTCGTCCACGCGTTCGAAACCGGTACCGCGGGCGAGTCCGTCCTGCTCGTCGCCTACGGTTCGGGCGGCGCCGACGCCGTCTCGCTCTCGACCGGACCCGGGGTCGATCGGAACGCGAACGCCACCGTCGAGGAACTGCTCGACGCGAAGGAGCCGGTCACCTACGCGAAGCATCTGGAGTACCGGGAGCCGGTCGAGTACGAGGGAGCGTGACATGAGTGGACCACGATACCAGCGGAGCAAGCGACAGGACCAGCGGCTCGTCGGGTTCGAGTGCCAGGACTGCGGGTGGGTCTCCTTCCCCGAGGCGAAGCGCACCTGCAAGCGGTGTGGCGCGGCGCCCGCCGAGTTCGAGGACGTACAGCTCGCCGAACGCGGCACCGTCGAGACGTTCGTCGTCCAGCAGTACCTGCCGGACGACATCGAGACTCCTCAACCAGTGGCCATCGTCGACATCCCCCAGGCCGACGGCGAGGGCGAACCGGCCAGGGCGTACGGCCTGCTCACCGAGACGGACCTCGAGGAGCTGGAGGTCGGGACGGAGGTCGTCGCACGGTTCCGGGAGATGTTCTCGGACGGAGACCGCCCGGTGAACTCCTTCAAGTTCAGCGTCCCGCGGCGGTCGAAGGGTGCGGCCTCGGACGGAGGTGAGGCCGATGCGTGACGCCTACGTCGTCGGGTCGGGTATCATCCAGTTCGGCGAACTGTACGACCAGTCGTTCGATCAGATGCTCGAATCGGCGTACCTGAACCTGCTCGAGGACGTCGACGAGGGTATCGAGCCGACGAAGAATATCGACGCCGCGTGGTACGGCACCATCGACATCGCCAACGAGGGCTCCTCGGGTGCCTCCGCCGCGCACGCGACGGGGCTGTTCGAGAAGCCCATCACGCGCGTCGAGAACGCGTGTGCGACCGGGAGCGACGCGTTCCGGAACGCCTCGCTCGCCGTCCGGGCGGGAGAGGCCGACGTCGCGCTCGTCATCGGCGCGGAGAAGATGCTCGACGACACCGGCGGACTGATCCAGTCGGCGGCGCTCGAACGGCTCTGGCGCGGCCGCGGCGTGACGATGCCCGCGTTCTTCGGGATGCGCGCGACCCGGCACATGGAGACCTACGACACCGAGCGCCGGCAGATCGCAGAAGTCTCCGTGAAGAACCACGAGAACGGGGTGAAATACCCGTACGCCCACCAGCAGTTCGAGTGCTCCGTCGAGGACGTCGAGAACTCCCCGACGGTGAGCTACCCGCTCAACCTCTACGACTGCTGTCCGGTCACCGACGGGGCGTGTGCGGTGCTGATCGCCAGCGAGGACCGCGCCTACGAGTTCACCGATAACCCGGTTCGCCACATCGGCTGGGGGCTGTCGGCGGACACCTACCAGCGCGGTTCGGACCTCGCGCTGACGAACTTCCCGGCCACGCGGCAAGCCTCCAGCCAGGCCTACGAGCGGGCGGGGATCGGCCCGGCCGACGTCGACGTCGCGGAGGTCCACGACTGCTTCTCCATCACGGAGCTCATCACCTACGAGGACCTCGGGTTCTGCGGCGACGGCAAGGGCGGACAGTTCATCGACGAGGGCCACCCGCACCTCGACGGCGACCAGCCGGTGAACCCCTCCGGGGGACTGCTCTCGAAGGGCCACCCCATCGGTGCGACCGGGGTCGCGCAGGTCGCGGAGATATACGAACAGCTCCGCGGCGAGGCCGGCGACGTGCAGGTCGACGACCCGGAGGTCGGTCTCCAGCACAACATCGGCATCGGTCGCAACGCGACCGGGGCCGTCAGCTGCGTGAACCTCTTCGAGCGGGTGTAGGTCGGCCCGGACCCCCGAATCCCTCGAACCCTTCGGAGACGCGTTCGTGTTCCGAACGACGGGCTCCGGAACGCGGGAAACGAGCGTATACGTTCAGCACCCGGTCTACCCCCAGCAAGAATCCAGCGAACGTACCGTTCGAGTCGTATTCGAAAAACTACGGCGGGTTCCGATGGTCGTTTCCGGATTTCGTCTCCTCTGTACCGTTCGAAGGTCCTGATGGTAAAACCGTAGCGTCTGCCGTATCCGGGGCCGTTTCACGAGGTTCCGGCACACCCAGGCAGGGGGTGCGGTCCTCGGTACCCCCGGCCCCGCTCGGCCCGTGCGTGCTACCCGGACCCGTCGGGACCGACGAACAGCGCATCGACGGCGGTAGCACCCCCCGGTGTGAGCAGAAGCGGGTTGACGTCGGCCTCCCGTATCCACGGGTTCTCGAGGTAGAGTTCCGAGAGGGAGACGACGGCGTCGACGACCGACTCCCGCTGGGCCGGGTCGAGCGAGACGGCAGAGCCGAACTCCCCGAGCATAGAGGCCGCCTGCCCCCGTGCGACGGGGATCGTCCGGAACGTCACGTCGCGGGTCTCCTCGATGTCGACCCCGCCGCGCCCGAGCATACAGACCGGCCCGAAGTCGGGGTCGACGTGGATCCCCAGGGCCAACTCGCCTTCCCCGTCGACCTGCTCTTGGACGCTCACACCCGTGAGGTCGACGTCGAGGTCCCTCGCCAGATCGAACAGCTCCCGACAGGCGGTCTCGAGGGCGGCACGGTCCTCGATACCGGTCCGGACGCCACCGACCCGGTCGCGGTGCGGGAGGTCGGGGGCGACGAGTTTCGCCACCGCCGGGAAACCCACGACCTCGGCTGCCGCGCCGAGCTCGGCGGGGTCGGTCACCAGCACCGCCTCGGGCACGTCGACGCCGTACTCGGCGAGGAGCGCCTTCGCGTCGGTCTCTGCGAGCACCGAGGGAGCGTCACCGGCGGCGGTGCCGAACTCGGGCGTCCGGGCCGGGAGGTCCGTCGCCGCCCGGAGCAGGGGCTTCGACTCCGCGAACCGCGTCATCGCCGCGACGGCGCGGACACACCGTGCGGGGTTCTCGAAGACGGGGATACCGGCGTCCCGGTAGCGCTCCATGGCGGACTCCTTCTCGACGCCGCCGGTCCAGCACAGGAACAACGGCTTCTCGTACCCGCCGGCGACCTCGACGACCCGTTCGGCGTACTCCTCGGCCGATTCCCCGCTCGCGTTCGTGATCTGGAGCACGATGGTAGCGATGCCGTCGTCCTCGAACAGCGCCCGCAGGCACGCGCTGAACGCCTCCTTGGAGTTGACCACCTGTCCGGTGAGGTCGACCGGGTTGAGCGCGGAGCCGAACTCGGGGATGTACTCGCGGATCCGGTCGCTCGTCCCCCCCTCTAGCGTCGGGAGAAAGAGCCCTTCCTCCTCGGCGACGTCGGCGATGTGGACGCCCGCACCTCCCGACGTCGTCACCACGCCGAGCCGGTCGCCGGGGAGCGTCCCCAGTAGCGAGACGGATCGTGTCAGGTCGACGAACAGGTCGACGTCGTCGACGGCCATCACGCCGGTCTCCCGGAAGACCGCCTCGTACACCTCGTGGGCGCTGGCGACGGTCCCCGTGTGCGAGGCGGCGGCCGAACGCCCCCGTTCCGAGCGGCCGACCTTCAGGAGGACCACGGGGAGGTCGATGCCGGCGTCGGTCCGCTTGAGTTCGATCAGCTCGCGGCCGTCGTCGAACCCCTCGATGTACCCGGCGACGACGCCCGTCCGCTCGTCGCCGGCGAGAAAGGAGAGCACGTCGAGTGCGCCGGTGTCGGCCTCGTTGCCGGTGGCGATCCACTTGCTCAGGCCCACGCCCTCGTCCTGGAGCATGGTGGTGAGCGCACCGCCGAACGCGCCCGACTGGGTGACGAAGCTCACCTCGCCCGCGAGCAGCGACTCGCGCCGAAGTGCGGGGGTGAAGCTCGCGGCCACGCGGTCGTGGAACTCGATGACGCCCTGGCTGTTCGGGCCGACGACGGTCGCGTCGTGCTCGGCCGCGAGGTCGGCGATACGACGCTCGGCCCGTTCCCCCTCCTCGGTGCCCGTCTCCGAGAACCCCGAACTCACGATCAGGACGTTCTCGACGTCCCGTTCGAGGCTCGCCTCGACGACGTCGACCACCAGCCCACCGGGGACGATGACCAGCACCAGATCGGGTGCCTCGGGGAGCGCGTCGACGTCCGGATAGCACTTCAGGCCGGCGACCCGCTCGTGGTTCGGGTTCACCGGGTAGATCTCGCCCCGGTAGCCGTGGTCCTGGAGGTACTTCACGGGTAGGCCCGACACGCGCTCTGGGTCTGCGGAGGCCCCGACGACCGCTATCGACGACGGGGAGAACAGCGTCTGCATGACCCGCGGGTTCAGGCCGACCCCCTATATCCGTTACCCTGTCGCAGCCCCCGGGTCGCGGTCCGCCGTGGCCGTCCGGCAACGGTCCTGAGGCGGTCAGTACGGCCGGTCGAAGTCGGGGTCGCGGCCCTCGCGTAGCGCGGTGACCGCCTCGGTGTGCTCGGGGTCGTCCCGCGCGGCCCGCTGGCCCTCGATGGCGGCCTGGGCGTAGTCGTCGTACGTGGCCGTCCCCTCGAACAGCGCCTTGGTCTCCCGCATCGCCGTCGCCGGCTTGTCACGGAGCGTGTTCGCTATATCGCGGCCCGCGTGCATCACCTCGTCGGTCGGGACCGTCTCGACGGCGAGCCCGAGGTCGACCGCCTCCTCCGGCCCGACGTCCCGGCCCGTCATGACGAGTTCCTTCGCTTTGGCCTCCCCGACCAGCCGCGGGAGGAGCCAGGCGCCGCCGTCGCCGGGGACGAGCCCGATGTTGACGAACTGCTCGCGGAGGTACGCCTCCTCGCCCATCACGCGGAGGTCACACGCCAGCGCGAAGTCACAACCCGCACCCAGCGCCGGGCCGTTTATCGCACCCACGACGGGCTTCTCCCCGTGGAGGAGCTTCCGGACGACGTTCTGGACCTTGAACAGACGGACGGTCGAGTCCGTCCGGTCCCGCTCGCCGCCCATGTCGCTCACGTCGGCGCCGCTACAGAACCCCCGACCCGCGCCGGTGAGGAGTACCACGTACACCTCCTCGTCGTCGTGGGCGCGCTCGAGGGCCTCGTTCAGCTCGTCGATCATCGGGGAGTCGAAGGCGTTGAGCACGTCCGGTCGATCCAGAACGACCTCCGCGCGACCCTCCGTGACGGTGTAGTCCAGACTGTCGAACTCCATCGGGATGCGCGTCGCGGGCTCCTCGAATAAAACCTTCCCACCGTGTCCCCGAGGGGTTCCCGGGCCCGCATCGGGGGTCCGACACTCCGCCGTTCAGCAGATTTATGACCCGGAGCCCGGAGTGAGCGGGTAGAGAGCCATGCTCACACTGAACGAGGAGCGCCGGATGCTCGTCGAGACCGTCCGCGACATCGCCGAGCGCGAGTTCGCCGAGAAGGCCGGCACCTGGCAGGGGGCAAAGCCCTGGGAGAACCTCGAACTGCTGGCCGACCGGGGCTACCTGGGGATCAGCCTCCCGGAGGCGTACGGCGGTGGCGGAATGAGCGAGTTCGACGCCATACTCCTGCAGGAGACCGTCGGACGGGTCTGTCCGGACACCGCCTACGCGCTCCCGGACATGGGCGCGCCGCGGGCCGTCGCGATGTTCGGCTCCGAGACGGTGAAAGAACGGTACCTCCCGCCGGTGTGTGCCGGCGAGGACCACGTCGCCATCGCCATCTCCGAGCCCGAGGCCGGCAGCGACGTCCCCTCGATGAAGACCCGGGTCGAGGACCGGGAGGGCGACCTCGTATTGAACGGCGAGAAGATCTGGGTCAGCGGCGTCGACGAGGCCAGCGCGGCGGTCGTCTGGGCGAAGTTCCCCGAGGGGCTCGGGACGCTCGTGCTCGACCTCGACGCGCCCGGCGTCGAGATCGGCCAGCACTTCACCAACATGTTCGGCCACACCCAGACCCAGTTCTTCATGAACGACGTCGTCGTCCCCGAGGAGAACGTCCTCACGCGGGGGCCGGACGCGTTCAAAGAGCAGTTGAAGGCGCTGAACTGGGAGCGACTGGGGAACGCCGCGCTCTCTAACGGGACCGCCGCGTGCGTCTTCGACATCGCGCTGGACTACGCGGGGCAGCGCGAGCAGTTCGGCCAGCCCATCGGCGATTTCCAGGGGATCGAGTGGAAGCTCGCCGACATGGCCAAGAAGGTCCAGACCTCGCGCAACCAGACCTACGCCGCCGCGAGCGCCGCCGAAGCAGCCGGCGGCGTCCCGGACCGGCTCAGCACGCACATCGCGAACCTCTACTCGGGCGAGGTGCTCGACGAGGTCGTCGACGAGGCGCTCCAGATCCACGGCGCGAACGGCTACCAGCGGGGCCACCCGATCGAGTACTTCTACCGGTTCGCCCGGTCGCGCCGGATCGCCGCCGGCACCGACGAGATCCAGCGGAACACCATCGCCCGCGTGCTGAAGGACGAGGGCCTGCCCTCGCTCGTCTGAGACCAGGGCTTGCTCTCGCGGGTCCGAGAGCGGGCGCCGGCGGTCGATCCCGGTCGGTGGGGGCCGGAGACAGAGTTAACAGGGGCCGGGAGGAGGGTGTGGCATGGACCTCACCCTGACGGCGGAACACCGGCAGATACGCCGGGCCGCACGGGAACTGGCCGAACGCGAGTTCGCCGAGGACGCGTTCACCTGGCACGAGGACTATCCGGCGGAGAACGCGAAGGTGCTGGCCGAACACGGTTACCTGGGAATGACGCTCCCGCAGGAGTACGGGGGCGGCGGGATGGGCTTTTTCGACGCGCTGATGGCCCTCGAGGGGATCGGCGAGGTCTGCCCCGACACCGCGTTGCTCGTCGTCACGACGAACACGGGGAACATGCAGATCGTCTCGAAGTTCGCCGAAGAGGAGTACGCGAGGGAGTACCTCGAACCGGTCTGTGCCGGCGAGAAGACGTACGTCGCCATCGCGATGTCCGAGCCCGGTGCCGGGAGCGCGGTCACGGACATGACTACCACCGCCACGGACGACGGCGACGCGTGGGTGGTGAACGGGCAGAAGGCCTGGGTGTCCCGGGCGGGCCGGTCGTCGGCGTTCGTCGTCTACGTCCGGCTCCCCGACGGCAACATCGGCTCCGTGCTCATCGACCGCGACAACCCCGGGCTCGAGATCGGCGACCCCGACGACAACATGTACGACGAGCCCCAGTACAGCCTCTTCCTCGACGACTGCCGGGTCGACAAGAGCCGGTCGCTGGTGACGGGCCCCGAGTCGTTCAAGGAGCAGATCCGCACCTACAACGTGAACCGGGTGATGGGGATGGCCGGGAACTGGGTCATCGCCAAGTGGCTCTTCGAGGACGCCCTCGAGTACGCCCAGCACCGCGAGCAGGGGGGGAACCCCATCGCGGACTACCAGGCTGTCAGCCACCGGCTGGCCGACATGGCCATCAAGCTCGAGACCTCGCGGTGGCTCATCTACCGCGCGCTCTCGGGCGAGGAGCTCCCGGGGCGGGCGCTGTCCTGTATGACGAAGGTCCACGCGGGCGAGAAGCTCCACGAGGTCGTCGACGCGGCACTCCAGATCAAGGCCGCGAACGGCTTCGTCGGCGACACCCCCGAGTCCTACGCCTATCGACGCCTCCGGGGCTATCTCATCGCCGGCGGGACGCCCGACATCCACCGGAACAACGTTGCGAAGTCGCTGCTCGATCACGGCTACCCGGAGGTCGAGTAGCCGGGGACGGGGACTGCGCCCCCGTCATCGAGGACGGCTGCGAACGCGTCCGACCGGCAGTCCCGGGCCACTGGTGGGGGTTCTCGCCCATCCCGGATGTCCTCACCCGGCTCGTCGATGTTTGTCCTTCGCAAACCGTCCGAGAGGCGAGATATTGCCCCTCGTGGCGTCTCGAGCCGCCGAGACCGGTGGATCGGTGGTTCGTGAGGAACAAACTCAATTGGGAGCGTCCCCCTGGGTGCCCGCCCGATCGGGAGACGAGTCGTGACGGTCCGCCGGGGTTCGGGCGACGCGAGGGTCCCCCGGACGATCACTCTCGATGGTCCGCGAGCCGTTGGGGGGACAGTCGGTATCCGTTCGTCGACCGGGCCTGCCGAGAGACGGCCGGACAGGAAACCCTTTACACTCGTATCTATGTAAATCAGACTGTTTGTTATTGACAAACGGTGTTGGGCGCCGTGCGCCCGTGGCCCCATCGCGGAGGGAATGTATGTTTGTTTATGACAAACGTAAAGTGTACCGGTCCTGTACCCCGTGTATGGCCAGCCAGAACGAGGATCGGTCGCCCCGACGCGTCCAGTCGGTCGGGACCGCGATGGAGATAATCGAGCTCCTCGAGGAACGGGAAGGCGCCGGTGTCACGGAGATCGCGGGTCACCTCGGGCTCACCAAGGGGACGGTCCACACCCAGCTGGCGACGCTCCGCGAGCGCGGGTTCGTCGCGAAGCAGGGCGACGACTACCACCTCGGGCTGCGGTTCCTCGAACTGGGCGAGAACGCCAAAAAGCGGCTCTCCGTCCCGGATGTCGCCAAGCGGGAGCTGGACAAACTGGCCGAGGAGACCGACACTCGGACCCAGCTCGCCGTCGAGGAGAACGGGATGGTCATCTGTGTCTACCTGGCCCGCGGTCCCAACGCCATCCTCCCGCCGACGGACGTCGGCTACCGGGAGTACCTCCACTGTATCGCTTCGGGCAAGGCGCTGCTGGCCCACTTCCCGGAGGAGCGGGTCGAGGACGTCATCTCGAAACACGGGCTCCCGGCCAAGACCGACGCGACCATCACCGACCGCGAGACGCTGTACGAGGCGCTGGCCGAGGTCCGCGAGCGGGGCTACGCGCTCAACGACGAGGAGAAGCTCCGCGGTCTCCGTGCGGTCGGAGCGCCGATCATCGGCCAGGACGGGACCCCGCTCGGTGCCATCAGTATCTCCGACACCGCCCGGAACATGCACGAGGAGCGGTTCCGCGAGGAGATACCCGACCTCCTCATGGGCGCGGCCAACATCATCGAGGTCAACTACAACGCCAAGCACGGGTGAGCGGGTTCCACGGCGAACCCTCACGTTCGTTCCTGGCAAACGGAGTGTGAAGGGGCCGTATCAGGATATCTCGGGGAGCACCTCGTCGACGAACAGCTCGAGCGAGGCGTGGGTGTCGGCCAGGTCGATGGTGGGGAACTGCATCCGGATCTTGAACTCGTCCAGGTCGAGCGCCTCCCGGTACCGCTCGATCTCCTCGACGACCTCGGCGGGCGTGCCGACGACGAACCGCTCGTGTCTCAGCTTCTCCCAGGGGGAGTCGAAGTCGTCGGACTCGATGGCGTCGTCCTGGCCCCAGTCGCTGTAGCTGCCGTACTTCTCCATCAGCGGCGCGCGGACGGCTTCCTCGGCGGCCTCGGTCGTCTCCGCGACGAACACCTCGCGGCCGAAGCCGACGCGGCGGTCGCCGTCGACGTCCGCCGCCGCGTCGCGGAACGCCGCCACCTGCTCGCGGGCCACGCTGAACGGGACGTGCGCACCCATCCACCCGTCGGTCAGTTTCGCGGCACGCCGGATACTCGACTCGTTGCTCGCCCCGGTGATGATCTCCGGTCGCGGGTCCTGGACGGGCCGTGGGTTGATGGTCACGTCGTCGAAGGAGTGGACCTTCCCATCGTAATCGATGCGCTCCTCGGTCCAGAGCCGCTCTATCACCTGGATCCCCTCGACGAACCGCGCCAACGCGTCCGACTTCTCGACGCCGAAGGCCGCGTACTCCTCGGGCCGGTAGCCCTGAGCGACGCCCAGCCGGAACCGACCGTCGGTGAGATGGTCGAGGGTGGCGCCGTACTCGGCGATCCGGACCGGGTTGTGGTAGGGAAGCAGGCACATCCCCGTGCCGAGTTTCATGTCGCCGACGTGGTTCGCGAGGTACGCGATGACCGCCTCGTTGAGGAAGTAGTTGTCCTCGGTCGCGTGGTGCTCGCCGACGAACAGGCTGTAGAACCCGCCGTCGCGGACCAGCTCGGTCTGGTAGACGAACTCTTCGGCGATACCGTCCAGGGACCGGGACGGCTCGAACTGGGTGACCAGGAAGTAGCTGACGTCCATACGGCCTACGCGACTGCGGGCGGGGTAATAAATGTGGACTGCCGGATCGAGAGACGTTCACCGCACGTCCTGCTCGGGAGGCTCCGTCGACCCCGTTTCAGTCCCACCCGATGGTTCGTCCGATCCGGGCACAGAGCCCACCCAGTCCGTCCAGGCAAAGGTTATGTGTGTCCCCTCTGCAGAGTCGGCCGACATGGTAGTGCGACGCAGCGAACTCACGACGCCAGGGAGTAGCATGAAGATGATGGAGAAGGCGGCCGGCTCGGACGCCGACGAGGTGATGCTCGACCTCGAGGACGCCGTCGCGCCGAGCGAGAAGGTCGAGGCACGGGGGAAGATCGTCGACGCCATCCACGAGTTCGACTGGAGCGACACGGTGATCTCCGTCCGGATCAACGATCTCGACCACCCCAACGCCCACGGCGACCTCGTCGAGGTGGTCGCGGGGGCGGGCGAACACATAGACACCATCATGATCCCGAAGATCGAGCGCGAGGGGGACGTCTACATGGTCGAGAAGCTCCTCTCGGGTATCGAGAAGGACAACGACATCGAGAACACGATCGGCATCGAGGTGCTCATCGAGGAGGTCGAGGCGCTCCAGCGCGTCGACGAGATCGCCGCCACCGGCGACCGTCTGGAGGGGCTGGTCCTCGGCTTCGGCGACTACTCGGCCTCCCAGGGCATGAACCTCGATAGCATCGGTGGGGAGAACGAGTACCCCGGGGACGTCTGGCACTACGCCCGGAACGCGGTGGTCGTCGCCGCCCGGGTCAACGGCATCGACGCCATCGACGGCCCCTACGGCGACTTCTCGGACCCGGAGGGCTACCGCATGGAGTGTGAACGTTCGCACGTCCTCGGGTTCGTCGGCAAGTGGGCCATCCACCCCAGCCAGATCGAGATCGCCAACGAGGTCTATGCACCGGAACCCGACGAGGTCGAGCACGCCCAGCGGGTCGTCGAGGCGATGGAGGCCGGCCAGGAGGCCGGGAAGGGTGCCGTACAACTGGACGGCGAGATGATCGACGAGGCCTCCATCCGGAAGGCCCGAGAGACGATCGACCGGGCCCGGGAGATCGGCATGGTCGACGAGTAGGACCGTCCGGTTCCGAGCGCCCGACCGGATCGACCGTCGCCTCCGGCGGATCCGGTGGCTGGCGGGACCGTTCCGCAACGTAATGATTTAAGCACGCGGAGGCGCTCGGTCCGGTATACCACACGAGGCGAACGGACCCGCCGGTCCCGCGGCCGACCGGGACGACGGCGCCCGCCCGCGGTGGTACCCTCCCCTGCCCGGACCCGTGGACCGGCAGCGGGGGTGGCCCGAAGGCGACCACACAAACATGAGCTATCTGACAGACGAACACCGGATGATACGGGACGAGACGCGCGAGTTCGTGAAGAACGAGGTGCTGCCCGAGGCGAACGAGCGCGACCCGAAGAACGAGCGGATGAGCGACGAGCTCATCGAGAAGCTGGGGGAGATGGGCTACTTCGGCCTCAAGACCCCCGAGAAGTACGGCGGGCTGGCGATGGACACCCTGGCCTACGCCGTCGTGACCGAGGAGCTGGCCCGTGGCTGGATGAGCGTTGCGAGCATCATCGCCCGCGGGCAGAACCTCGCGGGCGCGACCGAGGAACAGAAGGAGGAGTACGTCCCCGACATGGCCGCCGGGAAGCGCATCCAGGCGACCAGCATCTCCGAGCCGGGGGCCGGCAGCGACGTGGCGAGCATGTCGACGACCGCCGAGAAGGTCGGCGACGAGTACGAGCTCTCCGGGCAGAAGACCTGGGCCACGTACGCGAAGGGCGCGGACTTCATCGTGGTGTACGCCAAGACCGACCCCGACGCGAGCAAGAAACACCGCGGCATCTCCTCGTTCATCATCGACAAGACCGCGGGCGAGTTCGACGTCGACGGTCTCACCGGCAACAAGCTCAACACCATCGGCTACCACGGCTGGTACTCCTGGGAGCTCAACTTCGACAACGTCCGGGTACCCGAGGACAAGCTCGTCGGCGAGGAGGAGGGCCAGGGGTTCTACCACATCATGGAGTTCTTCGAGCCCGCGCGCGTCCACACGGCTGCCAGGGCGATCGGGTTGGCCCGGGGCGCCCTGGAGGACTCGCTGTCCTACGCCAAGGACCGCGAGCAGTTCGGCCAGCCCATCGGCGAGTTCCAGGCCATCCGGTTCAAGCTCGCGACGATGGCGACGAAGATCGAGGCCGCCCGACAGCTCACCCACTACGTCGCAAAGCAGGTCGACACGGACCAGCGGACCGACATGGAGGCCTGCATGGCGAAGTACTACGCCAGCGAGATCGCCGAGGAGGTCACCAGCGAGGGGATCCAGATCCACGGCGGCAACGGCTACACCACCGACTACCCCCTCGAGCGCTACTGGCGGGACGCCCGCCTGACGAAGATCTTCGAGGGGACCAGCGAGATCCAGCAGCGCGTCATCTCCGATCACCTGTTCGACCGGGGCGTCCACGCCACGGGATCGGGATCCTGAGCGTCGCGGCACCGTCACGACGCCGCAAACCCTAACCACCCCCTCCCTGTGGTGGGGGTATGCGAGTCATGGTCACCGGTGGACACGGGTTCATCGGGTCGCACGTCCTGGTACAGCTCGTGGAGGTCGGTCACGACGTCGCCTGTCTCGACATCCGCGAAGCGTCGGCAGTCGCCGAGCCGGTCGCCGACGGCTACCGGTTCGTCCGGGGTGACGTCACCGACGCGGCGGACGTCTTCGACGCCGTCGCACGGTTCGAGCCCGACCGGATCGTCCACCTCGCGTCGCTGCTCGGCCGGCCGAGCCAGAACGACCCCCGGCGGGCCTTCGCGGTCAACGTCGACGGAACGCTCAACACCCTCGAGGCGGCCGACACTCACGGGGTCGAGCGGGTCGTCGCGGCCTCCTCCAGCGCAAGCTACGGCTCCTCGACCGGCGACCGGCTCACCGAGGAGACCCCACAGACCCCCGAGAGCATCTACGGGCTCACCAAGTACGCCGTCGAGCGGATCGGCCGGACCTACCGGGACCAGCGCGGCATCGAGTTCGCGGCGCTCGAACCGCTCCACGGCCTCGGTCCCGACCGCCAGCGGGGCAACGTCGAGGACGCCTACATCGTCAAGGCGGCCGTCAGCGGCGAGCCCGTGTCGGTCCCGGACCTCGACACGCCGATCGAGATCATCTACGTCGGGGACGAGGCCGCGGCGTTCGTCGACGTGACCCTCGCCGCCGATCTCCCCCACGACCGGTACCTGGTCGGGTCGGGCAACCGGGCGACGCTCTCGGAGTTCGTCGACATCGTGGCCGAGCGTGTCCCGGGCGCCGACGTCACGCTCCGGCCGGGGCGCGAGGACGGCGAGTACCCGCCGTTCCCGCCCTCGGACTGCTCGCGGCTCCGCGAAGACGTCGGCTGGGAGGCCACACTCGACATCCCCGAGACCGTCGACACGTACGTCGAGTGGCTCGAGGCGAACCCGGACGCGTGGACGTTCGATCCGAGCGACGCACCCTGGGAGACAGCCGACTGACCGACGACGCCACGGACCGTCTCACCCGACGGGATTTATCACCCGGGTGGCCGTCCGCGGGGTATGGCACGGATAGATCTCGTGGACCCCGACGGGTTCCCCGACGACCAGCGCGAACTGCTCGAGTCGCTCTCGCCCAAGGAGGGCCTCCCGGAGGAGTACCACCATCTCGTCGAGAGCCCGGTCCGGAACATCTACCGGACCGTCGGGCGCGCACCGCCGATCCTGGAGGCGTTCCGGGGGTTCGCCCGGACTGTCTGGTCGGAGTGCGGGCTCTCCCCCCGCGAGCGCGAGCTCGTCATCCTCTCGGCCGGCCGGGCTCTCGACGCCGCCTACGAGTGGCACCAGCACGTCCGGGTCGGGCTCTCGGAGGGGCTCACACCCGAGGAGATAGCCGCGATCGGCGCCGACGACCGGGGAGCGTTCGAGGGGCGGGACCGCGCGCTCGTGGAGTTCGCCGCCGGGTTCGCGACCGGGGAGCTGGACGTCCCCACGCTCGAGGTCTTCGTCGACTACTTCGACGAGCGGACGGCCGTCGGTACCGGCGTCCTCGTCGGGCTCTACGCGATCATCGGGCTGATCGAATCCGGGTTCGACCTCGGGACCGAGGAGCCGTTCGTCGGCTGGGGGCTCGACGGCCTGTAGCGGTCGAGAGCGCTATATCTCGTTGCGGACGCCGAGCTGCTTGCCGCCGTCTATCTCGAGTACCGTCCCCGTGACGTAGTCGGCCGCCTCGGAGGCGAGGTAGAGCGCTCCGTCCGCGATGTCGTCGGGGTCGGCCCACCGGTCGAGGGGTATCTTCCGGCTCGTCGCCGCCCGCTCCTCGGGTTCGGTCGACTGCTCGGTCAGCGGGGTGAGCGTCGACCCCGGACAGACGGCGGTCACGCGGACGCCGTGCTCGCCGAGATCCCACGCCATGTGCTTCGTGAGGCCGATCACGCCCCACTTCGAGGCGGTGTAGTTCGCCGCCGCGTGGTAGCTGATGTTCCGCCCGGCCATCGAGGAGACGTTCACCACCGCTCCTCCCGCGCCGTCTCCGGCCCCGGCGTCGTCGCCGTCGTCCCCTCCCTTCCCGGTCATCGCCGGGACGACCGCCGCCGAGCAGTTGTAGACGCCCGTGAGGTTCACGTCGACGATCCGGTCCCAGTCGTCGGGATCGATGTCGAGGAAGTCCCCGTGAGTGGCGACGCCGGCGTTGTTCACGAGGACGTCCACGCCGCCGAACGTCTCGACGGTCCGTTCCGCGAGCCGTCGGGTGTCCTCGCGCGAGGTCACGTCGCACTCGACGGCGAGCGCGTCCGGGCACGTCTCTATCGCCGCGAGCGACTCCGCGGCCTCTCGTGCGGCCTCGGCCTGCACGTCCGCGACGATCAGTGCCGCGCCCTCCTCGGCGAACCGCTCGGCGATGGCGTAGCCGATACCCTGTGCCGCGCCCGTGACGATGGCCGTCCTGTCGGCGAGTCGACCTGGCATACTCGGTTTCGACCGCTCTGGTACATGAACCTACGGGCGCGACGATGGTGGATCGGGAGGCATGGGGGGCGAAACTGATACGGTCGTGTCATTCGTTCCCGCCGCGCGGATCCGAGTCCGTCGTATCGGTCTCGAAACGCCGGTCGTCCCGAAGGTCGTCGAGAATAGGTACGCACGACCGTATGAAAGGGGTCGGCGGCCGTGACTCCCGTTCGAACACCTCGGGCCCTACGAGTCGTCCCCGTCGTCCCGGTAGACTTCGAACTGCCGGCGCCACTCGGCCGGAACGTCGACGCTCTCGCCGGTGTCGGCATCGACGACGACCTGGACGGATTCGCCGGTCGCCGCGACGGTACCGCTCGCCGAGAGCTCGTAGGCCATCGTGAAACTCGACGAGCCGACGTCGGTGACCCACGCCTCGACGGTCAGCTCGTCGTCCAGGGTGACCTCGTTCTCGTAGTCGAGTTCGAGGTGGGCGACGACGGTGTCGTACACCGACTCCCGGTACCCGAGCACGTCCTCGTAGAACGCGAGCCTGGCCTGCTGCATGTAGACCACGTAGATCGTGTGACTGACGTGGTACAGCGGGTCGATATCGCGAAAGCGGACCTGTAGTTCGGTGGTGTACCGTCCCATGGAGCGACGTCGACCCCGGGCCACTAAACCGTTCGAGTCCGGGGCCGACGGCTCGTCGCCCCGGTCGGGCACCCGCGGAGACACCCCGTCCGCCGGAGTAGCTTTATGAGTCGTCGCTGTCCACCCGATCCGAGTATAATGGCCACGAGCCTGCGACGGGCGTGCGTAGCGCGCTGTGGCGTGTCGGCCGGGAGCTTCGGGGTGACGGGCGGGGATGGGTGCTGGTGTTCGTCGCTGGCGGCTGGTTCTTCGTCCTCGGGACGCGGTTCGTCTTCCCCGCGCTGCTCCCGGAGATCACGACCGCGTTCGCACTCTCGAACACGTTCGCCGACAGGAACTGCGACTCGACGGCCATCGCGCTGACGTTCGCCGCCGGGAGCCCCGGGAGCGCGGCGCTGCCGTTCGTCGGCGGGCGGCTCGCGTCGGCCTTCGACTGGCGCGCCGGGTTCGCGGCCGTTCTCGTCCCGTTCCTGCTGGTCTCGGTCGGGCTCGGGGTTCCTCCCCGAGTACGCCTCGACGGCCGAGAAGGCCGCCGGACGGTCGGCTCGGCACGTCGCGGGCCGTCTCGCCTCGACGGTTACGGACCGCTCCGTGCTGCTCGCGTGGGCCGGAATGTCCCTCTCGCTGTTCGTCTTCCAGTGGGTGACCTCCTTTCTCCCCACGTATTTCCTCTCGGTGAAGGGGCTCCCGACGGGGCCCTCGGCGACCGGTTCGGTCGTCGTCGGGTGCTCGTCTCCCTCGCCGGCGTCGGGACCGTCCCGCTCGCGCTCCTCCCGTTCGGGTACGGGTTACCGGTCCTGGCCGCGCTCGCGGTCTTCCTCGGGGTGTGCCTGGGCCTCGGCCCGGTCAACAACGCCTACATCGCCGACGCCTTCCCCAGCGACGTCCAGGACGCCGGCTACGGCTTCGTCCGGACGTTCCACATGGCGATCGGGTCGACCGGCGCGGTGATCATCGGCTACCTCGCGGACGCCTCACTGTTCGACGAGGCGTTCCTCCTCCTCGCGGGGCTCAGCCTCGTCAGCATGGTCCTCTGCGCGGGCCTCCCTGCCACCGACACGGGATGACGAGGTGAGGCAAGAGGTGTCCGGGTCTCGGGCCTTCCGGCGTCAGTCGGCGCCCTCGGGGACGCCCTCCGCGGTGTAGGTCTGCCCGGTGACGTAGCTGGCGCCCGGCGAGGCGAGGAAGGTGACGAGGTCGGCTATCTCGTCGGGGTGGCCGAGCGTGCGGTCGACGTCCGAGCGGTCGATACGGTCCGCGGTGACGCCGCGGTTCTCCTCGACGCCGGGGGTCGCGACCAGCCCGGGACGCACGCAGTTGACCCGGACGTTCCGCTCGGCCCACTCGCTCGCGAGCGACCGCGTGAGCGCCTCGATGCCCGACTTCGAGGCGGCGTAGTGGGCGCTCTCGGCTGCACCGTCCCGGCCGACGACGCTGCTCATCGTGACGACTCTGCCGCCGTCGGCCACCGTCAGCGCGTCGGCCAGCGCGTGACAGTACCGGAACGTGCCGTGGAGGTTTATGTCGACGATGGTGCTCCAGCCGTTCTCGCTTATCTCCGCGAGCGGCGCGTGGAAGTTCGCCCCGGCGTTGGCGACCAGCACGTCGACCGCGCCGTCGCCGAGTTCGGTCGCCCGGTCGGCGACTCGCTCGACGTCCTCGCTCTCGCGGACGTCGCCCGGGACCGCGACAGCCGTCGAGTCGGTTTCGGCCTCGATATCCTCCGCGACGGCCTCGAGCCTGTCCTCGGACCGGGCGGTCAGCACCACGTCCGCGCCGACCTCGGCCAGTCGGTACGCGATGGCCTCGCCCAGCCCGCGGCTCGCGCCGGTCACCACTGCGGTTTCGCCATCCAGGAGGTCCGCTTCGAACATACCGGAGTCGTTCCGTATCTCGGTAATAAGCGTGCTGGTCGGATACTATTGGCACGAAAGACACGCCGGTAACTCCACCGGACGGAACACCTCGAAAGCCCCCGACCTCTCGACTCCCGGGGCTCGCCGAGAGGTCGGCCCCTTTCAGCCCCACCCTGTCAGGTTTCCCGGTCGGCCATTGAGTATCCGATACCCGACGACGCCGAGGCGACTCTCAGTCCCCGGTTTCGGCGTCGGGCTCCTGTACGACGTCGTCGGCCACCAGCTCCTCGATGCGCTCCTCCGCTACCCCCCACTCGGCGAGCACCTCGCGGGAGTGTTCGCCTAAGAATGGCGCCCGGTGGTGGACGCCGCTCGGCGTCTCGGAGAGCTTGATGGGTGCGCCCGCCAGCGAGACCTCCTCGCCGGTGTCTGCGTGCTCGACGTTCGGGAGCATCCCCCGGACGTCGAAGTGCTCGTCCTCGAAGACGTCGACGACGGTGTTGACCGGGCCGCAGGGCACGTCGTCGGCGATCAGGTCGGCGATCTCGTCCTTGGTGTGCTGGCCGACCCAGTCGGCGACGACGGGCCGGAGTTCGTCGGCCGCGTCGACCCGGTCCTGCTCCTCGGGGTACGCCTCGGCGAGGTCGGGCCGGTCCATCGCCTCGCAGAGCGCGACCCACTGCTTGTCCGAGGGCGCGGCGATCATCACGTGACCGTCGGTGGTGTCGAACCGATCGAACGGGAACAGGAGCGGGTGAGTGTTCCCCTGCGGGCCGGGGACGTCCCCGCCGACGGCGTACTGGTGGACGATTCGCTCGGTGAGCGCGAGCACGCCGTCGACCATGCCGACGTCGACGAACTGGCCCTCGCCGGTCCGTTCGCGGTGGTGGAGCGCCGAGAGTACGCCGATGATGCTCAGCGACGCGGGGAAGATATCCCCGACGCCGGGGCCGACCTTCACCGGTCCCGACTCCTCGGTCCCGGTGATGCTCATCACGCCGCCCATCGCCTGGGCGATGATGTCGAACGCCGGTCGGTCGGCGTAGGGGCTCTCCCCGCTCCGCGGGTCGCCGAACCCCCGGATCGAGCCGTACACGAGCCCGGGGTTGATCTCGCTGAGCGACTCGTAGGAGAGTCCGAGCCGGTCCATCGTGCCGACTCTGAAGTTCTCGACGAGTACGTCCGCGTCTTCGACCATTCCACGCAGGGTGTCCCGGCCCGTCTCGGATTTCAGGTCGATGACGACGCTGCGCTTGTTCCGGTTGACGCTGTGGAAGTACCCCCCGTAGGCCTCGTCCTCGGTGAGGTGTGGGGGGTTGTCCCGGGTCATGTCACCGCGCGGCGGTTCGACCTTCACCACGTCCGCCCCGAGGTCGGCGAGCAGCATCGTCGCGAACGGCCCGGCCAGCATCTGTGTCAGATCGAGGACGCGAACGCCCTGGAGGGGGCCCCAGGACTCGCGCGAGGACCCGTCGTGATCTTTCACACCGTTGCTATCCTCGACCTCGTCCGGCTCGTCTGGCTCGCTCATCGCGCGGTCAGTCCCGCCAGTGGCTCGCCTTCTTCAGCAGGACGGTCTGTTCGGCGCTGAGCACCTGCTCGTCGTCCTGGTTGTGGCCGGTCACGCGAAAGGTGACGACCCCGGCGTCCTCGCGGTCCTCGGCCTCGTGTTTCTCGAGCACCTCGCTCTCGGCGTAGAGGGTGTCGCCGTGGAAGACGGGGGTGGTGAAGCGCACGTCGTCGAGCCCGAGGATCGAGACGGCGTTCTCCGAGATGGTCTCGGAGGCGAGCCCACAGACCAGCGAGAGGTTGATGCCGCCGTAGACGATGCGTTCCCCGAACTCGCTGTCCCGCATCCGATCCTCGTTGAAGTGCCCCTGGGCCGTGTTCAACACCAGGTTGGTGATGAGCACGTTGTCCATCTCCGTCATCGTCTTCCCGCGGGGGTGTTCGTAGACCTGTCCGACCTCGAAGTCCTCGTAGTAGTTGTCGTCGCTGGTTCGTGCCATCTCAGTTCGTGCCTCCGTCGGTCCGCCGCGCCGCGCCGTCGATCATCCGTCCCCGATCGCCGTCCGCTCCCGTCTCGGCACCGTTCATTCGGCCTCGGCCTCTTCGGGGGGGTTGCGCTTGGCGATGAGGTTCTTGCGCTCGTACTCGAGCACCAGTTCCCCGTCGGGTCGGATGCCCTTCGTGTACCAGTGGACGATACCCTGGTGCGGTCTGGAGGAGCTCTCGCGCTTGTTCAACACCTCGCTGTCGGCGTAGAGCGTGTCCCCGGGGTAGACCGTCTCGTGGAACTCCAGGCTCTCGATGCCGAGGAACGCCCCGCCCGCCTCGCTGAGGTCCTGGACGCTCATCCCGAAGACGACGTTGAACGCGAGCATGGGGTTGACGGCCTCCCGGTCGTAGCCCAGGTCCTCGGCGTAGTCGGCGTTGAAGAACGCGGGGTTGGCGTTCATCGTCAGCGTGGAGAAGACGCTGTTGTCCCCCTCGTTGATCGTCCGTCCCCAGTGGTGCTCGAACGTCTGTCCCTCGGAGAAGTCCTCGAAGTAGTTGATGCGCTCGACGGCTATCCGCTCCGTGTCCTCGTCGCCCATGACGCACGCCCGTTCCAGGAACGGGCGTATAACGATTCCGCTTCCCACCCCCCTCACCCGCCCCGTCGGGGGAAACGCTCCGGGCATACGGTCGTGCGTACCGATCTACCTTGCCTCACGGAGCAGGGATCCATCTCGTCGGTCTCGAACCACCGATCAATCGGAAATCACCGAAATCACCGAAAATAGGTACGCACGACCGTATCAGTCCTCGCCGACGGACACCCGCGGGTCGATGATCCCGTAGATGACGTCGACGCCGAAGTTCGCGACGATGACGAACGCCGCCACCAGGAAGAACACGAACTGGACGACCGGGAAGTCCCGCGAGAGGACGGCCTGGACGAGCGTGAACCCGATGCCCGGCCAGTTGAACACGATCTCGATGAGGACGAGCCCGCCGATGGCACGGGTCATCGAGACGGGGTAGAGCGTGATCAGCGGGAGGCTCGCGTGCTTGAGGAGGTGCCGGAGCCGCTGGCCGCCGGGCAGGCCGGTCATCCGGTGGTAGAAAAAGAAGCCCTGGCCCATGACCTCGACCACGCTGGTCCGCATGATCAGCACCGGCAGGTAGGCGTAGCGCAGCAGCACCGCCGCGAACGGGAGGATGTAGTGCTGGCCGAAGTCGACCGTCAGGTAGGGTCGCCACCACGGCGCACCGGAGAACTTGCTCGACGTAGCGAACCCGAACATCCCCGAGGTCGGCAGCAGGTCGAAGACGCCGGCGAAGATGATGATGAGGAAGATGGAGGTGACGAACGTGGGGAAGGCGCCCAGGAAGACCACCGGCGGGAGCCCCCACTTCTCGAGGTTCGTCCCGCGCTTGCTCCCGAGGAAGCCGCCCCAGATACCCCCGAGGAGGTAGGCGGTCGTGATGCCCGGCGCCACGAGGATGAACGAGTTGAAGATCTTCATCTTCACGAACTGCCAGACCGGCGTGCGGAACTGCAGGGAGGTCCCGACGTCGCCGGTCGCGAAGTTCACCATGTACCGCATGTACTGGACGTGCAGTGGGTCGTTCAGCCCCCAGTTATCCCTGAACGCCCGGATGGTCTCCTCGCTCGCCCCGCGGTAGACCATGATGTCGGTGAAATCCCCCGGCAGGAGCCGGAAGAAAAAGAACAGGAAGGTGAGCACCAGCCAGAGCATGAACACCGTCTGGAGCACCCGCTTGGCGAGGAAGCGTCCGCGGCTCATCGCCGGTCACCTCCGTTATCGCTCCCGCCGGCCGACCGGCGTGTCCGGATTAGCCGCGCCCGGGCCGCCGGGCCGGCCGTCCTCGCGTCGATACCGTCCGTCCGGTTGGTCGTGATGTGGATCATCGGTCTAATCGTTCCCCGTGCTCGCGGCCGTCACGTCCTCGGCCTCGAACTCACCGTCGCCAGAGACGTACGCCTCGTGGTCGTAGTAGAGGTGGCAGGCCGTCTCGGTCCCGTCCTCGAGTTCGACGAACTCCGGGGTCTTCTCACAGACGTCCATCCGGTCGGGACACCGGTCGCGGAACCGGCAGCCATCGCCGAGGTCGATCGGGTCACGAGGAGTGCCCCCGAGTTCGGTCCGGGCCCGGTGGTGGTGTGGGTCCGGGATGGGGATGGCCTCGATGAGCGCCTTCGCGTAGGGGTGTTTCGGGTCGTTCAGGAGCGCCCTCGTCTCGTTGCGCTCGACGATCCGGCCGAGGTACATCACGTTGATCCGCTGGCAGATGTACGAGACCGTCGAGAGGTCGTGGGAGATGTACAGCATCGAGGACCCCGTCTCATCGAGCAGGTTCGACAGGAGGTTGAGGATGGCCGCCTGGGTCGAGACGTCGAGCATCGAGGCGGGCTCGTCCGCCAGGATGAGGTCCGGCTCGACGATGAGCGCCCGCGCGATGGACACCCGCTGTTTCTCCCCGCCGCTGAGCTGACGCGGGAACCGGTCGATGTACTTGTCGACCGGGTTGAGCTCCACCATCTCGATGGTCTCCCGGATCCGCCGCTCGTGGTCGTCCATGTCGTGGATCTTCAGGGGCTCCGAGAGGGTCTCCCGGACCCTCATCTTCGGGTCGAGCGAGTTGAACGGGTCCTGGAAGATGATCTGGACGTCGCTCCGGAACTGCTTGCGCTCCTTTCGGGACATCTTCGTGATGTCGTGCCCCTTGATCAGGATCTCCCCCTCGGTGGGTTCGTACAGCCCCATGAGCGTCATCAGGAGGGTGGTCTTCCCGCAGCCGCTCTCCCCGATGACACCGGACGACTCGTTCTCGTAGAGCGTGAACGAGACGTCGTCGACCGCCTGTATCTTCGACCGGCGCCGCCGCAACAGCGTGTCGAGGACGTTCGTGCTCTGGTTGAAGTACTTCTTCAGGTTGTTGACCTCGAGGACCGGTGTGTCGTCGCGCCCGCTCATATCGAATCACTCTCCACTGGCTGTTTTCCCTTCTCCTCGCGATACAGCTCCAGCACCTCGTCGCTGCGGATGCAGGCCGCGACGTGGTCCTCGTGGTCGCCGACGTCCCTGGTCGGCGGGGCCTCGACCCGGCAGTCCTCGACCGCCCAGGGACACCGGTCGGCGAACGTACAGTAGTCGACCGTCCCGATGTTCTGTGGCGGGGAGCCGTCGATGATCTCGAGCGTCCGGTCCGGGTACCGCACGTCCGGGAACGCCTCCTGGAGCAGGATGGCGTAGGGGTGGCGGGGGTTGTCGAACACCTCCGTCACCGGCCCGCGTTCGGCGACCTGTCCGGCGTGCATGATCGCCATCTGATCACAGGATTCGAACACCACGCTGATGTCGTGGGTGACCAGGATCATGCTGGTGTCGCGGTCCTCCTTGATCTCGTCGAGGTACTTGAACACCTGGTCCTGCATGATGACGTCGAGCGCGGTCGTCGGCTCGTCGGCGACGATGATCGCCGGGTTCAGGAACAGCGCGAGCGCGATGAGCGCGCGCTGCTGCATCCCCCCCGAGAACTGGTGAGGGTAGTCCGAGATGCGGCTCTCCTGGAGCCCCACGATGTCGAACAGTTCCCGCAGGCGCTCTATTATCTCCTCGCGGTCCCAGTCCGTGTGGAGCGTGCCGATCTCGACGGCCTGCTCGTCGATCCGCTGGAGCGGGTCGAGGCTGCTCATCGATCCCTGGGGGATCCAGGAGATCTCCTTCCACCGGAGCGTCTCGTTGAGCTGGTCGTCGGAGTAGTCCTGTACCTCCTCGCCGCGGTAGCGGATGGTTCCGGAGTCGATGTAGCCGTTGTCGTCCAGCCCGCCGAGTATCGACTTGATGAGCGTGGTCTTGCCACAGCCGGACTCGCCGACGAGCCCGAAGTACTCCCCTTCCCGTACCGTGAACGTGGCGTTCGAGACCGCGGTGACCGCCTCGCCCCCGGTTCGGTACTTCACTGTCAGGTCCTCTATCTCGAGTAGTGGGTCTGTCATGTGTGTCACCCCGCCTGGACGAACGCTTCGTCGTCGCCCTCGCCAGCGATGTTCTCGTAGCCACGGCCGAACATGAACGTCGACAGCACGGTGAGCGCGATGAGCAGCCCCGGCGGGACCGACCACCACCAGGCCGTCGACATCAGCCCGGAGTTGTACGCGTTCCGGACCATCACGCCCCACGAGGGGATGAACGGGTTCGAGACCCCGATGAACGCGAGGCTCGCCTGCAGGATGATGGTGTAGCCGACCCCGAGCGCGAAGAACAGCACCGCCATCGACGCGACGTTCGGGAGGATATGCTTGAAGATGATCCGCAGGTCGCTCGCCCCGGTCGACCGGGCGGCCATCACGAACGGCCGCTCCTTGATCTGGAGCACCTGCGAGCGCAACACCCGGGCGTTACCGCGCCACAGCAGCAGCCCGATGACGACGATGGATTCGATGAACCCGACGCCGAACAGCGCGATGAGGACGATCGCGAACGGGATGAGCGGCACCCCGTAGACGACGTCGGTGAACCGCATCAGTACGGTGTCCACCCACCCCCCGAAGTAGCCGGCTGTCACCCCGATGGTCATCCCGATGCCGATGATCATCGACCCGCCGAGCAGCCCCGTGATGACGGTCGGTCGCGCCCCGTAGAGTATCCGCGAGAGGACGTCCTGCCCGGTGTCCGTCGTCCCGAGGGGGTGCTCGGCCGACGGGGCCAGCGACCGTTTCAGCTCGTCGTCCTCGGTGTACAGCGACTCGCTGTACTGGTAGGGTGCGAGCGCCGGCCCGACGAGACCCAGGATCAGCACCCCGACGAGGAACGCGAAGTAGACCGCGGTCGTCCGGTCCTCGATCATCAGGCTCAACGCACCGTACACGTTCCTGACGACGTAGCTGTCCGCCAGGTTTTCCAGGGGGAGGCGGCTAGAACCTACTGACATCAATCTACGAAACGAGGATGACGGATTAAGTGTTTTGCCGTGGCGGCCACGTCAGGGCGGGTGATCGGGAACACCGTCGCGGGCCGACGGATCCGACCCGACGAGACAGTCGAGCGGTGTGGGTCCCGGCCGATGGCGTGGGTCCCGGCCGATGGCGTGGGTCCCGGCCGATGGCGTGGGTCCCGGCCGATGGCGTGGTTCTCGGTCGAGGATCGACGAACACCGGGGGGGTCCACTCGAGAGGGCAAACACTAAGCGACGTCGCTTGCTACCGCCTCACATGAGCTCCCAGGCGGAGCGGCGCACCCAAGAGGTATCGACCGAGGACCTGGCCACCTTCGTGGCCGACCTCGACTACGAGGACGTTCCGGAGGACGCACGGCGGCTCGCCGAGCGCTGCTTCGTCGACACGGTCGGTGTCACGTACGCCGGGATGGTGACGGGGGCGGGCGCGACGGCGGCACGGGCGATGGGGCCGGTCTCCGGGGACGGTCCGGTGACGCTCCTCGGCGGGGACGGCACCGCCTCGGTGACCGGCGGGGCCTTCATAAACGGTACCGCCGGCCACGGGCTGGACTTCGACGACGTCTCCGATGGGGTGAACGGCCACCCGAGCGTCACGCTCGTCGCGCCGCTGCTCGCCGTCGGCGAGGCCGAAGGGGCGTCGGGCGCGGACCTGCTGACCGGGTTCGTCGCCGGGTTCGAGGCCGAGTGCTACCTCGCACAGACGATCCGACCGGGCCACTACGAGGCCGGCTACCACCCCACCGCGACGATGGGGACCTTCGGCTCGGCCGCCGCGGTCGCGAACCTGCTCGGCCTGGACGCGGACGCGACCGAGCGCGCGCTGAACAGCGCGGCGTCGATGGCCGCCGGACTCAAGAACAACTTCGGGTCGATGACCAAACCGATGCACGTCGGCCACGCGGTCCGCGCGGGCGTGACCGCCGCGACGCTCGCGGCCGAGGGGTTCACCGCAGGACGGGACGCCATCGACGGCGAGCAGGGCTTCCTCGACCTCTACAGCGGCCCCGAGCCCCCACACCCCGAGGACGCCCACGACCTCGGGGAGACGTGGGCCATCACCGAGTTCGGCGTCGGCGTCAAGAAGTACCCCTGCTGTTACTTCACCCATACCGGCATCACCGCGGCCACCCGGCTGGTCGAGGAGCACGGCATCGAGCCCGAGGACGTCGAGTCGGTCCACGTCGTCGCGTCCCGGGGTGCGGGCGACGCGCTCAAACACGAGGACCCCGAGAGCGGCCTGGAGGGGAAGTTCTCGATGCACTACACCATCGCCTCGGCGATCGCCCGCGATCGGGTCGGCCTCGCCGCCTTCGAGGACGAGAACGTCGACGACCCCGACGTCCAGCGGGTCCGCGAGCGGGTCACCTTCGAGACGGACCCCGACGTCAGCTACGGGTCCTACCACACGACCGTGACGATCGAGACCGACGAGGACGACCAGTCGATGACGCTCGACTCCCCGCCGGGCACCCACCAGGACCCCCTCTCCGACGAGGAACTCCGCGAGAAGTTCCGCATGTGCGTCACGCGGGCCGAGAGCCGTGACCGTGCCGAGGAACTGTACGAGGCGTTCGACTCGCTGCGGGGCCTGGAGGAGATCCGGGGGCTGTTGTAGGCTCGACACGCTTCCGTCGGATCCTCGCGTCCGAGTAGTGTTTTCACGAGAGGGGTGATGGAGGGTTCACGAGTGGGACACCTCGAAAGCCCCCGTGCTTCGTCGAGAGCACGGCCCCTTTCGCGGGGAGTTCGCCGTCGGCCGGCGGATTCGACCGTTCGACGCGGGGCACGATGCTCGGCCGGAGGTCTACGAACGACGACGACGGTCCCTATCAGTCCCTCCCGATCCAGCAGTGCACTCGGGATAGCCCATCCGAACCCGGCCGTCGGCTCACGACCGAGAGTATAAGCCCCCGGCCGCCCCTGCACGAGGCATGTCACGGACCGACACGGCCGATCCGATCGAGTCACTCGAGGATCTCGACAGAGTGATCGACACGGACGCCCACGTCACCGAATCCCTCGGGGACGTCCTGCCCTACGTGGAGGACCGATACTCCGGCGTCAGGGAGATCATCGAACGGGCCGACCACCCGCTGTACGACGTCTACACCATCAACCACCCGACGCCACCGTCGATACACAGCGAGTTCGGCGACATCTACGGCCAGGACGACGCTCCGACCCGCCGGCGGGACGCGAAGCTCGGGGAGATGGCCGAGTTCGGCATCGACCGCGGGATCCTGGACCCGACGCTCAACCTCGCACTCAACACGGTCGACGAGCCGACGTACGCGGTGGCGCTCGCGAACGCGTACAACGCCTGGCTGCTCGACTCGTTCCTCGACACGGACGACCGGCTGGTCGGGAACGTGCTGGTCGCACCACAGCGGCCCGACCGCGCCGCCGAGGAGATCGACCGGCTCGCCAGCGAGGAGTCGTTCGTGGGGGTGCAGATCCCCTCGACCGGGCTCGTCCCGCCGGCCGGCCACCGGCAGTACGACCCGATATACGAGACGGCGGCCGAGCACGGCCTCCCGGTGGCGTTCCACGGCGCGGCGAGCGCGACGTTCCACAGTTTCGCCTCGATGCGCCGCTGGAACCAGACCTACGCCGAGGACCACGCGCTCGTCCACCCCTTCACGCAGATGTGGAACCTCACGACGCTGCTCTACCGCGGGACGTTCGAGCGGTTCCCGGACCTCGACGTCGTCTTCCAGGAGAGCGGCATCGCGTGGGTGCCGTTCCTGAAGTGGCGGCTCGACGACCACTACATGGAGCTCTCCGACGACCTCCCCCTGCTGGAGCGGCTACCCAGCGAGTACGTCGACGAGTCGGTCTACTTCACGACCCAGCCCCTCGGACTCACCGCGAGGAACCCGACGCACCTCGCCCAGGCCATCGAGATGACCGGCCCGGAGAACGTGATGTACGCCTCCGATCTCCCGCACGCGGACTTCGACCCGCCGAGCGAGCTGTTCGACCGCATCGCACCCGCGTTCGACGCCGAGACCGTCCGCGGGATGATGGGCGAGACCGCCGCGGCGCTCTACGACCTGTGACCGACCGCGACCGACATCGCGTCGCGAGCGCCGACGAACTCGCCGAGGAGGGTTCGCGCGTCATCAGCGAGGTGGCCGGCCAGGAGGTCGCCGTCTTCCGGGTCGAGGGTGGACTCCACGCGCTCGCGAACTACTGTGTCCACCAGGCCGGGCCGCTGTGCGAGGGGCCGCTCACCGGCCGGCTCTCCCCGGGCGAGGACGGCTCGCTCCGGTACGAGGAGAGCGAGTCGGTCGTCAGGTGCCCCTGGCACGGCTGGCGGTTCGACGTCCGAACGGGCGAGAGCCTCCAGTCCGATCGATGGACGGCGCCGACCTACGAGGTCGAGGTGGAGGACGGCGATGTGTACATCCGTCGGTAGCGTCTCCCGGGGACGGGTGCCCTGACGGTCGAGCGGCTACGGCTTCTCGTCCCCGCACTCGGCCGCCTCGCGGACCAGCGCCTCGAACGACTCCCGGGAGAGCCCGTAGGCAGTGTGGCCGTCGGCCTCGCGGCTCCGGTCGAGCGTCGCGACACGCTCGCCGCAGACCCAGAGCGCCCAGCCCGGGTGTGGCCCGGACTCCGTGCTCCGTAGCTCGATGCTCACCCCCAGCTCCGACTCGAGGTCGGCGACCGTCGGCGGGACGAGTTCGTCGTCGGCGAACCGCGGCGGGCGGTACGGGCGCATCCCGTGTTCCCGGAACCGTTCGACGGCCTCGCGCCACCAGTCGGGGAGCGTCGAGAGGTCAACCGCCTCGTAGGGGTCCTCCTCGTCGTAACCCGCCGGACGGCTCCCCGGGACCGGCGGGTCCGGATCGCGGTCCGGGTTCGAGCCCGACGCCGACGCCGACTCCGAGTCCTGGTCCCAGGTCACGTCCGGTCGTACCCGACGACGCGACTAAAACCCGCCGCCCGCTCCGAACGGCTGCGCTGGCGGACGTGACCGGCCGGTGTCCGGCACGGGCGAACGACGCGGTACCGGGGGTAGACTTATTCCCCGCCCCGGAGCTACGAGGTGACATGGGTAGCACGATGGCGGAGAAGCTACTGGCGGGACCCGAGGGACCCGTGGCGCTGTCCCCGGGCGATCACGTCGTCCGCGAGGTGGACGTGCTGATGATGCACGACCTCGGCACCCGGGGGGTGATGGAGCGGCTCGAGGCGATGGGCGTCGACGAGCTCTACGACCCCGACCGGATCGTCTGTCCGATGGACCACGTCGCGCCGTCCCACACGGTCGACGACGCCAACGCGAAGACCCGCATCCGCGAGTTCGTCGACGAGATGGGCATCGAGCACTTCTACGAGGTCGGGACCGGCATCGCCCACAACGTGCTCTACGAGAAGGGCCACTACAGGCCCGGGGACCTCCTGATCGGGACCGACTCGCACACGCCGACCGCGGGGGCGTTCGGCGTCGCCGGCACCGGGATGGGACACACCGACGTGGCCTACGCCGCGGCGACGGGCCACACCTGGTTCCGGATCCCCGAAACGGTGCGGTTCGAGGTCTCGGGGGCGTTCGGCGACCGGGTCTCGACGAAGGATCTGCTACTACATATCGCCGGGGAGTACGGCACCGACGTCGGCCAGTACCGCGCGCTCGAGTACTTCGGGGAGGCCATCGAGGACGCCGCACTCGAGGACCGGATAACGCTCACGAACATGGCCATCGAACTCGGCGGGAAGTTCGGGTTCACCCCGGTCGACGACGCGGTGACCGACTTCGTCGACGAACGGGTCGACGAGGACGAGGCGGGCGACTACCCCATCCCCGAGCCGGACGAAGACGCCGACTACCGGGCCGTCCACGAGATCGACGCGGACGAACTCCGGCCGAAGGTCGCCGTCCCGCACAAGGTGGGCAACGTCGTCGACGTCGACGACGTGGTCGGGACCGACCTCGACCAGGTGTTCGTCGGCTCCTGTACGAACGGGAAGTTCGAGGACCTGAAGGCCGCCGCCGAGGTCTTGGAGGGGAAGGAGACCGACCCCCGGACCCGGTTCATCGTCACGCCCGCATCGCGGGGCGTCTACCACCGGGCGCTGGAGACGGGCGTCGCCGAGACGCTGACCGAGGCCGGCGCGACCATCACGAACGCGACCTGTGGTGCCTGCATCGGGATGGGGATGGGCGTGATCGGTGAGGGAGAGGTCTGCCTGGCCGCCATGAACCGCAACTTCCAGGGCCGGATGGGCGCCGACAGCTCCGAGATCTACCTCTCGAGCCCCGAGACCGCCGCGGCGTCGGCCGTCACCGGTCACATCGTCGACCCGGAGGAGGTGTGACTATGCGGGGCACCGTCTGGGTCTTCGGCGACGAGGTCAACACCGACGTCATCACGCCGAGCGATTACTTCGGCGAGCCCATCGAGGTGATGGCTGAGCACATCTTCGAACCCGAGCGCCCGGACTTCGTCGACGAGTTCGAGGTGGGCGACATCGTCGTCGCCGGCCACCACTTCGGCTCGGGCAGCAGCCGCGAGAGCGCCCCCGCGTCCATCCAGGCCGCCGGCCTGGGCGCTGTCGTCGCCGAGTCGTTCTCGCGCATCTTCTACCGCAACGCCATCGCCATCGGTCTCCCGGCGGTGACCTGCCCCGGTGTGTCCGAGCTGTTCACCGAGGGCGACGAGGCCGAGATAGACCTCGAGGCGGGCGTCGTCCGCAACCTCACGACCGGCGAGGAGCTCGAGGCCGAACCCCTCCCCGAGGCCATCCAGGACGTCTTCGACCGAGGCGGGCTCGTCGAGCTCTACAGGAACGATCCGGAGGGGCTCCGCATCGAGGAGTAGTCGGGACGGCTCCGGGTTCGGACCTCGGGAACGTCACCGGTAAAGGACTACGAACGTCCGTATCAATCCTCCCGGACGTCGGCGCCGAGCGTCCCCTCGTACTTCTCCATCTCCTCCGCGGGGAGGTAGGCCTCCTCCTGGGCGACGACCTCCGGGAAGCCGGCGAACTCGTGGAAGTCGAACGGGAGCTCCTCCCACTCGGCCTCCATCTCGGCGAAGACCGCCACACCCTCCTCGCGGTACTGGACGGCGCGGTTGTAGACCGCGGTGATGGTCGTCTGCATCCCGAGGCTCGGGTAGATGACGAGGTCGAAGCCGTAGTCCTCGAGTGTCTCGGCGTCGAGCTGCGGGGAGATACCCGCGAGGTTGTAGAGCAGCGGCCCGTCGACCGCCTCCCCGACGCGCTCGACCTCGGCCTCGTCGGTGGGTCCCTCGACGAACGCGACGTCGGCACCGGCCTCGAGGAACGCGTTCGCCCGGTCGATGGCCTCCTCCAGGCTCCCGCCGACGGCACCCCGGGCGTCGGTCCGCGCGACGACGACGAACTCCTCGTCGCGCTCGTCGCGGGCGTCCGCGGCCGCTCGGAACTTCCCGACGGCCTCCTCCCGCGAGATGACCTGCCGGCCCTTCGTGTGACCGCACCGCTTCGGGAACGTCTGGTCTTCGATGTGACAGCCCGCCGCACCGGTCTTGACGTACTCCCGTATCGTGCGGACGACGTTGGTCGCGTTCCCGTATCCGTTGTCGGCGTCGCCGAGGACGGGCACGTCGACGGCCTCCTGGACGGCGTTGGCGTTGGCGACCATCTCCGGCATGGTGATGAGCCCGGCGTCGGGGACCCCCGCCCGCGAGAGCGAGGTACCGTAGCCGGTCATGTAGACGGCGTCGAAGCCGGCGCGCTCGATCGCCTTCGCGGTCATCGGGTCGTGTGCGCCCGGCATCACGAGGATCTCGTCGGCCTCGATCAGTTCGCGGAACCTGGCGCCGTGACTGGTGGGCATGTCCCAACGAGAGGCGAGCGACCACTTAACTCCCGAGGTCCGGGTGGAGAGGAACACTCAACAGAACGTATCGAGGTGACGCCACAGAGTAGCTGACTCGAAAGTCCCGCCCGACCGCAGTCCCGATCAGAGCCGGTCTGCGACAGCGGCCGCGAACTCCTCGGTCGAGGCCGATCCGCCCTGGTCGGGGGTGATCGGCCCCCCGGCGGCGTACACCGCCTCGACGGCCGTTCGGAGCTGGTCGGCCGCCGCGTCGAGCCCCTGGTGTTCGAGCAGCATCACCGCCGACAGCATCGTCGCGGTCGGGTTGATGACGCCCTCGCCGGCGATGTCCGGCGCCGAGCCGTGGACCGGCTCGAAGTACGCGACGTCCTCGTTGTAGCAGCCGCTAGGAGCGACCCCGAGCCCGCCGGTCGTGCCCGCCGCGCCGTCCGAGAGCAGGTCGCCGGCGAAGTTCGGCGTCACGATCACGTCGAACTGCTCGGGAGCGGTGACGAGCCGCTGTGCGACGTCGTCGGTGTGGAGGTGCCCGTAGTCGAGGCGGTCGCGGTCCCGTACTGCGGCCTCGACGTGCTCGTCGAACAGTCCATCAGTGCGGGTCAGCACGTTCGACTTCGAGGCGCAGGTGACCGACACCCGGTCGCGGTCGGGAAACCAGTCGGCGGCGAGGTCGGCCGCGAGTTCGGCGAACCGCTCCGTGTGTCGCTCGCTCGCGACGCGAATGGCGTACGCCCCCTCGCCGAGGTCGGCGAGCGAACGGCCGTCCATCCCCCTGATCTCGGGGGCCTGCCCGGCCAGGTCCGGGAGGTCCCCCTCCGCGCGGAAGTAGATGCCTTCGAGGTTCTCCCGTACGATGAGGTAGTCGATGTCCTCGGGATCGGTGAGGGGGGTCCTCGCTCCCTCGAAGTGACGGATCGGGCGGAGGTTCGCGGGCATACCGCCGCCGTACTCGCGGCGGAGGTACCACAGCAGCGCGGTGTGGACCTCGTTGCAGGAGCCGAACAGCACGGTGTCGGCGTCGTCGATGGCCGCCACGAACTCCTCGGGCACCTCCCAGTCGAGCAGTTCCGACTCGTGACCCTCGGCGGTCCGGACGTCGAACGCGAGGTCGGCGTCCAGTTCGCGGAGCACGTCCACGGTCGCGTGTACGGCGGTCGCCGCCGCGTCGTCACCCGGGAAGACGCAGATGCGTGTCGACATGGGTTGCACCTCCGACCCGGGGAATATAGGGGTTGTGTCGGGGAGACGGATGACGGACGACCAAACCATCGGGTGGGACTGAGCGGAGCTGCTCTCCCGGCGAACCCGGGCGACGGTGAGCCGAACGAAGTGAGGCGAACGTCGCTGGGCGAGCGAAGCGAGTCCAGCGGTATAAGGACCAGAGGCCGAGCGAAGCAAGGTCGAGGGCCGCAGCGAGCCCCGGGAGCCGAGAGAGCAGGGGATTTCGGGAATCTACCGTTCCGAGCACATCCTCGAAAGCCCCCGGGCGTCGTCCAGCGCCCGGCCCCTTTCAGTTCCACCCGATGTCTCGACCCGGACTTGCGAATCCAAACACCAACCGACGGCCCACTGGTTCTATACCGACACCCATCGATTCGGGTGACGCCGATGAGCCAGAGCCACTACGCGCCGTTCATGCATCGGGACGAACTGATGGACCAGATCGATTCGGGGGCCGTGGCAGTCGTTCCCACCGGGTCGCTCGAACAGCACGGCCCGCACCTCCCGGTCGGGACCGACAGCCTGCTGGCCGAGGCGGTCGTCCGCGAGGGCGTCGACCTGGCTGCCGAGGACGGCACGCCCGCGGTGGCGTTCCCGGCCATCTGGACGGGGTTCTCCCCCCATCACGTCCCCCTTGGAGCGACGGTGAGCCTCTCGAAGGAGACGCTGGTCGCGCTGCTCGACGACGTCTGCTCGTCGCTGCTGGAGATGGGGTTCGACCGGGTCCTGCTGGTCAACGGCCACGGGGGGAACCGACCCGCCGTCTCGCTCGTCGCGGGCGACCTCGGTACCCGCCAGGACGAGGCCGACGTCGCGGAGATAAACTACAACACGCTCGCCCGGGAGCGTTTCGGGGAACTCAGATCCGGCGAGACCGGCAGCGCCTATCACGCCGGCGAGTTCGAGACGTCGCTGATGCTCCACCTTTACGGGGAGCACGTCGACGCCGGGGCGGCGACCGACGACCCCGCGACCCCGTCGACCGACTACTCCCCTCGAGACATGTTCGCGGGCGGCCCGCTCGGGATGCGCCGCACGTACGACTTCATCACGGAGGACGGCGTCCGCGGGGAGCCGACCCTGGGGACGGCCGAGGTGGGTACTGCGCTGTTCGAGGCGGCGACGGAGGGGCTCGCGGACGTCATCGCGGCCGTCCGGTCGCTGGAGCGCGAGCGGCGACACCACCCCGACTGATCGGTCCCGGGGCCCGTACCATACGGCCGTGCGTCATTAGTTTCACTTTACACGTTCGAGTCCCGTCTCGTCGGTCCCGAAACGCCGAGACGTTCGAAGACCACTGAAAGCGGTTACGCACGACCGTATCAGGGCTCCATCCCCTGGAGCGTCTCGATCTCGTTCGCGACGACCCGCTCGTGTTTCTCCCCGTAGTAGCGGGCGTCGACGCGGTCCCCGAGCATGAACAGCGTGACGGGCCCACCCTTGACGTCGTACTCCTCGTGGAGGAACTCCGCGTAGTCGGGGCCGTAGACGGCGAACAGTTCGACGCCGTCCGGCGGCCCGTCGAGCAGGTCCTCGAACGTCTCCCGCATGGCGTCACAGGGCTCGCAGTCGTCGAGCCAGACGTAGACGATCGAACGGGGGAACAACCGCGTGATCGTCCGCATCCGGTCGCCGTGGATGGGGACGAACGCCTCCGGGGCGCCCTCGTCGCGCGGCGGGGATCCACGGAACCCCTGGAGGAGGGGGATGGTCCGTATCCGTGTCTCGGCCGGGAGCGACGGGAGCCGCTCGGTGAGCGCCAGGTACAGCGCGAGGAACTCGCGGTCGTCGGTACCAACCTGGGTGACGAGCGCGCGCTGGTCCTCGTCGGCGACGGCGTCGGCGACCCGCTCCTCGACTGCCGACTCGTCGAGTGCCCGGACCGATTCGTAGCTCCGCTCTATCGAGTCCGTGAACGACTCGGCGACGCCGAAGCCCTCCTCGGTCTCGACCAGTACCTCGCCGTCCACGAGCGACTCGGCCACCCGCTCCGGGGCCGTCTCCACGTCCGTGTCCGTCATGTGCTCCACCTCGGACGTCGACCCGCAAGGAGTTTCGGGTCTCGTCTCCGGTCGCCGCCACCGTACTGTCGGTCGTCCCTGTTCGTGCATCGTCGCCTCGACGGATCGGAGATCCGTCCCGTCGGTCCACACACACCGATATTTCCGAAAATAGCTAGAGATAGTTACACACGACCGTACCACGACCGCTAGTGTACCCCGAACGGTTAACTCGGTCGGTCCTACGAGTACGGACGATGTTCCACACGGAGGGCCAGCTGTTCAAGGACGCGTTCGGGACCGAGGCGATGCGGTCGGTGTTCGACGAGGAGGCGTACGTCGAGCGGTTCATGACGGTCGAGGCCGCCCTGGCCAGGGCCGAGGCCGAGGTCGGATTGATCCCGGAGGACGCCGCCCGGGAGATAACCGAGACCGCCTCCCTGGAGTACCTCGACCTCGACGCGGTCGAGCGCCGCATCGCCGAGATCGACCTGTTCACCGTCGCCATCATCGAGACCTGGAAGGACGAGATCGGCGAGAGCGGCGAGTACATCCACTGGGGGGCGACGAGCCAGGACGTCGCCGACACGGCGATGGTCCTGCTGATCCGCGAGGCGATGGATCTGCTGTTCGAGGAGGTCGATCGGGTCAGGGAGGCGCTCCAGGACCTGGCCACGGAGCACGCCGAGACGCCGATGATGGGCCGCACCCACCACGTCCACGCGCTACCGATCACGTTCGGGCTGAAGGCCGCCAACTGGCTCGACGAGGTGGATCGTGGCCTCGACCGGCTCGAGGGCGCGGCCGACGGGGCGCTCGTCGTCGAGTTCTTCGGCGCGGTCGGGTCGCTCGCCTCGCTCGGCGAGCCCGGCCTCGAGGTCCAGGAGCGGCTCGCCGACGAACTCGACCTCGCGGTTCCGAACACCGCCTGGTACGCCTCCCGGGACCGCACCCTCGAACTCCTGAACGCGTTCGCCACCCTCGGCGGGACGCTCAGCCGTATCGCGCGGAACGTCCTCGTGCTGAATCGCGAGGAGATCGGCGAGCTCGAGGAACCGATCCCGGAGGGTGCGGTCGGTAGCTCGACGATGCCACACAAGCGCAACCCGGTCAAGAGCGAGCGGACCGTCGGGCTCGCGTCGCTCCTCCGCGGCCACGCGAACGCCATGACCTCGCTCGTCGAGGCCCACGACGAGCGCGACGCCGGGCTCTGGTACGGCGAGTACGCGCTCGTCCCCGAGGCGTTCCTCTACCTCCACCGGGCGCTGCGGAACACTGCCCTGACCCTCGAGGGGCTCGACGTCGACGTCGAGGCGATGTACGAGAACATGGGCGTCCACGGCGGGCTCCCCACCTCCGAGGCGGTGATGATGGCACTCGCCGAGAGCGTCGGCCGGGTGACCGCCCACGACCTCGTCTACGAGACCGCGATGGAGGCCGTCGGGAGCGACCGGAGCTTCGAGGACTGCCTGCTCGAGGACGACCGTATCGCCGCCGAGCTCTCGGCCGAGGAGGTCGCCGAGCTGACCGACCCGGCGAACTACACCGGCGTCTCGGACGCCATCGCCCGCCGGACCGTCGAGGCGAGCCGCGAGCGGTAGCCAACGGGCCACCGGCCTCCGGTGCCGGGTCGAGCCCGGGCCGGACGGTAGACCTTTCTCGACGCTGGCCGGTCGCACGGACGGATGACAGACGAATTCAACCTCGCGCTGGCGGGCGACGCCATCCTGACCCGCCGGCTCTCGGCGCTCGACTCGCCCCGGCTCGACGCCACAGTCGACCGGCTCCGGGACGCGGACGTTACCGTCGCCAACCTCGAGGTGCTCCCCATCGAGGAGGACGCGGGCACGCCGGCCGCCGACAGCGGCGGGACGTACATGCGCGCGCCGCCGTGGGTGCTCGACGAACTCGAGTCGGCCGGGATCGACCTGTTCCCCGCGGCCACGAACCACGCCGGCGACTACGGCCACGACGGGATGCGGGCGGCGATGGCCGAACTCGAGTCACGGGACCTCCCGTTCGCCGGGCTCGGACGGACGCTGGCCCGCGCCCGCCAGCCGGCCTACGTCGACACGCCCGGGGGTCGGGTCGCGCTGGTCGCCGCCACCTCGACGATCACTCCGGGATCGGCCGCCGGCGCACAGCGTCCCGACTTCCAGGGACGTCCCGGGGTCGCCCCGCTCCGGCTCGAGACGAGCTACGTCGTCCCCGAGTCGGCCCACGAGCGGGTCCGGGAGCTGAGTGAGCGACTGGGACTCGAGGGAGTGAAGGAGCGACGCGCCGACCTCGGATTTCCGGTCCCCGGCGAGGACGACGAGGGGTTCGGCCTGTTGAACGTTGGCGGGGGGGGCCACCTCTCGTTCGAAATCGGCGAGGAGTACGGCGTCCGCCGACGGGCGAATGAGACCGACCGACGGGCCGTCCTCGACCAGATCCGGGCGGCGAACAGGCAGTCGGACTGGGTCGTCGCGAGCCTCCACGCTCACGAGGGACGGGACGGCCGGACGAACGACAGGTCGGTCCCGGCGTTCCTCGAGTCGTTCGCTCAGGACTGTGTGGACGCCGGCGCCGACGCATTCCTCGGGCACGGGCCACATCTGCTCCGTCGGGTCGAGGTGTACGACGGCGCGCCGGTCTTCTACAGCCTCGGCGACTTCGCGATGCAGAACGAGACGGTCGGCCGGCTCCCGGCGGACATCTACGAACGGTGCGACCTCGACCCGCAGGTTGCCGAGCCCGCGGACCTCTACGACGCACGGACGTACCAGACGGGAGACGAGGGGGACGAGGTGACCGATAGCGCCGACCGCATCGGCTTCCTCGCCGACGACGGGTTCTGGGAAGGGGTCGTCCCGGTGTGTCGGTTCGACGACGGGATCGCGGCGGTCGACCTCCACCCGCTCGATCTCGGGGCCGAGAAGCCGCGCCCCGGTCGCGGCTGGCCACACGCCGCCGAGGACGAGCACGCACGTCGGATCCTCGAGGGGCTCGCCGAACTCTCCGAGCCGTACGGGACCGAGATCGCGGTCGAGGAGCGCGAATCCGGAGTCGTGGGTGTCGTGCATCCGGAGGCGTAGGGGGACGTTCGGAGCCGCGTCACCGCGTTCGGATGTCAGTCGAAGTCCACGGCGTGGGCCGCGAGGAACTCCTCGTCGTACTCTATACCGAGCCCCGGTCCGTCGGGGAGTTCGAGCCGCCCGTCGGCGATCCGGGGGGGCTCGGCTACGAGCTCGTACCAGACCGGGTCGAGGTCGGGGTGGAACACCTCCGCGTAGCGGCCGTTCGGCACCGCCGAGAGGAGGTGCATCGAGACGTGCGGTTCCTCGTGGTGAGCCATGTCGACATCGTGGAGCTCGGCCATCCGGGCGACCTTCAGCCAGGAGGTCGGCCCGCCGGCGAGGCTGGAGTCGAGGTTGAGCACGTCGACTGAGCCACCGTCGACCAGCCGGCGGCACGCCGAGGGGGTCGACTCGCTCTGCCCCGCGGCGACGGGTACACCCGTTCGCTGTCGAACGGTCCGCATCCCCTCGTACTGGTCGTACCAGGCGACCGGCTCCTCGAACCACTCGATCTCGTACTCGCGAGCACGCTCGGCGAACGCTACCGCCTCGTCGACGCCGTACCCCTGGTTGGCGTCACACGCGACGACGAACTCCTCGCCCATCCCCTCGCGGACGGCCGCCAGCCGCGCAACGTCCTTTTCGACCGATCGGCCGCCGACCTTCAGCTTCACCCCCGCGAGACCCATGTCGCGGTACTCCTCCATTTCGGCGACGAGGTCCTCGTGGGTCTTGCCCTCCTCGTAGTACCCGCCGATCGCGATGACCGGGAGGGAGTCGCGGTAGCCACCCCAGAGCCGGTAGAGCGGGACGTCGAGGCGTTTGCCGATGGCGTCCCAGATGGCGAGATCGACGGCGCCGAGCGCGTGCAGGTAGAGGAACCGCCGGGTCTGCTGATACGCGAAGAACTGGCTCGAGTTCTGGTACACGTCCTGCCAGATGGCCTCCCTCGAGAGGAGATCGCGCCCGACGACGGTCGGGGCGATCTCGTTCTCGATCAGTTCGACGATGTCGGCCGCCCGTTCGGGGAAGCTGTCGGTCACGTCGCCCGCGTGGACCCGGCCGACGTCCCCCTCGTCGGTCCGGGCGGTGACGACGGTGGTCCCGCGTCCCGACTTGGTGTAGCTCGACCCGCTCGCCTCGCCCGAGACCGGGATGGCGACTGCCGTGGCCTCGAGGTCGGTGATGGCTGGCATGGGCTACCCGCCACCCGAAGGGGCTTAGGACTACCGCCGGAGACGCTTGGCTCGAACACGTGGCGAACAGGCGGCGCCGATGCAGTACCCCCAGCGGGCCGGCGGCGCCGCGATCGGGGTCACGAGACGGCTGCAGTCTCGTTCGAAGTGGTTTCACCGTCTCGCTCCCCGTCCGGGTGGGCTCGACCACCCGCGAACCGACCCGCGCTCCAGTCAGGTCACGGGGTGGGTGGTCCCGTTTTCGTACTTGAACCTTCGGCCGCTCGACGGCCGTGTACGGACAGCCGATGGCCGGCCGTGCATCCCAACACGGGTGGACTGATACGGACTTTTGTAGTCTTTTACCGGTGATCGCCGGTAAATCGTTACAACAGTCCGTATGAAAGGGGCCACCCGCTCCGGGAAGCCCGGCCAAGTAAGCATCGAAGCGAACGAAGTGAGCGAGGCGCGCAACGAGCCGCGCGACCGGAGCGGACGGGGGCTTTCGAACTGTTTTCGACCGTTTCGTCGCCAGCGGTAGAGAACAACAACCCGAAAGCCCCCGGCGTCTCGGATCGGGGGGCTCGCTGTGCGCGCTCGCTTCGCTCGCGTGCTTGCATCGCCCGTCTTCCCCGAGACGCCGGCCCCTTCCAGTCCCACCCGAGCGATTCTACGGGAGGCGATCGCTCAGCGAAGCACCATCCACCGGACCGGGCCAACAGTTAACACGGCGACCGGCGAGCGGGAGGTATGCAGGCAGTCCGCTGCGAGGCCTTCGGCGAGAGCACCGTCGTCGACGTACCGCGACCGGCTCCGGGCGACGACGAGGTACTGATCGAGGCCACCCGCGTCCAGTTGAGCGTCACCGAATGCCAGATATACCGCGGTCACGAGATCGGCGGCTACGCCGCGGTGAAGGAATCCATCGAGTCCGGTAACGGACTGGTGTTCGGCCACGAGTTCTGCGGGACCGTCATCGAGTCGGGTCCAGCGGTGGAGGGGCTGACGGTCGGCGACCGGGTGTACGCGCCGGCGAAGATCGCCTGCGACGCGTGTGCCTACTGCGAGGCCGGCTACCGGCAGCTCTGTGCGGACAAGGAGACCATCGGGATGGGTCGCCCGGGGGCGCTCGCGGAGTACGTCGCCCTCCCCGCGGAACCGCTCGCGCGGCTCCCGGACGCGGTCTCCGACGCGGAGGGGGCAGCGATGCAGCCGCTCGCGAGCGCGCTCATGTGCGTCGAGGACGCCGGGATATCGACCGGCGACGAGGTCGCTGTCGTGGGGTGTGGCGTGATGGGCTACCAGTGCGGCCAGCTCGCGCTGGAGCAGGGCGCGAGCCGAGTAGTCGCGGTCGACGTCGACCGGGCGAAGCTCGACCACGCCGCCGATCGGGGGATGGAGCCGGTCGACGCACGGGAGACCGACCCGGTGGCTGCCGTCGAGGCAGCGACGGGGGGTATCGGCGCCGACGTCGTCTTCGAGGCGGTCGGCGGCGAGCAGAGCCACGCCACCGCCGGCGACGAACCGCTGGCCCAGGCGTTCTCGATGGTCCGCTCCGGGGGAACGGTCGGACAGGTCGGCATCGTCGTCGACGAGCTCACCCTCGACCCCCGAACGCTCCGGAAGCAGAGCGTCACCTGGGTCAACCCCCGCTTCGGCGCCTGGCAGCTCGGTCCGAACACCCACACTGGCACGCTCGCCCCCCGGCTGGTCGCCGACGGCCGTGTCTCCATCGAGGAGTTCCTCACCCACGAACTCGACGGGCTCGAGTCGTTCGAGGAGGCAGTGGAAATCACCGCTGACAAGCCGGCGTACGACGCGCTCGGGCCGGCACAGATCGTCCTCTGAACCCGTTCGCCTCCCCACCGAGCGAACCCGCGAACCTATGACGGGTGCCGTCCTCGCCCCACCTATGCCCGAAGTCGGCGACCCCGCCCCGGACTTTACGGTCCCGAGGGCCGGTGGCGACGCGTACGACGACATCGAACCGTTCGCGCTCTCTGCGGCGCTGTCGGATGGCCCGGTCGTGCTGGCGTTCTTCCCCGCGGCGTTCACCGGCGGCTGTACCGAGGAGCTCTGCACGTTCCGGGACGAACTGGCGTCGTTCGAGGCGCTCGACGCGCAGATGTACGGCATCAGCGTCGACCTCCCGTTCGCGCTCAACGTCTTCAGTATGGAGCAGGACCTGACGTTTCCCCTCCTCTCTGACTTCGATCGGGTGGCCATCGAGGCGTACGACGTCGTCCTCGAGGGCGTCCACGGCCTCAGTGGTGTCGCCGAGCGGAGCGTCTTCGTCGTCGACACCGACGGCGTGATCCGATATCGGTGGGTCCGCGAGGACGGCAACCCCGACTTCGGGTGGCTCGTGGAACGGGTCCGGGAGGCCGTCGCCGCGCTGTAGCTCCGGGTCTCGTCCCGTCCAGTCGGGTCGGCCCGCGGTCCCCGGTGAATTGAAGTCGAGTGGGGTCGGCGGGCACCCATGGAACTCGCCGAGTGTATCCGCAGGGACCGCGCGACGCGGGAGTTCGCCGATCGAGGGGTCGACCGGTCGACCGTCGAGGCGCTGGTCGACAGCGCCCGCCGGGCCGGGAGCGGCCACAACCGCCAGCCGTGGACGTTCGTCGGCGTGCGCGACCCGGACCGCAGGATGGAGCTCGCCGAATTCGGGTCGTACACGACGCCGCTGCGGAACGCCCCCCTGGGTATCGTCGTCGCGGTCGACCAGAGCAACTCGCACTACCGCCACGAGCACAACGTCTTCGACTGTGGGCGGGCCGCACAGAACCTCATGCTGGCCGCGACGGACCGGGGGCTCGGGACGTGCCCGCAGGGGTTCGGCGACCGCGAGGGCGCACACGAGTTCCTCGGACTCCCCGAGGAGACGCGCGTCCTGATGGGGTTCGCCGTCGGCTACCCCGCCGAGGAGGAGGCCGAAACCATCGAGGGCATCGACAAGGACGAGGAGCTCCACCACCCCGGTCGACGACCGGTCGGGGAGCTCCTCCACTGGGAGCGCTACGGCGGCGAGTAGGTCGGAGATCCGGATACCGAAACGTGGTCAGGCCTCGACGGACCGTGCCAGATCGAGCGCCCCGTCCAGCCCCATCGGCCCCTCGGTGCCGAGCCGTTCGAGGAGCACTCCGATCCGCTCGTCGGTCGGCTCGCGGCCCACCCGTTCTACGAGCTTCCGCGCGGCGCCCCGCCCGGTGATGGCGCCGAAGACGAGTTCGCGCTGCCCGCCGAAGTCGGCGGGGTCGAACGGCTCGAACACGAACGGATGGTCGAGCATGACCGCTGTGTGGAGGCCGGATTCGTGGCGGACCACCTCCTCGCCGAGCACGGGCCGTCGCGGGTCGACGTCCTCGTCGAGCGCGTCGAGCGCATCCAGACAGGCGGGGACGAGCACCTCGGCGTCGACGCCGAACGCCTCCTCGCGTTCGAGGCTGCCGGCGACGACCAGCTGCTCGATAGGGGTGTTGCCGGCCCGCTCGCCGAGCGCCGCGACGCTCACGTCGGCGCTCCCAACGCCCGCCCGGTCGGCCGCCAGGGTGTTGGCGGTCGCCACGCCGAGGTCGTCGTGGAAGTGGACGCCGATCCGCGAGAGGTCGACACCCCCGGCGTCGAGCTCGTCGAGAAACGAGGTGACGAAATCCGGGGTCCGGTTCCCGACGGTGTCCGCGAGCCCGAGGGTGTAGCCGGGGAACCGCTCGGCCGCCTCGATCACGTGCTCGGCGTCGGTCCTGAACCCGTCCATCAGGCCGATACGGACCGGGACGCCGGCGTCATCGGCACGGACGACGCCCTCCTCGAGCATCCCGAACGCCTCCTCGCGGTCCTTGCCGAACACGTGTTCGAGCATCACGTCGGAGAGCGGGGCGAACAGGCTGACGACGTCCGCCCCGGCGTCGACGGCGGCGTCGACGTCGGCCGGTCGGGCGCGAGCCAGCGCCGTGACGTCGGCGTCGGTCACGGGAGCCAGCCGGCGGACGGCCTCGACGTGCGCCTCGCCGACGACCGGGAAGCCGGCCTGGATGGCCGCCACGCCGAGGCGATCGATGGCCCGCCCGGCCTCGACGCGCTGTTCGATGCTGTAGTCCCGGCCGGGCATCTGTGCGCCCTCGCGAAGGGTGACGTCACAGAGCTCCACTCAGATCACCCCCTGCTCGTCGAGTTCCTCGAACCGCTCCCGGGAGAGCTCCAGTTCGTCGAGGTAGACCTCCTCGTTGTGCGACCCGGGCTCCGGCCCGGCGTAGCGGACCTCGCCCTCCGTCCGCGAGAACTTCGGGATCGGCGCGTGGGTCCTGATCGTCTCCTCGCCATCCCGGCCGTCCCGGGTCTCGACGATGTCGTTCCGGGCGGCGTACTGCTCGTCCTCGAAGACGTCCGCGATGTCGTAGATGGGGCCCACGATGGCGCCGTGCTCGGTCATCGTCTCGATGACCTCCTCGCGGGGGCGCTCGGTCGTCCAGTCCTCGATGACCTCGTCGAGGACCTCCGAGTGGGCGACGCGGCTGTCGTTGTCCTCGAACCGGGGGTCGTCGACGAGCTCCTCGCGGCCGATGGCGGCCATCACGTTCTCGAAGATGGACTGGGCCGACGCAGAGAGGGCGACGTAGCCGTCGGCGGCCTCGTAGAGGTTGCGCGGCGCGGTCGTGTCCGAGGCGTTGCCGTGTCGCTCGCGGACGCGGCCGAGCCGGTCGTACCCCTCGACGTCGCCGACGAACAGCCTGAAAAGCGGTTCGTAGAGGCTCACGTCGACGATCTGACCCTGGCCGCTGCCCGAGCCGTCGGGGCCGAGCTCCCGCTCGAACAGCGCGAACATTGCCCCCTGAACCGCGAACTGCGCCGCGGTGAGGTCGGCCAGCGGCATCGGCGGGAGGAGCGGCTCGCTGTCCGGAAAGCCGTTCACGTGGGCGAACCCGGACATCCCCTCGGCGATGGATCCGAACCCGCGGTCCTCCGCCCGCGGACCGGTCTGCCCGTAGCCCGACAGCCGGACCATGATCACCCCCTCGTTCGCCTCGCGGAGGTCCTCGTAGCCGAGGTTCCACCGCTCGGCGGTCCCCGGACGGAAGTTCTCGAAGACCAGGTCGACGTCCGCGGCCAGTTCCCGCGCGAGCGCCTGACCCTCCTCGGTACTCAGGTCGAGCGTGACACAGCGGTTGTTCCGCGAGAGCCCCTTCCACCACAGCGACGCCCCGTCGTCGAACGGGCCCCACTGCCGGATCGGATCGAGGTACTCGGGGTGCTCCACTTTGACGACGTCGGCACCCTGATCGGCGAGCAGCGTCGTCGCGAACCCGCCGCTGATCATCGTCGAGATGTCGAGGACGCGTAGCCCCTCCAACGGGCCGGATGCTGGCGACATAGCTACCCGTCTCCACAGCCGGGCGTATAATTAACGGACTCGGTCGGCCGCGACTCCCGCGAGCGGCGGCCGGTCCGGGGGATGGTGCCCGGGTGTCAGTCCCGCATCACCGTGACGACCGGTCGGTCGGACTCGAGGAGCACCTCCTGGGTGGTGCTCCCGAACAGCGCCTTCCCGACGGGCGACCGGCGCCGACCCCCGACGACGACGTATCGGGCGTCCAGTTCCCGCGCGACGGCGAGTAGCTCCTCGGTCGGGTCGCCGACCCGGCCCAGCGGCTCGACCGTTTCGGTGTCGTACTCGTCGAGGGACCCCTCGAGGACGTCCCGCGCGAGGCGCCGGGCGGAGTTCTCCTCCTGGGTCAGCGAGTAGTCGGCCTCGCGGTCGAGCTCCTCGATCTCCTCCAGGTGCGCCTCGAACTCCTCCTCCGGGACGACGTGGAGGAGGTAGAGCGTCTCCCCGTACGCCTCGGCGAGGTCGTACCCGGTCGCGACGACCGGGTCGTCGAGCGTGCCGCCGTCGACGGCTGCGACGATGGACATACCCACCCGTTGGAGGGGACGCCCGCATAACTGTACCCCTCTCGTCGCACCGCATCCGCGGTCAGGGCACCAGCACGACCTTGCCGTGGCTCTCGCGGGACTCGATGTACGCGTGGGCGTCGCCGGCCTCCGCGAGGTCGAACCGCTCGCCGACGACGAACTCCAGGCCGCCGGCGTCGTGGAGGCCGAACACCTCCGCTGCGGCGCGGTGAACGCGCCCGGGGAAGGTCTCGACCGCGCGGCTCAGGTGGTAGCCGACGACGTGGACGCTTTCCGCTCGAAGGCGGCCGGCGTCGGGGCTGGCGTCGGTCCCGCCGGCGCTCCCCAGGGTGACGACCCGCCCGAACGGGCGGACGGCGTCGAGGCTCCGGTCGAACGTCCTCCCACCGACCCCGTCGAGGACGAGGTCGACGCCAGCGTCGGTGTGTTCGGAAACGACCTCGCGGAAGTCCGTCGACTCGTAGTCGACCGTGTGGTCGGCGCCGAGCCGCTCGGCGAACCGGCGCTTCTCGTCGGTGCTCGCGGTCCCGAATACGGTCGCGCCGCGGGCGGCCGCGAGCTGGACGGCCGCCGAGCCGAGCCCGCCGGCCGCCGCGTGGACGAGCACGTCGTCCCCCGGTTCGAGTCCGCCACAGGCGTACAGGCTCTCGTGGGCGGTCAGGAACTGGACCGGGACGGCGGCTGCCTCTTCGAACCCGAGGCCGTCGGGGACGGAAAAGGCGCGGTCGGTATCGGCGACGACGACCTCCGCGTAGGACCCCCGCGTCGGGAAGACGGCGACGCGGTCCCCGACCTCGAACGGTGCCCCTTCTCCGGCGGATCGAACCGTGCCGGCGGCCTCGATGCCGGGGACGAACGGGAGGTCGTGCGCCCGGCTCGAGGAGCCACGACGGCGCTTGATGTCCGCGAAGTTCACCCCGACGGCCTCGACGTCGACGGCGACCTCGCCGACGCCCGGTTCGGGCGCCTCGCGTTCGACGAGCGTCAGTACCTCCGGACCGCCGTGTGCGGTGACGTGGATGGCGCGCATCTCACGACGCCTCCGTCCGGGGCGGGGGAAAGCGCTTCGGCGTGCCGGCCCCGGCGGTCGACGGTCAGTCCAGGAGTTCGACGACCTGCGCGGCGGTCTCCCGGACCGCCTCGTCGGGGTCGTCGAGCAGCGGCCGGACGGCGTCGGCCGCCTCGGCGTCGAGCCCTGCGAGCCCGAGACAGGCGTTCCGCCGGACGGTCGGGTGGTCGTCCGCCAGGAGGGCGGCCAGCCGGTCGATAGCCATCCGTCGCTCGCCCCCGGGCGTCCCGCCGACGTAGGCGAGGAGGAGCGCGGCCCACTCCCGGACCTGCGGGTCGTCGGCTTCCAGCGCGTCGAGCACCTGGCTCGTGGCCGTGACGGCCGAGGGATTCACCCGTGCGACCGACGCCAGCGCACAGAGGAGGTGCGCCCGGACGCGCTCGTCGTCGGTTCGGAGATGCGACTCGAGGTCGGGGGTGTAGGGCTCGAGCCGCCCGGGGGTCGACGCGCCCATGCGTGCGAGCGTCTCCGCGCCGGCCCGCCGGGTCTCCGGCTCCGGGTGGTCGAGCAGCGAGACGAGGTCCGAGGGATCGACCGAACCGGGGTCCCCGTAGGAGACCTCGGTGAGCAGCCGGCCCGGGACGAGGTCGTCGGTCATCGTACCCACGTTCGGCTTCGCTCGCACTTGACTGTTCGTGAAGTCCCGCCGACTGCGGTCGAGGCGTCCGCCTGCCGACCGGGAAACCGGCGCAGGGTGGGGCCGGACCGTCGGGGACTTTCGAACTGTTCGATCCGGTCGGCTCGTACGGACTGTCGTAGTCCGTAACACGCCGACACGCCACGTCTGCACGCTGTTCCTACCGGCGCCACTGCTCGTCGAATACCGTCGAGCCGTCGACCCGGACGCGGGTCTCGAGGTGGGCCACGTCCCGGGTGACCCGGCCGACGGCCTCCACGTCCACCGTCTCGTGGCCGTGGTCGAGCTCCGCCTCGACCCGCGTCTCGAAGTTCGCCGTCCCCGGAGCGTCGGCGAGGACCGACGCCGTCACTTCCCGGTGCCAGGTCAGCGACGTGCCGTCCGGACGGGTGACGGTCTTGCCGCCGTCGACGCGGAACCGTGCGCCGTCCTCGGTGTGGCTCCGTGCCGTCTCCCAGCTGCCCCTCTCGCCGGACGTGTACGGCGTCCGGACCGGGACGCGGTCGTCGGGCGGGGCCATCTCCACCGCGTCGCCGAACGTCGGGACACCCTCGCCGCCCTCGTGGACGGTGCCGGGGAAACGGAGGGCGGTCCGCTGGCCGGGCGCGGAGTGCAGGCGAAGCCGCCCCTGTTCGCGCCGCGGGAGCGCACGCGGGAGGTGCCCGGCGGCGACCGCCAGCCGGACGCGGTGGCCCGGCTCGAAGACGTGCGAGGTCGGCGTGAGCGGTATCTCGAGGCCGACGGGACCGTCGGGAAGCGGCTCGGGGTCGTCCGGCCCGTGGCCGATCCGGTGATCCGCCGCGAGCCGGCCGGAGGTGACCAGCCGGGCGGCGTCGTCGGGCGCGACGTCGACGACCCGCACTCCCACGACCGGGGTGGGGGTCGTCGCCGAGACGTGGGCGACCAGGACGCCGGTGCCGGTGAACTCGATCGGGTCCGCGAGCGGTCCGGATTCGGCGGTCATCGAACGGGCGTCGTCGGCGCTCGTGTCCACCCCCGGGTTCTCGACCCCGCCGACCCGCTCCAGGGACTCCATCCCGACCGTGTGGTCGTACGCGCGCTCGCGGACGACCGACCCGGTACCGTCGCCGTCGTCGCCACCGTCGTCCCTGGCGTCGGACTCCGGCGCGAGCTCCAGTCCCTCCTCCGCGAGGACGAAACTCCGGGTGGGGTGCGTCCCGACGGTGGGCCAGCGGTCCCGACCGCGCCAGGTACCGGCGCCGACCGTCCAGCCGCCGTCGCGCTCGGTCCAGTGGGCGACCGGCGGGAGGTCGGGGGCCGAGGTCCGCTCCCGGTCGGGATCGTCCGCTCGCAGGTAGCGGTCGAACCAGTCCACGGTCTGCCGGCGGAAGTCGATCGCCGTCTCGCGACCCTGCTCGGGCATCCGGTGGCGCCAGGGTCCCACCACGAGCCGCTTCTCGACGTCGAGCGCCTCGACGAACGGGACCATCGAGGCCGTGTGGACGTCGCGGGTGCCACAGGCGGCGAGCGTCGGCACGTTCACCTCCTCGGGGTCGACCCGCCGCTCGTCCCAGAACGCGTCCTCGAGGTCGTGGTCGAGGAAGCGGAACAGCCAGGGACGCTCGCTCGCGAGGCGGTCGAGGCGGTCGTGCCAGACGCGGGCCCAGCGACCGTCCCCATCGCGTCGGCCCGGTGGGAGCGCCTGTCGTGCCTGGAACTCCGTCGCCCAGACCGCCCGCTTGAGGGGGTTAAGCACCCCGCCGGTGTAGGAGGAGGCGTACCCCGAGGCGGCGACCGAGACGGGCACGATGGCCCCGAGAGCGTCGGGCGCAGCGGCGGCCGTCGCGTACCCCGTCCAGGCGCCGTAGGAGAGCCCGAACATCCCCACGCTCCCCGTCGTCCAGGGCTGGTCGGCGAGCCAGTCGACGACGCTCGCCATGTGTTCGCCGTCGTCGCGAGCGAACGGCGTCGGCTCGCCGGTCGAGGCGCCCGTCCCCACGACGTCGGCCACGACAACCTCGTAGCCGCTCCGTGCGAGGTACTCGATGGAAGGGTGCCAGCTCCCGTACGTGATCCAGTCGTCCTTCCGGTACGGCGTCGCGACGAGCACGGCCGGGTGGGGGCCGTCGTCGCCGGGCGGCTCGTACCGGGTGGCGGCCACGGTCGCCCCCTCGACGGGGATCAGGAGGTCGGAGTGGTGTCGGATATCGCCGGAGCGCATACGCGATTGGCGGGGGACACCCGCTTGAACGTTACCCCGGGACGACAGAGTTAACTCGGGCCGCCGGGCCGTTCGGCCCATGGGACTCACGCTCGACCTCGCGGGGACCGCGGTCGAAATCGCCGACGACGGCGCACCCCCGGAAACGCTCGACCGTGCGAAGCTCGCGATCCGGGACGTCCTCGGCGTGGCGCTGTACGGGTCACAGCACCCCGTCGGCGAGCACATTAGCGCGTTCGTCGACGCGGCAGAGCCCGGGACGGCCGCGACCCTGCTGGGTGGCGGGACCGCGAGCACGACCGGCGCGGCGCTGGCGAACGGGACCTTCGGGCACGCCATCGACTACGACGACACGTTCGAGTCGATCGTGCTCCACCCGACCGCACCCGTCTTCGCTGCCGCGCTCGCGACCGCCGAGCGGGTCCTCGCCGACGGCGAGCGGTTGCTGGGAAGCTACGTCGCGGGCGTCGAGGTCGCCTACCGGATCGCCCACAGCGTCTACCCCGGCCACTACGACAACGGCTGGCATCTCACGGGCACGGTCGGAACGTTCGGGGCGACCGCCGCCGCGGGGACGCTCGTCGAGCTCTCACCGGAGGCGCTGGCGCGAGCGTTCGGCATCGCGGGGTCCTGCTCCTCGTCGCTGAAGAAGAACTTCGGCACGACGACCAAGCCCCTCCACGCGGGCCACGCGGCCGAGATGGGGATCCGGGCGGCGCTTCTGGCCGACGAGGGGTTCGGTGCCACCGGCGAGGTGCTCGAGGGGCCGATGGGCTACGGCACGGTGATGAACCCGACGGGGACGTTCGACGCGGACGACCTCCGCGAATCCCCCGAGGGACACTGGGGCGTCGAGGACATCGGTCTGAAGCCGTATCCGTCGGGCGTCATCACCCACGCGGCGATGGAGGCGACCCGTCGACTGGTCGCCGAGCACGACCTCGACCCCTCGAACGTCGACCGGATCGAGGTGACGCTCGACGAGGCGGCCTCGGAGATGCTCATCCACGCCGACCCGGCCGACGAACTGGAAGCGAAGTTCTCCATCGAGTTCTGCCTGGCCGCGGTGCTCCGGGAGAGCGACGCCGGTGTCGCGGAGTTCGCCGACGAGTACGTGACCGACCCCGCGACCCGGGAGGCGATGGCGCTGGTCGAACGGGCGTTCGAGCCCGGCCCCTTCGGCGAGGCGTTCGCCGGCTACGGCGCCCGGGTGACCGTCGAGACGACCGGCGGCGAGGAGCACGTCGCCGAGGAGCGCCGTGCGCCCGGGAGCCCGAGTAACCCGCTGACCGAGGAGCGGTGGCTGTCGAAGTTCCACGAGTGTGCCACACCGGTCCTCGACCGCGAGGCCGCCGAACGTGTGGCCTCGCTGACCGGGGAACTCGAGCGGCTCGACGACTTGGGACCGCTGCTCGCGGCACTGGGTGGCCCCGGCGACGACCGGGGGTGACGGTCTTCGGTGCTCCCCAGCAAGATTTAAGTCACAGTGGTATACCTTAGGGACGTATGCCAGACAGTGACGGTCGGAACACCGGTACGATCAGACGACGGCGCGTCCTGCAAGCGCTCGGCGTCGGCACCGCAGCGGGGTTAGCGGGCTGTGGCAGCGGTGGCGGCGACGGCGGGGGCAGTGACGGCGGCGACGGCGGGGGCAGTGACGGCGGGG
>JAZKST010000053.1:0-19846 GCA_036625905.1 Haloarculaceae archaeon
GCGATGAAGATACCCAGGAGGATGTGGCCGACGCCGCCGAGTTTGAGCCACAGCAGCGTCGAGGGCCACTTGTGGATCGAGGCGAGCGCGCCGTTGACCGCGGCGCCCCGGGTCCCGCCGCTCCCGCCGGCGATGCTCGTATCAGGGAACGACGTGAAGAAGTTCTCCAGCAGCGGGTGGAACTGGGTCAGTTCGAAGAACAGTGCCGCCCCGATCAGCAGGTAGCCCACGGCCGCGAAGACGGCACCGACCATGAGCATCTTCTTGATCGAGCCGACGGTCGATTCTATCTCGTCAATCGGTTGGCGGTCCGGGTAATCCGATGCCATACACCTCCGTTCACCCCCCTAATACATAGAGGCACAGCGGCCGTGGAACTCGCTTACACAGACACGTGGACGTTCTAATACGTCTGGGCGAACGTTAGCGCGACCAGAGATACTATGCCGTCAATAGCTCGACAGCCGATCTCGCGGAGTGGCGTGGTCGCACACTCGAATCGAACAGATCCGTCCGACGCGGTCGATAGACCGCAGTCCCGAACACAGGCACCGGGGCGACCCGGACGGTCGATCCGGATTCGGACGAACAGATGGTGGAACCGATGAGTCACTCCGACGAGCAGGCAGCCGAGCAGGTAGCCGTCTGGAGCGACCTCTCCGACCGAGAACCGAGACACGCACGCGTCGAGGGCGTCGATCTCGTGGTCCTCCGATACGACGATGAGGTGTCAGTTCTATATGGACGATGTCTCCACCGCGGTGTGCTCCTCGGGGACGGCCACGTCGAAGGTGACGACCTCATCTGTGGCGTCCACGGCTGGGACTATCGAGTCGATACCGGGATCAGCGAGTACGACAACTCGGAGGTCCTCGAGGCGTTCCCCGCGTGGGTCGACGAGGACGAGGACGCCGTCTACGTCGACGCAGCCGAAGTGGCTGCCTGGGCGGCAGACAACCCACAGCCATACGACGACCCCGAGACAGGCGATGGGGGCGACGGGGCAATGCAGGGGTCCGCCGACGACATCAATGGCGGCGTCGTCGACCCCGAATTCTACGGCGAGCCCGAGCACGAGAAGGAACCGTACTCCCACTACATTCAGACGCTGGCCCAGCAGGGCCCCGAGGGAATCGGCGAGCACGGTGACATCTCCGCGATGGGCGTCCCGCGTACGGAGCTGCCGTCGTGGGACGACCTGCAGATCCTGACGGCCCAGCTCGCCCGAACGCCGCTCGACGACGAGGCAGCCGTCGATACGGAACTGGTGATCGGGCCGAACGCGGAGAACCCGCTACGACTCGACGTCCCGATTTTCGTGAGCGACATGAGCTTCGGCGCGCTCAGTGAGGAAGCGAAGATCGCGATCTCGAAAGGCGCAGACCAGGCAGGTACGGGCGTCTGTTCCGGGGAAGGCGGCATGTTACCCGAGGAGCAGGAAGCGAATTCCCGGTACTTCTACGAGTACGCGACGGGGAAGTTCGGCTGGGATATCGACCTCGTCGAACGGGTCCAGGCGTTCCATTTCAAGACAGGACAGGGCGCGAAGACGGGGACCGGTGGCCACCTCCCCGGAGAGAAGGTGCAGGGCAGGATCGCTGAGGTGCGTGACCTCGAACCGGGAACAGACGCCGTGAGTCCCTCGCGGTTCCAAGAGTTAGAAACGCCCGAGGACTTCGCCGAGATGGCCGATCGGGTGCGCGACGTCGGTGACGGCATCCCGATCGGGTTCAAGCTCTCGGCCCAGCACGTCGAGGACGACATCGACTTCGCGCTCGAGGCTGGTGCCGACTACCTGATTCTCGACGGACGCGGCGGTGGGACCGGAGCGGCGCCTGACGTGTTCAAGGACAATATCTCCGTTCCGACGATGGCGGCCCTGGCGCGGGCACGTCGCCACCTGGACGCTCGCAACCGGTCGGACGTGACGCTTATCGCGACGGGCGGGCTCCGGACGGAATCTGATTTCATCAAAGCGATCGCGCTCGGCGCCGACGGTGTGGCGGTTGCGAACTCCGCGATGCAAGCCATCGGTTGCCTCGGGATGCGAGCATGTGACTCGAACAACTGTCCGGTCGGCATCGCCACGCAACGAGACGACCTTAGAAACCGGCTCGTGATCGACTCGGCCGCCGACGGCCTGCAGAACTTCTTCGAGGCAACGGTCAAACTGATGAAACTGATGGCGCGGGCCTGCGGACACGATCGTCTCTCCGGATTCGAGCGCCGCGATTTGATGACATGGAAGAAGGACGTTGCAGAATTGACCGGCGTCGAGTACGCAGGCGTCGGGAAATAGTCGAAAATAATGATACGATATAAAGACATCGCTGACATGTGTGATTATCTCGCGCGCGCAACGACAACAAACCCTCGGACACTAAGCAAACGTATGAGCAGTGAAGCGACCGTCCCAAACGAGACCCCGAACCAGACCGATGCCATTCCGGATACCTACGCGATTTATGTGGACGATGAGCAAATTCACCTATGGCAGTATCGTGTCGAGGTCTTCGAGCCAGACGGCCAGTGGTACTTCGTTGAGACGCTGGATCGGGACAACGACCCCGAACTGTCCCTGGAGTACGCAACGCCGATGGCGCCGACTGCGGGCGGGTACTGGATCTACAGCAGATCCTACGACTGTGAACTGGACTGCGAGTAGCGAACAATAGCAGAACACAATGGAACTAATATCAGTTGCAGCGGTGGCAAAGAACGGCGTCATCGGCCGAGACGGCGAGATACCGTGGCAGAGCATCCCTGCAGACAAACACCAGTACCGAAACCGGATCGCGGATTGGCCCGTAATTCTCGGCCGACGAACGTTCGACTCGATGCGGGAGGACCTTCCGGGGACGGTACAGATTGTACTGAGCCGGTCTCAATCCGACTACGATATCGAGTCGGCCCACCACGCTTCCGGGTTCGACGACGCGGTCGCGGTCGTCGAATCGCTCGAGGCCGACCCCGCCAATGTCATCGGTGGAGCAGGCATCTACGACCTGTTCCAACCCGTCGTCGACCGCACACCCTACGACGACTTCACCCTCGAAGAGTGGGTGCGAGAACGGAGCTAACGAGTCATCCCACCAACAATGGATACGTCTGATCTACCCACGGCCGTTGCCGAGTACCTCTCTACCAATCGTAGCGAGCTGGTCGAGCTCACGGAGACACTCCTCAGCTACGACACACAGAACCCTCCTGGCCGAACGGTTGACATCGTCGAGTGGATCGAGAACACGCTCGACGAACCGGCGTTGTCTGTCGAGCGCTTCGAAGTCGACCCGGAAAAGCCGAACCTCGTCGCCACACTTTCCGGCCAGGCCGACCGAACGTTGTGTTTCAACGGCCATCTCGACACCGTCCCGTTCGACGAGAGCGATTGGACGTGCGACCCCCTTGGGGAGCAAAACGACGAGCGCATCTACGGACGCGGAGCGACCGATATGGAAGGGGCTGTCGCCGCGATGCTACAGGTCGCGCTCGCCTACGCTCGCACCGGGACGGAACCGCCGATAACACTTCAGTTCGCGTTCGTGAGCGACGAGGAGACGGGCGGCGACGCCGGCCTCACGACCCTATTGGAAACGGGCGATTTCGACCCCGACGCATGTGTCGTCGACGAAACCACATCTCGAAACGGTCGCCACTCCGTCTCGGTCGCTGATCGCGGGAACATCTGGCTCACACTCGAAGCATCTGGGACGGCTGCCCACGGTTCGCGGCCGATGGTCGGAGAGAACGCGATCGACCATGTGACCGAGGCGATCGAGCAGTTGCGAAGCGACTTCGGACAGCAAGAACTGTCGGTCGATTCATCGATGGACGAGATCATCGAGGAGTCTGTCGACTTCTACGAGCCCGAGGCCGGGGCCGACGCCACCCGCAGCCTGTACCGGTACCCGACGATCAATCTCGGTATCATCGAGGGCGGAACAGCGATCGACACAGTCCCGGCCTCGGCGTGTGCGAGAGTCGATATCCGATTAACTGCCGGTGTCGGTACCAGGGAGACACTCGGCGGGATACGGAACTGCTTGACCGGGATGGACGGCATCGAAATTACGGATCTATCCTGGACTCGTGGATCCTACGAGCAAATCACGAGCGCTGACGGATGATTTCAGCTGTCGGGTGGACGACAGTCGCGCTGGTGACGCTCGTTATCGTGGTCGCCGGAGCGACGAACGGACTCGCTGGCTTCGGATTCGCCGTCGTCGGAACGATGGCGCTCGCGACGATGATCGACCCGGCGACGGCGGTCGTCTTTATGATTATTCCGATTCTCTCGGTCAATCTCTCGCTGGTTAGTGATCTCTCCGGGGAAGAGCTCCGAACCTGTAGCCGACGGTTCGGGCCACTCATCGGTGCAGCGCTGGTCGGAACAGTCGTCGGTATGGCAGTCCTCAGTAGCATCCCGAGCAGCCCCCTGCGTGTCGGTCTCGGGGTGTTGACCCTCGGGTTCGTCGCGACCACCCAGCGGCGGCTTCCGCTCCCGGAATGGTCGTCAGGGAGGATGGGTACGTTCAGTCATACGCGGGTCGGGATGCTCGGAGTCGGTGGTATTTCCGGACTCCTGTTCGGCGGGACGAACGTCGGTATCCAGCTCATCGCGTACCTTCGGAGCTTCGACCTCTCACACGGGCTGTTCGTCGGCGTCGTCGCCCTCGTGTTCTTGGGGCTCAACGGGATCCGAATCGCGGTCGCTGGTCTGCTCGGGCTCTATCCGAGTCCCGCCGTCCTGGTAGCGTCCGTCGTCGCGGCGCTTCCGGCCGTCCTCGGTGTCGCTGTCGGGAAACGTCTCCGGGCCACCGCCAGCGAACGCTCCCGCAGACTTGTCGTTCTGGGACTTCTCACAGTGGTTGGAATCCGACTGGTGGGCGGCGGGGTCGGGATACTGTAAACGAGGATATCAGCGCTTCGGTTTGGACGGAGTCAGTTGCCCCCGAGGGAGGCGTGACCGGCCACGTGACCGACGGTGGAGGAGCCCCGAATCCGGCAAATTCCTCCGACACAGGGCGATTCGCTGGCATCGAGGTACAAACACATAAGACGCTTCCGCGCGTAGCCTCGGGTAGCGAATGGTAGACAGTTCCCAGCTCGCCGAGAGCAAGTCCATCCACCGGCGAACCGGGAGGACCTTCTACTACGCCACCCGCCTGCTCCCCGAGCGGGTCCGGCGTGCGACGTACGTCCTCTACGCGTTCTTCCGTGTCGCCGACGAGGTGGTGGACAACGCCGCGGGGATGTCCCCGGAGGAGCAGCGTCGTCGACTGGAGGAGATCCGCGAGGCGGCGCTGGGCCGCGAGGCAACGGACGACCCCGTACTGGAGGCGTTCGCGGAAATCCGCGAGGAGTACGGTATCCCGGAGGAGGAGGTCGACGTGTTCGTCGACGCGATGCTGACGGACATCACCAGGAGCCGCTACGAGACCTACGAGGACCTCGAGGCGTACATGCGGGGCTCGGCGTCGGCCGTCGGCGTGATGATGACGTACGTGATGCGACCGGACGACCCCGAGCCCGCCCTGGAGCGGGCGCGGGCGCTCGGCGAGGCGTTCCAGCTCACCAACTTCGTCCGCGACGTCCGGGAGGACGTCGTCGATCGGGGGCGCATCTACCTCCCCCTCGAGACGCTGCGACGACACGGCGCGACCGAGGCACAGGTCGAGGACCTCGAGTACGACGAGGCGTTCGCCGCGGCGGTCCGCGAGGAGCTCGCGCGGACCGAGTCACTCTACCGCGAGGGCGTCGCCGGCATCGAGTACCTCCCGGAAGGCTGTCAGCTCCCGGTGCTGACCGCGGCCGTCCTCTACGCCGACCACCACCGGCTCGTCCGCGAACGGGACTGCGACGTGCTCGCCGAGACGCCGTCGCTGTCCACCGGTCGAAAGCTCTCGCTCGTCGCGCGGACGTGGCTCCACTGGACGTGGCAGAAGGACCCCGAGACGGTCTTCGCGAAGGTCAGCGCCGTTCCCAGCGGCGCCACGACCCGACACGGCCCGGACCACGGCGAACCCTCCGTCGCCAGGTGACCCCTCCACCCGGGACGGTCACACGAGACGTCGTGACGGTCGGGAGGCCGGGGTGTCCGGTCCCGGTTTGGCCGTCGTTCCCCAGGGACCAGTATAACTACACGCGTGTCGTCCCCACGGGATAGCGGCCCGTCCCCGCGGGTTCCCGACGACAGCCACCGATCCACGATGAGTTCCAACAGACGCTACTGCGCGCTCGCAGGGACGGTCTTCCGCGTCGAACTGCAGCGGGCCCGACCGGCGCTGGGACCCCACGGCGGGACGACGACGCTCCGTATCAGCGGCCAGCTCCGGGCATCGTCCGCCCGACGGAGAAGTCGAAGCTGTCGGTGTAGAGGAGCCCGGCGCCGAGCGCGGCCGCCACCAGCACGGGTATCCAGTTGCCGAAGTAGGCGTTGATCGACCCCCAGAGGACGACGAAGGAGACGAGGTCGTCGAGCATGAACGCCGTCCCGCGGAGCCGGTCGGTCAGCGCGAGGCGGTCGAACGACAGGTCGAACGCCAGCACCGCGACGGTCGCCGAGAGCACCCAGCCCGCGTAGTTCGAGAGCGGGACGCCGTAGAACGCGCCACCGACGTCGTACGTCCAGAAGGTGAGTGCCACGGCCCCCGGATCGAGCACGAGATCGATCGCGAGGACCGTCCCGATGGTCGACAGCAGTCGGACGGGCGTCGAGGCGGCCCGCTCGCCCAGCAGCAGGAGCACGAGCAGGTAGGCGTTCAGGACGAGCGGGAAGAAGAACACCGGCAGGCCGAGGGGGACGAGCCCGAACAGCATCGGCCCGAGATCGATGCCGTACTCGAAGGCCCCATACGGAACACCGGTCGTCACCCCGAGGAGTTCGATACCGAAGGCGTAGGCGGTGAGCAGTCCGATCCCGACGGCGGCACGGCGGTCGACCAGCGGCGCCACGCCAGCGACTAGCGGGAGCCGCATCACCAGCGTCCCCAGGAGGATGAGGTAGGGATTGAACGAGAGCGGCTCGGGGAGGAGCGCCTCGGCAGAGGCGACGAGCAGCACCGCACCGACGGCAGGGAAGACGACGGCGATGGTGAACCGGTTCTCGCGGACGAGCTCGTCGAGTGCGGTCTCGAGTTCGGCCCGAGAGCGGGGGAGCGCGAGGCCGCCGACCGCGGCGTCCGCCTCACCCATACAGGAGCACCCACAGCCCCGCCATCGTGATGATCATCCCCGTTGCGGTGTTGATCACCGGGTACCACCAGTAGGCGTCGTCCACGTCCACCTCCGAGAAGACGATACCGAACACGAGCAGCGGGTAGAGGAGCAGGAGGACGGTGAAGAAGGGGTGGACGGTGACGAAGACGGCGGCGGCGAGCAGCCACGTCGTCGCACAGTAGAGGTAGGTGTCGAACTCGCCGAGTTCGGTTGCGGTCGTGCGAATCCCGGCCTCGCGGTCGGGATCGATGTCGGGGATGGCAGAGAACGTGTGCATCCCCATCGTCCAGAGCCACCCGCCCGCGATGGCGCCCATCGGCGGGAGCGATCCCTCGATGGCCGTCCAGGCGATCACCCCGGGGAGGATGTAGAGCCCGTTGGAGACCGAATCGAAGAACGGGACCGTCTTGAACCGCAGCGGCGGGGCGGAGTACTCGGTGGCCAGGAAGAAATAGAGCAGGACGACGAACGCGGCACCGTACTCCCCCCGGAATGCGAAGTAGGGGACGAACGCGAGCCCGGCGAGCCCCGACAGGGCGACCACGCCGAGGACGAGCCGCGAGCCCTCGTAGCGCACCTCGCGGCCCTCCTTTTTCGGGTTCGTGGCGTCGACGTCGGCGTCGAAGACGTCGTTGATACCGTAGAGATAGACGTTCGCGGGGAGGAGGAAGTAGCCGAACAGGACGAGCGCGAGCGGGGAGAACAGCTCGACCACGCTGTCGGCGGCGAACGTCACCCCGACGACGACGGGTCCGGCGAGGTAGAGCCAGAACCGGGGTCGTGAGAGCCGCAGCAGGTAGCCCGCCGGCGTCTCCTCGGGCGGGAGCACCCGTTCGAGCGAGATGGCGTCGGTGAGGCTCATCGTCTCAGGAGGCGTCCTCGACCACGGCGTCGGCGGTGTGCTGTCCGGCGATGAGGCACATCGGCACGCCGATGCCGGGGGTGGTGTACGACCCGGTGAAGTAGAGCCCGGGCACCTCCTTCGAGCGCCGGTCCGGGCGCAGGAGCGCCGTCTGTGTCAGTGTGTGGGCCAACCCGAGCGCCGTCCCGCGCATCGAGTGGTAGCGGTCGGCGAACTCCGAGACGCTGAACTGCTCCTCGAAGACGATGCGGTCGCGGAGGTCGACGCCGGTATGCTCGGCGATGTCGGCGAGTATCTTCCCACGGTACGCGTCGCGGGTCGCCTGCGAGTCGTCCAGCCCGGGCGCGATGGGGACGAGCACGAACAGGTTCGAGTGACCCGCCGGCGCGACGGAGTTGTCGGTTGCCGAGGGGACACAGAGGTAGTAGGCGGGGTCCTCGGGCCACGCGGGTCGGTCGAATATCTGCTCGAAGTGGGGGTCCCAGTCGGTCGGCAGGACGAGCGTGTGGTGGGCCAGCGGCTCGACGTCCCCCTCCACGCCGAGGTACATGAGGAACGCCGACGGGGCGTACGTCTTCGACTCCCAGTAGGACTTGTCGTACCCCCGCAGGTGCTCGGGGAGCAGTGCCTGCTCGGTGTGGGCGTAGTCGGCGTCGCTCACCACGCGGTCGAACCGGAGCCGGTCGCCCGTCTCGGTGCGGGCGCCGCCGTCGGCCGCAGCGGGCGTCCCGGGGGCTCCGGGTGCCGCCGCCTCGACGGTCGGGGCGGCCGAGGCCAGTTCGAGCTCGAACCCCTGCTTCCGTGTGATGATCTCGACGACCTCGGCGTTCGTCCGGTAGTCGACGCCGAGCTCCCCGCCCAGTTCCACGAGTCCGTCGACGACGGCACCGATGCCGCCCTCGGGGTAGTAGACACCGAGGTTGAAGTCGACGTGACTCATCATGTTGTAGAGGGCGGGCGTGTTCTTCGGCGACCCCCCCAGGAACACCAGCGTGTACTGCATGATCTGCTGGAGCTTCGGGTTGTCGAAGTAGCCCGAGACGTAGTCGTCCATCTTCCCGACCAGTTTGAGGCCGATAGGGGCCGCCCGCATCACGTCGAGGTCGACCCAGTCCCGGAGCCGGGGCCGGTCCTCGTAGACGAACCGGTTCATCGCCACCTCGTAGTGGGTCTCGGACGTGTCGAGGTACTCCCGGAGGGCCTCGCCGGCGCCGGCCTCGTAGGACTCGAACGTCTCGACGTTCGCCTCGACGTCGGGCTTCATGTCGACCCGGTCGCCGTCCTTGAAGAAGATGCGGTAGTGTGGGTCGAGCCGCTGGAGGGTGTAGTAGTCCTCTGGGGCGCGGTCGAAGTGCGAGAAGAACCGCTCGAACACGTCGGGCATCAGGTACCAGGAGGGGCCCATGTCGAAGCGGAACCCGTCGGCCTCGAGCCGGGAAGCGCGGCCGCCCAGTTGTTCGTTCTTCTCGAGGACGGTCACGTCCGCGCCGGCGTCGGCGAGGTAGCAGGCCGCAGACAACCCGCCGAACCCGCCGCCGACGACGGCGACGGAGCTGCCGTCGAGTGGTTCCATGCCCCGGCGTAGGTGCGGCAGGCTACTAAACGGACCGGTACGGGACCCGTTCGACGGGGGCGAGGGCCGTCACCTCGCCCCCGTCGCCCCGAATGGACAGAGGTAAGCGGCCCCCGGTCGCCGGCCCCGTATGAAGGTCGCACGGATCGAGACCCCCGAAGGGGACGTCATAGAGGGACGGTACGACGAGGGCACCGTCGAGACGGACGTCGGGACGTTCGACACGGGTACCGAGGAGGCCGACCTGCTCGCGCCGTGCGAGCCGTCGGCGCTCTACTGCGTCGGCCGGAACTACGGCGAGACCGTCGAACAGATGGGCTACGAGACCCCCGACGAGCCGAGCTTCTTCATCAAGCCACCGACGTCGGTGCTCGCGCACGACGAGCCCATCGAGTACCCCTCGTTCACCGAGGAGCTCACCTACGCGGGCGAGCTCGCGGCGGTCGTCGGCCGGACGTTCCACGACGTCGGGGAGGACGAGGTCGACCGGTACGTCCGCGGCTACACGGTGCTGAACGACCTGGACGCGCTGGACCAGCAGGGCGTCACCGAACGGAAGGCGTTCGACGGGTCGGCACCGCTCGGTCCCTGCATCGACACCGAGGTCGACCCGGCGGACGTCGAGATGGAGACGTACGTGGCCGGCGAGCGCCGGCAGTCGGACACGACCGCCAGCACGTTCTTCGGTCCGCGGGAGGTCCTCTCGTACCTCTCCGAGCGGTTCACGTTCCGCCCCGGCGACGTCGTCTCGTTCGGGAGTCCGGCCAACCCCGGACTGCTCGAACCCGGCGACGAGATCGAGATCATCTACGAGGGGGTCGGTACGCTGCGGAACACGGTCGCGGACTGATATACGGTCGTGCGTCGTTCCGTTCGGCCTCACGGAGCAGAGATCCGTCTCGTCGGTCTCGAAACGCCGGCTTTCGGGCTGGTCGGCGGTTCGAGACCGGTACGACGGGTCGGATCCCCGAGGCGGTACCGAATCACGCACGACCGTATGAGAGACCGCCTTCCCGACGGGGGACACCCCCGTACCTCGGTCCGTTTCAGGATTCGATGCCAGGGGTAACTGCTTTAGGGTCCCCTCTGAACGGCCGGGTGTGTCAGGAGAGCGTACCATCGAGGAGGTACTGAACACCATCGGCGACGAGCACGCCCGGACGGTGCTCGCCGCCATCAGCCGGGAGCCCCGGTCGGCAAAGGAGCTCTCGGAGGAGGTGGGGTTCTCGCTCCCGACGATCTACCGGCGCCTCGAACTGCTGGAGGAACACGACCTGATCAAGCAACGGACCGCCATCGCGGACGACGGCAACCACTTCAAGATATACGAGTGTAACTTCGACAGCACGGTCATCACGCTGAAGGACGACGAGTACCAGGTCCGTATCTACCGTCGGGAGAACCTCCCCGACCGCTTCTCGCAGCTCTGGGACGAACTGGGTGCCGAATGACCCTCCCACGCGGCCGACTGCGCGAACCGAAGTGTTCTCCCTCACGAGCCCGGAGCCGACCGGACGCGGCTCCTGAGCCGGTGGTGAGGGTTTTTATCCCCGGCGATATGTGGTGAAAAGAGAATGGTCGACCTCGCACAACTGGCGCTGATGTTCATGCGGCTGGTGCTGTTCGGTCTCTCGCTGGGGCTCACCGTCATAAGCTTCCAGGCCTACAGCCAGAAGGGGAGCGAGCGCCTCCAGTCCGCGTTCATCGGGTTCGCGTTCGTGAGCATGGGCGTCGCCGTCACCAACCTCACGACCCAGCTGAGCGCGGGCGGGCAGGCCGGGCAGACCCTCGTCTACTTCCAGATGGCCGAGACCGTCCCGTTCATTATCGGCTTCGCGATGATCTACGTCTCGCTGTACCGGTAGGTCGGCGAGCGAGGTCCGATCCCGGTTCCGGGAGGCACCCCGAACACGATTTTCACGTCGTGAAGTCGCTCGTAACGATTCGTATAGACACGGTGCGTAGGCGCGTTCGATGGGTGGGGCCATGCGGCGTTCGAACCGAGGGGTGTCGTCGACCATCGGGGTCGTTCTGCTCGTCGCTTTCGCCATCGCGGGGGCGACGACGGTGGCGGCGATCGGCGGCGTCGCCCTGTCAGACGTCGAGGAGTCGGCCGAAACCGACCGCGTGGAGCTGGCGATGACCCAGTTCGACTCCAGCGCCGCGACGGTCGCGCTCGGGAGTTCCGACACCGGTCGGGTCCGTATGGGAACGAGCGAGGCCGGCCGGGTCTCCGTCGAGCCGGACGCCGGCCGGGTCAGGCTCCTCGTCGTCAACGACACCGGGTCGGAGGAGATCGCGAACGAGAGCCTCGGCGCGGTCGTCTCCGAGACCGGCGCGACGAGGACCGCGTACCAGGGTGGCGGCGTCTGGCAGCGCCACGCCGACGGCAGTCGGATGATCTCCCCGCCCGAGTACCACTACCGCGACCAGACGCTCACCTTCCCGATCGTCCGTGTGACCGGCGGGGGGACGACAGGGTCGACCGCGGGCTCGCTGACGATCACGAAGAACGGGAGCGAGCAGCTGTTCCCGACGGCCTCGCGACGGAACCCGCTCTCGGACGGCCACGTCGTCGTCGAGATCACGAGCGACTACCACCGGGGCTGGAAGGGGTTCTTCCAGACCCGGATGGACGGTGCGGTCAGACACGACCCCGACAACCGGACGGTCGCGGTCAACCTGACCGTCCCGGTGACCGAGACGTTCGACAACGCGGTTGCGGCCACGGGTGGCGGCGACCCGATAGACGAGAGCAGCACCAGCCCACATGGCGGGTTCGACTCGCCGAAGGTGACCGGCGTCGACCGCCCCTCGGCGAGTCCGAAGGTCGACGAGCGGATCACCGACTGCGAGAGCGGCGGCTGTGCGGACCTGTCGAGCGAGCTGGCAGACGACAGCCTCGAGAACGGGACCTACTACGAGGACGGGGACGTCACCCTCGACGAGACGACGTACGACACGAGCGCGGGTGACGTCCACGTCGTCGTCGACGGTGACCTCGAGTTCGCCGGCAGCGGCGGCCCCCCGGGGACGCCCCAACACGCGATCACCGGCGACGGACGGGTGACCTTCTACGTGAAGGGGGACATCGAGGTCCGCGGGAACACGGGCGTCAACACCGGTGGCGATGCCGAGGACCTGCTCGTGCTCGTCCACTCGGACGGCGGGAACGTGGCGACGGCGAGCGGGACCCCCCAGTTCACAGGGCTGATCTACGCGCCGAACGCGAGCCTGACGATCAACGGTGGGGGAAACCCGTGGAACGACAACATCGTCGGGGCTGTCGTCGTCGAGGACGCGACGGCCAACGGGAACGGGAACCTGGAGTACGAGGTGCCGGTCGGGTTCGAGATGGAGTTCGAGACGACGACGGACATCACCTACCTCCACGTCGGGGAGAACCGGATCGACGTCACCGCCGACTGACGATCACCGGCGGGGGACTCCGAGAACCCGTACGAACCCGCCGGGGGCGCCCACAGCGTTATGCCGTCCGTGCCCCTGTCTCGGATATGGCCGACACGAAGGAAGGGAGGGAGAAACAGGCCCGGACCGCCGAGAAGCGCCAGCGCGAACGGGAGATCCGCGAGGCACGAGAGCGGTCCGACGAAGTCGAACCACCCAGCGAGGTGCTGGACGACGCGGACTCGCCCCCGGAGTGCCACCGTCGCGGGTGTACCGAGCCGGCGTCGTTCGTCGTCCTCGAACGCTACCAGGAGGAGACCGGCCAGGGCGCCGTCGAGGCGAGGGCGTTCCTCTGTCGGGAACACACCGCCGAAGAGAGCCCCGTGAACCTCGACCGCGCCTACCCGGACTACGTGTTCCGGGTCGACCCCCTCCCCGGGACGACGGAGGAGACCTGATACGGTCGCGCGTCATTCGTTCCCGCCACGGCGTCGCATACATCGTGTTCCGACGGGCGAGCAGCCTCCGATCCGATAGCGGGTCGAACACAGTTACGAACGATCGTATCAGTGGACGACGGTCCCGGTCGCTCGGCGCCCCTAGCTTCAAGTACGGGGACGGGACCAGCCCCGCCGTGGTCTGATCTCGGCCCGGGCCGGGCCGCGGGGGCGCGACGACGCCGGCTCCGGGGGCGGTCGAGTCGTCGCCTGTTCGCCTCTCGACACGGCTCGCCGGGATCGACGATCTCGACGTCCGGACGGTCGTCGGGCCGACGGGTCGCCCGTGTCCCGGCCGTGCCGACGGTATTACTACCGCCCCGGGAGTAGCCCCAGTATGGCCGGCCACGCGTCGACCCGACCCGGGGAGAGCCTCCGTGACGTGGTCCGGTTCTACCTCCTCGACCACCGGACGCCGGTCGGGAAGACCATCGACGTGGGACTGCTGGTCCTGAACCTCCTGTTCGTCGCCGTTTTCGTCGCCGAGACCTACCCCGTCGCCGACCGGTTCCGGGCCGAACTGTGGACCCTGGAGGTGGGCGTCGCGCTGGTGTTCCTCCTCGAGTACCTGCTGCGGATCTACGGCGCTCGGGACCGGACGGCGGAGCTGTTCGACCCCTACTCCGTGGTGGACTTCCTCGCCGTCCTGCCGTCGCTGGCCCTGCTCGTCCTCCCGGACACGGCCGTCGCGGCCAACGTCGGGTTCCTCCGGGCGGTCCGCGTGGTCCGGTTCTTCCGGTTCACGCGAGAGCGGGAGTTCTTCTTCGGGAGCGTCTCGGTCGGGACGCTCCGGGCGATGAAGCTCCTGCTTACCGTGCTGACCATCTTCTTCGTCGCTGCGGGACTGTTCTACACCGCCGAGCGAGGAGCCAACCCCGATGTCCGGACCTTCGGGGACGCGTTCTACTTCACCGTCGTCGCGCTGACGACCGTCGGGTTCGGAGACATCGTCCCGGTCACGGGGGCGGGACGACTCGTGACGACCGCCGCCATCCTCGCGGGCATCGTCCTCATCCCGTGGCAGGCCAGCCGGATCGTCAGGCAGTGGACCAGTCCGGAGCGGACCAACGTCACCTGCCCCGAATGCGGGCTCACGGGCCACGAACCGGACGCCTCCCACTGCCGGGCCTGCGGGGCGGTCATATATCAGGAGTACGACGGCGGTGGGTAGCCCGACTCTCTCGGCTCACGCCCAGTGGCTCACGTACTCGAAATCGGCCGAGCGGTCCTCGAACCGGCCCAGACGGAGCCGATCGGTCGGGAACGGGGCCTCCTCGCCGGTCACGAGCGACCGGACCGTCCGTCCGACGACGGGCGAGAGCATCACGCCCCGACCGTGGAGGCCCGTGACCGCCACCAGCCCCTCGGGGGCCTCCGGCGGCGCGTCGACGATGGGGAGGCCGTCGGGCGAGGCGCTATCGGCCGTCGGACAGCAGTCCTCTCGGCGGACCCATCCGTCGGCGGCCCCGCGGAGGAGCGGCGCGGCCCGCTCGAGGACCAGGTCACGGAACGACGCGTCGACGCCCATCGGCGTTCCCTCCGGGTCGGCGATCAGGTGCTCGTTCCCTCCGACGAGAACGTCGCCGCGGTCGGTCGGCCGCCAGTAGGTTCGACTACTCGTCTCGGAGCCCATCGGGCAGTTCGAGGGGAGGGGCTCGGTCGGTTCGACGACGACCGCGTTCCACCGCAGCGGACGCACGGGGAGTTCGACGTACCTCGCCAGCAGGTCGCGCGTCCGCCACCCCGTCGCATAGACGACGCGGTCGGCGTCGATCGGGCCGTACTCGGTGTCGACGCCGACCACCTCGCCGTCCTCGATCCGGAGACCGGTGACGGCGTGGTCGCGGTACACCGCGGCGCCGGCCCGCTCGGCGGTCCACTTCAGCGTCATCGCGTAGTCGAGCGCGTCGAGGTAGCCCGTCCCGCCGTACACCACCCCCCCGGCGTAGCCCGAGAGGTCGCCGAACGACCCCGGGTAGCGGTCGGTCAGCTCGGCGACGGTGTGGAAGCCGAGCGAGCCGGTCTCCCGGGGCTCCGGTGGCTCCGCCCCCTCGCGGACGAGGCTCACGGTCTCCCGTTCGACGAACGAGAACACGCCCTGCCCGTCGAGGTCGCGGAACGACTCGCGGGCGAACACGGACCACGCGTCGGGGAACGGCTCCAGCGAGAGGGAGATCATCCCCGAGGCACGCGAGGAGGTGTCCGCGGCCACGCCGCCCGCATCAAGGACGAGCACCTCGTGGTCGGGGGCCAGTTCCCGCGCCGCAGCGAGTCCCGAGACCCCGGCGCCGACGATCACCACTCGTTCGGTGTCGGTCATGGCCGGTGGCTGGCGGAGCGGGGACAAAACGATACGGATACCCGGTACAGGGCGTCGACGCTCGCTCCCGTGTTCGAGAGCCTCCACCGGCGACAGATAGATGCGGACCGCAGTCGTGGGAGCTGCTGACACGCGCCGGAACGAGAACCGGCCGGGCCGCTACATGCTCTTTCTCCTCCGTTCGGGGGTCCCCTCGGAGGCACCGTTCGTGAGGGTCGGCCATCGGACCCCCCGCTGAACCGGCGGGAAGGGGGTCACAGGTCCGGTCCCGTGACGATCGAGGGCGCGTGGTCAGCTCTCGAAGAGGGCCTATTGACCGGAAGAACCCGCACCCGGCCGTCGCGTGTCGTGTGGTCTACTGGATGTGGCCTTCGCGCCGGAGCTGTTCGGCGTCCTGGCCGGTGTAGCGCCACTCGATGTTGGCCTTCTCGTCCTGCCAGGACCACGGCTCGACGAGGACGACGTCGCCCTCGTTGATCCAGGTCCGGTACTTCATGCGGCCGGGAATGCGGCCCATGCGGTTCTGGCCGTCCTCACAGCGCACCCGGACGTGGTTGCCGCCGTTGTGTTCCGTTACGACCGCGAACAGCTCGTCGTCGTTGGGCATTCGGAGGTTCCGACGCCCGGTTTCTTCGCTCATAGGGCTGATAGGACCGGGGGACGGTTAAGTGATTGGAGACGCGTGCTATCGTGGAACAGTGGCGGGAGACCGAATCGCGAGTGGACCAGTCGCCCGACCCACCCGCCACACGCACTGCTGTCCGTCGGACGTTCGGATCCCGAGCTGCTGTCCGTCGGACCGTCGGGTTCCGAGCCGGAGCCGCCATCGCGCAACACGCTTTAGTATATTCCATCTGACTGGACACGTGTGAATCGAAGAGAACTGCTCGGGTTCGTGGGTCTGGGAACCGCGGGTGTGGTTTCCGGCTGTGTCGGCGGTGAAGGCGAGGGAAACGGTGTCGACGACGACAACGGTACCGATAGCAACACGGTCGAAACTACCGACGATACCGATATGACCGATATCGAGGACGCGGGAGTGGTGACGGTGACGGCAGCGGAGGACAGCGTCGACGCGGCGTTCGAGCGCATCACGACCGCCATCGAGGAGAACGAGAACCTGGGAATCGTGGCGGAGCTCGACCACAGTGCGAACGCCGAGAGTGCCGGTCTGGAACTGGACCCCACGCGGGTGGTGTTCTTCGGGAACCCCGAAGCGGGGACGCCGCTGTTGCAGGAGTCCCAGCAGGCGGGTCTGGACCTCCCACAGCGGATGCTCGTCCGGAAGGAGGACGGCGAGGTCCTGATCGCCTACAACGACCCGGAGCATATCGCCGCCCGCCACGGCATCGAGGGGCAGGACGAGCTTCTGGAGAACATGGCCGGCGGGCTCGAAGCACTCGCGACCGGCGAGACGTGACCGTTCGAACCGGTGCCGGTGCGTTCAGTACGCGTCGTTCTCGACGAGCCGGTCGGCGATGCGCTGTGCGCCCGTCGCGGCGGCGGTGACGGGCTCGTCGGGTGCGACGACCGACACCTCGCGGTCGAGCGCCTCCGAGAGGCGCTCCTCGACCTCCTCGACGAGGCCGGGGATGCAGGTCATCCCACCCGTCAGGACGACGTCGCTGTCGAGCGCGAGCTTGTAGGTCTTCATGTAATCGTTGGCGAGCCGCGGGAGGAACGTGTTCGCGAGTTCCTCGACGAGAGCGTCGACGTACTCGTCGACGGCGTCCATCACCGAGTGTTCGATGGTGAACTCGTGGCTCCCGCCACCGGGCTGCTGGATGACGTCGGTGAACGGTTCGAAGTCGACGAACGAGGCGTGCTGCTCCTTGTACTCCCGGGCGGTCGTCCGGTCGATGTTCACGCGTCCCTGAGTCTCGTCCTCGACGTAGTTGGCGATGGTCCGGTCGACCTCGTTGCCGGTGACGGCGCCGGTGGCGAACCGGGAGAGCTGCTCCCCCCGACGGAACGCACAGGCCTCGAGGTTCGTCGACCCGAGGTTCACCGCGACGAAGATCTGCTCGATGGCCTCCAGCCCGTCGCCCATCGCCGGGATCGACGCACACAGCATCTCGGGGTACGACCGCGTGTGGGCCCCGCCGATGTCGCTTCCGGTGATGACCCCCTCGAGGTTGGCGAGTCCGGCCTCGTTCTCGATGGTCGGGATGGCGTAGACGACCACGCTGTCCTCGGAGACCCCGTTTACGTCGACGAATTCGCTGAAGAACGTCCCCGCGAGCTCGGCGTTCTCGTCGTCCTCCGGGAGGCCAGACCGGAGCATGTACCGGACTCGGTCGGGGTACTCGACGGCCGCCTCCTCCCCGTAGATGACGCGCTCGTCGCCGGTCAGGGCGTCCTCGTAGGTAGCGAGACAGGTCAGCGAGGCGGTCGTCGAGACGCCCGCCCCGTTCTCCCGCGCCAGCACGGTCCGCGTGCTCCCTAGCTTCACGCCGACCGGCGTCGGTCCTGCACCCTCGGCCGCCCCCTCCGACTCGGCGGCGTCGTCCGCGTCCGCCGACGGCGCGTCGCGCTCCACCTCGCTCGGATCCTCGGTAGCCATACCGGACAGGAGTCCCGACCGGTGATATATGCCCCCGCCGAATCAGATGCTGATACGGGCGGTTGTAGTCCTTTACCGGTAACCGTCGGTCCCGTACGAACGATCACCGGTACGACCGTCCGTATGAGGCCACGGAACACGGGGTCGGATCACGCTCCCTGGGTGCCGAACTCGAACCCGGAGTCGGGGTCGTCGTCGGGATCCGTCGTCCCACCGTCGTCTCGATCTGCCGTCTCGTCGCCGTCGGGATCGATCGTCTCGTCGCGGTCGGCAGCGTCCCCGTCGTAGTCGACCCCTTCGTTCGGGATCCTGAACTCCGAGACCACGGTGTTCAGCCACTGGTCGCCGAGGCCAGCGACCCCGCCCTCCCATCGGTTGCTCCTGTTCTCCCTTCCGTCGCCGTCCGGGTCCGTCGCCTCCCCGTCCGCCGTGTCGTCGTCGGGGTCCGGTTTCCCCTCGCCGTCGGTGATGGACGCCGGCTCGCCGCCCTGAACCGGTTCGCCGAGGCACGCGAGCCGGGCAGTCCGTGCGAGGCTCTCGACGTGATCGGCCCGGGTCAGGTCCTCGAGGGAGCCGCCCGACTGGTAGCCGACCGCGAGCAGGTAGCCCTCGAGCTCCTCCCGGACGGCCTCCGTGAGCCAGCCGAGCGACTCGTAGTAGGCCAGCGCCTCGACGACGGCGCCGGATCCGGCCCGCTCGACCAGCCCCCGTATCCACTCCCGGACGACCCGCTGTCCCCGCTCCGTCTCGGGGATCTCCCGCAGGTAGGGCTTCTGTCGCTCCTCGAGCGACCCGGTCCACGTCACCGGGCGGTCGTGTTCGGCGGCCCCCTCGGTCGGCGGGAACGACTCCGGGAGCTCGGTCCAGAGGAACCCGTCCGCGACGTAGCGGTCGCCCCTGACCCGAGCCAGCTCGCGGAGCTCGGCCACGTCGTACTCGATGGGATCGATGGGCCCTCCCACACCCTGACGTCCGGAACCGCCCGACTAAACCCTGCCCCCGACCTCACGCGGCTACCGGCGCCGACCCGCTACTCGGGGAACAGCTCCTCCTCGCGCTCGACCCCGTCGATGCGATCGATCCCCGCCGTCGGTGCCCGCGAGAACCCCACCGTCGCGCTCCATACTCCCGGCGAGGGGAGCGGCGAACAAGCCGGTTCCGCAAGCGGTAGTCGGGCACGAGCGACGGTCGGTTCCGGGTGCGAGAGGGCGGTGTTTCGCTCCCGTCTCGTCCGACCGTCACGCCGAACCTAATAGATCATCTATGTTCCGGGCTCGGTCCCTCGAGCCGCGGACCCGTTTCCTCGCGACGGCCCCGACCCGATGGTCCGTATCAGGCGTCCCCGAGCACCGCCGTGTTCGTGGTCGGGTGCCATGTCGTACCAGTCCGCACGCGGACGTGCGGT
>JAZKST010000054.1:0-19766 GCA_036625905.1 Haloarculaceae archaeon
CACCGGAGATACTCGACCAGCGGACCGTCCATCCGGGTGTCGTGACGACCGTCCGCGAGCGGGCCGGACAGCTGCGCTACGAGACGCGGGCGCCCGAACTCTCCGCGAGCGCCGAGCGGGCGCTGGCGCGGATCCGCGAGCACTTCGAGGGGGCCGAACTGCGACGGCCGCTCACCCGCGAGGGGGCTCGCGAACTGATGGCGTCCGGGTTCGATCCGAAGTACCGCGAGGCCATCGACCGTATCGTCGGCGCGACGCTCTCGCCGGCCGCGCGTCGGGCGGTCGACTACCACGCGCTCGCCGGGATACGCGGACTCGACGAGCTGACGCCGCACGCGCTCGACGAGCGCATCGAGGTGGCCGACGCCGACGCCGAGACGCTGGTCGTCCACACCGAGGACTACGCGCCGTGTGCGACGGAACTCGTCGAGCCCCGGTTCATCGAGCGGTTCGCCAGCGAGCGGCTCGCCCGCTACGAGGTCGGGTTCGACGCCTTCTCCGTGCCGGTGGTGATCTACCGCCGACACCTCCTCGGAGGCGATCCGTTCGAGGTGGCCTACGCCGTCCGCGAGCCGGCGTTGCTCCCGGGCGACGAAAGGCTGATCGAGGCGTGCAAGGAGCGCGTCTGGGAGGCCACAGTTTCAGGAACGCTCGACGTCGAGGATCGCGCGGCGTTCGTCCGCGAGCGGGCGGCGACGCTCCTCCGGCGGCGGCTCACAGCACGGAACACCCGCGCGTGGGTCGGGGCTACCCGCCGCCGGGTCCGGTCGGCGCTCGCCGAGTACGGTTTCGCCGTGCCGCCGGTCGACGGCCGGTACTCCCGGGACCGCCTCGACGACCTCCTCTACTACGTCGTCCGGGACTTCGTCGGCGAGGGGCAGCTGACGGTCCCGATCCGCGACCCGAACCTCGAGGACGTCGAGGCCAATCGAGTCGGGGAGCGCGTGAAAGTCATTCCTCGAGCGGACATCTACGACGGACGGGTGCCGACGAACCTCGCGTTCGAGGACGAGGCGGCGTTCACGAACGTCGTCACGCAGCTGGCAGCCGGCGACGGCGTCGAGCTGAACGCCTCGACCCCCTCGGCGAAGGTGAACCTCGACCCGCCGGGCGTCGATGAGACGGTCCGGTGTGCGGTGGCGCTCCCGACCATCAGCGAGGGCGGTCCGCACATCTCGATCCGGAAGCAGTCCCCAGACGCGCTTACCGCCGTCGACCTCGTCGAGCGGGGAGCGATCTCGACGGAGCTGGTCGCACTCCTATGGATGCTCTACGAGCACCGCGGTGTGGTCCTCTTTTCGGGGCCGACCGGGGTGGGCAAGACGACGCTGATGAACGCGCATATGCCGTTCGTCCCGCACGCGGCCCGGCCGGTGAGCATCGACGAGGGGTCACGCGAGGTGAACCTCCCCCACGAGACGGGCGTCTCGCTCACCACTCGCGAGCACGAGTCCGAGCACAAGCGCGTTTCGATGGCCGACCTGATGACCGAGGCGAACTACCTGAACCCGGACCTGGAGGTCATCGCGGAGGTGAACACCGCGGCGTCGTTCGAGACGTTCGGCGAGTCGCTCAACACCGGTCACGGCGTCGTCGGGACGACCCACGCCGAGAGCGTCGAGAAGCTCGTCAACCGCGTCGTCGAGCGGGGGCTGCCCGCCTATCTCCTGCGGGAGATCGACCTGGTCGTCTTCCCGCGCCACGTCGACGGCGAGCGGTACGTCGGGGAGGCCGTCGAACTGCTCTCCCCGACGGAGCTCGACCGGCTGGACCGGTCGAACGACGGAGAGGACTGTGGCCGCATCGAGAAGGACGGCACCGTCGTCTGCTGGAACCGGGTGGCGTACCGCGACCACGACGGGGTCTTCCGGTTCGGCTACGATCACCCGGGGATCGGCGACGACGACCGGGCGGTTCGGACGGCCGCCTTCGACCGTCTCGCGACCCGGACCGACCAGCCCGTCGAGACCGTCGAGCGGTCGTTCCGTCGCAAGCACGGGTACGTCGAGTACCTCGTCCGCGAGGGCCGTTCGGGCGTCGGGGAGCTGTTCGCGTTCCTCGCCGACCTCCGGACCGACGAGGCGGCGACCGTCGAGCGGGTCCGGCGTCGGTCCCGTTCGGACTCCGAGACCGGTAGCACCGCCCCGGATGGCGGACCGGCGGACGAGGGGGCGTGGAGCGGCACATGGGGGGGTGCTGATGGCGATCGGGACTGACCGGCCCGACGACCGGCCCTCGGGACGGCTCGGGGCGGTCGACCGGAGCCTGTACGTGCTGTTCTCGCGCCACGCGGACCGTCCCCGTCACGAGTCCGACCGGCGACGCTACAGAGGAGCCGCCCTCTCTGTCGGCTTCGACCGCTACCTCGCGCGGGTGTACGGCGCGTCCTGGGCGCTCGGGGCCGCGATCGGACTGGTGATCGCGGGACTCGTGGCCACCGTCCCGGTGACCTCGGTGCGTGCCGTCGTCGACCTCGTCCACGGCAGTCTGCCGCTGGTCGAGCAGCTGTCGGCCCCGTCGGTTCCGCGGGTCGGACTGACGGTCGGGGTCGGTCTGCTCGCCGGGGCCGTGACCAAGCGGGCGGTCGTCGACCTCGGTGGCACTTACCTCCGGTGGCGGGCGACGGCCCGACGGGCAGCCATCGACCGGTCGCTCCCGGGCGCCGTCCGCTACCTCCGGGCGCTCGCCTCGGGTAGCGACGACCGCCGGGAGATGCTCCGAAAGGTGGCCGACGGCGACGCGTACGGCGAGACGGGTCGGTCCTTCCGACGGGTGCTCAATACGGCGGCACTCACGGGGAGTGTCGACGAAGGACTCCGCCGGACGGCCCGTGACACTCCTTCCCGTGGGCTGCTCGCCCCGTTCCTCCTGAAATTCCGCGAGCACGCCGGGCGCGGGTCGGACGCCCTCGAGCGGTATCTCCGGATGGAGTCACGGATGCTCTCGCACCGACAGGCCCGCGAGCGCCAGCGGGCGGGTGACTTCCTCGAACTCCTCGCCGAACTGTTCATCGTCCTGCTGATCGTCCCCGCGCTGCTCGTCGTCATCGTCACCGTCCTCTCCGTGCTGGCTCCCGGTCTCGGCCGCCCCGTCGACACCCCACTGGGGACGACGACGGTCCGCGCGCTGCTCGTCTACGCCAGTGGGGGGTTCGTCCTCCTCGTCGGCGCGGCCGCCGCCGGTCTGGTGGGAACCCTCCGCCCGCCATCACAGACGCCGCCGGACTACTCGCCGCCGGGGGGTGTGGCGACGGTCCGTTCGATACTCTCGAACCCGGCGAGTGCTGCCCTGCTCGCCGTTCCGCTCGGGCTCGCCACCTCCGTGGGCGCGTGGACGCTCGGCTATCGTCCGGCGAACGTCCTCCTGTTCGGCTACGTCGCCTACGGGCTCCCCGTGGGGCTGGTATCGGTCCGGCGCGCCGGACGGGACGACGCCAAGGATCGCGAGATACGTGACTTCGTCCACGCGGTGGCCGGCCACGTCGGGCTCGGCGTCCCGTTCGGGACCGCGGTCGAGCGGGTAGCCGAGGGGACGGACCTCGGGGCGCTCGAACCGGACGTCGCCGACCTCGCGATGAACCTCGGCCTCGCGACGACCCCCGACGATCGGGACGTCCGCACGGCGGCGCTCGACCGCTTCGTCGAGAGCGTCGGTACGCCACTGGCCGAGCAGACGATCGGGCTCGTCACGGGCGCCCTCGACGTCGGCGCGGACGCCGACGCGGCGTTCGAGACGCTCCAGACCGAGGTCGGACGACTGTACCACGAGCGGAAGGCGCTCCGGTCGGCGATGCTGGTCTACGTCGCCGTCGGGTGGACGACAGCACTCCTCGTGGTGGGTATCGTCGTCGCGGTCAACACGCACGTGCTCGACGGGTTCGCACAGCTCTCGGCCGTGGGCGCGTCGAGCGGTGCCGTCGCCATCGATCCCGGCGCGGTCGACCCCGCGCGGGACCGCCACCGGTTCTACCTCGTCACGCAGGCGACGATGCTGGCCTGCGGGTGGTTCGCCGGGATGGCCTCCCGCGGGGTCTACGAGGCGTTGCTCCACTCGGCGGCACTCGCGCTGGTCTGCTACGTCGTCTTCGCGGGGGCAGGCATGATATGAGAGTCACGGGGGCGGGTACGGTATGAGAGCCACGGGGGCGGGCATGGTATGAGTGATCGGGGGCAGTCGAGCGTCGTCGGCGTGGCGCTCCTCGTCGGCATCACCGTCGTCTCGCTCGGGACGCTGACGGCGGGCGTCGGCGTGGTCGTCGAGGAGCACGCCTCGCGGGCCGACGCCGCCCGCGTCGCGGCCGACCTCGACGCGGCCATCGCGCCCCTCGAGACGACCGGGCGCCACCGCGGACGGGTGGCCTTCGCCGACGGCAGCCTCCGGACGGTCGAGCGCGATGTCCGGGTGTGGAACGCGAGCGGGGGCGAGATGGAGGTCGTGGAGCGGGTCCGCGTCGGGGGGCTCGTCTTCGAGTCCGGGGATCGCAGGGTCGCGAGCGTCTCGGGCGCCGTCCTCCGCGGACAAGCCGCAGGGGCGACGCTCCGGACCCCACCACCGGTGACCGCGTCGACCGGAGGTGACGACGGCGTCCTGATCGTGGGGGTAGCACGCCTCGGGGCCGAAGGCGTCGCCGTCTCGGGGAACGGCGGCACGACGACGACCCTCCGGACGAACGTCACGCACGAGCGAACGGACCTCGGCCGAGGAACGTTCGCGGTGTCGCTGGAGACCGCGACGCCCGACCCGCTCGCGTCGTGGTTCGCCGATCGGGGGGCGCGGACGCGGATCGAGGACACCGACGGCGACGGTGTCCCGAGCGTCGTCGCACGGTTCGACGGCGAGCGCCGGGCGTACCTGGTCGTCCACGACGTGAATCTGGAGGTGGGTGGATGAGGGGCATCCCGGATACGGGGGTGAGTGGATGAAGGGCCCCCCGGGACCGGACGGACGGGCGACGAGCCCCGTCGTCGGGAAGGCCCTCGAGGCCGGACTCGTCGTCCTGTTCGTCGGCCTGCTCGCGGCCACCCTGTTCGGCAACGTCGTCCCGACGTACCGGACGGCCGCGGGAGGGGAGCTCGCCGAACGAACCGTCGCCGGGGCTGCCGACCGGATCGAGGCGTCGGTCCCGCCCGCCGCCCGCGACGCGACGGTGGACCGTCGGGTGACCCTCCCCGGAACCATCGCCGGCGCGGCCTACCGGATCCGCGTCGACGGCCGACGGCTCGTCCTCGACCACCCGAACCCCGGGATCGAGGCCTCGACGCGCCTCGCGCTCCCCGACCGCGTGGCGACCGTCGACGGAACGTGGGAGAGCGGTAGCGAGCCGACGGTCGTGGTCAGAAGCGGCGACGCGGGACTCGTGGTGGTGTTGCGGTCGTGAGCCGTGCACAGGCGAACCTGCCGGCGCTCGCCGTCGCGCTCGTCGTCCTGACATCGACGGCCGGGCTCTCGGTGGCGTTCGCGGACGCCGCCTTCGAGGGTGCGGATCGGGACCCCCCGGACCGTCGCGTCGCGGCCGCCCTCTCGGACCGCCTCGTCGCTGCCGGCTCGCCGACGACCCGACGGGCGAACGTCCTCCGGGAGGGGGTGCTGTCGCTGACGGCCGCGGAACTCGACCGGTCGTTCCCGGTCGCTCGCGGCCACGCGGTCCGGATCGACGTCGGGGACGAGGCCGTCCTCGAGCGCGGCGATCCGACCGGCGGCGCGACCGTCCGGCGAGTGGTGCTGGTCGCTCGTCTCCAGACGGTGACGCTCGCGCCGACGCTCGACCGGAACGCGACGACGCTCCCCCGGCGGACCGACCGGATCACGCTCACCGTCGACCCGGGGAACGCCACGGTCCGGACCGTCCGGGCGAACGACCGGGTCGTCCTCCACGACCCGTCGGGACTGAACGGTACCTACGACGTTCGCGTCTCCCGGTTCGAGACGCTCAGACTGACCTACGAGACCGACCGCCCCCTCGAGCGCGGGAGCGTCGAACTCACCTACTACCCCGTCCGGACGACGAAGGCCACGCTGGCGGTGACCGTCGATGTCTGAGCGGCGCGGGGAGGATCGGTCCGACCGACGGGGACAGCTCTCGCTCTCCATCGCCGAGGCGGGCGTCGGCGTCGTCCTCGTGCTCGCGGTGACGATGGGGTTCGCCTACGATCTGCCCGCCCCGGACACCCGCGACGCACAGCTGGAGACGTACGCCGAGGACGCGGTGACGGTTCTCGCCGGCGAGCCGCCGCGACACCGGGGTGCGACGAGGCTGGCCGAGGTCGGCCGTTCGCCCGAGGCGTTCGAGCGCGAACGCGCGGCGCTCGACCGACGGGTCGACCGCATCCTCCCGGACAACCTCATGTACCGCGTCGAGACGCCACACGGGACGGTCGGGTTCCGCGAGCCCGCCGGCGTCGCGGTCGGCGAGGCCACGGTGACGACCGTCCACGGCGAGGTGACCGTCGGGGTGTGGTACGCTTGACGGACAGAGCGCGCCGAACAGAACGTGCACAGCTCGTGCTCGTCGCGGCGGTGGTCGTCGCCGTCGCGCTCGCGCCGGTCGTCCTCGCGTACCTGCAGCTGGGAGCGCACCCCGACGTCGGCGCCGAGGACGGGAACTACGGCGCGGACGCGAAGCGGTTCCTCGAGCGGGCGACCCACGAGGCGGGGGCCGAGGCGACAGGCGTCGACCGGGCGGACCGCGAGCGGACCGTCGAGCGGGTCCGGAGCGAACTCGAACCCCGGCTCGAGACGCTCAACGCCTCCCGCGTCGAGGAGGGCGTCGCCTACGCGGTCAGGTACAACCGTTCGGCCGCGGCGGCGTGGGCCGAGGACCACTGCCCCCGCGTCGACGGCCGGCGGTTCGGTCCCTGTCGAGCCGTCGACGGCGTGGTCGTCCAGGAGCGGGCCGGGGAGACCACGGTGCTCGCGGTGGGCTACGACGTGACGGTGACGAGCGCCCGTAGTGAGCGGGAGCTGACCCTCGTCGTTCGGGTCGTCGGGTGAGGGACACATCACACCCGTCTCGAACGGGCCGACGCCTCGTTCCTCGTCGCCGTGTTCGTCCCGCGCTCGAGGACGAAGCCCGTACGAGTAGCGGTCCTCCACTGCGAGACGCGTGCGGACGGAACGACCGGGAGGGCCGGCCGGCATCGGTGAAGAACGGGCGTACCGTTCGACTGGTAACGGGGGTTCCGCTGTGGAGAACGAACCGATCGACCTCGGTGCAGAAGTTGAGACCGGAGCTCTCGGTGCATAGGTCATCTACACCGGAGGACCTCCTCACACGACCGAATGACATTTTACCGCACGATATACGCCGTTAGGATTCACGAACAGAGAGCTCCGTGGACCGACCGAGCAACGTGCAAAAGTACGACGTACAAAAATAAAGTGTCCCAGTTGCGGACACACTGATATGACTGACGAGGAGATCGACGACGTCGACAAGGCGATCCTGCATGCACTCCAGGAGGACGCTCGAAACATGTCGTCCGGAGATATCGCGGAGCGGACCGGTACCTCGGACAGTACCGTCCGCAAGCGAATTCGGCGTCTCGAATCCGACGGTGTAATCAAGGGATACAGTGCCAGCGTCGACTATCAGAAATCGGGCTATCCGCTCCGAATGCTGCTTTACTGTACCGCTGCGATCCCCGAGCGTGGTGACCTCGTTCCCGACATTTTGGAAATCGATGGCGTCGTGTCGGTCCAGGAGTTGGTCACGGGCGAACAGAATCTCCTCGTCACTGCAGTCGGCGAGACGGACAGCGATATTACACCCGTCGCACAGGAACTCCTCGAGATGGGACTCACCGTTGCCGACGAAGTCCTCGTCCGGAGCCACGAGACGACGCCCTTCGGAAAATTCGATCCCGAGAACCACACGGAAGACGATTCCTGAACGAGGACACGGTTCACGTCCAGCTCGGTGGCGCGACGAACGACCGCCCGACGAGGACGGTTCTCGAGAGTGCTTCCATACCAGATCTCCGGAACAGATAACAATATGGTCTCCCGAACGAGTACAACGAACGTTCCGGTAATATAATATCGTATCGAAACCAAACCGGTCGAAGAGGCCGATGGGCGGCAGCAATAGGTCCGGGTGGAGGTGGCATAGCGTAGAATGAACGGGAACGATCTCGAATCCGTCATCGAGTCGGTCCAAGACTGGGGCGGGCCTCGAAGCGACACGGGACACCGGTCGGATACGCGGACAGCACTCGTCGTCTCGTGCTCGATGAGCAGTTGCAAACCCGGGGGGTCGCTGTGGCCGGTTGACGCTACGTGGAACGTCTTTAGCGTTCGGACTCTCGGAAACCAGACACGGGAACGATACGAGGGAAAAACGGTTCTAGACAGCACCATCGAACACCTCAGAACCCGGCATGACATCACAGCGGTCCTCGTTGTGGGACACACGAGTTGTGGGGTTCTCGAAGACGCCTACGAGCGGTGGGTAGCACCCGATTCGGAGTCACCTGCCGGGATCGAAGTACGGCTGGATCCGCTCCGTTCGCTCGTCGGAGACGCGTTTGCGGAGGGAGTCCTGGCGGAATCGTTGCCGCTTCGGACGGTACGGTATCGACTCGTCGAGTACAACGTCCGCCGACAGGTCCGGTTTCTCCAGCGGGCACTCCCCTCGTCGGTGACGATCGCTGGCTACGTCCACGATCAGGACGGAGCCTACAGTTCGTTCCCCGACAAGCGGTATCTGGTCGCCCTCGACGGCGTGACGGACCCGACCACGATCCGGACCCGTCTCCCCGAGGGCACCTCGGTACGGGTCGCGAGCCTCCTGACCTGACCCTCGCCACCGGGCGTCTCCCCGCATAGCTGAGAAACCAAAACGTTCTATGATGGTGGTATCTCGAACGGAATGTGAATATAGATAGATTTAACAATCACTCTGTTCGATTAGGTGGTGAAGACGACCAGAAGCGCACCCGTCGGGATGCTCTCGGGTGCCGCGATGCGTCGTACGATGGATCGAACGATGGCAGCAGAAAGCTCGAAACCGACAGTCGGAGCGCTCCCGGACGCGACGGTGGATTCGCCGTTCGTACCCGTCGCACTAACGTGGCTCGTGTGGTCGCTGTTCGCCGCGAGTATCGCCCTCCTGATCGCCAGAGTCCGGTTCGATGCCGTGTGGGAAATCCCCGGTCCGATTGCCGTGGACGGCCTGACCGTTCTGATGTGGGTGGTGGTCACCTTCTTCAGCGGTATCGTTCACAGCTACTCGCGCCGCTACATGGCCGGTAGCACCCACGAGACGAGGTTCTTCCTCGCTACGTTCGGATTCACCACGGTCGTGATGGCACTCGTCGCGGCCGACCACGTCGCACTGTTCGGGCTCCTGTGGATGGCGATGGGGCTGGTGATGGCCGAACTCGTCGGTATCAACGAGGGCTGGAAACAGGCACAGGCCGCCGCGAGGGTCGCTCGCAAGTACTTTATCGCCAGTAGCGCGCTCCTCGGCGTCGCGCTGACGGCGCTGTGGTGGGCGACCGGCGCGACGACGATCTCCGGAATCGGCGCGGCCGCCGACACGCTCGGTGGTCCGGTGTGGCTGTTCGCCGTCGGCGCGCTCGTGCTCGCGGCGATGATCCAGTCCGCCCTCATCCCGTTCCACAACTGGCTGCTCTCCTCGATGACCGCACCGACGCCGGCGTCCGCGCTGATGCACGCCGGATTCGTCAACGCGGGCGGCATCCTGCTGACCCGCTTCGCCCCGGTCATCACGGTCGACTCCACGCTCATGCTCGCAATAATCGCCGTCGGCGCGGCGAGTGCTGGCGGCGGGAAGCTCCTGAAGTCGGTCCAGACGGATATCAAGGGCAAACTCGGCTGCTCGACGGTCGGTCAGATGGGCTTTATGATAATGCAGGCCGGCCTCGGCTTCTTCGGGGCCGCGATCACCCACCTCATCCTCCACGGGTTCTACAAGGCCTATCAGTTCCTCAGTTCGGGCGAACAGGTCGAACACACGAGCCCGAGCGAGACCACCGAGCACACGATCGGCCGTATGACGAGCGCCGTCGGTTTCGTCGTGGCGTTGCTGACCGGTCTCGCCGGCGGCGTGGTGTTCACGGTGCTGACGGGGAAGGGAGCGAACGTCGATAGCGGCCTCCTGCTGACCTTCTTCGTCGTCTTCACCACGCTCCACGCGGCCCGCAGCGCGGTGCAGCACACCTCGCTTCCGACGCTCGCCCGCTACGGGGCCGTCCCGCTGGTGTTCTTCCCGGCCATCGTCGTCTATGCCGTCGTCTACGAGGGCGTCTCGGACCTCCTGGCGCTCGGCACGACAACGACCGAACTGACCCTGCTCCACGGTATCATCGCCGTCGGCTTCGTCGGCATCTACGTCGCCATCGAGACCGGCATCCACGAACACAGCCAGCGTCTCTACGTGGCACTGCTGAACGCCACCCAACCGTCATCGAACACCCTACTGACTTCCACGGAGGACTACAATGAGTACTGAATCCGCCATCCGCGACAGCATCGACGAAGCAGCGACCACAGTCGGCTCCCTCTGGCCCATCCACTCGTTCGTGACGGCCAACCCCCTCTCGGGGTTCGAGGACCAGCCGTTCGGGGAGGCCGTCGAGCAGGCCGCTACTCTGCTGGGCGGCCGTGGCTACCCCAGCGCCGAGACGCTCGGAACGGCGCTGGAACGCGGCCGGATAGACCGGGAGGTCCTCGAAGCGGAACTCGCCGAGGTAGGCTACGAGGCCGACCCCGAGACGCTACTCGACCGCATGGCCGAGGCGGCCGAGGCGACGGACGTCGAGGACGGTGACGCGGACACCGCCACGGACCACGTCGACCGGGTGTTGACGAAGTGGCTATCGGCCTTCCTCGATCAGGGGAGCGCCCACTGGTCGATGCCGAACCGCGAGGCCGGGTTCTACGCTGCCTTCCGTGAAATGGCGGAGTACGACGGCGACGTCCCCGACGAGGGGGTCGTCGCCGACCTGCCCGAAGCGCCGATCGAGACCATTAGGACGGTCCTGAAGTCGTACCCGGAGAGCCGGTGGGTTCCCATCTTCGAGGAACAACTGGCCGCGCTCCCGGGCTGGACCGGGTTCATCAAGCAGCGCGTCGAGGACGAGGGCGCGTGGCAGTCGACGTACCCGATCTCGCTGGAAGGGTACCTTGCGGCGCGTCTGGCACTGCTGGATGCCGTCGACGCTACCATCGAGCCGGACGACGACGTCGTCGACGTGAACCCGGCGGATGAACTCGCTCGGGCGTTCCTGCGTGCGTGGGAAGCGACCTACCGGGATGACCTCGTCGGGACCGTCGCGGCCGAGAGCCGGTCGATGGACGACGGCGACACGTCGGGCCGCCCGGACGCCCAGTTGGTCTTCTGTATCGACACCCGCTCGGAGATCATCCGCCGTCACATCGAGGCAACGGGCGACTACGAGACCCACGGGTACGCTGGCTTCTTCGGCATCCCGATGGAGTATCGGGGGTACGACGCCGACGTGTCGGTCGATGCCTGTCCACCGATCCTCGACCCACAGCATCACGTCATCGACTTTCCGACCGACGACGACACGCGGGCACGCTACGACCGCAGGTCCGGCATCCGTGCGGCCGCCGACGAGGTCATCGAGACACTCGAGGCCAACGCAGCCACCGCCTACGGTTACGTCGAGACAGCCGGAAGCGGCTACGGGTTCTCACTCGCGGCCCGGACGCTCCTCCCCGGGCGCGTTCACGACCTGTTCGACGCCGCCGCTGAGTTGGTGCCCGACGACCACGAGTTCTGTGAACCGCTCGTTCGTTACCAGCACACCTACTCCGGCGACCTGCCAGTGGGATTGACCACTGAGGAGAAAGTCGAGTACGCCGCGACGGCCTTCGAGTTGATGGGTTTCGAGGATTTCAGTCGCCTCGTCGTCTTTACTGGCCACGCCAGCGAGACGGCGAACAACCCCTACGACTCGAGCCTGGACTGCGGTGCCTGTGCTGGCAACCCCGGCGGCCCGAGTGCCCGCGTCCTCGCGAAGATCTGTAACGACGAGGCTGTCAAGGCCGAACTCCGCGACCGTGGGTTCGACATCCCCGAGGACACGGTCTTCGTTGCCGGACAGCACAACACGACGACAGACGAAGTGGAACTGTTCGCGGACGACGTGCCCGAGAGCCACGCGGACGACCTCGACCAGCTGCGCAAGGACCTCGCGACGGCCCGTGAGAACGCGACCGCCGAGCGCGCCGAGGCGATGGGCGCCGACGGCTCGACCGGCGTCGCCGAGACGGAACGCCGTGCCGCCGACTGGGCCGAGACGCGTCCCGAGTGGGGCCTGGCCGGCAACGCCGGCTTCGTCATCGGCCCCCGCGAGCTGACGAGCGGCTGTGATCTCGACGGGCGCGCGTTCCTCCACTCGTACGACTGGTCGACTGACCCCGACGGGGACGCTCTCGAGGTCGTCTTCACTGGTCCCCTGGTCGTCACCCAGTGGATCAACACCCAGTACTACTTCTCGACGGTCGACAACACCGTCTACGGCAGCGGATCGAAGGTGACCCAGAACCCGGTCGGCAACGTCGGCGTCTATCAGGGCAACGGCGGCGACCTAATGACCGGGCTCCCGCTCCAGTCGCTGATGGCCGCGGACGACGAACCGTACCACCAACCGCTCCGCCTCTCGACGGTCGTCCACGCGCCGGTCGAGCGGGTCACCGACATCCTGGCCGACCACGAGGAACTGACCGAAATCCTGGACAACGACTGGCTCTCACTGACCGTCGTCGATCCGACCCGGGACCACCGTGTCTTCCACTACGAGGAATCCCTGGAGTGGACGCCGGTGTCCGAACGGACCGAAACACGCCCGGGGATGCCGAACACTTCGGCTGTCGCGGACGACTAGCCGATCCGCCATCGCACCGGACGGAAATCCGTGGACTGCTCCGACTCACATCCGGGCCCACGGATCCGGCTTCTCCCGACCCTCTTCCGGTATCGGTCCGCACGGCCCGGGCTGCCGCCGCTCGATGATACGTCCGGACATGGCGGTCACCTCGGCACGGTCGCCGTGTCGATCCCGAACCCGACCGGAATCGCGGGGACGGCGACATCGGCGGCCCCCCGAACTTCGCCGACATCGGTCGAACGACCCGGAGCCGATCAGCGCTCGGCGCCGTCGAGCGGTTCGCCGAACCCGGCCTTCGGGTGCGGGGTCGGCAGCGACCACTCCCGTCCCCGCTCCGTCTCGACGTACTCCGGCCATGGCAGATCGACCGGGGGCACGAAGTCCGGGCCGACGAGCGGGGCGAGCCAGTCGGAACCGCCGACGCCGCCGCCGGTCCGCTCCTCGAACTCGGCGGTCGCGGCGGCCAGCCGGTCCGGATCGAGCAGGAGGTCGAGGAACGTGCCGGCGATGGTCTCGCTCGCGGTGAGCATTCCGGGCCGGGTCACTTCCGGGACGCCCCCGAGCGCGTTGTACGCCCAGTCGGGGTAGGAGTAGGAGGGGTCCGGCGGGCGCATCCGGGGACGACCGACGTACACCCGCGCGGTCGGGGCGTGCCAGGTGTACTCGACGTAGTCGTCGGAGACGAAGCGCTCCTGCCATTCGGGGAGGTTCCGGCGGACCCGCCGCTCGTAGGCCTCCGGCTCGACGAGCTCCTCGAGCCCCTCGTCGAACGGCTCCGCCATCGGCTCGATCCCGAGCGTCCGCTGGATATCGCGACCGAACTCGCGGGCCGCCTCGCCGTGGACCGGCGGCCCGGCGAGCTCGAGGTTCTCGTAGGCCAGCGTCGCCATCTCCCGGTTGGGCAGCCCGACCCGGTTCTTCGTGACGACCCGCTCGGAGACCGTGCAGTCGGCCACCCGGGCGGCGCTCCGGGCGTTCTCCCGGAGGATCTCGTGGATCCGCTCCTGGATCGCCAGGGTCGGCGAGCGCCAGCCGTACTGGATCTGGGCGATGCGGGGCGCGAGGTTGTCCGAGGTCTTCTGACCGCCGGTCATCATGAACTCGCTCATGCTCCAGTGGCCCGTGCTCGGGAACATCGCCTCCTTCGTGTACTTCGTGTTCGTGTACATCAGGCAGGCTGCGTCGAGCGCCCCCGGGCTCCGGGCCTGCGCGTGGAGCTCCTCGCTCGGGATCAGGTCCGGCGGCGCCCACTCCTCGGGGGCGTCCGCCTCGAACGTGAACACCACGCTCCAGAAGGTCCAGGAGTGGGTCTCCCAGACGGTCGTGTTGGTGCGCCAGGGGTGGTACGAGATGCTCGCGTCGTGGTCGTCGAAGTACCCCTTCGCGGCGTGGACCGGTTTCGATCCGACGACCTTCTCGGCGGGCTCGCCGTAGAGCCTGAGCGTGCCGTCGAGGTCGAACTCCTCCATCGCAGCCTTGGTCGCGAGGGCGCCGCCGAGCGCGCCGACGCCGAGCACGGAGTGGGGGTCGGTGTGCCCGGCAGCGTAGGGGTGGACGCCCTCGCGGGGGGCCTCGTGGGGGACCCGCTGCTGGGAGTTGCCCGGGACTGCGTCGTACTCCGAGAACGTCGCGAGGACCGGCCGCCCCTCGCCCCACTCGGCGGCGAACGCCGTCGGCATGTCGCCCGACCCCGCCTCCACCTCGAACCCCTCCTCGCGCAGCAGGTCGACGTACGCCGCCGCGGACCGGTACTCGCGCCACGCCGGCTCGTGGTAGTCCCAGATCTCCTGTTCGAACGCCGAGAGCCGCTCGGCGTTGTCCTCGATCCACTCGTGTGCGAAGGCCTTCTCGCGGGCGGGCATGGCGGCCCACAACAACCCCACGGAATGTGATACTTCCGCCGGGAGTCTCAGTACCCCGCGACCGCCGAGACGGTGCTGCCGGGAGCCAGCGTCGGGGAGAGCGGTCAGCCGCTCACGCCCCCCCACCACCGAACTGCTCGACCAGCTCGGCGTCGGGGAGCGCCGGCGTCTCGACCACCACGTCGATCTCGTCGGTCGCCGTCAATCCCGTCTCCGGGTCACGCGCAGTCACGGTCACGGTGTACCGCCCGGGACTGTCGAACCGATGGAGCAGCCGCGTCCCGACGGCCGGGCCGACGATCGGGACCCGGTCGCCGTCCTCGTCGGTAATGGTCCACCGAAGGTCGGACCCGTCGAGGGCGGTCCACCGCTCGGTCTGCCCACGGGCGCGAAGCGACACCGCGGCACCGGCGACCGTCTCGACCGAGCCGGCGACGTTCCGTATCGCCGAAAGGTCCGGGTCGGCCTCCGCGTCGCTCCCGAGGTCGGTATCGCGGCTCTCCTGTTCCGTTCCCTCGTCGGACTCGTACTCGCCGACCCACCGGTTCGCGCGGTCGATCTCGACCCGCGGTGGCTGTGGTCTGACGGCGAACGAGTCGCTCTCGGCCAGTTCGGTGCGGACGCCGTCGCTGACCGCCAGCAGGAACCGGGCGGCCTCGCCGCCGGGCTCCTCGGTGAACCGCACCTGTGCGGTGTCGTCCGTGAGCTGCCTGCCGTACGGGAACAGCCGCTCGCCGTCCGGCGAGTAGAACAGCTTCCGGAAGAGGGACACCCCCCCGGGGACATCGGCCTCGACCCTCACGTCGAGGTCGTAGAGTTCGCCGCGGGCAAACCGGTCGGGCGTCTCGACACCCGCCTCCCGCAGCTCGAAGTCGGTCGCCGCGTACTCGTCGAGTGGCTCCTCCGTCTCGGCGTCCAGTAGCCGGACGGCACTGATGCCCCCGTTGTCGGGGACCGAGACGACGAACGATGACTCGGTGACCTCTTGTCCCCGCTCTATAGGCTCGAACGAGGCATCGATGCCGACCTCGAGCACCCCGGAATCGTACTCGACACGCAGGACCGCGTCGGGGTCGTCCGTACCCGGACCGGGCTCCTCGGTCGACCCGGGGACCTCGAACGAGGGGTCGAGTTCGCCGTCCTCGATTCGGTCCGACGAGTCGGGTGAACTCGACCCGTTAGGGAACAGCGACCCACTGATGACACGGGCGGTCCCCGTCTGCGTGGTCTCCAGTGCATCGGGTGCGTCGCCATCGGCCGCACCCGCCTCGGCCGTGGCCCCGTCGGCAGCGGCCTCGGTCGCGTCGTCGGCGTCGGCGTCGGTGCTTCCGTCCCCCTCGTTCGGATCGAACGAACCACCGTCGGCCACTGCCGACGGATCGCCGGCGTCGTACTGTTCGGCGGCGGTCGGCTTCGACGCGGGCGCCCGGAGGGACGGGTTCGACGAAGACTGGTAGTCCGGGTGGGTCGGCACGCCGGTGCTGTAGTTCTTCCAGCGGTCGACGAGGTGGTCCCACCGGTACTCGCCGATCCACTTGCGCGGGTTCGCGTCCTGACAGTAGGTCATCAGCTCGGGGTGGTTCGTCGGCACCATCGAGTTGTACGCCGGGTTCCACCCCACCTGGCCGACGTCCCGGGAACTGTTGCCGGAGTCGCCGCCGCCGGAGCCACAGCCGCCGGCGATGTGCTTGGCCCACTCCTTGCCGCCGATGTTGTGGTTCACCTCGTGGGCCATGACGAGTTCCCGCGAGGTCGACCCCAGTTCGCCCCATGCCGCGGTGCAGTTGCCCGGGCCCCCGCCCCAGGTCGGGTCTGAGAGCCCGCCGCCGTAGTTCTGCGTCAGCCCGAACACCTGTTCGATGGGAATCGTTATTCTGCCCGACGACTCGATCTGCTGGGCGAGCTTGTCGAGTTGCTTCCGGAGGTTGTCCGAGGGCGATATCGGTCCCAGCATCCCCGCCCCCGGCGTGTGGAAGAAGACGCCTCCGATTGGCATGACCCGCTCGAAACCCTTCTGGACCAGGTAGGACGCCCGCGTCGAGGGGCGGTTCGGGCTCGACTCCGTTCCCTCGTTGACGCGGATGAGCGTGATGTTCGGGTCGAACGTCTGCTCGAAGTCGACCCGGAGCGTCCGCCAGCGGATGCGCGGCCGGAGTTGGATGTGCCCGGGGCGGCTCACGAACGCCCTCAGCTTGAGGTGCTCCTTGGCTCGCCACGCGGCCGGGAGCTCGAAGTTGACGCTGTCGTCGTACTCCTCGCGGTCCAGCGGCGTCGGTGGCGCCTGGACCGTCTTCGACATGTTGCCCACGTAGGTCCAGCACCCGCCGTCACAGGAGTAGGCCGCGAGGTTCACGTCGACCGTGATGGGACTGGACTCGGGATGGTCGACGAACACGCGGGCCAGCGTCTCCTTGTCCCGGGCCAGCCGCAGCGAGTTGTTCTCGTCCTGAACGCTCTGTGTCACCTCGATGCGACTGACCGAGGAGTTCTCGCGGGGGATGTCTCCCAGATCGGGCGGCCCGAAGTTACCGAGGTTCTCGTAGATATCGTAGCTGTTCTGCGGCTCGGTGTTCACTCCGTACCGGTTCCCGTCGAAATCGATGTCGATGTTGTAATTGATGTCGATCTCCTCGCCGTTGTCCAGCGCCTCCTCCAGTCGCTCTCGCATCCGCTCGCGCTGGAGGTTCAGCTGCACCTCGACGCCGAGACCGCCCTCGGCGGGCCGGCCAACCATCGCCGCTCCGGGTGGCGGCTCCCCTTCGTCCCCTTCCCCAGGCTCGTCGGGCGTCACATCCACGAACTCGCCGTCGCGGTACTCCTCGAGGCGGATCTGTACTGCCTGCACACCGGCCGAACCATCCTCGGTGCCTGCTTCGACCTGCTCGCCACCGACCCCAATCGGCGTCCTCGGGATGCCGGTCAGCCGGAAGTCACCGGTCGAGAGCTCGCCGCTCCCCGCCGCGTCGAACTGGAGACGGAGCTCCGAGAACGTGTTCGGCGTCACGGTTCCGTTCCGCTCGGTCTCCTCGGGCGGGACGTAGAGCCCGGCGTAGAGGTCGCCGCCGGTGATCTTGGTGAACAGCCGCCCCTCGAAGGCCGAGTCGCCGCCGACCGCGACGAGGTCGGCCTGCTCGGCGTGGGCGTCGGCCCACTCGCTCCTGAGTCCCTCGGGGACCGCCTCCCCCGACTCGCCGTACGGGATGCCGTCGATGCCCGGCGCGTGGAAGCCCGCGAGGTTCGGGACAGTGGTCGGCTCCTCGGTCTCAGTCGGCGGCTCTGTCGCGGGCGTGCTGGGTCCGGGCGCCTCGCCGTGGACGACAAGCGGCAGCAACTCCGCGAACCTGGCGGCGGTCTCGTCGACCGTTTCCCGGGTCACCTCGCTGTCGTCCCCGACGAACTGGACGCGGGGGTCGCTAGCGGGTTTCTTCCGTGCCTCGCCCACGAGCACCGCGTCGTCCTCGTGCTCGACGCGGGCGACGTGCAACAGCACGAACTCATCGTCGGCGATGCCCGCGAACGTCCGGAACTCGACGCTCGTGTCGAGGAGCGTTCCCGACCTGGACCCAACCTGCTCGGGCCCCTCCTCCCAGGTCGTGCCGATGTCGAACTGCTGGAGGAACTCCCGGCCGACGTTCCGCGTAAGCAGTTCGCGCAGCGGCGCGGTGGCGATGGGATTTAGCGACACGCCGGCCTCCTCCGCCGCGGGCGTGCTCGCCAGCCCCGCGGTGGCCGACTCGACGTAGTCCGCCCCCTCGACGTCGTAGGCCGCCGTGTGGCTAATGATGGTCATCTCCAGCGTGAGACCGCCAGCCTCCTCCGTGCGGCTCACCTCGAGGGTGTCGCTCTCGGAGAGGGCGTAGCCGCGCTCGGTCGCCTCCGGCGCGAGACGGACCGGGGCGGCCTCGTACCGCCGTGTCTCTCGCTGGTTGCAGCCCGCCAGCCACGTCGACGTGGCGAGCGCCCCGGCGCCGGTCGCCCGCAACAGCGCACGGCGGTTGATCCGGAATCCGAACCCCGAATCGACCGGGCCGTCGCCGGGCGGGTCGTCGGTCGCCGACGAGTCGGAACCGTTCCGATCCGGCTGCTCCCCATCCGACCCGCCTGTGTCAAGTGATGTCATAGCATAAATAATCATAGTAAATGAATATAAAACCAGGCCTTCGGCCGGCCGTATCGTCGCTCACGTTCGGACATGACGCCTTCGACCGGTCGCTCCCCGTACCCGTCGTCCCCCGAACCCGGGGGATCGAGGCGTCGACGGCGAGCGCTACGTCGGCGAGGCCGTCGAACTCCTCGCGCCGGCGGAGTTGTATTTCCTCGGTCGACTCGGCATGTCGGCTGTCGGAAAACCGACTCCGTGTGCGGATTCGATGAGAACGGCCGGTCTAAATCGTCTGTGAGCCCGCGGTGAATTGAGTGTGGTACGCGTAGGATAGTCACTCTCGTGGACTTTCAGCGTGGAGTCGTGGCGTCCGGGTGAGGCCTGATCCCCTCCGGAGTCAACATCCCGCTGTTCAAGCGCACTCCTACAGGTGCGCCTCCGTCGTCCGCGTTTTGCTGACGACAGAGATACTGATAGCCGATGTTCTTGGCCGCGTTGTAGTCCGCGTGGTTTCGGTATCCACACTCCGCACAGTGGAAGCGGTCGGCGGTTCGAGCATCTGAGTCAATAGTACCGCACTTCGAGCACCGCGTGGACGTATTCTCGGGGTGGGTAAATTCGACATCAACACCGTATCCGGGCGCTTTGTACGCCACGTAGTCGGTCAAACGCCTGAACGCCCAGAGGTGATGCCAAGATGCTTCCGGGAGTCGGCTACGGATATCGGTCAGGTCCTCAAAAACGATAGTGGAGCAGTCATGCTCAATGGCCTCTCGGACGAGTTCATTCGCGAGCCGGTGGATCAGCTGCCTGAAACGTCCCTTTTCTTTTCGCGCGACAGAACCGATGGCTTCATACGCCCATCGCGTTCCGCGTTCCTGGAGCGACCTGCGCCGTCGTTCGTACTCACGACGCCAGTGGTTA
>JAZKST010000021.1:0-62261 GCA_036625905.1 Haloarculaceae archaeon
CGGCCGCCGGGCGTACGACGGCCGGTCGCGCACGCGGAACCCGGGCCAGAACCCGGATTCGGGACCGACGGCGGCCGAGGCACGCCGGATGCTCGGCGTCGGCGACGACGCCGACGAGTCGACCGTCAGACGGGCCTACCGCGAGCGGGCCAAGGAGACCCACCCGGACACCGAGAACGGCGACGAGGACGAGTTCAAGCGGATCAACCGAGCCTACGAGCGGCTCACCGAGTAAACTGCCACTGGCGAGGGCTTGATACGTCATGGGGGCAGACTGCCCGTATGGACGAGGCTGCCCTCCCGCCGCTCGCCGTCGACATCGACGGGACGCTGACCGACGACCGGCGCCGGCTCGACCATCGGGTGCTACCGCTGCTCCGGGAGTGGGCCGACGCCGCACCGGTCGTCGTCGCGACGGGGAAGGCGCTCCCTTACCCGGTCGCGCTCTGTGAGTTCCTCGGCATCCCGGCCACAGTGGTCGCGGAGAACGGCGGGGCGGCGTACGTCTCCCGGACGGACGAGTTGCGGTACACCGGCGACCGCGAGGCGGCCGAGACCGTCGCCGAGGAGTACGCGGCTGCGGGCCACTCGCTCGGGTGGGGAGCGGTCGATCTGGCGAACCGGTGGCGCGAGACGGAGCTGGCGGTCGCCCGGGACCAACCCCTCGAACCGCTTCGCGAAATCGCCGCCCGACACGGTCTGGAGGTCGTCGATACCGGGTTCGCCTACCACGTCAAATCCCCCGACGTCGACAAGGGAAACGGGCTGGCGGCGGTGGCGGACGCGCTCGGTGTCGGGGCAGAGTCGTTCGCCGCGATCGGCGACTCGGCGAACGACGCCGCGATGTTCGAGCGGTCGGGCGTCGCCTACGCGGTGGCGAACGCCGACGGGTCGGCTCGCGCCGCCGCGGACCACGTCACCGAAGAGGCGCACGGCGACGGGTTCATCGAGGCGGTCGAGCGGATACGTGCCGGCGTGGATCGACACGGTCGTGCGTAACTGTTTTGTCCCTCTATCCGATCGGAGGCTGCTAACCCGCCGGAACACGATGTATGGGACGCCGTTGCGGGAACGAATGACGCACGACCGTACGAGTCCCGCCCTACCGTTCGTCCGAGCGAGCGACGCGGGCCCGGACACGACCCCGTCGTAACCACACACCACCTCTCATCGGCCTGATCTCGACCCCGCCCGTTTTTGCCGTCCCGTCTCCGAGGTGTGGGTATGACCGACGTCTCAGAGAGCGGATTCAAGGAGGTGACGCGCGTCGCCGACGCCCTGGCGCGGCTCCGCGAGTCCGTCGCTCCGCACGGACGGACCGACCGGGTCCCCCTGCGGGTCGCCGAGGGGCGCGCGCTCGCCGAGCCGGTTCGTGCGGTACGGAACGTCCCCCACTACGCCCGCGCGGCGATGGACGGGTGGGCGGTCCGGGCCGAGGACACGTTCGGGGCGGGCGACCGCTCGCCCGCGGTGCTCCGCGAGACCGACCGCGAGGGTCCGGTCGGACCGAACGAGGCCGCGCGGGTCCACACCGGGAGCGAACTCCCGGAGGGTGCCGACGCCGTCGTCATGGTCGAGCAGACCGACCGGTTCGGCGAGGAGGTCGAGGTGTTCGACGCCGTCGCCGGGGGGGAGAACGTCGCCCCGCCTGGCGAGGACGTCGCCGCCGACCAGCCGCTGTACGAGGCCGGCCACCGGCTCCGTCCCTCGGACCTCGGCCTGCTGAAGGCCACCGGCGTCCGCGAGGTGGACGTCTACGAGCGCCCGACGGCTGGCGTGGTCCCGACCGGCGAGGAACTCGTCCAGACCGACCCCGAACCGGGCGAGGTGGTCGAGACGAACGGACTGACCGTCTCGCGGTACGTCGAGCGATGGGGCGGCGCCGCGACCTACCGGGACGTCGTGACCGACCACGAGTCGGCCCTCCGGGCGGCGATCGAGCGCGACCTCACGAAGGACGTCGTCGTCACGACGGGGGGCTCCTCGGTCGGCGAGCGCGACCTCGTCCCCGATGTCGTCGCCGGCCTGGGCGAAGTGCTGGTCCACGGCGTCGCGCTCAAGCCGGGCCACCCCGTCGCGCTCGGGCTGGTCGAGGGGACGCCCGTACTGATGCTGCCCGGGTATCCGGTCGCCTGTATCGTCAACGCCGTCCAGTTCCTCCGGCCCGTCTTGAAGTGGGTCGGGGGCTACCCGCTCCCGGACCACCCGACCGTCCGAGCCCGACTGTCGAGGAAGATCGCCAGCGAGCCCGGGATCCGGACGTTCGCGCGGGTCTCGCTCGAGGAGGCGGACGGCGAACGGGTCGCCACCCCGACGCGGGCCTCGGGGTCGGGCGTGCTCTCGTCCGTCGCGCTCGCGGACGGCTGGGTGGTCGTCCCCGAGGGGACGGAGGGCTACGACGAGGGGCGGACCGTCGACGTGGAGGACTGGGAGTACTATGCCTGACCGGAAGCAGTTCCGCGACCTCGCACCGCCCGAGGAGGCACACGACGCCATCGCGTCGCTCGACCTCGACCCGGGGACGGAGACGGTCCCGCTGTCGGACGCTCGGGGTCGCGTGCTCGCCGAGCGGATCGACGCCGAGCTCGACGTACCGGGGTTCGACCGCGCGAGCGTGGACGGCTACGCGCTGCGGGCCGAGGACACGTTCGGCGCCGACGAGGCCGACCCCGCACGCCTGGAACTCGCGGGGGTGGTCCACGCGGGCAAGCGCCCCGACGTGACGGTCGAACCGGGTACCTGCGCGGAGATCTCGACCGGCGCGGTCGTGCCGCCGGGTGCCGATGCGGTGGTGATGGTCGAGCGAACGGACCGTGTCTCGCGAAGCGAGACGGACAGGGACGGAGACGACGTGCTCGTCCGCACGTCGCTCGCGCCGGGCGACCGCATCATGTTCGCGGGGGCGGACGTCGCCGCCGGCGAGCGCGCGCTCGGTCCCGGGACCGAACTCACGGCCCGCGAGGTCGGCCTCCTGTCGGCGCTCGGGGTGAGCGAGGTGCCCGTGAGGCGGCGGCCGACAGTGGGCATCATCTCGACCGGCGACGAACTCGTCCGGCCAGGCGAGGACCTCGACAGCGAGGCCGGACAGATCTACGACGTCAACAGCTACACCGTCGCGACGGGCGTCGAGGAGGCGGGCGGGTCCGCCGAACTCTACCCCCACGCCGGCGACGACTACGACGAGATGGAGCGGATACTCGCCGAGGCCGCCGCGGAGTGTGACCTCGTGCTCTCCTCGGGGTCGACGTCGGCATCGGCCGTGGACGTCATCTACCGGGTCATCGAGGACTCGGGCGAGCTCCTGCTGCACGGGGTAGCGGTCAAACCCGGCAAGCCGATGCTGATCGGTCGGATCGCCGACTCGGCGTACGTCGGACTCCCGGGCTACCCGGTCTCGGCGCTGACCATCTTCCGGACGTTCGTCGCGCCCGCCATCCGTCGGGCCGCGGGCCTCCCCGAACCGCGGACGGCGACCGTCGAGGGGCGGATGGCCGTCGAGGAGCGGTACGCCGAGGGGCGGCTCCGGCTGATGCCCGTCGGCCTTCTAGAGGACGAGGTGGGCGAGACGCTCGTCTACCCCGTGGACAAGGGCTCGGGCGCGACCACCTCGCTCGTCGAGGCCGACGGCGTCGTCGAGGTCCACCCCGACACGGAGTATCTCGGAGAGGGCGAACGTGTCGAGGTACGGCTGTTCTCGCCCGACGTTCGACCGCCCACGGTGTTCGGCGTCGGCGAGGACGACCCCGCGCTCTCGCGGCTGCTCGACCGTCTCGAGCGCCCGCGCTACCTCGCGCTCGGCTCGCGGGAGGGGCTTCGCCGGCTCAGGAACGGCGTCCCCGACGTCGCGGTCACCTCCGCGCCCGGCGACGTGGGCTTCGAGGCCGAGGCGCTCGGCTCGTGGACCCGGGAGTGGGGGCTGGTCGTGCCCCCGGGGAACCCCGAGGGCGTCGAGGCGCTCGAGGACCTCGTGGACCGCGACCTGCGGTTCGTCAATCGCACCACCAACTCCGGCCTGCGGACGACGCTCGGGAACGCGCTCGCGGACCTCGCCGCCGAACGGGGAGTCGAACGCCACGACCTCGTGGAGGCCATCGACGGGTTCGACGCGGGCGTCCGTGCCCACGAATCCCCGGCAAGACGGGTGCTCGCGGGGAAGGCCGACGCCGGCCTCGGGCTACGGGCCACGGCCGACGCGCTCGACGCCGGGTTCGTCCCGCTGGGCCAGGAGACGGTGCGGGTACTCGGGAACCCGGACAGGATCGAAAAGCCCGGCGTCGAGGCGCTCCGGGAAGTCGTCGGATCGGGCGAGGACGTGTTCGACTCGCTGGCGGGCTACGGGCGGTAGCCCGAATCGAATCGGCGAAACCCCGCGTATCGCGTCCCGGACTCGTTCGTACGTCCGTGCGTCGGTGGTTCGCAGGACGTGGGAACCTGAGCAACGACCATGCCCTCCGAGGGCCGACTTCCGGACGGAGGGTCCACGATGAGTCGACGCGAACCCGCAGCGGGGATCGCGAGGCAGAGAGCGGCCCTCGACGCGATTCCACCCGTAGAACGGACGGTCGAGGGCGGCGCCGGATCGAGTGCGGCCGCTCCGGCCCGTTCGAGCCGCGGTGTCGGTGCGGACACGGAACTCGACGACGTCGACTCGGCAGGGGAGCCTACGCGCCCGAGCGGAGCCGCTCGACCCGCTTCTCGGTCGGCGGGTGCGTCGAGAGGATCCGCTGGAAGAGGCTCCGGTCGGCGTTGAAGATACACAGCGCGTTCACGCTGTCCTCGATCTGGGGATCGCGTCCGTCCGAACCCCGTGAGATCTTCTCCAGGGCTCGCGCCAGTGGGTCGCCGCTCCCGATCGCCCGCCGGGCGTCGTCGTCGGCGACGTACTCGCGGTACCGCGAGATGGCCATCACGAACACCATCACCAGCATGTTCGCGACCGAGGAGGCGGCGATCGCGAGGAGGTACGAGCCGATGTTGCGCTCGCCGCTCATCAGGACCGCGAAGTAGGCCACGTAGCCGACGATCATCGCGATGGACTGGCCGACGACCATCGTGATGACGTCCCGGTTCCTGATGTGGGCGATCTCGTGGGCGATGACGCCCTCGAGTTCGTCGCGGTCGAGCAGTCCCAGGAGCTCCGTCGAGACGCAGACGACGCCCGCGCCCTTCCGGCCGACCGCGAAGGCGTTCGGCACGCCCATCTCCATGACCATCAGTCGGGGCTTCTCGACGCCCATATCGCGGGCGAGCGACTCCGTCATCCGATGGACGTGCTGGTACTGGCCCGTCTCGGGCATCTCCTCGGCGCCGCGGAGGGCCATCCACTTGCCGAGCTTGTACTGCAGCGGCGGGAGGACGAGCAGTCCCGCGGCCAGCACCAGCAGGAGGTCCACGCCGAACATCGCCGACAGCACCGTCGCCGCGGCGAGGTAGAACGCGAACAGGATCCCACCCACGAGCACCATTCGCAGTTTGAGCCCGGTGTTTCGCATACAGCGATCCTACTCCGGGATCGGACTTAAGCAGCGGGATCCGTTGCGGCGACGACCCCGATCGCCCTCTCACGGTGGGGGACATCGCGATGTCTCTGTCGACATCTCCCGTCTCGGCACGTTATCGGTCGACGCTCGTTTCGAGGGTCTCGACGACCGCACGGAAGGGGATGAGCGCACGCTTTGCCTCCACGCCGTCCTCGACGAACACGACCGTCCGGGGGGGCTGGACCGCTTTGGGGCGGATCCGAAGACCGGCCTCCCGTCCGGCGTCGGCGGCCACCTCCGGCGCCTCGCGGAACTCGACCCGGGCGCGGTCGTCGTGGACGTAGACGTCGGCGACGCGGCGCGCTCCGGAGTCGCCGGTGTCGGTACGAGCGTCGACGCCGAACGCGAACTCGCCGTGGACGTCCCCCTCGACGTCTCGGACGTCGAGGACGGCCAGCCGGCCGAGCGGGCCGCGTTCGTGACCCCGTATCTCGCTCGCCAGTAGCTGTGCGATCCGCCGCCCGTCGGTGATACGGTCCTCGACCATCAGCCCTCCTCCCGGTCGCGGAGGTCGGCCAGCGCCCGCTCGGCGAGCTCGTCCACGTCGATCCCCTGTCGCCGGGCGTGGAGCACCCCGGCGGCCTCGACGGTCACTCCGAGGTCGGCCTGGAGGCGATTGACGGCCGCGACGGCCTCCTGCTTCTCGTGGCCCGCGTCGGTGAGCGCGTCGAGCACCCGCTCGAACGTCGAGCGTCGCTGGACGACGGACTCCTCGGGGGTGAACCCCTCCGGTATCGTCACCTCGCGGGGATCGAACGCGGCGACCAGCGAGTCCGCGTCACCGCGCTCGACCAGCCCCTCCGAGAGGGCGACGTCGACCACACGCCGGGCCTGCTCGGGCGTGAACCACTTCCGCTTCATCGAGAGGTCGAGGATGAAGTCGCTCTCGGTGACCCGGTCGCGACCCTCCCGGCGGAACGGTGCGGCGACTACGACCCGGAGGCTCATACCTCCCGCATTACCGGACAGGACAAGTATCGGTCGGTCGGCGGCGACATCCTCGAGTCCGCCGCGGTCGCCGGGTGACGGTCGCGACCTACCCGTCGATCGATCGATTTCGAGGTTCGAATGACAAAAGAGTAGATGAACCTACTATAAATCTTTGCTGGCACCAACGGACGGATGCCTCGGACCCCTTCGGGGCCGGACGGTGATCGAACGAGGTCAGCGAGTCGGTCGAGCGGGGTCGGACGCGCGTCGGAAGGGCTCGGGCGGGAGTCGAACGATTGAAGGCTCCGAGCCTCCCCCTGTGGGGTATGAAGAGCCACGCACGCTCGGGGACGAAGCGGACCGGCGGTCGACGGCGGACGGTCAGGAAGAAGCGCAAGTCCGAGCTCGGCAGCTCGCCGACGGAGACCCGCGTCGGCGAGCGGAGTCTGAAGACCGTCGAGACGCGCGGTGGCAACACGAAGACCCGCGCGCTCCAGACGGACACGGCGAACGTCGCGACGGGCGACGAGGTGGTCACCGCGACCATCGAGAACGTCGTCGAGAACGACGCCAACCCGAACTACGTGCGCCGGAACATCGTCACCCGGGGTGCGGTCCTCGACACCTCCGAGGGTCGCGCCCGCGTCACCTCCCGCCCAGGTCAGGACGGCCAGGTCAACGCGGTCCTGGTAGCGGAGTAGCGACGTCACCGGAGACGGAGCGTTTTTGCCTCCCGGCCGACCCACCGAGAGTAATGAGTTCCACGGACCCGGATGAAGACGCCGCGGCTGACCCCGCCGCGCGCGACTACGACTACGCCGAGCTGGGGCTGGTCGCCGGGCTGGAGATACACCAGCAGCTCGACACGGCGAGCAAGCTGTTCTGTGACTGCCCGACCGAGCGCCGCGACCCTGGGGCGTCGATACGGTCGTTCACCCGTTATCTCCATCCCACGAAGAGCGAACTCGGCGAACTCGACGAGGCCGCCGTTGAGGAGTCACGCGTCGACCGCGAGTTCGAGTACCTCGCGTTCGACTCGACGTGTCTCGTAGAGGAGGACGACGAACCGCCACACCGTCTCGACCGCGAGGCGCTAGCGGTCACACTGGAGATCGCCGAACTGCTGGACATGGATGTCGTCGACCGGGCCCACATCATGCGGAAGATCGTCGTCGACGGGTCGAACACCTCCGGGTTCCAGCGGTCGACGCTCGTCGCCACCGACGGGACGATAGAGACGAGCGACGGCTCCGTCTCGATCACCGACATGCTGCTGGAGGAGGAGTCGGCGGCCCGGATCGAGGAGACCGACGAGGGCGTTCGGTGGGGGCTCGACCGGCTCGGCATCCCGCTGGTGGAGATCGGGACCGGCCCCGACATCCGCTCGCCCGAGCAGGCCCGCGAGGCCGCCGAACGCATCGGGATGCTCCTGCGCTCGACGGGCCGGGTCAAGCGCGGGCTCGGGACCATCCGTCAGGACGTGAACGTCTCCGTCGCCGAGGGCGCCCGCATCGAGATGAAGGGCGTTCAGGCCCTCGACGAGATCGAGGACCTCGTCCGGATGGAGGCCCATCGGCAGGTCCGGTTGCTCGAGATCGCCGACGAACTCGGAGACCGCGACACCTCCGTCGGCGACCCGCAGGACGTCACGGACGTGTTCGGGGACACCGACAGCGGGGTCATCGCCTCGGCCTCGACCGTCATGGCCGTCCCGCTCTACGGCTTCGAGGAGGTCGTCGGCGCCGAGATACAGCCCGACCGTCGTCTCGGGACCGAGCTCTCGGACCACGCGAAGCGCCACGGAGCGGGCGGGATCTTCCACACGGACGAGCTGCCGGCCCACGGCGTCACCGCAGAGGAGGTCGCAGACCTCGAGACCGCCGTCGGCGCGGGCGAGGGCGACGCCGTCGCGCTCGTCGCCGCCTCGGGCGAGGTCGCCGAACTGTCGATCGAGGCGGTCGCCGACCGCGCCAGGACGGCCCTCGAGGGCGTTCCCGAGGAGACACGCGGCGCGAACGAGGACGGCACGTCGCGGTACCTCCGGCCGCTCCCCGGGGCGGCGCGAATGTACCCCGAGACGGACGTCCCGCCGGTCGAACCCGATCCGTCGGAGGTCGAGACGCCCGAACTCCTGACCGAGAGGGTCGAGCGCTACCGGGATGAGTACGGGCTCGACGCCGGGCTCGCCGAACAGGTGGCCTACGGCCGCCGGATGACCGTCTTCGAGGCGGCGGCCGAGCGGGGCGTCGACCCCACGCTCGCCGCCGGCACGCTCGAGTCGACACTGACCGAACTCCGGCGGGACGACGTTCCCGTCGAGGACCTCACCGACGAGGGGCTCCTCGCGGTGCTCTCGCTGGTCGCGGAGGGCGACCTCGCCAAGGAGGGGATCGACGAGGTGCTGACGGTGCTGGCCGAGAACCCTGGACTGGACGCCGAGGCTGCAGTCGAGGAGGCCGGGCTCGCCGGGGTCGACGAGATCGAGATCCGCGAGGCCGTCGTCGAGGTCGTCGAGCGCAACGCCCACCAGGTCGAAAACGAGGGGATGGGGGCCTTCTCCGCGCTGATGGGCGAGGCGATGGGCGCCCTCCGCGGGAAGGCCGACGGGGAGGTCGTGAGCGAGGTGCTCCGCGAGGAGATCGACAAACGGAGCTAACGGTTCGTTTCGTCCTCTAGGAGCCGCTCGGGGTGTTCGAGGAGCCCCGAGGCCCGCCGGAACAGCCCCCGCAGCGTGCTCACCTCCCGGCCCGTCGGGTGGGCGCGGCCGAGCACCCGGCGGAACATCCGGGTCGTCTTCGCCCGCTTCTCCTCGGGGTGGTTGAGGTTCCCCAGGAACCGCTCGAACTCCCCGTTGAGCCCCTCTATCTCCCGTTCGTCGGCACGTTCGTGGACCGACGACGGGTGCTGGGTCCCGGCGAGGGTGAGCCCGCGGAACTCGTAGAGGACGACCGTCGCGGCCTGGCCGAGGTTCAGTACCGGGTAGTCGCCGCTCGCCGGCACGGAACAGACCTCGTCCAGCCGCGCGAGCTCCTCGTTCGTCAGCCCGATCCGCTCGCGACCGAAGACGAGGCAGGTGTCGGCCTCGACCCCCCGAAGGGAGTCGGCGAGTTCCCGCGGGGTCCGGAACGGGTACCGGACGTGACGCGTCTCGTCCTCGTTCGTGACGGCCGTACAGCCCACGGTATGGAAGTGCTCGATGAGGTGGTCGAACGTGACCTCCCGGGCGTTCGGGAGGACGTCCTCGCGGGCGTGGCCGGCGAACCCGTAGGCCTCGCCAGCCGGATCGAGTTCGGGGGGGTCCACGAGGTAGAGGTCCGAGACCCCGAAGTTCTTCATCGCCCGGGCGACGGTCCCGACGTTCCCCGGTGTCTCGGCGTCGACGACCGCCACGGAGATGGACCCGACCATGTGGGCCGTAGCGCGAGCGGGGGCAAAAGCGGCGCGTCTCTCCGGTGTAGGCCGACTCGACGGGTGATCCCCGGTGGGTGGCGTGCAGGCGGTAGCGCTCGCCGCTCGCGGGCCGGTGCCACCGCACCACCGCGGGCCGACCCGCGCGAGTCTCAGGTCACGCCGGAGGGTGGTTCCGTCCCGGTACAAGAAGCTACGGCTGTTCGTACTGGTGGTCGAGTCTACCGTCGGACAGAACGGTTGATACGACTCTGCCGGGACGCTCCCGGCGAGACCTATCGAAGCATCTGTCCGACGGTACAGGTACGACCGACAGTATCAGATATCGAGGTCGTCGAGGTCGACGCCGAGTTCGTCGAGGTCCTCGTCGTCGAGCTCCTCGAGTTCCTCCTCCAGCGACGGCATCTCCACGTCGGGGTCGGGCTGTGGGACCGCGTCGGGGTCGGTGTCGACGTGCTCGACGCCGGCGTACCCCTCGGAGGCGCGGTTACCGTCCGCGAACCACTCGTGGAAGCGGTCCTTGAACTCGGGCGAGCCGACGAGTTCGCTCCCGCCGGCCTCGCGGAACCAGTAGAGGAAGTCCCGCTCGTGGGGGTTACAGAGCACGACCTCGTCGAGCGGCTCGCCGTAGACGACCCTCGCGACCCGGCACTGTTCGATCTTCTCGTCGCCGTGGACCAGCCAGCAGGCGTCGCAGGGCTGGCCGGCGATGACGGTCAGTCGGACGAGCCGCTGGCGGGTCTCGTCGGGGAGTTCGGCGAGCGGGCGGAGCTCCCCCGAGTCGTCGAACACCTCCTCCTCGTCGAAGCGCCACCCCCGCAGCGCGATGCTGACCTTTCCCATGCCCCGACTACCGCTCCGGGGTAGAAAAGGGACGCGTGTCGGGCGTGTCGGGAGTCCGCATCCGCAGGGCCGTCTCCCATGCCGGGACCGGCCGATACTTGTGAGCACCGACCCTGTCGTCGGTATGCGAACCGTCGACGCCGCCGGCCTGGAGATCGGCGACGACCACCCGCCGCGGATCATGGGCGTCCTGAACGTCTCGAAGGAGTCCCCGTACGAACCGAGCGTCTTCGACAGCCCGGGCGAGGCCGCCGAGTACGTCGACGAGCGGCTCGTCGGCGAGGGTGCGGACATCGTCGACGTCGGCCTGGAGTCGGCGAACAAGCGGTTCGAGGTGCTCTCGGCGGAGGGGGAACTCGACCGGCTCGACACCGCGGTCGAAACCATCGAGTCGGTCTCGGGCGACGTGGTGTTCTCGATCGAGACGCGCTACCACGAGGTCGCCGAGGCGGCCCTCGACGCCGGCTTCGACATGGTCAACGACATTTGCGGGTTCGCGGACCCGGAGATGCCCCGGGTCTGTGCGGACTACGACGTCGCCGTCGCGAAGATGGCCTCGCCGCCGGACCTCGAACGGCCGGGGGCCGTCGAGCGACCGAACGACATCTACGAGGCGCTCTCGCTCAACGGGTTCACCGAGAAGACAATCGTCGATCCGGCGTTCGGCGGCTGGTCCGAGGAGAAGACCCTGGAGGACGACCGCGAGACGTTCCGCCGGCTCCGGGAGTTCCGCGCATACGGCCGGCCGATGCTCGTCTCGATAAACCGGAAGAACTTCCTGCGGGAGATCGCCGGACGGGGGACGGAGGAGGCCCTGCCCGTCTCGCTGGCCGCGACGTCGATGGCCGTCGAGCGCGGGGCACACGTCGTCCGCACCCACGACGTCGCGGAGACGCGCGACGCCGCCCTCGTCGGATACGAGTTCGCACGCGACCGGGCCCGCGACGAGTCGGTCGGCGTCGAGGAGCTCGACGTCACGACCGTCGGCGAGGCCCGGCGGTACGTAGACCACGTCGAGGGGGAGTCGGGCCACGCCGAGGAGATGGTCGTCCGGGCGTTCGAGGTCTCGGGGCTCACCCGCACGGCCGTCGAGGCCGTCCCCGACGGGCTCCCCGTCGGCGCGGTGTTCGTTCCGGACGCGGGCGAGGGCGACGGCGGGGGACTGCTCTACGGGACGGTCGCTGCGCTCCGGGCGGTCGAGCCCGACCGCGTCGGCGGCGAGGCGGCCGCGGCGCTCCGGGCGGTCCGAGCGGCCGTCTGATACGGTCTTGCGTAACTGTGCTCGGCGATCGTCGGGATGGTCGGCTTTCGAGACCGATACGACGGACTCGGATCCGCGAGGCGTGAACGAATAACGCACGACCGTATGAGCGCCCCGGAAGGTCGCGGAGGGTCGCAGAGAGCCGACGAGCGTCAGACACGGACGCTCACGACGGGAAAACTTATACCTCGCCCAGGGCAACGCAGACGTGGAAGCCGGAGGGGTATACCGGGTAGGGGTACTTGGTACCCATCCGGCCCGTACTATAATGGACTACGACACCTGGAGCGACGTCTATCATGCCGTCCTCGCGGAGTTCAGTTACGACCCCGCGGCGGACGAACGGGCGCGTGACGTCCTCGCGGGACTCGCCGACCCGTTCGACACCGGTCGGCTCTGGGAGCTGTTCGAGGGTCGGACCGTCGCCGTCGCCGGCGGGGCACCCTCGCTCGCCGAGGAGGACGACTTGGCGCTCGCACGCCGGGCGGACGTGGTCGTCGCCGCATCGACGGCAGCGGACGTCCTCGTCGACGCGGGTGTGGCGGTGGATCTGATGGTCACCGACCTCGACAAGAACGTCGGGACGGCCCGGGACCTGACCCGTGCGGGCGTGCCGGTGGCGGCCCACGCCCACGGCGACAACGTCCCGGCCGTCCGGGAGTGGGTCCCGAGGTTCGACCCCGAGTACACCCTGCCGACGACCCAGGCCGAGCCCTGGGAGCCGGTCGAGAACTTCGGGGGGTTCACCGACGGTGACCGGGGCGCGTTCCTCGCGGACCACTTCGGCGCCGACCGGCTCGTCTTCCCGGGCTGGGACTTCGAGGACCCCTCGGTGGGTCCGGAGAAGCGTCACAAGCTCGTCTGGGCCGAGCGACTGCTCCGCTGGCTCGAGCGCCGGCGCGAGGAGCGGTTCGCCGTGCTGGACGGCCGCCGCGGGGGGATCGATACGGGCGATCTGCCGGTTTGAGCGGGTCCTCGGCCGTGCCCACCGCGCCCCGTGTTCGGGGACCCGACGACGGGGCCGACGAAAGGGATATGTCGACGACGTCTCTCGGGCGAAACACCCGCATGGAGATCCGAGAGCTGGAGACACGGAGCGAGTGGCGCGAGGCGTATCCGATCGTGAAACAGCTGCACACGGACCTCGACGAATCGACCTATCTCGATCGACTCCCCGAGATGACGACCGACGGGTATCGGCTCTTCGCCGGCGTCCTCGACGGGGAGATCGTCGCGCTCGCAGGAGTGGGCATCGGGATGAACATGTACTACGGGCGCCACCTGTGGGTCTACGAGCTGATCACGGACGTCGAACACCGGTCCCGCGGGTACGGGCTGGAGCTCCTCTCGTTCGTCGAGGAGTGGGCCGAACGGAGGGGGTGTGAGCTCGTCGCCCTCTCCTCGGGCATCCAGCGCGAGAACGCACACCGCTTCTACGAGGAGCGAACCGGGATGGAACGGGCGAGCTACGTCTACAAACGACCGCTCGGATGAGCTACTCGGCCTCGCGGAGCTCGAACTTCTGGACCTTCCCGGTCGTCGTCCGAGGGAGTTCCTCGAGGAACTCGACCTCGCGGGGGTGCTTGTACGCCGCGAGGTGCTCGAGGCAGTACTCCCTGATCCCCTCGGGGGCCACCTCGGCGTCGGGCGTCGGGACGACGAACGCCTTCACCGTCTCGCCCCGGCGCTCGTCGGGGATACCGACGACGGCCGCGTCCGCGACATCGGGATGCTCGAACAGCAGCTCCTCGAGCTCACGGGGGTAGACGTTGTACCCCCCGGTGACGATCATGTGCGTCTCGCGGTCGACGACGTAGAAGAAGCCGTCCTCGTCGCGGTAGCCGAGGTCGCCGGTGTGGAACCACCGCGTCCCCCTGGCCTCCGTGAACGCCGACTCGTTCGCTTCGGGAAGTCCGTAGTACCCCTTCATCACGTTCGGCCCGCTCACGACGAGTTCGCCGACCACGCCGTCGAGGTCCGTCCCCTTCGGGACCGGCCCCCGCTCGACGGGGTCGAGCTCCTCGAAGTCGTCGTCGACGACCATCGACTCGACGCCGGGGATGGGCTTGCCGATCGAACCCGGCCGGCGGTCGTCGGGGCTGTTCGCGTGGGTGACCGGCGACGTCTCGGTCAACCCGTACCCCTCGTGGAGGTCGACGCCGAACGTCTCCTCGAACCGCGACATCACCTCGCGGGGGAGCGAGGAGCCACCCGCGTTGGCGAACCTGACCGAAGAGAGGTCGTACGTGCCAGCGTCGGGCGTGTTCAGCATGTCGTTGTACATCGCCGGGACGCCATGGAGGATGGTGATACCCACCGACTCGATGAGGTCGAGCGCCTCCGCGGCGTCCCAGGCCGGCAGCGGCCAGTAGGACCCCCCCTCGAACAGCGTCGCCAGCATCGTGATCGTCATCCCGTAGATGTGGAACAGGGGGAGCACGCCGAGCATCCGGTCGTCGGGGCGGATGCCGTCGTGGATGGCCGCCGAGGACCGCGCGGTGAAGGCGAGGTTGTGATGGGTCAGCAGCACGCCCTTCGGCCGACCCGTGGTGCCGGAGGTGTACGGCTGGACGGCCACGTCGTCGTCCGCGCGGTCCCGGACGGGCAGTTCCTCCTCGGCGAGGAACGACTCGAACCCGGTCGCGCCATCGACGTCAGCGCCGACCGAGACGAGCGTGTCGACGTCCGTCTTCGAGCCCACCGCACGGACCCGTTCGACGAGGTCGGGGAGCGTGACGACCGCCTTCGCGCCCGAGTCAGCGAGGAGGTGTGAGATCTCCCGCGAGCGGTACTGCGGGTTCATCGGGACGACGATGCCGCCGGCCCGGAGCGTCCCGAGGAACGCCGTAACGTACGCCTCGACGTTCGGGAGGTAGAGCCCCACCCGATCGCCGGGGTCGAGCCCCGCGTCGGCGAGGGCTCGCGCGAAACGGCCAGTCCGTCCCCGGAGGTCACCGTAGGTCAGCTCCCCGTCGGGGAGCCCGAGCGCCGTCGCGTCCGGCGTCTCCGCCGCCGTCTCCTCGATGTCCGTGACGAGGTTCGTCATCCGGACGGGACTGCCCGCGGTGGCGACAAAAGACTGTCCAAACCGGCCGTCGGCCGTGCACGGTCCTGCTGGACGGGGATACCCCTCTCTGGGTGCGAGAGGCGGACGATCCCGGGTTACGGGACCGGGAGGTCTCCGAGCTACGGGACCAGCACGACCTTGCCGGAGGACTTCCGGGCCTCGATGAACTCGTGGGCCTCGGCGGCCGCCGCCAGGTCGAACTCGTGGCCGACCTGCACCTCCAGGCTCCCCTCGGCGAGCATCCCCGTGAGTTCGGGGACCGCACCCAGCACCCGGTTCGGCTTCCGGGCGATCGCCCTGCCGAGGTGGTAGCCGACGACGGTCTTGTTGCCGAACAGGAGCTCGTCCGTCGGCGGCCGCCCGGGCTCGCCCGAGGCGGCGCCGTAGGAGACCATCCGGCCGAACTCCCGGAGTGCGTCGAGGCTCCGTTCGGTCGTCTCGCCGCCGATGCCGTCGAGAACGAGGTCGAGCCCGTAGTCCGACTCGGCCCTCGCCACCTCGACGAAGTCCTCCTCGGTGTAGTTTATCGGGTGGTCACAGCCGAGCGCCGTGGCCGTCTCGAGCTTCTCGGCCGTGCTCGCGGTACCGAACACCTCGGCACCGGCCTCGCGGGCGATCTGGACGGCCGCGGTACCCACCCCACCCGCGGCGGCGTGGATCAGCACCGACTCCCCCTCCTCCAGCCCACCCCACTCGTGGAGGCAGTTGTGGGCGGTGAGGAACTGCACCGGGAACCCCGCGGCCTCCTCGAAGCTCATCCCCTCGGGGACGTCGAACAGCGTCGAGGCGTCTCGCACGGCGTACTCGGCGTACCCACCGCCGCCGGACATCGAGACGACGCGGTCGCCGACCTCGCGGTCCGCGCCCGCTCGCAGACCCTGTTCGCTCGCACTGTCCGAGGCGCTCCGCGCCTCGCCCTCCCCGACGGCGTCGACGACCCCGGCGACCTCCATCCCGGGGACGTACGGCGGCTCCGGACCCCCGTGGTAGTGCCCCCGCCGCTGCATGATGTCCGCGAAGTTGACGCCCGCCGCCCGGGCCTCGATGCGGACCTGCCCCTCGCCGGGATCCGGTGTCTCCCGCTCGACGACCTCCAGGTTCTCCGATCCGCCGAACCCCGTGACTTCGATGGCTCTCATCGACCGGATCCTTGCGTGGTGGCCACAAAAAGGCGCCTCTCCGGAGGCGTCGGCGCGAGCCTTTATACGCCCACGGCCGCCGTGGTACGGTATGACTCGCGACTGTTCGTTCCTCGCGGAGGTCCTGCCCGATTCACAGGTGTCGTTCGGCGACTCGGACCGGGAGAACCACTCGACGGACTGGGGGACCGAGACGAGCGACCTCGACGCCGCCCCGGACGCGGTGGTCTGGCCGGAGTCGACCGACGACGTCGCGGCGGTGCTCGCCGCCGCGAGCGAGCACGAAGTACCCGTGACACCCTACGCCGCCGGGACCTCCCTCGAGGGGAACCCCGTGCCGGCGTTCGGGGGGATCAGCCTGGACCTGATGCGGATGGGCGAGGTACTCGAGATCCGACCCGACGACTTCCAGATCGACGTCGAGCCCGGGGTGATGGGGTCGGCGGTCGACGACGCCGCGGCCGACCACGGGATGTTCTTCCCGCCGCTGCCCTCCTCGGGCGACCTCTCGACCATCGGCGGGATGATCGTCAACGACGCCTCCGGACAGAAGACCGTGAAGTACGGCGAGGTGGCCGACTGGGTGCTCGAACTCGAGGTCGTCACCGCGACGGGCGAGGTGATGACCTGCGGGTCGAAGGCCGTCAAGACCAGCGCGGGCTACAACCTGAAGGACCTGATCGTCGGCTCGGAGGGGACACTGGGCGTGGTCACCCGTGCGACGCTCGAACTCGAGGGACTCCCCGAGCAGATACGCGGCGGACGGGCGATCTTCTCGGACGTCGACGACGCGAGCGCGGCGGTGTTCGACGCCGTCCGGTCGGGCGTCGACGTCGCGAAGATCGAACTCATCGACGCGCTCACCGCCCGGATGGCCAACGCGTACCTCGACACTGGCCTCGACGACAAGCCGATGATCTTCCTCGAGTTCCACGCCAACCACGGCATCGAGGAGGAGATCGACTTCTGCCGGACGATATTCGAGAGCCACGACGTCGAGCGCTTCGAGACGAGCGAGGACGACGCCCGGATGGCCGAGCTCTGGCAGGCCCGCAACGAGCTCGCGTTCGCGCTCCGGGCGTACGACCCGGACCTGAAGCCGCTGAAACCCGGAGATATCACCGTTCCCATCTCGAAGTACCCGGAGATCGTCGGCTTCGCCAAGGAGCTCGCCGCCGAACACGACCTCCTCATCCCGACGTTCGGCCACGCCGGCGACGGCAACGTCCACTACACGGTGTTCGCCGAGGCTGACGATCCGGAGAGACTGGAACTCGCCGAAGACGTCTACGACCGCATCGTCCGCCGGGCCATCGAACTCGGGGGGACCTCGACCGGCGAGCACGGCATCGGGGTCGGCAAGCGGGAGTACCTCGAGCTGGAGCACGGCGCGGTGGGCGTCGAGATGATGCGCAGGGTCAAGCGAGCGTTCGATCCGAACGACGTCCTCAACCCGGGCAAGATGTTCCCGGAGACGGCGACCGAGGGCGAGCGGGTGCGGCTGGCGGGCGACGACTGATACGGTCGTGTGTACCTGTTTCCAGTGACCTCCGGAAATCGAGACCGACGAGACGGCTTGCTGCTCCGTGAGGCAGAACGGAGTTAGGCACGACCGTACGAGGCGCCGGCGACGTTTCCGTCCCCCTTTTGTACCCCCGCACGGAACCGGCTGGTATGCGAGGCCGGCCGACGCCTCGGTGGTCCCGGTGAGAGACGGCGAGAAGCCCGAGCTCTCCGCCGTGCTCACGGCCCTCGACGACGAGGACTGCCGGGCCATCCTGCTGGTCGCGGATGAGCCCCGGTCGACCCAGGAGCTCGCCGAGCGCGCCGACGTCCCACAGTCTACCACCTACCGGAAGGTGGACCTGCTGCGCGAGGCGAAGCTCGTCGAGGAGCGGACGGAGATCCGCGCCGACGGGAAGCACACGAGCACGTACCGCACCGACTTCGAGGCCGTCCGGATCCTCCTCGATGGCTTCGAGCGGTTCGAGGTCGAGATCGAACGGCCCGACCGCACGCCGGACACGCAGCTCGCCGACCTCTGGCGAGAGGTCCGCAAGGAGACATAATGGTACACCCACTCGTCATCACGGCACTGAAGACCGCCACCCTCCTGTTCGGAGGCGTCATCACCCTGTTCGCCTATCGGGCGTACGCCCGGACGCGCTCGCCGGCGCTCCGCGCGCTCGCCATCGGGTTCGGCATCGTCACGCTCGGCGCGGCGGCCGCGGGCGCGGTCGACCTGCTACCGGGGTTCGATCGCCAGCTAGCGCTCGTCGTCGAGAGCGCCCTCGCCGCCCTCGGCTTCGGCGTCATCGCCTACTCGCTGTACGCCGAGATGTGACTGGGGATGCGCTCCGCGGTCATCGGTAGCCCAGCGCCTTCAGCTGTCGGTTCACGTCGGAGGGTGTCGCCTGGCGCTCGCCATCGCCGCCCTCGCTCTCGACGCGTCGCTCCATCGACTCGATCAGGCCGATGCGCTCCCGAACCGCGGCGTCGAGCTCCTCGAGAGGGGCCGTCCCGTCCGGACCCTCGTGGGTCTCGAGAACGTCCTCGGTCTGGTCGGGGTCGGCGTCGCGGTCGTAGAGTTCCCGTTCGCCCGTCCGCGTGTTGTGGATGTACGTCCAGCGGCCGGTCCGCGCGGCGACGAGCAGGTCGCCGTCGGCGAGCCGACGGGGGATGGGCTGCTGGGTGACCGACTCGCCGCGGACGGCGACCGAGACGACCGGCTCGTCCGGTGGCGGCTCCTCGCCGCGGAGGACCGGCAGGGCCGATCGCCCGTCGAAATCACCCCGGACGTCGAGCAGGTCGGCGACCGTCGGCGGGAGGACGTCGAGACCCACCGCGTCCTCGACTGCGTTCGGGGTCGCATCGGGGGCGTCGACCACGAGCGGTACGTGGATGAGCTCGTCGTACAGCTTCGGGTAGTGTGCGAGGTGGCCGTGCTCCATGAACTCCTCGCCGTGGTCGCCAGCGACGACGACTGCCGTCTCCTCGCGCAACCCCCGTTCGTCGAGCGCGTCGAGGAGACGGCCGACAGAGGCATCGACCTGGTGGGCCGCGCCCAGGTAGAGGTCCCACAGCGCGTCGAGGGTCCGGTCGCCCACGCCGCGGCCGAGCCCCGCGCGCAGGTGCGCGCCGAGCATCCCGGCGGCGCCCTTCTTCCCGTCGGTGACCGCCCGGACGTGCCTTGGCGCCGGAACGTACGGGGTGTGGGTGTCCATGTAGTGGACCCAGAGGAAGAACCGGTCGTCGGTCGCGGGGTCGGAGGCGGGGCCGTCGGAGTCACTCCTCTCCTCGAGGAACTCGAGCGCGCGATCCTCGGCGGCGAGCAGGTGCGAGGTGTCGACGGCGTGGTGTCGCTCGGCCCCTCGGATGACGTTGGCGGCCCGGCGGAGCGGCGACCCGAGCACCTGTGCCCAGCCGCCGACGGTCGGGTGGGCCGCGAGGAACCGACCCACGGGACCCGAGGGGTCCATGAACGTCTCGTAGCTCCGGAAGCCGCGGTCGTAGCCCCAGTGCGCGGTGAGAAAGCCGTTCGCGGCGTTGATCCCCGCGGTGTCCACGCCGTCGCGTTCGAGCGTCTCGGCCAGCGTCGGCCGCCGCGAGGGGCCCACCCGCGGCGAGTCCGTGAACACCGGGTCCGCACCGAGTATCGACGGGAACGAGAACGGCGTCCAGTTGCCGTGTGCGAACGCCCGGTCGAACCGGACCCCCCGTTCGGCGAGCCCGCGGACGCGAGGCATCACCCCGAACGCGTCCGCACGCAGCGAGTCCACGGTTATCAACAGCACCCCCCTCGTCCGGCGGTCGACAGTCATTAGACTCTTCTTCGGGTAGGGACCGCCTAAGCCTTTCTAGGGGTACCGGCGCGAGCTATATAGTTCGTCCGCGTCGGCCGTGTCGGCCGTGGGCGGGTCGTACGGGCCGTCGGTACGGCGGTCCGTATCAGTCGTGGACGAGCACGTCCACCACGTCCGGGCCGGGGCGCTCGACGGCCGTCTCCAGCGTCTCGGCGATCCCGTCCCCGCTCTCCACGAGGTGGCCGCGGGCGCCGTGGCTCTCGGCGTTCTTCGGGATGTCGACGTGCGGGTCGAAGTCCATCCCGACGAAGTCGTGGTCCCCGTAGTCCGTGCCGAACATCCGGACGGTGTTGTCCTTGAGGATGCGGTAGTTGCGGTTGTCCGAGACCACCACCGTCAGGTCGAGGTCGTGGCGTGCGGCCGTGTAGAGCGTGTGGGGGTAGTAGAGGTACGAGCCGTCGCCGACGAACCCGAGCACCTCGCGGGGGGCGTCGGTCTCGACCTCGGCGAGCGCGGCGCCCACCGACGCGGGCAGGCCGTAGCCCAGCCCGCCGCCCTTGTTCGAGACGTACTGCTCGGGGTCGAGGTCGAACCGGGTGAGCAGGGCGTACGTCGAGGTGACGCTCTCGTCGACCACGTACGCGTCGGGGACGACCGACTCGATGGCGTCGACGAGTTCCGCCTTCGAGGCGCGGGTCTCCCCCTCCGGTTTCTCGTCCTCGCCGAAGGACCGGATGGTCCCCGCCAGCGACGCCTTCAGCTTCGTCACCGTTCCGATCCGCCGGTCGCGCTCCTCGGCGGCGAGGCGGTCGTCGAGCCGGTCGGCCAGCTCGGCCATCACGTGCCCGGGATCGCCCACGACGGCGGCGTTCGTCGGCTCGTTCTTCGCGAGTTCCCAGGTGTCCGGGCCGACGTGGACCACCTTCGTGTCCGGGCTCACCAGGGGTTCGTCGTGGCGCATCAGCGTCGTGTTCGTCGAGCAGCCCACGAAGAGGACGGTGTCGGAGTCCATCAGCATCCGTCCGAGCCCCTCGGCCGGCGGGAGGAACGTGAGCCACTGCTCGTGGTCGGTGGGGAAGTTCACCTCGCTGGCGAGCATCTCGCCGAACACCCGGGCGCCCGAGGCCTCCGCGAGGTCGACGGCCGCCCCGACGGCGTCGGTTCCCGAGCGAGCGACGTGGTCCCCGAGGACCAGCACGGGCTCGTCGGCCCCGACGAGCAGGTCGGCGGCACGCTCGATCTGCCCGGGGTCGCCACGGCCCGCCGAGGGGACGGGTCCCAGCGGCTCGGGGTCGTCGTCCGTCCCGGCCATCGCCACGTCCAGCGGGAGCGAGAGGAACACGGGTCCCGTCGGTGGGGTCAGCGCCGTCCGGAACGCCCGACGGAGCAGCATCGGCAGCGCGTCGACGCTCGTCACCTCCGTCGCGTCCTTGCAGAACTGGTCGACCATCGCCTCGAGGTCGCCCGAGAGGATGGGCTCCTCGTGCCGGAAGTCGAGTTCGTGATTGCCCGCCGTGACGACCAGCGGCGCGCCCGCCATCTTCGCGCCGTAGAGGTTGCCGATGCCGTGGGCGAGCCCCGGCGTGATGTGGAGGTTCACGACCCCGACGGGGTTCACGTCCGGGTCGTCGTGGGCGTGGTAGCGCCGGGTCTGGGCGTAGCCCGCCGCCATCCCGACCGCGATGTCCTCCTGGAGCCCGAGGACGTACTCCAGGTCGCTTCCCGAGAGGGCATCCATCACCGGGAGCTCCGTCGTACCGGGGTTGCCAAAGACGTGGCCGACCCCGTACTGCTCCAGTGCGTCGACGAACAGCTCCGCGCCCGTGTACTCGCTCATGGGGCCACCTGACACCCGGGGGTGAAATATACTGTCGGTCGTCGCGGACCCCCAGACCGGCGCACCGACGACCGACCCGCGGGAAGTCGGGGCCGGGACCGCACGCGTGATTACCTATCTCTCCCGGTCGTCCTCGCCGCTCCACGGCGGGTCCTCGAGGTCCACCACGACGATCACGAGCCCGCCGTCCGGAAGGCTCGTCACCGACTTGCCCTCGCGGAACGTCGTCCCGTCGGCCCGCCGGCCGACGGTCTCGCCCGACCACTCGCCGCGCTCCTCGACCGCCGGGAGCACCTCCGAGAGGACCCGCTGGACCTCCGAGGCAGGGGAGAGGAGCTGCCACTCCTCGTCGAGCAGCTCCCCCTCGCGGTAGCCGTAGAGCTCGAGGTAGGCCCCGTTGGCGTACTCGAACGTGCCGTCCTCCCGGAGGATACAGATGCCCTCCCGGGCGGCCTCCGCGGCCCGCAGTCGGCGCTCGACCTCGCGCTCGACGCGGACCCGGGCGAGCGCCGCTCTCGGGTCGATGAACCCCTCGACCTCGAACGTCCCGGTTCGTTCGAGCATCGTCCCCAGGAGGGCTACGACCGTCTCCTCGTCGTCGACACAGACGACTGCCGGGGGTTGTCACCATCCGTATACACTAATTTCTGATAGCTATTCGTGTTGAAAATGCTTTGTGGTCGGTGCAGGTCACGCCTCGGGAGCGAGCGCCTCCATCGTCGCCAGGATCTCCTCGACGCTCGCCCCCCGGGGGAACGAGACGGAGGTGACGTCGACGCCCTCCAGCGCCTCGAACTCGGCGAGCAGCTCGCGGGCACGCTCGGGCGTCCCCCCGACGGCCAGCGAGTCGAGCAGGTCGTCGTCGATCATCGCCGTCGCCTCCTCGCGACGGCCGTCGTTCCAGGCGTCGTAGATCTCCTGGGCCAGCGCCTCGTGGCCCTGACGGGCGAGGTTGTCCCGGTAGTAGGTGCCCATCCCGCCGAGGTAGAAGGCCAGGTGCTGGCGGACCAGGTCGCGGGCGCGCTCGCCGTCCTCGAGCGCACAGCAGGTCAGCGAGAGCGTCGTCCGGACCGCCTCGGGGTCCTTCCCGGCGAGTTCCGCGCCGCGTTCCAGGTCCTCGACCCGCTCGTTCAACCCGTCGCGGGTCAGCATCAGGGCGTGCCAGCCGTCGGCGAACCGGCCGGCGAGCTCGACCGCCTTCGGACCCATCGCGGCCGTGTCGACGCTCGGGATCGGGTCGGGAGCCCCCTGGCGGAGCCGGAACCCCGAGAGCTCGAAGTACTCCCCGTCGTACTCGACCTCCTCGCCGGAGAGCACCTGCTTGACGACGTCGACCGTCTCGCGGGTCCGCCTGAGCGGGTTGCCGAACTCGACGCCGTGCCAGTTCTCGATGACGATGGGACCCGAGGGACCGAGACCGAGCCGCAGCCGGCCGTCCGAGACCTCCTGAAGGGTCGCGGCGGTCATCCCGACGAGGGCCGGCGACCGCGAGTAGACGGGCATGATGGAGGTGCCGATGCCGATCTCCTCGGTGTTCTCGGCGACGCTGGTGAGGACGACGGGGGCGCTTCGCCCCCACGACTCGGGGAGCCACGCCCGGTCGTAGCCGAGCTCCTCGCCGCGCCGTGCCTGCTCGACGAGTGCGCCGACGCTCGGCTGGGCCGCCACCGGGAGGAAGACGTCGCGCTTGCTCCCCATCTCAGACCTCCGGGTCGGTCTCCCCGATACGGGGGACGCCCTTGACCTCGATCGTCTCGCCGATCAGGTACGAGGAGGCGTCGCTGGCGAGGAACTGGATGACGTCGGCGATCTCCTCGGGGAGCCCCATCCGGCGGGCGACCGAACTCCGATCGACCTCGTCGGCGGTGATGCCCATCTGCGAGGCGACGCCGGGCGTGGCCACGAGTCCGGGAGCGATGCAGTTCACCCGGATGCCCTCCTCGGCGTACTCGTTGGCCAGGGTCGTTGTGAGGTTCACGACCCCCGCTTTCGAGGCCCCGTAGTGGCTCATGTGCGGCGACCCCTGCGTCCCGGCGACGCTGGCGAGGTTGACGATCCGTCCGCCGCTTTCTTGGCCCTGCATCGCAGCGCCGGCGACCTGCGAGCAGTGGAAGGTCCCGTGGAGATTGATGTCGACGATGGTCTTCCAGCCGTTCTCCGAGATGTCGTCGAACGACGCCATGAACGAGGCCCCGGCGTTGTTCACCATCGTGTCGAGCGAGCCGAACTCGGAGACCGCGGCGTCGACGAGCGACTCGACCGCATCGCGCTCGCGGACGTCACACTCGACGGCGATCGCCCGGCCGGGCGCGTCGCTCGCCTCGATGCCGTCGACCACCTCGTCGATCTTCTCCCGGGAGCGCGAGGAGACGACCACGTTCGCGCCCTGTTCGGCGAACCGCTCGGCGGTCACCTTCCCGATGCCCTGACTCGACCCCGTGATGACCACGGACTGTCCCTCGACGGAGAACTGCTCGGTCATCGACGGACCACCCGTACTCGCTCATCTGTTTCCATCGTTAACACCGCTCCGCCGATTCACCCCAACTGTAAATAAAGCTACGTCCGCGCAGGAACGTCCGCTCGACGCCGAAACCGAACGAGAGCGACCACGCCCGCGCGAAGATCAAGACTTATCCGCGACGACGGGCGCCTTCCAACGGATGAGCGAGTGCCGGACGACCGGGGTCCACCGCGTCGAGTTCGACGTCGACTGGCCGCCGGGACACGTCGCCTGTTACCTCCTCGACGGGCCCGAACCGACGCTCGTCGACGCCGGGACGCCCGAGGACCCCGACGCGGAAAACGGAGCCGACCGCGAGCGGACCCTTCGCGAGGGGCTGGCGGCCGCGGGCGTCGAGCCCGCGGACGTCGCCCATCTCGTCGTCACCCACCCCCACGTCGACCACATCGGGGGGGTCCCGACTGTGCTCGAAGCCGGCGACCCGACCGTCTACGCGCCGGCGGGCGTCCGCGAGCGGTTCGCGGGCGACGCCGACACGCTCGCCGAACGTGTCGAGCGCAACGCCACCCGGGCGGGGATCGACGGGGACCACCTCGAGGAGGCCGTCGCGATGGCCGTCCGGTCGCTAGAGCGCGACCGCGAACTGCTTCCACCCTCCGCCGTCGACCGCTGGGTCGAACCCGACGAGCCGTTCGAGGTCGGCGGGCGCGTCCTCGAGCCGACCCACACGCCGGGTCACCAGGCCGACCACCTCGTCTACCGGACCGACCTCGGCGGCGAGAGCGCCCTCCTCGCGGGGGACACCGCGATGGAGCCGTTCCGCGCCGTAGCGATCCACGACGGCCTCGACGACGGCGTCTTCGAGGCGTTCGAGGCGTACTACACCGCGCTCGACCGGCTCGAGACGCTCGACGTCGACCGGGTCTACCCCGGCCACGGCGCCGTCCACCGGCGGTTCGACGCGATCCTCGAACGCGACCTCGGGAGCCTCGACCGCCGGCTCGATACCGTCGAGCGGGCGATCGGCGAGGACGCCCGGACGATACCCGAGGTCGCCACCCGGATCGCCGGCGACCGCCCGATCAGGTACCTCCTCCCGGAGGCGTACGCCGCGGTCGTCCACCTCGCGTCGGTCGGGCGGGCGACCGTCACCATCGAGGACGAGGTACGCAACTACACCGTCGGATAGGGAGGACCGCATCGTTTTTAGGACCGAAACGAGACCCCGGACGCAGTGAGTGACACCCGACACAGTAGAACGGCGACCGGAGGCTCGGGGAGTGGCAGGGGCCCGCTATCCGGACCCGCCCGTCGAGTCCGGACACTACCGGACCGGGTCAAGCGGTCGATCCACCCCGCGCTCGTTCCCGGAGCCGGTCTCGACGGGTGGACCCCGGAGTGAACATGAACCGCGTTCGGCGACTCCTTCCCGGCACCGTCGTCCTCTTCGTGCTCGGCGTGGTCGCACTGGGTATCACCGCACTCGCCCCGGTCGGCAGCCACCTCGTCGTCGTCATCGGTCTCGGCGTCCTCGTCGCCAACACGGTCGACGTCCCCACCTGGGCGAGACCCGGGGTCGGGACGTACGACCGCTGGCTCGAGATCGGGATCGTCCTGATGGGCGTCACCGTCGGGCTCGAGCAGGTGCTCGGCGCCGGCGACCGGGTGCTCCTCGTCGTCGGGCTCACCGTCTGTACGACGGTCGTGACCGTCGAGGTCCTCTCCCGGGCGGTCTTCGACGTCCCCGAGAAGGTCGGTTCGCTGCTCGCCGCGGGCTCGGGTGTGTGTGGCGTCTCGGCGATCACGGCCGTCGCGGGGAGCATCGACCCGGACGAGCGGGACATCGCGTACGCCGCGGCGACCGTCCTCCTGTTCGACGCCGTCACGCTCGTCGTGTACCCGCTGGTCGCGCGACTCCTCGGGCTGTCGGACGTCGTCTTCGGCGTCTGGGCGGGAGCGACGATGTTCAGCACCGGTCCCGTCACGGCCGCCGGGGTCGCCTACTCGCAGACGGCCGGGGAGTGGGCAGTGATCGTCAAGCTCGTCCGGAACGCGCTCATCGGCGTGGTGGCGATCGGTTACGCGCTCTACTACGCACGTCGCGGGGCGGCCGAGGCGACCGTCGGGAGCAAGCCGCTGTACCTCTGGCGGACGTTCCCGAAGTTCGTCCTCGGGTTCGTCCTGCTGATGGTCCTCGGTAGCGCCGGCGTGTTCTCGGCCGAACAGACGGCCGCCCTCGAGACGGCCTCGGGCTGGTCGTTCCTCGTGGCGTTCGCCGGGCTGGGACTCGGCATCGACGTCAGCGAGTTCCGGGACATGGGTGTCGAACCGGTCGGTGTGGTGCTGACGACCCTGCTCCTCGTCAGCACGGCCGTCCTCCTCGCACTGCTCGCCCTCTTCTGATACGGACCACCGGCGTCCGTGATCGGTGATCGACCGTCCGTTTCGACCGCGAGGTACCCCCGGAGGAGTCGTCACGCTAATGCCGTCCGCACCACTCCGCCACGCCATGACCGACACCGAGTGGGAAGGGGTGGTCTGGGACATCGGGGGTGTCGTCGTCGAACTGGCGTCCATCCGCGAGGGCTACGCCGAGTTCGTCGGGGCGCTCGCCCGCGAGCACGGTCTCGACCCCGAGCGGGCTCTCGAGGCTTGGAAGGGCGAACTCGGGGACTACTTCGCCGGCACGGAGGGGAGCGAGTACCGCCCGGCCCGCGAGGGGTACGTCCGAGCCACGGAGTCGCTGTTCGAGGCCGTCGAGGACCCCCCCGTGGTCGAGGAGTGGTGGCCGCGGTTCCGCGAGGTCGCCGCCGCGAACGTCCGGCCGAAACCCGGCGCGGTCGAGGTCATCGAGGCGCTCGACCAGGCCGGGTTCTACCTCGGTGTTCTGAGCGACGTCGACACCGGGGAGGCCCTGAACATGTTCGAGGCGTTCGGGATCCGCGAGCGGTTCGAGCACGTCACCACCTCCGAGGAGGTGGGCTACCGCAAGCCCGACCCGCGGATGTTCGAGACCGCGAAGGAACGACTGCAGGAGGCGGGCGTCGACCCCGCCCGGACGCTGATGGTCGGCGACCGCTACCGCCACGACGTCGAGGGTGCACGCGAGGCCGGACTGGTCCCCGTCGCCTACGGGACCGACGCGCACGGCCCCGCCGCCGAGTACGAGATACGCGACCTCCGGGAGCTACTGGACATCGTCGGCGTCCCGGGCGACCGCCCACACGAGGCCTGACCCCGGGACGCTCCCATGAGGCCCGACTCCGGGAGGGCGCACGGTCGAACTCCGCCCCCGCCAGAACCGTTAACACGATACCACCGGATAGCCGGCCTGTCATGGACTTCGGACTCGGAGACAGGTCGGCGGTAGTCACGGGCGGCGCCGGGCGCATCGGGAGCGAGGACTGTCGGGTGCTCGCCAGGGAGGGCTGTGAGGTCGTCGCCCTCGACGTGGACGAGGACGGCGCACAGAGCGTGGCCGACGAGATCAACGACGACACCGAGTACGCGGGAACCGCTCACGCCGTCGAGTGCGACCTGACCGACCGCGAGGACGTCGCCGACACCGTTGCGGCGCTGGAGGAGGAGACCGGCGGTATCGACATCCTCATCAACAACGCGGCGATGGTCGACGCCCGCTCGCAGGTCAAGGACTACCCTTACGAGACCTGGGATCGGGACGTCGCCATCAACCTCACGGGCGCGTTCAACATCACCCGCGAGGTGTTCCCGCACATGCTCGACCGCGAGTGGGGTCGGGTGATCAACATGTCCTCGATGGCGGGCTGGGAGGGCGGCTTCGGCCAGGCCTCCTACTCGGCGACGAAGGCGGCGCTCATCGGCCTCGGCAAGACCTTCGCGCTGGAGGGTGCCCAGAAGGGGGTGACCTCAAATATCATCACCCCGAACATCGTCGTCGAGCAGTTCGCGGACATGAGCATCGAGGAGTTAGAGGAGGTCGACGAGTACTTCGCCCGCATCGCGAAGGCGACGCCGATGCGGAAGCTGGGCCGGGAGGCCGACGTGGCGAACCTGATCGCCTACCTCTGCTCGGAACAGGCCTCCTACGTCACGGGGCAGGTCGTCGGCGTCACCGGCGGAATCGACCTGTTTTCGTTCTGAGCGACCCGGTCGCAACAGTCCGGCGCCCCGGCCCGAAACCGCTGGGTTCAGGTCCCCCGGCGGACACCGTCGGGACGTGCGGAGACTCGCCGCCGTCACGCCCTTCGCCCTCCTCGCGGTCGTCTGGGGGTTCTCCTTTCCGGCGATCAGCGTCGGGCTCCGGACCCTTCCCCCGATACTCTTCGCCGCGTTCCGCTACGACATCGCCGCGGTTCTCCTGCTCGCGTACGCCGTCACCCGCACGAGCGAGTGGCGGCCGACCCGCCGCCGGGACCTGCTCGCCGTCCTCGCGGGCGGGGTCTTCCTGGTCACCGGCAACGGCCTGCAGTTCGTCGGGCAGCAGACCGTCCCCTCCGGCGTCGCGGCGATCATGCAGAGTCTCGTTCCGATCGCCACCTCGCTGTGGGCGCTACTGCTCCTCCCGGAGGAGCGGGTCACCCCGACCGGCGCGATCGGCATCCTCCTCGGGTTCCTCGGCGTGGCACTCATCGTCCGGCCGGACCCCGCGAACCTCCTCGGGCCGAGCGTCGGCCGCCTCATGATACTCGCGCAGGTGGCGAGCGTCGCGCTCGGCGGCGTCCTCATCCAGCGGGCAGGGCCGACGCTGGACCGCGCGGCGCTCTCGGGGTGGTCGATGGGGCTCGGTGGGCTGCTGTTGCACGGGATCAGCGCCGCCCTCGGCGAACCGTTCGGGCTCCCGGACACCCCGCTCGGGGCCACGGCCGTCGTCTATCTCGGCGTGTTCGCCACGGCGCTCGCCTTCTTCGTCTACTTCACCCTGCTCGAACGCCGCGGGGCGCTGGAGACGTCGCTCATCGCCTACCTCGTCCCCGTGGTCGCGACGCTCGCGGGCGTGATCCTCCTCGGGGAGTCGATCACCCCCCTCACGTTCGTCGGGTTCGCCGTCGTCGCGACCGGGTTCCTCGTACTCAAGCGGGAGGCCATCGCGGGGCTGGTGGGTAGCCACCGACCCGAACCCGGGTGATACAGGCGGCTGTCGCCCGTATGACGCGTGGCCGGTAGCGGGACCGACGGGACCAGCGGAACCGGCGGGGCGAAGAGCCAAGCGTCGAGAGGTCGTCGCTGCGGACACCGAATGCGCACGGACGAACTACCCGAAGCCGCGTTCGTCGCCCCCGACGGGTCGAACGCCGAGGCCGTCCGCGAGCTGAGCGAGGGGGTCCTCGACGCGGTGCTCGAAGCGCTGACCACCGCGACCGACCGCTCGCCGCTCCCCGAGGACCCCGCGGTCCCGGACGCCGCGATCCCCGAAACCGGCCGATCGGGCGACGCGCTCCTGGCCGAGACGGCGCGCGCGATGGAGGGTTCGATGAACCCCCACCACCCGGGCTACGTCGGCCACATGGACACCCAGCCGTCGCTGGTATCGGTGCTCGGCGACCTCGTCGCCGCCGCGGTCAACAACAACATGCTGAGCGCCGAGATGTCGCCCGTCCTCTCCGAACTCGAGGTCGGCCTCTGCCGGGAGTTCGCGGAGACGTTCGGCCTCGGACCCGAGCCGGGCGGGGTGATGACGAGCGGCGGGAGCCTGGCGAACCTGCAGGCGCTCGCCGTCGCGCGCAACCGGGCGTTCGACGCCGCCGAAACCGGCCTCGCCGGGCTCGATCCGGTCCTGTTCGCCTCCGAGGTCGCACACACCTCGCTGCGGAAGGCCGCGATGCTGCTCGGTCTCGGCACCGACGCCGTCCAGCCCGTTCCCACGGACGGCGACTCCCGGATGGACCCCGACGCGCTGGACGAGGCGGTCGAGGCGGCGCGAGCCGGAGGATCGGACCCGTTCTGCGTGGTGGCGACGGCGGGCACGACGACCACCGGGAACGTCGATCCCCTCGGCCCGATCGCCGACGCGAGCGACGATCACGACCTCTGGTTCCACGTCGATGCGGCCTACGGCGGCGTGCTCGTGTTTTCTGACCGCTACCGACACCTGCTCGACGGGATCGAGCGGGCCGACTCCGTGACGTTCAACCCCCAGAAGTGGTGCTACGTCGCGAAGACGTGTGCGACCCTCCTGCTCTCCGACCGGACCGCTCTCGAGGAGTCGTTCCGGGTCGGCGCGCCGTACGTGGACCGCGGCGGCACGCCGAACCTCGGCGAGCTGACCGTCCAGGGGACGCGACACGCCGACGTGCTGAAGTGCTGGCTGACGTTCGGGCACCTCGGTCGGCGTGGCATCGAGCGGCTCGTCGAGGAGAGCTATCGCCTGACCGACTACCTCGTCGCGGGTATCGAGGAGCGCGGGTCGCTCGAACTCGTGAGCACGCCCGAAACGAACATCGTCTGCTTCCGGGCGAACCCCGGAAACGGGACGGACCCGGACGCGCTGAACGCGGCGCTGCGCGAACACCTCCTGGGCGAGCGCGACGTGTACCTGTCGCTCCCGACCTACCGGGGATCGAAGTGGCTCCGGGTAGTGCTCCTCAACCCACAGTCCGACGAAGCGGTCCTCGACCGGCTCCTCGACGGTGTCGACGACTTCCTCGGCGGGGGCCGGGACGGCACGGGCCAGTAGCGGACCGGTATCCCCGCGAGCGGGAGTCGGGCCTACAGCCGCTCGGGGGAGAGCTCCTCGACGGTCCGGTCGACCATCTCCGGGGAGGCGTTCTGCGGGATGGCGACGAGCGGCTCGTCGACGATCTCGCGGTCGAGCACCTCGTGGAGCCGCTCGCGGGCGGTCTCGGGCGTGCCGGCGACGCCGAGCGCCTCGATCATCTCGTCGGTGACCGCGCCCTTGGCCGCCCCCCGATCGCGCTCGCGACCCTCGCCGCGCCAGTGGGCCGCGATCTCACCTGCTTCGTCCGGGAACCGCGTCGCGACGGCCCGCTCGTAGCCCGACCCGCTCCCGACGTAGTAGGCGAGGTGCCCCCGAACGGCGTCGCGGGCCTCGCTCGGGTCGTCGGCGACCGCCGCGGGGACGTACGGCGCGACCGATATCTCCCCGGGGTTTCGTCCGGCCTCGCGGGCGTGTTCCGCGATGTACTCGAACGACTCCTCGAGGTCGGGGAACGGGACGTTGTGGGGCATCCACCCGCCGGCGAGCCGGGCGACCACTCGTCTGTTGGCCGTCCCGAGTGCGGCGTGGTAGACGGGGACGTCGCTGTCGAGCGAGGGGAAGTCCGCGACCTCGAACACCTCGCCGTCGTACTCGATCCGTCCATCGCTCTCGAGGAACCGCTTCGTGAGCTCGATGGTGTCGTGGGCCCGCCGCACAGGGTTCGGGTCCGACCAGTCCATCCCGTGGAGGTCCTCGATGGCCTTCCGCGTCGAGGTACCGACGCCGAGCGTGAACCGCCCTCCCGAGGTGCGGTCGAGCGTCGCCGCCGTCATCGCGAGCACGGCCGGCGTCCGCGAGAAGACGTTGACGATGGCCGTCCCGAGGCCGATGTGTTCCGTGCGGACCGCGAGTTCCGTCAGCGCGACGACGGAGCTGGTCCCCCAAAGCTCGCCCATCCAGGCGGTCTCGTACCCGAGCTCCTCAGCCCGGAGCCCCATCTCGATCGGTTCGCCGCCGGTGTCCGGGAGCAACAGTCCGGGAACGGTTTCCGTCATCGTGCCACCCCCGCCACGCCCGCCTCGACCAGGCCGTCGACGCGGGTGGCCGAGAGCCCGACCTCCCGGAGCAGTTCTCCGGTGTGTTCGCCGTGACCCGGGACGCCCTCGAGGGGCTCGTCGGGCACGCCCTCCCCGCGGGCCGGATAGCCCACCCGCGGGGGCGACCCCTCGATCTCCTCGACGATGTCCATCGCTTCGACCTGCGGGTGGTCGAACGCCTCGGCGGGCGTGTAGACCCCGTCGACGGTCGCGTCGGCGTCGCCGATCGCCTCGACCCACTCGTCACGGGTCCGGGAGGCGAACAGCGCCTCGAGTTCCTCCCGGAGCGCCGCGAGTTCGGCCTCGTCGTCGGTCATGTGGAACTCCAGCAGGTCCTCGCGGTCGACGGCCTCGCAGAACCCCCGCCAGAACCCGGGTTCGAGCGCGGCGATGGTGACGTAGCGCCCGTCGGCACACTCGTAGACGTCGTACCAGGGGTAGCCGCCGGTGAGCGCCGTCTCGCCGGGACGAGGGTCCTCGCCCGAGAGGGCGAGCGGGGCGACGCTCTGTGAGAACGAGAGGACGGGATCGGTAAGCGAGCAGTCGACGTACTCCCCGCTGCCCGTGTCCCTCCGACCGTTCCCGTCCGTTCCGCCCCCGAGTTCGCGGGAGAGCAGCGCACAGACGATACTGAACGCGGCGAACACCCCGCCGGCCATGTCCGCGATGGGGTAGCCGGGCATCTGTGGTTTCACCTCGTCGGACTCCCGTGTCATGTCGAGCAGTCCCGCGAGCCCGATGTAGTTCAGGTCGTGGGCGGCCTTCCCCGACTTCGGGCCGGACTGACCGTAGCCCGACAGCGAGCAGTAGACCAGATCGGGGTTGTGCTCGCGGAGGGTGTCGTAGTCGACGCCCAGCCGGTCGACGACGCCCGGCCGGAACTGCTCGACGAACGCGTCCGCGGTAGCGACGAGTTCGTACAGCGCCTCGCGGCCCCGTTCGTCCTTCAGGTCGAGCGCGACGCTCCGTTTGCCCCTGTTGACGGCGTCGAACAGCGCGCCGTGGCCGTCCCCGGTCAGCGGCGGCGTGTACCGCGCGTTGTCGCCCGAGTCGACCGGCTCCACCTTCACCACGTCCGCGCCGAGGTCCGCGAGGAGCTGGGTCCCGTACGGTCCCGGCAGGAGCGTGGTCAGGTCCACGACGCGTACGTCGTCGAGTCGCATACGCCGGGGTGTGCGTGGGGCGACTTAACACCTGTCGAATCCGCGACGCGGGGAGTGTCGGTCGCGAACAGGTACAGGAGGCGGCCTCGACGTACCCCCGTCGTCGGGGAAAACGTCTTGCCAGGTGCTTCCGAACCGCACGACAGACCATGATGGACGTCCAACTCACGGTGGGGCAGCTCCTCGACCGCGCGGTCGACCTCTTTCCCGACCGCGAGGTCGTGACGAAGACGCCCGATGGGGGCATCCACCGGTACACGTACGCAGACCTCGGCAAGCGGGTCCGCCAGGTCGCCGGGGCACTCGACGACCTCGGGGTCGAGCGGGGCGAGCGGGTCGCGACGGTCGCGATGAACAACTACCGGCATCTCGAACTCTACTTCGGGCCGCCGTGTACGGGCCGGTCGACCCACATGTGCAACCCGCGACTCCCCGCCGAACACTTCCAGTACATTATTAATGACGCCGCGGACAAGGTGTTGTTCGTCGATCCGGCGCTACTCGAGGTCGTCGAGGCGAACGCCCCCGAACTCGAGACCGTCGAGCAGTACGTCGTCATGGCCGACGCAGTCCCGGAGGACTGCTCGCTCGACCCCGTGGCCGCCTACGAGGACCTCCTTGCGGAACAGTCGACCGACTACGAGTTCCCCGAGGTCGACGAGGAGGAGGAGTGCGGGATGTGCTACACGTCGGGGACGACCGGCAAGCCAAAGGGCGTCGCCTACACCCACCGTGGCGTCCACCTCCACAGCATCATGGCCGGGCACGTCGACGCGAACGGGGTCAGCGAGTCCGACACCGTCCTCCCGGTGGTCCCGATGTTCCACGCCAACGGCTGGGGGCTCCCCTACGCCGCGACGCTCGTCGGCGCCAAGCAGGTGCTCCCGGGGGTCCACACCGACCCCGGCCCCATCGCCGAGCTCATCGATGCCGAGGCGGTGACGATGTCGGCGGCCGTCCCGACCATCTGGCTCGAGATGGCGAACTACCTCGACGAGCACCCCGAGACCGACATCTCGAACATCGAGCGGCTCACCGTCGGCGGGAGCGCACCGCCCGAGTCGCTCATCCGACGCTACGACGAGGAGTTCGACGCCCCGATCATCCAGGGCTGGGGGATGACGGAGATGTCGCCGCTCGGGTCGCTATCCGTGCTCCGCAAGGAGATCGCCGAGGGGGACCCCGAGACGCAGTACGCCTACCGCGCGAAGGCGGGGATGCCCGTCCCGGGGGTCCAGACCCGCATCATCGACGACGACGGCGAGGAGGTGCCACGCGACGGCGAGGCGTACGGCGAACTCCAGGTCCGGGGGCCGTGGGTCGTCGACGAGTACCACGACCGACCGGACGCCAACGCGGAGTCGTTCACCGAGGACGGCTGGCTGCGCACGGGGGACATCGCGACGATGGACGAGCACGGCTACCTCGACATCGTCGACCGCACGAAGGACGTCATCAAGTCCGGTGGGGAGTGGATATCGAGCGTCGAACTCGAGAACGAGCTGATGGCCCACGAGGCGGTCGCCGAGGCGACGGTCATCGGCGTCGACCACGAGAAGTGGCAGGAGCGGCCGATGGCCTGTGTCGTCCTGAACGACGGCCACGAGGCGACCGCCGAGGAGCTCAGACAGCACCTCGGCGACCGGTTGCCCTCGTGGTGGGTCCCCGACGAGGTGGAGTTCGTCGAGGCCATCCCGCGGACCTCGACCGGCAAGTTCGACAAGAAGGTGCTCAGGGACCAGTACGACCACGTCACGCTCGGGGAGGGCGAGGCCGACTAGCCGACGGCCGACGGCGATAGGGATTTATCCAGTGGACGCCGACCGACTGACATGTCTCGACACGTTCTGGTGGCGATAGACTACTCCGAACGATCGAAGGCGGCGCTCAGGCAAGCGTTCGAGGACTTCCCGGACGCGGAAATCACTGCGCTGCACGTCATCGACTTCCGCTCGAGCGACCTCGGTCCCGGCGGGTTCGGGGACGCGAACGCCTGGGACGACTGGTTCGAGGACGCGCGCGACCACGCAGACGAACTCCTCGCGGAGGTCGAGGCCATAGCGGCGGAGTACGACCGGGAGGTAGTCACCGCGACCGCCGTTGGCGAGGACGCCAAGACCATCATCGAGTACGTCGGCGAACACGATGTCGATCACGTCTACGTCGGGAGCCACGGTCGAACCGGGGTGATGCGGGTGCTCCTCGGAAGCGTCGCGGAGACCGTGGTTCGGCGGGCACCGGTCCCAGTGACGGTCGTCCGCTGACCGTCGAGGACGGCCGGCTGACGGCATCTGGAGGCTGTCGATCACGCACAGGGTTCAAGCCCCGCGAGTCGTATACTGGGTCATGGCAACACGGGAGGCCGCCGGCCCGAGCGGCGTCAGTTTCGAGACCGACGAGGAGACGCGGCTCATACTGCAGTCGCTCGAGGAGTTCGTCGAGAGCGAGGTCGAGCCCATAGAGGAGGAACTGGGCGACACCTACTCGAACAAACGCAAGCGCCACCGGGACGACGGGCGGCTGGTTCCCGAGGTGCAGGAGGCGATCGAGACCGTCCGGCGGAAGTCCGCCGAGGCGGGCTTCTACGCGATGAACCTGGACGAGGAGGACGGCGGCGAGGGGGTCTCGAACGTCACCTGGTACCGGGCGCTGAAACACGTCGCCGCGATGGGGCCGGGGCTCAGTAGCCACGTCCTCGCCGGGCCGGAGGGACCGAAGCCGCTGCTGGCAGGGGCCGAGGGCCACCAGCGCGAGGAGTACCTCCTGCCGGTGGTCCGCGGGGAGAAGTCCACGGGCTTCGCACAGACCGAACCCGGTGCCGGGTCGGACTCGCCGAACATGGAGACCCGCGCGGAGCGCGACGGGGACGAGTGGGTCATCAACGGCACGAAACAGTGGATCACGAACGCGCCGTACGCCGACTTCCTGCAGGTGTTCGCCCGCACGACCCCCCAGGAGGAAGTCGGCCGCTACGGGGGCATCACCTGCTTCCTCGTGACGGCCGACGAGTACGAGGTGGGCTCGCTGAACAACGCGGTCAGCGCCGAGGGACGACAGGCCGAGGTGATACTCGACGACGTCCGTGTCCCCGACGACCGTATCCTCGGCACCGAGGACGGCGCGTTCTACGACGCGATGGCGTTCCTCTCGCTCGGCCGCCTCGAGATCGGCGCCCGCGCGATGGGGCAGGCCGGGTTCCTCCTCGACCGGGCGGTGGAGTACGCCAACGATCGCGAGGCGTTCGGTCGATCGATAGGTGAGTTCCAGGGCGTCTCACACAAGATAGCCCGCGGGAAGGCCAAACAGTACGCCGCCGCCGCCGCCGGCCTGCGACTCGCGTGGGAGATGGACCGCGGCGAGGACGCCATCATGGAGTCCTCCATCGTCAAGTACCTCTGTACGAACGTCCTATACGAGATCGCCGAGGACGTCGTCGGCGTCCACGGCGGGAACGGCCTCTCCGAGGACAACCCCTACATGCAGAGCCTCCAGAACGCCCGGCTGCTGCGCATCGTCGAGGGGACCGACGAGATCCAGCTGAACACGATCGCCAAGCAGTTGGGCGTGAGCTGACGCCACCACGTTCTCCTGCGTCGGATTCGCTCGCTTCGCTCGTTCGGGGCGGGTGAAACGCCTCGCTCCCTTCGGTCGCTCGAACTCGCCCGTTGATCGCTCCTGCCGTCCGCGAGGCGTGTGAGATGACCGACCGGGACGAGCAGACCGTCGTCGACGTGGTGAGGCTCGTCCCGGCGGAAGTCACGGACCCGAGGACCGACAGCCGATCGCGCTGTACCGGTACCGCGAACGGGCACCGCCGACAGCATCGCGAACAGTAGCAGGGGTGACGGGATGGACGGAATACTTAGGTGGGTGTGGCAAGGCACTCGCGCATGACCGTCGGCTCCGGCAACAGATCGACCCAGGCCGCCAACAGTCTCGCCGAACACGCCAAACAGCTCTGCTCGGGGGTCTTCGTGGTCGGTCGGAACCCCTACGAGTTCGTCCAGAACGACCTCCGCACGATCGACCACTACCACGACTGGGACCGGGTCTCGGTGGACGTCGACTTCGGGGAGCGGACGGTCACCCTGACCGACGATCGGGGCAACGAGCGAACGGCGGCGCACAACCCGTCACAGGGATCTACGCTCCTCCCGGAGGACGCGACCGACGTATCGTTCGAGCCAGCGGTCGTTCCCCCGATGCTCGAGGCTCCCCACGAACAGGAGTGGCCGATGGGGGACGTCGATGCGGTGGATCGGAACCCCGAATCGGTCGACGAGGAGCGGCTCTCGACCGTACTCGATCGTGCCGTCACCGAGCCACCGACACACGGTATGCCACCGGGAACCCGCGCCCTCCTCGTCGTCACGGACGGGAAGATCGTCGGCGAGCGGTACGCGTCGGGGTTCGAACGACGGACCCGGCACGTGAGCTGGTCGATGGGCAAGAGCGTCACGGCAGCACTGATCGGTATCCTCGTCGGGGAGGGCCACTTCGACGTCGACGACCCCGCGCCGATCGACGAGTGGAGCGGGGACGAGCGCCGCGAGATCGAGATCGGCGACCTCCTCCGCATGAGCAGCGGGCTGGAGTTCCGTCGCGCGACCGACGAGCCGTCGGTCCCGCGGTACGGACCGGAGGACCACCACCACCGACCCTACTTCGATTCGATCGACGTGTTCGACTTCGCCACGGGTCGACCCCTCGAACACGAGCCGAACACGGTCTGGCGGTACCGCAACTGCGACCCGCTGAGTCTGGGTCGGATCGTCCGCGAGACGGTCGAATCGACCGGGTGCTCCTATCTCGCGTTCCCACAACGGGCGCTCTACGACAGGATCGGCGTCCGAGACATGGTCCACGAGGCGGACCGGAACGGGAACTTCGTCATGACCGGATTCAACTACGGGACGGCCCGGGACTGGGCGCGTTTCGGCCTCCTCCACCTCTGGGACGGCGAGTGGCTCGGCGAGCGGGTCCTCCCCGAGGGCTGGGTCGATTTCGTCACGACCCCCGCCCCGGCCGAGCCCGACGGCGGGTACGGCGGGCAGTTCTGGCTGAACAGGGACCACGAACTCCCGGAGGTGCCCGAGGACGCCTACAGCGCGAGGGGGTACAGGGGACAGCTGACGATGGTCGTCCCCTCGCTGGATACGGTGATCGTGCGGCTGGGGCACACTCCACACGTCCACTTCGAGGGGTTCAACTCGCTGGTACGGGAGATACTCGACTGCGTGGATCGGTGACGGTCCCGGCGTGCGGACGGGACGCGAGCACCCGCCTATCCCGAGAGCTCCCGGATGCTCTCCTCCAGTTCGCGCGTCGGGACGGGCCGGATGTAGTCGTCGGTGATCCAGCGGTCGCGAACGACGCCGTCGCCGTCCAGGACGTAGACGGCCCGCTTGCTCGTGTGCGCCCCGGCCATCCCCTCGCGCTCGACGAGCAGATCGAACGCGTCGGCGATCTCGCCGTCGACGTCCGCGAACAGCTCGAACGGCGAGTCGAGCTCGCGGAGGAAGGCGTTCATACTGTACGGCCCATCGCGGCCGACGCCGTAGACCGGGACGTCGAGGTCGGCCCAGCCGTAGCGCTCGTAGCGACCCCACCAGTTCTCGGCGATGGCGCTGAAGGCGAACCCGAAGAACACCAGCACGCCGCCGTCCTCGCCGAGCGACCCCGAGAGGGTCCGCGGGCGGAACGTCTCGCCGTCACACCGGAGCGCCTCGAACTCGGGGGCGGTCTCGCCTACGTCGGGTGGCATGGGTCGGCGGTCACCTCCCGGGTGTAAAAGTGGGCGGGTGGGTCGCGACGGGGGGTTCGGCGACGATCCGGGATCGGGACGTCGGGTGGGACTGTCCCACCCGGCGGTTCATCCGGCCACCAACGATCCCCGAACGTCCCTATCGGCTCGGGATTTAAGCCCCGGCGGCGCGTGGGGTCGAACATGAGTCGAACGCTCTACCGGCTGGAGGGCTGTCCGTGGTGCGAGGCCGTCGTCGACGAACTGGAGCGGCTGGACCTCGACTTCGAGAGCGTCTGGGTCGAGGGGCTCCACTCGAAGCGCAACGAGGTCAAGCGCGTCTCGGGCCAGCGTGCGGTGCCGGTGCTCGTCGACGACGAGTACGGGCTGACGATGGCCGAATCCTCGCGGATCGTCGAGTTCCTGCGGAACAGCTACGGCGACGAGGACGAGAGGGTGACCCCCGGCGAGTACCAGGTGACCTTCTAGCACCACCGAACCGACGGGACCGGGGTGTCATACGGTCGTGCGTAGTTCGGCCTCGCGGATCGGAGGTCCGTCTCGTCGGTCCCGAAACGCCGGTCTTCCCGAAGATCGCTAGAAACAGCTTCGCACGACCGTATCAGAGCGAGTGGGGATCGAGACCGGGGTCCTCGACCGGCGGCGCTCCGAACGCGAGCACGACCCCCTGCTCGTCGCCGACGTTCCGGTGACCGTGGCCGACCTCGGGCTTCGCGATCCAGAACGTCCCCGGCCCGGCCTCGACGTACTCCTCCTCGCCCGATCGCCCGAGTTTCAGCGAGAACTCCCCCTCGAGCACGTAGTAGAGCTCCTCCTGCTCGCTGTGGGCGTGGTACTGGATCTCCTCGCCGGGTTCGAAGTACCAGACGGTGACGCGCATCTCCTCGCTCCCGAGGGTGCTACCGACGGGCTTGATGTTCAGGTCCGGCGGGACCTCCTCCACCTCGGAGAGGTCGGTCGTCGGGACGTCGTCCAGGTGTACCACTTCGTAGTCTGCCATGCCAACCGTTCGCTGGTAGGCCCGTGGCAAAAGCGTAGCGCCGAAGGCGAGAGCGGACGGGGGCGACTCATACGGACCACACACGACCGTATCACGTCCCGTTCAGGACCTCGTCCCGGAGCCGCGGGAGCGCGTCGACGACGTCGGCCCGGAAGTCGTACTCGGCGCGGTCGGAGACCCCCGTCCGGTCGAGGTTCACGACGACGAGCGTCGCGCCCGTCTCCGCGGCCGTCCGCGGGAACGACGCCGCGGGCTCGACGGTCAGCGACGAGCCGACGACGAGGAACGCATCGGCCCCCTCGGCGAGCGCCTGCGAGCGGTAGAGCGCGTACTCCGGGAGCTGTTCGCCGAACAGCACCGTGTCGGGCTTGAGCGTCCCCCCACAGTCGGGACAGGTCGGCGGGGCCGGCCCGCCGTTCCGGACCGACTCGAAGTGCGGGTCACCGTCGTACCGCGTCCGGCAGTCCGTACAGACGACGCGCCCGCCGTTTCCGTGTATCTCGACGACCTCCTCGCTCCCGGCCTGCTGGTGGAGCCCATCGACGTTCTGCGTGATGACCGCGTCGAGGTGCCCCTCGCGTTCGAGATCGGCGAGCACCTCGTGGCCCGGGTTCGGCTCGACGCCGTCCCCGAAGACGGCGTCGACCACGTCGATGCGGTCCCGCCAGAACCCCTCGGGGTCGGCCTCGAACCGGGAGATGTGGAAGTCCATCGGGTCGTGCCGGTCCCAGATGCCGCCCTCGCTCCGGAAGTCGGGGATGCCCGACGGAGTGGATATCCCCGCACCGGTCATCGCGACGACCGAGCCCGCGTCACGGATCGCCCCCGCGGCGAAGCGGAGTTCGGTCCCGTCCATGTGAACGTAGGGCACGTCGAAGCGCAAAAGTCCCGTGGCCCGGACCGGAAGATCGGTCCAAGGCGTACGGTCCGCGGCCCGGAAGCGTCAGGGAAAGGCTCCGACTCCTGGCCGGCGTACCTGCGCGGGTACGTCGAGCGCGAGCTGGATCGACACGCCGGGACCCGGTTCGCGGACCTCATGCCGCGGCTCGAGTCGTGGTTCGAGGAGCGGATAGAGGAACCGACCGGACCGTTTTCGCCGGTCCTGGGCCGCAACGACCACGGGCTCCACAACCTCCTGGCCGACCGCGACACCGGGGAGGTGACGTCGATGATAGACTGGGCCTACACGCTCGCGGTGCCGCCGGCGTTCGACTTCGGGTTCGCCGAGTACCTGTTCGGCGGGTCCTTCCTGTCGGGGCTGCCCGGGTTCCGGGACCGCCAGGCACTGGTCCGCGAGGCGATGCGTGCTGGCTACCGGTCGACGGGCCCCGGACGCTCGGGGACGGACGCCGAGTCGGTCCTCGGAGGGGAGTAGCGAGAGCCAGGCAGTCGTCCGTATCCATCGGTCGGGATGCCACCGGTCCTGCCCCGCCGCCGGTCACCGGGACAGCCGCACGAGGAAGGACGGCTTGCTGGAGCCGTCCTCGGCCAGTTCGTCCCGCCGGTCCCACTCCTCCAGCACCTCGAACCCCGTCGCCTCGAGCCCCTCGCGGGTCTCCTCCCGGCCGGCGATCTCCCAGCGCATCCCGGTGCCGGTGCCGAGCCAGTCGGGGTTCTCGCCCACCCACTCCTCGTGGCCCTCGGTGAGGAGGAGCGACCCACGCGGACGGAGGACGCGAGCGAACTCCTCGAGGACCGTCCGGTGGTCGGCCAGCGGGACGTGGATGAGCGAGTGGAGGGCGGTCGCGGCGTCGAACGAGCCCTCGCGGAACGGGAGCGCGATCATATCTCCCCGGACGAGCGCGGCCCCGGGGACGGTCTCGCGTGCCAGCCGGAGCTGTTCGCCGGAGAAGTCCAGTCCGACGGCCCTCGCTTTCTCGTCGTCCAGTGCGGCGAGGACCGGATCCCCCCCACCGCAGCCCGCGTCGAGGACACGGGGGGTCTCGGGGAGGCGTCCGACGAGGCTATCGAGCCTCGCCGCGGCCGCGGCGTCGGATGACCGTTCCGCGGCGTAGCTCTCGGCGAGTTCGTCGTAGGCGCGGCGGACCGTGTCGCGTTCGGTCACGGAGTGACCGTCTCGGGTCGTCCGGAAGTGTCTTTCCGGTGGGTGAGAGTCCCGGCCCGCACTCGGCAGTCTCCACACGGGGGCCGGTCCCGTGGGCCTCACAGCGGCCGGTCGAGCTTGAGCCGTCGGGCCTCGAACCCCCGGCGGTCGTAGAACGACCGGGCGCGGTCGTTGTTCGCGTTGACCGAGAGGCCGACCCGCTCGCAGTCCCGTGTCCGTCCCCACTCGGCCGCGCGGTCCAGCAACGCGTCGGCGACGCCCGCACCGCGCGCGCCGGGGACGACGTACAGCTCCCCGACCTGGAGCGTCGGCCCGCGGGCGAACACCGGGGCCGGCGTCGAGACCGACGCGCGGACGTAGCCGACCCACGCGCCCTCGCGCTCGGCCACCCAGACCCGCGCGTCCGCATCGTCGAGCTGTTCGCGGCGGTACGCGAGCCCGTGCTCGCGGGCGGTCGTCTCGTCGACGAGCTCGTTGTACCCGTCGACCTCGGCCATCTCGTCGGCGAACGGCAGCCAGAGCTCGTCGACGAGCCGTTCGACCTCCTCCTCCTCCTCCTCCTCGCGGAGCGGCCGCACCCGGACGTCCATGCCACCGACCCCGGAACGCGGACGCAAAGCTCCGGCGGACCGTCCGGGCCGGCCACCGGTGAACACTTATCTCCCTCGCGGCGGGCGGGAGAGCCATGCGGGACCAGACGACGGCGGCCGGAGGGGTCGACCGGTGAGCCCGAGCACGTTCGTCCTCGTCCACGGGGCCTACCACGGCGCGTGGTGCTGGTACGGGCTCCGACCGGAACTGGAGGACCGGGGTCACGAGGTGGTGACGTTCGACCTCCCGGCCCACGGCATCGACGAGACGCCGTACGCCGAGGCGACACTGGAGGGCTACGTCGACCGGGTGTGCGAGGCGCTGGAGGGAGTGGACGAACCGGTCCTCGTCGGCCACAGCATGGCCGGGATGCTGATCACGGCCGCCGCGGAGCGTGTACCGTCGGACATCGACACGCTGGTCTACCTGACGGCGTACCTGCCGGGGGACGGCGAGTCGATGCTCGACCAGCGCAGCGAGGCCTCGCTCGTCACGCAGCAGTTCGAGGTCGACGAGGAGCGCGGCGTCGGCTGGGTCCCCGAGACGTGGCTCGACGAGGCGTTCTACGCCGACTGCGGAGCCGAGGACCGGGCGCTCGCGCGCTCGCTCGTTCGCCCGGAGCCGATTGAACCCATCTCGACGCCCGTCACGGCGACCGACGAGCGGTTCGGGGCCGTCCGCCGGGTCTACGTCGGCTGCACGGAGGACCGCGCGATAACCAGGGAACAGCAGGAGACGATGCTCGAAGAGCACGGGGCCGACCTCGAACTGACCCTGGAGGCCTCCCACTCGCCGTTCCTCTCGATGCCGGGGGCGACCGCCGACGCGCTGGAGACCGCGGCGGAGCGGAAGTGATCGGGAAACGTCGAAGGGGGATCGTCCAGTCGGCGTCTCGTGGGGACGGTCCAGTCGTCCGGTATCGGGGACTCATCGATCGGAGACGTCGATCCGGAAACGGAACGGTCGGCCGGGAGTTCGTCGGCCGGGAGTTCGTCGGCCGGGCACACCGATGGTCCGAGGTCCGTCACTCGCGAACCGGCCTGCGGATCCCGATGGTTCCGGACGAGCGGTCGCACGGTCGTGCGCAACTATCTCCAGGAACCTTCCAGAGGGTCGGTGGTTCGAGACCGATGGGATCGAGTTCCGGTCAGTGAGGAAATACGAAGGACGCACGAGGGTGTCAGTGTGCGGTCCACCCGCCGTCGACGGGAACGTTCGCTCCCGTCATGTAGGAGGCCTTCGGCGAGGCGAGGAACGCGATCACGGGGGCGATCTCCCCGGGCTGGGCGGGTCGGTCCATCGGCGTGTTCGCCTCGAGGAAGCTGTAGAACCGTTCGGACTCGAGCAGGTCCTCGGTCATGGGCGTGTCGACGAACCCGGGACAGACGCTGTTGACGCGGACGCCTCGATCGGCGTAGTCGATCGCCACCTGCTGGGTGAGATTGACGACGGCCCCCTTGGCCGCGGAGTAGGAGGCAGCACCCTTCCCACCGACCAGTCCGTAGATCGAGGCGGTGTTGACGATGCAGCCGTCCGACTGCTCCAGGTGTGGGAGCGCGGCTTTCATGCCGTGCATCACGCCATCGAGGTCGGTCCGGACGACCCGATGCCACTCCTCCAGCTCCATCTCCTGGATGCTGGTTTCGCTGCCGATCCCGGCGTTGTTCACCATGACGTCGAGTCGACCGTGCGCCTCGACGGTCGACTCGACAAGTTCCTCGACCTGTTCGTACTCGCTGACGTCCGTATGGACGAACTCACAGCCCAGTTCCTCGGCGACCTCGTTCCCGCGTTCCTCGTCGATATCCGCGATTACGACCTCCGCGCGCTCCGCGATGAACTCCTCGACAGTGGCCTTGCCGATTCCGGACGCACCGCCGGTGATGATCGCGATTTTATCGTGTAGCATGTACACGGGACTGGTTCCCTCACTGAAATCAAGCGACTCCTGATACCCGGTTCGTGAGAATCGAGGGGGAACGTGCGTTCGCCGACGAACCGTCCTCGTAGCGGCGTCCGTTTTGTCAGCCCCGACCTCCACGTCTGGAAGGCCGATTTCAGTGGATGTACGACCTGTCGGGTCGAAAGGCGTGAGGACGGGCGCCGATCCCGATCAGTACGTCGGGATGTTCTCCAGTTCGTCGGGGGTCAGGTTCGCCTCGTCGAAGGCGTCCCGGGCGATGACGCGCTTGTGGACCTCGTCGGCCCCGTCGACGATGCGGAACGCGCGGACGGACTTGTAGAAGTCCGACAGCGGGAGATGCTCGGAGATGCCCGCGCCGCCGGTACACTGGACGGCGAGGTCGATGGCCTCTTGGGTGGTGTTGGCGGCGAACACCTTCGACATCGAGACGGGGATGCGTGCCTCCTCGCCGGCGGTGATCTCGCGGGCGGCGTGCCGGACCATCGTCCGGGTGGCGTGCAGACGGGTCTCCATGTCGGCGATGGCGAAGCGCTGGGACTGCTTGTCCGAGAGCTTCGTGCCGAACGCCTCGCGGTCGTTCATGTACGTCTTGGCGACGTTCAGCGCGCGCATGGCCATCCCGGTGTAGCGCATACAGTGGGTGAGCCGTGCGGGACCGAGCCGCTGCTGGGCGTGGGTGAACCCCTCGTTCAGTTCCCCGAGCAGGTTCTCCTCGGGGATCCGCACGTCGTCGTAGCGGATCTCGGCGTGGCTGGAGTGGACCAGCGACGGACCGAGGTGGGGTGTCGGTTCGACGATCTCCACGCCGTCGGCGTCGGCGGGGACGAGGAACAGCGAGGTGCCGGCGTAGGGGTGGGCGTCCATGTCCGTGCGGGCCATCACGATGAGGACGTCCGCCTCGTCGCCCTGCGTGGTCCACCACTTGTGGCCGTCGATGACCCACTCGTCGCCCTCTCTCTCGGCGCGGGTCTTCATCATCTTCGGGTCCGATCCGGCGCCCTCGCGCGGTTCGGTCATCGAGAAGCCCGAGCGGATGTCCCCGGCGACCAGCGGTTCGAGGTACTCCCGTTTCTGTTCCTCGGTGCCGACGAGCTCGATGGTGTGCATGTTCCCCTCGTCGGGGGCGTCGACGCGCATCGCGGTGGCGCCGAGCAGCGACCGGCCGGCCTCCTCGAACAGCGGGAGGACGTCCGCGAACTCGTGGCCCATACCTCCATGGGCCTCGCCGATCTGCGGGCAGTAGAGGTCCCGCTCGCGGGCCTCCCCGCGGAGGTCGTCGACGACCGAGCGGGGGACCGGCTCGGAGCCGAGGTACTCGCGCTCGGTGGGGATGACCACCTCGTCCATGAACTCGCGGGCGCGCGAGGCCAGTTCCCGTGCCGTCTCGGAGTCGTGGTACTCCATATCGGACGTGTATCGGCACAGCATTGTAAAATAACCGTCGGAGCACACCGCGCCGGACCGGCGGGAACCCCCAACTATTCGTGGTCCGGCGGGGAAAGGGCCCTTACAATGTTAGGGAGGACGCCATGACCGAACGCAGCGAGGAGTACTTCAGGCGGATCGTCGACGTCGACGCGCTCGCGGAGTACCTGGAGGCCGAACTCGGACCCGTAGAGGAGTACGACGTCCGGCGCCACCAGGAGGGTCACTCCAACGAGACGCTGTTCGTCACCTGGGGCGAGAAGGAGCTCGTGATCCGGCGGCCGCCGCCGGGCGAGACCGCCGAGACCGCCCACGACGTGCTCCGGGAGTACCGCGTCGTCGACGCGCTCCAGGAGACCGACGTCCGTGTGCCGACGACGGTGCTATCCAGCGACGACCACTCGGTGATGGGGAGCGACTTCTACGTCATGGAGCGGGTCGAGGGGGACGTCCTCCGCGAGGCCGAGCCCGAGCGGTTCCGGAACCCCGGAGCCCGTCGAGCCATCGGCGAGGAACTCGTCGACAGGCTCGTCGAGATCCACGAGGTCGACTACGAGGCCGTCGGGCTCGAGGAGGGGGACTTCGGCTACCCGCCGGGGTTCACCGAGCGGCAGGTCCGCCGGTGGTCCGAACAGCTCGAGTGGGCGTTCGAGGTCACCGAGGAGGTGCGCGAGGTGCCGGTTCTCGGCGAGGTGCGCGAGTGGCTGGAGGCGAACGTCCCCGAGGATCCCCCGTCGACGCTGGTCCACGGCGACTACAAGCTCGACAACGTGATGTTCGGGCCCGAGGACGACCCGGCGATCGTCGCCATCTTCGACTGGGAGATGTCCACCCTCGGCGACCCGTTCACGGATCTCGGGTGGATGCTGTCGTACTGGTGGGACGCGAAGGACCCCGACCCGCCCGAGGGGAGCCGGACGCTCAACGCGACGTTCATGGCCGGCGAGGACTACCCCACCCGGGTCGAACTCGTCGACCGGTACGAGGAACGGACGGGCTTTTCGTTCGATGACGAGCGGTTCTACCGTGCCCTGGCGGTCTACAAGCTCGCAGGCCTCGGTGAGATGTTCTTCCGCCGGCACCTGGAGGGGAACGCCGACGACCCGATGTACCCCAAGATGGAGGCGGGCGTCCCGTCGATGGCCGACCGCGCCCTGCGGATCGTCCAGGGCGAGGAGCCGTTGTGACACCCTTCCCGGCGTAAACGGGGGTTCCCCTCGCGGGACCCCGAACCCGCCGCTCCCCGTCTGGAAGGAGGGCAGGACCCCCGCGACCACCCTCGGGAGCACGAGTGAGGGTTCGGCGGGCGCCGGCAAGAGCACTGTCCGGGATCCGGCCCACACCGCTCCGTTCCCCGAAGCTATAACGCCCACCCCGACGCGGATCCCGTATGCGCGCAGCCGCGTTCACCGAACTCGTCGGGCCGGAGGGTGTCGACGTCGTCAAGCGGGACGACCCCACGCCGGGCGAGGGCGAGGCCGTCGTCGACGTGCGAGCCTGCTCGATCAACCACCACGACCTCTGGATACTGGAGGGGGACTCCGCGATGGTCTCGGAGGACGTCCTCCCGTTCGTCTCCGGGCTCGACGTCGCGGGCGTGGTCCACGAGGCAGGTCCCGGAACGGACGTCGAGCCGGGCGACCGGGTGGTGCTCTGCCCGAACCAGACCTGCGGGACGTGTCGGTACTGCCGGGAGGGACCCGAGAACCGCTGTGCGTCGTTCTCGCTGTACCACGGCGGGCTCGCGGAGCTGGCGACCGTCGAGGCCCCACGGCTGATACCGCTCCCGGAGTCGGTGTCGTTCGTCGAGAGCGCGGCGCTCCCGACGGCGTACCTCACGGCGTGGCACATGATGCGGAAGGCCGAGGTCGGCGCGGGCGACCTGGTGTTCGTCCCCGGCGCGACCGGCGGCGTGGGCGTCGCCTGTGTCCAGCTGTGCGACCTGGTGGGGGCGAAGACGGTCGGGACGTCCACCTCCGCGGCGAAGCTCGACCGGCTGGCCGACCTGGGCTGTGACCACCGCGTCGAGACGGCCGACCCCGACGGGATGGTCGAGGCAGTTCGGAGGATAGGGGAGGTCGACGCGGTCCTGAACCACCTCGCCGGCGAGTACGTCGAGGTCGGGCTGAAGGTGCTCCGGCGGGGCGGCAAGCAGGTGATCTGCGGCCGGACGGCGGGGCGGAAATCCGAGTTCGGCGCCGCGCCGTTCTTCCTGGGCCACCAGGAGATACTCGGGAGCACGATGGGCACCCAGCCGGAACTGGAGACGCTGGTGTCGCTGGTCGCCGACGGGGAGCTCGACCCGGTGGTCGGCGGAACCTACCCGCTTTCGGAGACGGACGAGGCGTTCCGGGAGATGGCCGAGCGGGACGTCTTCGGGAAACTCGTCGTCGAGCCGTGAGGAGAGGACGCTCTTAAACCGGCGGCCTCCGTGGGGCCGATATGGTAGATGCGGTGCCGGCGTGGGCGTGGCGGGCGGGTGTCCTCCTCGCGGCGCTGGTCGGGGCGGTGGTCCTCGTTCGCCTCGCCCGTCCGGGCGGGCGGTGGGGACGGGCGCTCCGCCGGCGGTTCGTGCTCGGGGTTCCGTGGGGGACCCTCGTCGTCGTCGGGTTCGTCCTCGGGGTCTACCTCTTCCTCCAGGGGGGGTTCGAGAGCTGGTACCGGCCGGTCGTCATCCCGTTCCGCGCGTGGTCGTACTTCTACCCGCTGGGGATACTGGCGTCGGGATTCGCTCACACCGGGACGAACCACCTGATCGGCAACCTCCTCGGGACGCTCGCGTTCGGTACGCTCGCGGAGTACGCGTGGGGGCACTTCCCGACCGAGCGGGGGACGGCGACGTTCTCATCGCTCCGGACGGACCCGTTCGCACGGATCGGCGCGTTCGTCCTCGGGTCGCTCGTGGTCGGCGTGTTCACCGCGGCGTTCTCGCTGGGACCGGTCATCGGCTTCTCGGGGGTGGTGTTCGCGTTCGCCGGCTTCGCGCTGGTCCGCTACCCGCTCGGGACGCTCGTGGTCGTGCTCGCGGGCGGGTTCGTCGATCTCGCCTACCGGGCGCTCCAGAGCCCGACGCTGGTCGCCGAGGCACGGCCTCGCTTCTCGACGCCCTGGTGGGCGGACGTCGCCATCCAGGGCCACGCGGTCGGGCTGTTCGTCGGCGTGGTGCTGGCGACGCTCCTGATCCGGCGCCGCGGGGTGCGGCCGAGCCCCGCCCACCTGTTCGTTGCCGCGCTCCTGTTCGCGGTCGACCGCGGGCTGTGGGCGGTCTACACCTTCCTCGGCGGGAGCCGGTTCGAGCTGTTCCGGGCGGGCGGGCTGGCGCTCGTGCTGCTGCTCGCGGCGCTGGTCGCGGCCGCGCCGACGGCCTCGGCCCGGACCCTCGTCGGACGTATCGACCTGCGGAGCCACGAGGCGGCCGTCGGGCTCGCGCTCGCGGTACTGATCGCGCTCTCGACCGCCGCGGTGCCGTACAACCTGGTCGCGCCCACCTCCGGCGGTGACGCCCTCGACGACGCCACCGGCGTCGAGGTGCGGGACTACACCGTCTACTACGCCGAGGGGGTGACCGATCGGCTCGTCTCGGTGGTCGACGTCCCGGGGATCAACACCTCCGTCCGGACGAGCGGGGTCATCGTGGTGAGCGAGGCGCGCAGCATCTGGTGGACGGCGTTCTCCCGGTCGGAGATCGCCTTCGCGGGCGAGCGGCGGGTCCGCCTCGGCGGTGTCGGCTGGCAGGAGAGCGTCGTCGTCGACCGGACCGGCTGGTCGGTCGTGGGCGGGCCGGCGACGTACAAGGTGTCGCTCCGGCGGGCAGGGGGCGACGAGCCACCGAGACTGGCGTGGACCGCGGATCCGTCGACGGCCGAACCGACCGTCGAGGGACGGAACGTCACCGTCGAACCCGTGGAGGACGGCTTCGACCTCCGGGTGACACGGAACCACACGACGCTCGGACGAGCGCCGATACCCGCCGTCAACGGGACCGCGGAGGCGGGTGGGCTGACGTTCACCAACCGCGAGGGGAAACTGTTCGCCGTGGCCGACGGGACCAGGGTGCGGGTGGCCAAGCGCGAGACGTACGGGCCGGAAGCGCAGGAACGGTAGTACACACTGTCAAACACGACTACTCGAACATCACCGCCACGGAGGGACGACGTCGTTCGGGACTCGTGTCCGACAGTATCAGCCCCACTCGATCCGGTAGACCTCGACATCGACGACTTCGGTGTCGGCCTCGTGGAAGTCGAACTGTCTCGGGAGGTCCAGTTCGGCGCCGAAGGCGTGGGTCACCTCCCCGCCCTCGTCGGCGGCGAACGACTCGACGAACTCCCGGCTCCCCTCGTTGTGGACGGAGTAGGAGACCGCGGCGAGCCGGGCGGCCGTACGGAGGAACGCCCGGTCGGCGTGTTCGTTGCCCCGCTGGGCGCCGAACGGCGGGTTCATCAGGACCGTCACGTCCCCGCGAGACGGGGGGCAGAGCGGCGCCTCGGTCGCGTCCGCACGGATCCACTCGATGTCCGCACGGGCGCCGACCCGGTGCTCGTTCTCGCGGGCCGTCGCCAGCGGTGCCGGGTCGATCTCGACGCCGACCGACCGCTCCGGTCCGCGGAGCGCCGCCCCCAGCGCCAGCATCCCGGTCCCCGAGCCGAGGTCGAGGACCGTCCGCCCCTCGACGTCCCCCTGGAGGTCCGCGAGGTGGACGATGTGCGCCGCGAGGTCCGGCGGCGTGTGGTACTGCTCCAGGGGCGCCCTCGGGTCGTCGAACCCCGCGACGACGCCGAGCTCCTGGGCCAGCCGCCGCCGCGTCTCGGTCACGCCGGACCGCCACCCTGTCGACGTGGGTGGCCCTCCGGGCGGTCGCTCGCGCGCCTCGATACCCCTCCCGTTCGGCCCCGGCCGATCCCGTGCGGCGTACGGTTCGGTCTCACGCCCGTAGATTTCCCTCGGGTATACAAAATAGTTTCCGAATGTCCACGAGTTATTCGGCAGCCGCCATCCCGGAGTCGGTCCCGGGGGAACCGCTCCGCCACGTCGCTGTCGACGCCGCCGCGACCGGTCGAGGCGGCCCACGCGGCGTAACCGAGCGAGGAGTTAACACCCGCGGCCAACATCTCGAGTCATGGACTGTCCACGGTGTGGGGGGGTACTCGACCACTACCGGCACGGGGACCGCGAGGCCGCCTCGTGCCCGGACTGCGGGTGGACCGGCGTCTCCGCCGACCACCGGGCGGAGGTCCGGGCGCCGGAGACGTGGAGCGACGCGCTGCGGCGGTTCCACGAGGGCGACCGGCGCGAACTCGACGCCGAGGCGCTCGCGGAGGCCGCGGCCGCGATGGACGGCGGCCGGTCGGCGGACGGCGACGGGAACGGGGACTGATACGGACGGTTGTAGTCTTTTTCCGATGATCGCCGACCCCGAACAGGCGATCACCGGTACGTCGTTACAACCGTCCGTATGATGGAGGTCACCGTCGCCGGCCACCGTGTCCGATCCGGCACCGTGCTCCGGTCGCGTGGTCCCTGGCGGGGAACGTACGAACGACGGGGATAATCTCCAGGGTGGAACGACGGCTTCGGGTCGTCGCACGGACGTCTCTCGGAAGAACGCGCGGAAGAACGGCGAGGAACTGCCGGATCGACGTCCGTGCCGTCGCTCGATGCCGGTGGCGTCAAAAGAAACTCGGAGGTCGACCGGCCCGGTCCTCGGGAGCCGAACGCCGCTCAGTCCTCGGCGGGCGCGGCCTCGGTCTCGGCCGTGCCCTCCTCGGCACCGTCCTCGGACTCCTCGGTCCGGGAAGCGACGAGCGCGCCGCGGGCGACCGAGTACATCGGCTCTTCGGCCCGGCGGACGTCGCTGATGCTGAACGGCACTGCGGCGTCGTTGAGTCGGTCCTGGAACAGCTTGGCGAACCCCTGCGGCGAGGACGTGCCGCCGGTGACGACGACGGGCACGTCGAGGCCCTCCTCGACGTCCTCCTCGTTGACCTCCGAGATGATGTTCTCGATCACGTAGTCGAGCAGGTTGTCGTAGTAGATGCTGAGCGCACCCTCGATCCCGCCGACGTCGGTCGTGAAGTCCAGCCGGAAGTCGTCCTCCTTGGTCGCGGTGACCTTGTCGACGTTCGTCCCGGTCGCCTGGGCGGCCTGCTCGTCGATCCAGTCGCCGCCGCGGGCGATGGAGAACGTCATGACCGGCACCGCGTAGTACGCCAGGCAGACGTTGGTCATCCCCGCGCCGAACGAGACGCCGAGCCCCGTGAAGTTCGAGTCGGCCAGTTCCGAGTAGATGACCGCCATCCCCTCGTTGATGGGTTCGGGGTCGTAGCCCATGTCGCCGAGCAGCGACTCGAGGGTCTTCTGGTGATAAAGGGTATTGAGGTCCGAGTCGATCGGGTCCGCGGGCGTCGAGAAGAACAGCCGCTCGCGCGGCTTCTCCGGCTCGCCGACGACCTGCTCCAGGATGAGCTTGATCATCGGGATGGCCGAGCTCTCGTCGCTCGAGAGGATCCCGTGGCTCATCGGCCGGCGGGTCTCCTGCTTGAAGATGTTCGCGAAGTTCAGTGCGTCGTCGCCCACGACGTACACCGAATCGTCCTTGCGGATGTGTAGGACCTCGCTCCGGGAGAGCATCTCCTCGGCCATGTCCGAGTACTCGATCTCCACGAAGGAGTTGCGCTGCTGTACGAACACCGTCTCGTTGCCGTCCTGCTCGGCCGAGATGATGTTCATCGTACCGACGTCGATGCCTCGCGCCATGTCAGACGGATGTCCCACGATACAAAAAGCAACTTGTGTCAAGTCAATTAGTGAGTTAAACAAAGTTCCAGGACTGCTGTGGCTACGAGCAGAGACACCAGAAACGGTGTCGCCGGTTCGTCGCTACCGCGAGTCGCCCAGTCCGAGCGCGCCGCGGAGCCGGTCTACGACCCCCTCGTCGTCGCTCGCGAGCTCCTCGGCGCGCTGCTGGTCGCGGAGCTCCTTGAGCGCCGAGGCCTGGTCGTCGACGCCACCCTCCGAGCGGTCGCTCCGGTCGACGTCGCCCTTCATCGCCTTGAGCCCCTGGATGGAGTCGTCGATGCCGGCCCCGCGGACGCGCTTCGCCTCAACGCCGTCGAACCCCTTCCGGTCCAGCTCCTCGATGCCGTCGGTGTTGAGCTGGAGCCGTTTCGTCTCCTTCTTCCGCACGCCGCCCCAGGAGACGTTCGAGGCCGCCGTCGCCTCGTCGATGTCCGCCCGGACCTGCTCGTCGGTCACGGCGGGCTCCCCGGTACCGTCGTCCCCCGTCTCGCCGCCGCCGGCACCGGCGTCGGCCACCCCGGCCGGCCCGTTGGCCCGCTCGACGTGGTAGCTGACCAGCGCCGCGCCGGCCGCGGCGACGACCGCGACGAGGCCGACCGCGTACACCGCCACACCGATCGCGCTGTAGTCCGCCCCCGACGTAACGTTCCACTCCCACGGGTAGGCATAGAGGAAGAAGCCGACCGCGCCGAGACAGACCGCCGCGCCGGCGGCGGAGCCGTAGAGCGCCCGCCGGTCGACGGGCAGCAGCACGACGGTCCCGAGCAATAGCCCCGGCAGCCCGAGCGCCCCCGCGGCGAACGCGGCCTCGCGGATCCACCAGATCCGCCCGGCGAACAGCCCGCGCTCGGCCAGGAACAGCGCCAGCCCGCCGAGCCCCAGCGCGACCCCCGCGAAGAACAGACCGAACCCCAGATAGACGTCGACGCGACGATCGGGCTCGCCGACGTGTTCGCTGTACCACGAGACGAGGACGGACTCTCCTTCCGGGGTCATTTGCCCACGATTCCCATTCCGGTAAATTAGTTCTTCGTCCGTTTTCGAGCGGGAACCGCCGAACCACTCTCCGGAAAACCGCCCAAGGGGAGCCGGTTACCAGGTACCGTGGAACGTATCGAACGAGAGGTCCTCCAAGGGCTCCTCGCCGATGGCGATGCGGTACTCGCCGGGAGTGAGCATCGGCTTCTTGAACTGCGGGCCGTCGTCGGTCGTGATCCGGGGACAGCCCGTGTTGACGTAGGCGTCCATCCCGAAGTTCGTCAGCCGGTCGGGCGTGATCTCGTCCATCGTGAGGAGGTAGGCGTCGTCGTTCGAGTCGACGATCCCCTGGGCGACGTCCCACCGGCCCTGGCCGATCTTCGTACAGAAGATCACACCCCACGTCTCGGCGTCCATCGCCCGGTGGACCGCCCCGTAGCGCTGTTTGAGGAACTTCTCCGTGTCCGCGACGGTGACGACGTTGTTCACGGGGTCCGCGATGATCACCTTCTTCTCGGGGTGTTCCATCGCCAGGCCGAGCGGATGGAACTTCCCGCCACCGACGTAGAGCACCTGGTCGGCGTCCACCTCCGCACTCGCGTAGTTACAGCCCAGCACCTGCCCCTCGTGGGTGAGCCGCTCGTCACCCCGCCGGGTGTGGACGGTGTAGCCCCGCTCCTCGAGCCAGGCACGCATCTCGTCGAACTCGTTCATGTGCTGTGCCGTCGTGACGAGGCCGACGTCGGGGTCCTCGTCCGGATCGGCGAGTTCGGCCAGCGACTCCTCCATGATGGGCGTCACCTCGACGTTCGAGAACAGCGGGACGTAGATGATCTTCTCCGACTCCTTCATCGGGGAGTGGCCGAAGTGGACGAACACGTCCGTCCGGCGCATCAGGTAGGTGTCCAGGTCACACGCCCCGTAGCAGGGCTGTCCGGAGATGAGGACGTTCACGTCCTCGTCGAGCAGCTCCCGGAGGTCGTCGGCGACGGCGGGACCGCGGCGTTTGAGCCCCTCGGGGAACTGCAGGCCCACCGTCGAGGCGTCCCGCTCTGCGACCGCCTCGACGATGCGGTCGAGTTCGTAGTCCCACGTCCGCTCGTGCCTGAGCGCCATCCCCGTCCGGGTGAGGTCGCCCTCCGTCCGCTCGCCCTCGGCGGGCGTCTCGTGGCTCATTACCCCGGCGTAGCGGCGCGTGGCGTAAAACGTGCGTGTTTCGGAACGCCACCGTCGGACGGCTGCCGAGGTCGAGCGGAGCGGAACCCTCATGTCTCCTCGGAGAGAGGTCCGATCCGATGGGTGGGGAGCGACCGCGGGTCGGCCGGCACGACGAGGGGAACTGAACCGTGAACACCGACCACACGCAGGGCGCACCCGAGTCGCTGGCGAGGCACACGCCGACGCTCTGGGGGCTCGCGGTCGCGCTCTACGGCGTCGGCGACCTCCTCACCACCGTCGTCGGTCTCCACGGCGGCCGGGCCACGGAGGCGGGCCCGATCGCCTCGGTACTCGTCGAGGGGTACGGCGTGGCCGCCGTGGTCCCGCTCAAGATCGGCTCGCTCCTGCTGTTCTACCTGCTGTGGCGGGCGGTGCCCCGACCGCACGCCGTCGGCGTCCCGCTCGCGCTGGTGGTCCTGGGCGCCCTGCTCACCGCCTGGAACACGCTGGTTCTGCTCGGACTCGCCGGCGGGCCGTTCTGAATCGGCGCACGCGGTGTCGCAGGGACCGGCACCAGCATCACCTAGTATTCGTGCTTGTTGCCCTTCGGAGAGTCCAATCAGCACGGTATCGAACGACTCGGAAGCACCCGGCGACTACGCTCGCACGGCTCGCTGCGCTCCTCGTCGCTCATTCGTTCGGCTCACCGTCCCCGTGCTTCGCGTACCCGCCGACCCCTTCCAGCCCCACCCTGCCGGCCGTCCGGTCCGCCGTCGAACCAGCCAGCCCGGTTCGGGTCGAACCTCGAGAACCCTCAGTACGACCGCGGGAGGCCGAGCGCCTTCGTCCCGAGGTAGTTCAGGGCGAGTTCCTGGGCGACGGGCACCAGCCGGGTGAGCCGCGCCTCGCGCATGTACCGCTCGACGTCGTACTCGCGGGCGACGCCGAAGCCGCCGTGGGCCTGCACGGCGATGTCGGCCGCCTCGAACGCCGCCTCGGCGGCGAGGTACTTCGCGGTGTTGGCGTGGACGCCCGCCATCCGCCGGTCGGCGTCGTGGATGGCCTCGGTGGCGTTGTAGACCACCTGCTTGGCGGCCGTGACGTGCGCGAACGCCTCCGCGAGCGGGTGCTGGATGGCCTGGTTCTTCCCGATGGGTCGGTCGAACACCTCCCGCTCGTCGGCGTACTCGACGCCGGCCACGATGGCCGCCTCGCCGAGGCCGATGCACTCGGCGGCGATGACGACCCGCTCCTCGTTCAGTCCGTCGAGAACCTGGTAGAACCCCTCCCCCTCCTCGCCGATGAGGCTCTCCGCCGGGACGTGCATATCCTCGAACCAGAGCTCGTAGGAGTGGACCGCGCCGGAGGCGGTCTTCGGGATCGCCTTCATGTCGAAGGTACCCTGGTCGCGGACCGCGTCGACGTCGACGAGGAACATCGAGATGCCCTCGGTCCGCTTCTCGACCTCGGACTTGGGGGTCGTGCGGGCCATCAGGACGATGTAGTCGGTGGCGTCCACCCGGGATATCCAGATCTTCTGACCATTGATGACGTACTCGTCGCCCTCGCGCTGGGCGAACGTCTCGATAGAGGTCGAGTCCGAGCCGGCGTTCGGCTCCGTGAGCCCGAGCGACTGGATCGCGACCTCCCCGCGGGCGAGCTTCGGGAGCAGCTCTTCCTTCATCGCCTCGCTCCCGTAGTTGACGATGGGCGGGACGTTGTAGATGCCGCCGTGGATGGCCTGTGCGGCCGCGAACCCGCCGCCGCTGGCCGCGATCTCCTCCATCATCACGACGACCTCGCTCGTGGTCATCCCCGGGCCGCCGTACTCCTCGGGGACGAGCGCACCCAGCCACCCCTCCTCGGCCAGCGTGTCGACGAACTCCGTCGGGAACTCCTCCTCGCGGTCCCGCTCGCGCCAGTAATCGTCGCCGAAGTTCTCGCAGATCTCGCGGATGCTCTTCTGGACCAGGCGCTGCTCCTCGGTGAGGTCCACGGTCTCCATCGCCGGAAGTAACGACGGCATCGGTGGTCGTCCTTCGGACGAGCGGGGAATAAAGCTACTCTTGGCGGTTCCCGGGGCGCTCGTCGCCGGGGGCGATCCGTTCGGTGTTTAACTGCTTCCCGCGACAAGCAGTCTATACGAGGGGAGTTCTGACGGCGCCCGACGGCTCCGAGCCGGTCGAACCGTTCTTGAGTCGCGAGTCACAACACCGCTGGCATGGGCGATCAGTCCGGGAGCGGGACCCGAACCGGGGCCGCCGGCGGGGAGTCCGGAACGCCGGCCCGCGAACGCGAACTCCGTGGTGTGAGCGATCGAGCCGGACACGGGGCGCTCTCGCGGACGGAGGCGCTGCGGGACACCGCGGTCGGCCGCTGGGACGTGGTCTCGCCGAGTGCGACGACCATCGGCCGCGCGAGCGATCCCGCGAACGACGTCTCCGAGTCGCTCCGGCGCCTCCACGAGGAGCGCCACCCGGCGATGCGGGGCCACAGCTCGCGGCTCCACCGGCTCGACAAGCTCCGGGTCGCACAGGCGCTCTGCAACCACCTCGACCTGACGGGCTGGCAGCGCGACCGCGTCCTCGGGGTGATGGAGGAGCTGGACCTCACCGCGTTCGGCAGCCAGCGGGCGATCCCGAGGGTGGCGCTCGTCGTCGTCCGGCACGTCGTCGACGTCGAGCGCCGGCGCTACCTCGGCCTCGAGGACGGCGAGTACCTCGCCGGGAAGTCCCCCGAGGAGCTCGCCGACCTCTACGAGGCGTTCCACTCCATCAAGGACGAGCCGGCGTTCGAGCGGCTGCTCGATGCTCACGGCCTCGACAAGACGAGCCTCAATCGCCTGCGGAACGTCCTCGTCGACCGGCTGGCCGAGCAGGGCATCGAGGACCGGGCGTTCGGCCGGAACCCCTACCGCGACCCGAACCTCCCGCAGCTCCGCGACCGCGGACCGGTCGAGGACGACGGTGTCGGCTCGGTCGACTCCAGTGACGACGGCGGCGACGGTTGATACGGGCTGTCGTCGTCCGTTACCGGCGATCACCGATCCCGTCCGGGTTATCGCCAGTAAATCGTTACGACGGTCCGTATCAGGCGGCCCCGATCGCCGACTCGCCCGCGGGCCGGACCGGCACCGCCAACAGCGAGTCGAACGCCCGAACGACGTGCTGGTCGGGGTGGAGGTCCGGCGGCCCCTCCAGGTGGGCGGCGTTGGCGTAGACGTGGTCGAGCAGCCGGAGGTGCATCGCGTCGGCGGCCGGAGAGTCCTCGTTCAGCAGGTGGTGGACGACCCGGTAGACCCCGAACGTGTCCTCGACGGCGTGTTCCCCGCGCGTACCCGCGGCGACGAAGTGGATCGGGTCCCCACGACCGTCGAACCAGTCGGCCACTGCGCGGGCGTTCACCGGCGAGGCGACGACCACCGGTGCGTCGTCTCGTACCGCCCGAACCGCGTTCGCGCCGTTGATGGAGTTGAGTCCCACGACCCGGCCGGCCCAGTCGAACCCCCGCTCGGCGCAGTCGGTCGGCGAGTTCCGCACCAGCGAGTCCTCGCCGCTGTCGAACGCGTAGTCGCCGCCGACGAGCGCGTCGGGGTTCTCCGTCCCGAACCGGTCGGCCGACGCCCGGTCGACCAGCGGGACGACCGACGAGACGCCGCGGTCGAGCAGCCACGCGACGGTCGTGCTGAAGTTGATGGCGTCGACGACGACGTAGGTCCCCTCGGGCTGGTCGGCCGGGTCCGGGAGCTCGTGGAACGTCTCGTAGAACGTCCAGTTCTCGCGCGGGGCCGGTAGCGGGAGGTCGACGATACCGGGCCGGATGGGTTCCGCTGCGGTTCGGTGAGTGAGCGGGGGATCGGTCCTGGACACACGCCCCCTAGCGCGCGGAGGGAGGTAACGCTAACTACGGACCCGTCTCCCCGAGTCCGTTTCGCACGGAAGAGCGACGCACGGAGGGTACGACCGACACGCCTCCGCTCCGGTCGCCGTGTCCGTCCGGGCGACCGACACGCCTCCGCTCCGGTCGCCGTGTCCGTCCGGGCGACCGACACGCCTCCGCTCCGGTCGCCGTGTCCGTCCGGGCGACCGACGCGCCTTTGTCACCCTCGACCGACCCGGGACCATGACCGACCGTGCGGCGCTGTGCGAGCGGGTCGTCGACGCGCTCGGGGAGGCTGTTGTCGTCCTCGACCGCGAGGGGACCATCCGGCTCTGGAACCCCGGCGCCGAGGAGCTGTTCGGCCACGCCGCGGCCGAGGTGGAGGGTCGACCCGTCGACGCCATCGTCCCGGAGCGGTTCCACGACGGCCACTGGGCCGGCTGGGAGCGGGCGATGGGGAGCGGGGAGACGAAGTACGGCCGCCGGCAGGTGCTGGAGACGCCCGTCCGCCGGGCCGACGGCTCGGAGGTCGTCGTGGACCTGACCGTCTCGTTCGTCACCGACGACGGCGAGGTGACGGGGATGGCGGCCGTCGCACGGGCCACGGACCCCGCGGACGACCCTGCGTCAGGGGAACGACAGCGGGCCGGCAAGGGATAGGCCCGTGCCGGGAGGACCCGGTGGAGTGTCGACCGACAGGAGATTTCCCGACACTCCCCGAGGGGACGACCATGACCGACACCGAGGGGAACCCGGGGAACGCACGACAGCACGAGATATACGTCGACGGCGCGGCGGGCGTTCGACCGGTGGCTGATCGTCCCGCGACTCCTCAGGGACGTCTCCGAACGGGATCTCTCTGTCGAGCTGTTCGGCCGGACCTACGACGTCCCGCTCCACCTCTCGCCGGTCGGCGTCCAGCACATCTGCCACGAGGAGGGGGAGCTCGCCGCGGCCCGCGGGGCCGACGCGGCGGGCGGCCCGTTCGTGCTCAGCTCCGTCTCCTCGTACACGATGGAGGAGGTCACGGGCGAACTCGGGGAGACGCCGGGCTGGTTCCAGCTCTACCCGAGCACGGAGGACGCGCTCGTCGAGAGCCTGGTCGATCGGGCCGAACGCGCGGGCTACGAGGCCATCGTCCTCACGGTCGACACGCCGGTACCGGGCTGGCGCGAGCGGGATCTCTCGCGAGGGCACCTCCCGCAGCTCGCCGACGGCGAGGGGCTCGCGAACTACACCAGCGACCCGGCGTTCGCCGAACTCCTCGACGGCGATCCCGACGCCGACGACTTTGCCACGGTGGAGACGTTCTTCGACGCGTTCGGCGACGCCTCGCTCTCCTGGGACGACTTCGAGTGGCTGACCGGCTTCACCGACCTGCCGGTGCTCGTCAAGGGGCTGCTCCACCCCGACGACGCGACGGAGGCCCTCGCTCGCGGCGCGGACGGGGTGGTGGTCTCGAACCACGGCGGCCGGCAGGTCGACGGCTCCATCGCGGCCATCGAGGCGCTCCCCCGGGTCCGCGAGGCGGTCGGTCCCGACGCGACCGTGCTCCTCGACTCGGGGGTCCGCCGGGGCGCGGAGGCGCTGAAGGCGCTCGCGCTCGGCGCCGATTCGGTTGGCGTCGGCCGGCCGTACGTCTACGGGCTGGCCGTCGACGGCGCGAACGGCGTCGAAGGGGCCTGTCGGAACCTGGTCGCCGACCTCGACCGGTCGATCCTCGTCGACGAACGGGAGCTCTGACGGGGCGGCGCCGTACGCCGACGGGCGCCGCCGATTCCTCTCGGGAATGTCGGGCGCGAGAAGTCATGTTTCTGGTGTATCCGCACGCCATGTCATGGCGTGTCAAACGTACAAAAAAATTAATACGTTTCCCCGCAGAGCGGGGGACACGTTCGTCCGACGCGGACGAGCGGTGACCGACGATGACGACCACCACTCCGAACCCCGAGCTCGCCGCCTTCGGAAGCGGCGCGTCCCGGGCCGGGCTCGACACCTACGCCGCCGAGGTGATCGGTGTCGACTGGTCCGGGCCGGGTGCGGAGTGCGTGACGGTCGTCGGTCACCTCCGCACCCGGCCCGCCGCGTGACCACGCGCCGGCACCGGGCGGCCTCCTCCCGTCTTCGACCCGGGAGCGGCCGCCTCCGGCGGGACTGACCGGGTGCGACCCGCTCCAGTTCCTGCCGCCGTCCTCGCGCACGCCGGGTCCGGGGACCACCCTGCCCCGATACCACCCCCGTTCGGTGGTGTGATACCGCCCGACGCGAGCCCACTACGGACGGTCGTAACGACCGGACAGCGGCGGCACCGTCCGCCGACCCGGGGTGCCCATTCGCGTGTGGCACTCCGGCGCGGTCCTCCTCGGCCGCGCGAGTACGCCACTCCCGTGGTGTAGCGGTAACACGCGGCTTCGGCCGAGACGCGCGTTCGAATCGCGCCGGGAGCATGTATGGCAGCAGAACCGACGAACCGGACCGAACAGCGCACGAACGAACCCGCGACCGCCGAGGCCCTCGCGACCGTCGAGGCCGGGGTCGCCGTCGAGGCCACGGTCACCCTCCGTGTCCCCCGCGGCGCGATGGGGGACCTCCCGGCGGGTGTCCACGAGGTCCTCGCCGGAGTGAACGGCGTCGAGACGGCCGACGTCGGCGAGATCCACGGCGTCCGTCCGACGTCGTTCGACATCCGGGTCGACGTCGCGGCGCGGCTCGGCATGGACGAAACGACCGACTCCGACGCGGTCCGCGACCGGCTGCTCGACGGCTTCGGCATCGAGGCCGTCGAGGCGGTCGTCGTCGACGTCGGGTAGGGCGCGGCCGGCCCGTCTCGCCCTCGGCTGTGGCCCCCCGACCTCGTCGGCCCCGCGGTCGACGTCGTCCGGGGGAGACCCGTGGCCGAGGGCGAGACGGGGCGGTTCGACTCCGCCCGTGCCCCCTCGCCGCCGCGAGGCGGCTGACCCACCGTGCAACCGACCGAGACACTGCTCGAACCGCGTACAGATCTCAGACTGGAGCGGGCCCGGCGGCGCGCGCCACCGGTGCTCGCCACGCTGGCGCTGGCGGCGCTCCCGCCCGCCGCGGTCTACGCACTGACCCGCCCCACGCTGGCTGTCGCCGCGCTGACCGTCCTGACGGCCCTCGTCGTCGCGCGGGGCCGGCCCCGGGAGGAATGACGGCGCCGTTCGACCGGCGCCGACGGGAACCCCTCAGCCAGCGGCCATACGAAAGGTTTTATATAGGGAGTCGGCCTTCCACAAAAGTATAATGGCAGGGCCGACACGCCAGCGAGAGCGGAGTGTCGAGGTCGAGGACGGCGAATCCGAGACCGAGACAGGCTGTCCCGAGTGCGAGTCGACGAACCTCGTACAGAGCGGGGAGGGGGAACTGGTCTGTGACGAGTGTGGCCTCATCCTGGAGGAGGAGAACATCGACCGTGGCCCGGAGTGGCGGGCGTTCAACCACACCGAACGACAGAACAAGTCCCGCGTCG
>JAZKST010000121.1:0-3407 GCA_036625905.1 Haloarculaceae archaeon
ACGGGGACGGAACGGCCAACGGGGACGGAACGGAGACGACGGAGGACGGCAGGCGGGGTGAGGGAGGGGGTGCCGAGGGGTCGTGAGCTACAGCGTTCCGGGGCTGCGGGCCGACCGCCGGGTGTCGTTCGACGCGGGGACGAGCCTGCTGGTGAGCGGTGACTCCACGGCGGCCGAGTCGACGCTGCTCGACGTCCTCGTCGACGGACCGCCGGGCGAGGCGACGGTCGTCATCACGACGAACCGCCCGGCCGACTGGGTCGTCTCCGGCCTGCGCGAACGCGGCTCGGACCCCAGGACTGGACTGGGGATCGTCGACGCGACCGGGCAGGACTCGGGGATCGAGGACGCGCCGGTCGAACGCCTCGGCTCGCCGGGTGACCTCACCGGTATCAGCCTCGAGTTCGCCAAGCTCGTCCAGCGGTTCGAGCGGGCGGGCGCCGGCGACCGGATCCGGGTCGGAGTCGTCTCCGTCTCGACGCTACTGATGTACTCGGACGTCCAGACGGTGTTCCGGTTCCTCCACGTTTTCACCTCCCGGATCCAGTCCGCGGGGCTGTTCGGCGTGTTCGCGCTCGACCCAGGGATGCACGACGCGCAGACGGGCAACACGGTCCGGGCCATCTTCGACGCGGAGGCACGGATCGAGGGCGGTGAAGCCACGCTGAGCGGGAACGGCTTTCGCGGGGAGTAGCGCGGGGAGCGCCGACGTTGCCCGACCGGAGTCCGATCCGCTCGACTGGTCAGAGTTCGATCCGCTCGACGAGTCGGTCCTCGGCCGCCGCGCTGACGTTCAGCGCGACGATGCGGACGTCGTCCTCGAGTCCGGAGTCGACGAGCTTGGACTTGAGCAGTTCGTCGACCTGGTAGACGCCGACCGCGTCGGTCATCTCGATCTCGACGAGCACCGGTCGGCCGTCTCCCTCCCGTAGGGAGACGTTCCTGATCGCCCGGCTGGAGAGGGTGTTGATGCCCCGGCCACCCTTCTCGTAGGGGATGCGCGACCGGCCGGCCTCCATGTCCAGCCCGTCGGCGACGCGGACGACCCCTGCCTCCGTGGTCAGCGGGTCCTCCTCGCTGTGGTGACAGAGGATGGCGTGGAGCACCTCGCCCTTCATCCGGACGCTCTCGGCGGTGTCGTACCCCAGCTCGGGGAGGATACGGTCGAGGACGTCCGCCGCGAGGGGGATCGAGTAGTAGGTGTGCTCGTCGCGGTGGACGACGTGTCCGATGTCGTGCAGGATCGCGGCGAGATAGACGATGACCGCCTCGTCGGCCTCCTCGAGACCCTGTTCGGCCGCGCCGTTGAACTCGCAGCCCCCCGCCTTCAGGAGGTCGTAGAGACAGAGCGCACGGTTGCTGACGATCTCGATGTGTTTCTCGCCGTGATCGTTGTACCCCTTCCGCGTGACGGGGTTGACGTTCTGGGCGCGGAGGTAGGTCGCGATCTCGGGGTCGTCCTCGACGTACGCGATGGCCTCGTTGACCCGCTCGGCGGGGAACGCGTGGTCGGCCTCGGGGACGTACCGTCGGCCCCCGTCGCCCGACGCGCCGCGGGCTCCGTCCCGGTCGATGTCGCTCATGCGCCCGTGTCGGCGTCCGTCAGTAAAAAGTCGCGGGGGATTCCCTCCGCTACCGGTCAGTCGGCGGCCGCCGCGGCCGCCTCGACTTCCTCGTAGTCGGGCTCCACGCGGGGGTCGTCGCTCACCCACGCGTACACTATCTCGCCGTCTGTGTTCACGACGAACACCGCGCGCTGGGCGAGCTCCTCCAGCCCGACCGCGTCGAAGTCGAAGGCGACGTCGTACAGGTCGATCACCTCCCGGTTCGCGTCGCTGACGAGGTCGAAGGGGAGGTCGTTCTGTTCGCGGAACTCGTTGAGCGCGAACGGCGAGTCCGTGCTGATACGGTCGTGCGGAATTCGTTACCGCTTTACGAGTCGGAGTTCGGTCGTATCGGTCTCGAAACGTCGATGTTACCGAAGGCTACTGAAGATAGTTACGCACGACCGCATGACACCGTACAGCGCGGCGCCCTCCGTGGTGAGGTTCTCGATGCAGTCGCGGAACGTCCGCATCCCGCCCGTCCAGACCGAGGCGAGCGCCCCCGGGAAGAACGCGAGGACGACCGGGCCGTCCTCGAGCGCCTCCGAGAGGGTGAACTCCTCGACCTCTCCGTTCGCGAGCGGCGCACTGAACTCCGGTGCGTCGTCGCCGACGGATACCATGGCGGTCCGAGGCACGAACGGCTCATGAGCGTTGCGCTCCCGGACCCACCGGTGGCGAAAGGCCTACAAGCTACCGACCGCCAGTTCGAGGTACGATGTCGATCGGAACCCTGCCGCTGTTCCCGGGTATTCCCGGCGGGCCGGAGCTGCTCGTCATCCTGTTCATCGCCGTGCTGCTGTTCGGCGCGAACAAGATCCCGAAGCTCGCCCGTTCCTCGGGCGAGGCCATCGGCGAGTTCCAGAAGGGCCGCGAGGAGGTCGAACAGGAGCTCGAGGAGATGCGCGAGACCGCCTCCGTCGACACCGAGGATCTCGCGCCGGACATGAATCTCGATTCGGGCACCGAGGAGCGCACGAATCGCGAGACCGACTCCGAGCTGTAGGCCGCCCCGGTCTCCCGTCTCCCTTCGTCACCGAGCATCGACGCCGGACTTCCGACGCCTGTCCCCGAAACCGTCCTCTCGGGTGTGTTCCGTATCTCGCTTCCGAGCGCCCGCACCGGGCCGACGGGGCGGCCGGCCCGGGGCGGTCCGCTGGGGAGCCGAGGAAAAAGCCTATAATCGTCTCATCGCTACGTAAGGCAAGATGTTCGGAACCCTGCCGCTGTTCCCGGGTATTCCCGGCGGACCGGAACTGCTCGTCATCCTGCTCATCGCCGTGCTGCTGTTCGGCGCGAACAAGATCCCGAAGCTCGCCCGTTCCTCGGGCGAGGCCATCGGCGAGTTCCAGAAGGGCCGCGAGGAGGTCGAACAGGAGCTCGAGGAGATCCGGCAGAAGAAGTCCGAGAACCGGACCGAGGAGGAACGGGCGCGGCTCGAGGAGGACCGGATGGACGAGGACGCGACCGGCGGTCCCTCGGCCGACGACCGGGCCGAGGCGGACCTCGAGGCCGAGAAGGAGAACTGAGCGGTCGGCCACCGGACACCCGGACGCGGGCGGTGGGACTCGCAACCGTTTTTTGTCGGGACCGACACCGATAGCTGCGGGGCGTGTGGCCTAGTGGACAGGGCGAGAGGTTCCTAACCTCTCGATCGCGGGTTCGAATCCCGTCACGCCCGCTCGTTCGTCACTTCGTTCCTCACTCGCGGGCGTGACGACCTTCGCGAACGCTTCGCGTTCGCTCAGTCCCGTCACGCCCGTGCAGGGAGGAACGAGCGGAGCGAGCGACGACTGATACGGT
>JAZKST010000022.1:0-62016 GCA_036625905.1 Haloarculaceae archaeon
GACGACATCCACCTCGGCCACGGCGAGCCGGTCAAGGACACCGCGCGGGCGCTCTCGCGCTACGTCGACCTCGTGATGGCCCGCACGTTCGACCACTCGGACGTCGAGGAGCTCGCCGAGTACGCGACGGTCCCGGTGATCAACGGACTGACCGACGACGCCCATCCGTGTCAGACGCTGGCCGACCTGCTGACGATCCGCGAGCGGTTCGAGGACTTCGACGTCTCCGTGGCGTGGGTCGGGGACGGCAACAACGTCTGTCAGTCGTTCGTCCTCGGGGCGGCGATGACAGACATCGACCTCACGGTGGCGACCCCCGAGGGGTACGGGGTGGGCGAGGAGGTGCTCGACCGCGCGGCCGAACTCGGCAACGCCCCTGCGACGACGGACGACCCCGAGGCCGCCGTCGAGGGGAGCGACGTGGTCTACACCGACGTCTGGATCAGCATGGGCCAGGAGGAGAAGCGCGCGACCAAGCTCGAGGCGTTCGACGGCTTCCAGGTCACGCCCGACCTCCTCGGGGACCGCTACCTGATGCACTGTCTGCCCGCCCACCGCGGCGAGGAGGTCACCGACGCGGCGCTCGAATCGGAGAACGCCATCGTCTGGGACCAGGCCGAGAACCGCCTCCACGCACAGAAGGGCCTGATGACGTTCCTCTCGGGGGCGTAGCGGTCGTGTCAGGTACCCGGAACCCGGCGAGTTCGTAGTCCGGGGGTTCCGATACCGAACAGCTCTCCCACGGCAGGTGAGACGGAGGGTCCGTGTCTCGTACGCGACGCGTTCGTCGCCTTTCTTACGAACCCGGACCGCCGAGTTCATTCAGAAATTATTTGTAAACCGGCTATGATGATCGGACCATGTCACTAGTTGACAAGCGCCAGTGGGAACGGCTCGAGAGGTGGAGAGCGACGGCGTTTCTACTCGGCGGCGCGGTGTTCGCGGTCGACGTGGCTCTCGTGGCGTCGCACGTCGCATCCGGGACGGAACCCACGGCGTTCGGACAGGCACTGGTCGGTACTGCGTGGACCGCCTCGTTCGTCGGCCTGCTCGGGATGTATCCGAGCCTGTCCGATCGGAGCCGCTGGCCGGCGCGGATAGGTGCCATCTGTGCCGTCATCGGCGGGCTCACCATGGCTGTAATGGCCCTCGTGTCCCTCGGCTACGCCACGGGTATCCTGAGCGGCGAACTCTCCGAGGTGGCGATGTTCTTCCTCCCGGGCGTCGCTATCGGGACCGTCCTGGGGTTCGGCTCGTTCGGTGTCGCGAGCCTCCGAACTGACATCTATTCGCGAAGCGTCGGCGGTCTCTTCCTGTTACTGGTGCTGACGTTCCTGTTCAACATCGGTAGCTCGATCGCCGGGGTCGCCACCATGAGTACCGTCCTCGGCGTCGTCGTAGTGCTGGCCCTGTCCAAGCTGACCCTCGGATACCTGTTCCGAACGGAGGACGCGCTGGCCGACCGCGAGGGAACGGGGGCTTCGAGCGACTCGGTCGCGTGACTCCCGATGATCTACTCCCGCTCTGTGACCTGCACGACCTGCTTGCCGATGTTCTCGCCCTCGAACAGCCCGAGGAACGCGTCGGGGGCGTTCTCGAAGCCCTCCGTTATCGTCTCGCGGTACCGGAGTTCGTCCTCGCGTATCCAGCCGGCGATGCGCTCGAACGCCTCGCTCCAGTCGGGGTAGTCCCGGACGAGCACGCCCTGGACCTTCCCGCGGGTCTGGATGAGCTGGCCGAGCTTGCGGGGGCCGGTGGGCGTCTCGGTCGCGTTATAGAGGGAGATCTGCCCGCAGATCACGACCCGACAGCCCACGTTCAGGAGCGGCCAGACCGCGTCGGTGATCGGCCCGCCCACGTTGTCGAAGTAGACGTCGACACCGTCGGTCTCCTCGCGGAGCCGCGCACGGACGTCCTCGGTGTCGTAGTTGATCGCGGCGTCGAAGCCGAGTTCCTCGACCAGCCACTCGCACTTCCGGTCGCTGCCGGCGATCCCGACCACACGGCAGCCGCCGATGCGGGCGACCTGGCCGACCACCGAACCCACGGCGCCCGCGGCGCCGCTGACGACCACCGTGTCGCCGGCGACCGGTTCGCCGACGTCGGTCAGCCCGAAGTACGCGGTCGCACCGGGCATCCCCAGGACGCCTACCGCGGTCGAGACGGGCGCGAGCGAGTCGTCGACCACCCGGAGGCCCTCGCCGTCGACGACGGCGTGCTCGGCCCACGGGAGGTTCCCGTTGACGACGTCGCCCGGTTCGAGGTCGTCGTGGTTCGACTCGACGACCTCGGCGACGGCGCCGGCCCGCATCGGGTCGCCGACCTCCCACGGCTCGGCGTAGGACTCCGCGTCGCGCATCCGCCCGCGCATGTACGGGTCGACCGAGAGGTAGAGCGTCCGGACCAGCACCTCGTCGTGCCCGGGCTCCCCGAGGTTCGCCTCCCGTAACTCGAAGTTCTCGCCCGTCGGTTCGCCGGTCGGCCGCGATGCCAGGTGCCACTGGCGGGTCTCGGTCGGCATGCCCTGCCCGACGGAGGCGGGGTACAAGGGTGTGCGGGGTTCCCACCCCGGGCGATACCGCTCCGTCGCTCCGGCCGTTCAGCGCTCCAGCGCGACGACGACCGCGCCCAGGGTGGCGCCGTAGACGAGGTGCCAGACGAGGCTCGGGACGGCGAAGTTCGGGAACGGCGGCGCCGCGGGGAACGCGACGGCGCCGAGCCAGACGGGCATGACGAGCGCCGCGAGGACCACCCAGGCGACGACGCCGTAGCCGAGGGCCGCGGCGACGACCCGGCGCCGGTCGTCCACGCCGGCCGCGTTCACCGCGGCGACGAAGACCACGCCGAGCACCGCCCCGTGTGAGAGGTGGACGAACAGGCCGGCGACGGGGTTCGCCGGCGGCGCGAGCGTGTACAGCCCGGGCATCGCGCCGGCCAGCACCGCCGTCGCGCCCATCGCGACCATCACGACGGCCATGACGACGCTGCCGCCGAGGCCGGCCAGCATCCCGCTGACCCACGAACCTTCCTCGATCGCTGTTCCTGGCCCAGTTTCATTTCTAATGGACATTCATTAATATAATATCTCGGGAGTATATAAAGTGGATGGATGTGGATACATGTGTCAGAACCGCATACGCGAGCGGAGCCCGTCGGGCGAAACGGACCGTAGCTCCGGTACGGGCCTATCGGAGGGGCCGAGCGGGGTCAGTGACTACCCGCCGTCAGGACGGCGGCGTGTCGTTCTCGCCCGGCACACCACGGCCCTGGTAGAAGTCGCCGCCCCACTGGCTGATCCAGATGTCCTGGTTGGCGAGGTAGAGCGCCTCGGCGGTGTAGAACCGGTCGTCGGTCACCGACCACTCGCCGCTCCCGGTGTCGTACTCGATCTCGCCGTTGTAGACGGCGGCCTGACCGTGTTCCCCGCCGGCGGCGGGCGGGAGCGGCAGGGTGTGTTCGGCGCTCTCGTCCCGCGAGGGCGGGCGCTCTGCTCGCTGGAGGCGGCCGCGGTTGAACGTCCGATCGAAGTACCGCGCGTAGACGTCCTTGACCTCCATCCCGAGGACGGCGTCGGCGGCGTTGAGCCCCCCGGTGACGTCGCCCGCGTCCCGGGCGGTCATCGCGTAGGTCGTGTCGCCCTCCCCGGTGGCGAAGGTGCCGGCGTCCTCGTCCCACAGCTCGTCGAGCATGTATCCGAGGACGTCCTCGGCGGTCCCGGTGTGGTCGACGCCGTCGAGCTGTGAGGCCCACAGCAGTCCCTGGGCGACGATGCCCTGGGTGGCCGCCTGGTTGGCGGCGCCGTTCTCGACCATCCCGTTGCCTGCGAGGTTCTCCTCGACGACGTCCGCGAGGCCGTCGGCGTAGTCGGCCGTCGCCGACCGGAGGTCGCTACTGCCGGCCTGGGGACCGTAGTAGCCGACCGCCCCGAGCATCAGCCCCACCGAGCGGGTCGACTCCTGGTCGGCGACGTCCGCGGGGTCGAACAGGTCCATCGTCGTCTCTGCGGTGCCGTCGGTGATCTCCTGGATGCCGACCGGGGGGTCGAACACCCCCTCGCTGTCGGCGTCCTTCGGGATGAGCGGGCGGGGGTTGACGTAGCCGAACCAGCCGTTCCCGGCGAGGCTGGTCATGTCCGAGAGGAACCACAGCATCGCTGCGTGGTGGTGTGGGCGCCGCGTCTCGTCCTCGATCCGTCCCTCGGCCGGCCGGTACTCCGAGAGCAGCTCCCAGGAGTCGCCGTGGGTCAACGCACCGTTCCCGCGGGACCCGCCGACGAGCAGCGCCGCGTTGATGCCGACCTGTGCGAGCGTCGTGAGCAGCTGTGCGCGGAACTTCGGGGCCATCTCCGTCGGCAGGACGTCGAAGTGGTTCTGGAAGTTCTTCGCCCAGGTGACGCCCTTGAGGTGGGTCCAGGCCAGCGACGAGGGGCTCACGACCCCCGAGGACTCCGACTTGTCCCACGCGAGCGTGGACGCGTCCGGCCGGCCGTCCTCACCCGCGAGTACCGGATCCTGGGTGAACTGCGGGTCACCCTCGGTGAACGCCGCGAAGACCAGGTTCGGGTCCTTGATCGGCGGCCGGTCGGTGTCGGCGTTCTGCAGCATCGCCGGCAGCCGCTGGTCGCGCATCTCGGCCATCTGGTCGTTGAGCGGGAAGGGGACGCCGTTGCCGGCCATCGCGATGTTGGTGCTCATGTTGTACAGCGAGTACCAGTAGGAGTCCCAGGTGGCGTCGGTCCAGGCGTAGGTCGGTCCCCCGTCGCCGCCGTCGCCGACACCGGCGAGGTCGAGCAGCCGGCCGAGGTTCCGTGCGGCCGTCCCGCTGACGTCGGTGATATCGGAGACTCCCGGGCCGCCCCCGGAGCCCTCGACGATCACCAGCCCGACCATCCCGAGCCCCGCGTGCGGCCGGCAGAAGTAGTTGTAGACCCCGGGCGCCTCGAAGGTGTGTTCGAAGCTCTCCCCCTCCGAGAGGACCCCCGAGTCGAACGGCTCCCCGTCGGTCGGCATCCGCATCGGCCGGTCGTAGTTCGGACTGTAGGCGGTCGCGGAGTGGCTGCCGCTACCGATCTCCCAGGTGACCGTGGCGCCGGACTCGACCCAGAGGACGGCCGGGGAGAACACGAACTGCCCCGCGCCCTGGTCCTCGTCGAGCGAGAGCGCCTCCACGGTCGCCCTCGACTGGAGGTCGTCGGGCCCGCCGAGCACGTCCGCGCCTGGTGTCCCCCCATCGGACGACCCGGACGTCGGCGTCGCCGTCGGTTCGGGTGTCGCGGTCGCCGTGCCGGTCGGTTCGCCCGTGTCGCCGCCCGTATCGGGACTGCTCCCGGAGCAGCCGGCGATGGAGGACGCGAGTGCGAGGCCACCGAGTCTCAGCATGGTTCGTCGGTCCATGTCCGGGTGGAGCACGGGCCTCTGATTAGTCGTACCCCGCTCGTGTGGGAATGCGCCTCAGACGCACTTCCGGACTCCCTCCGGCGGTCGGGGCCGAACGTTACCGGACGATCGGGGATGGAATCAAGACGACCGTCGCCGGGGAGCGCACTCGGACCGGCATCGCGGTCGACGGGCACGCCCGGACGGGGTCCGCGCGCAGCAGCGGCGGGATTTATGCACACGGCAGCGAACCGGGCCGTATGAGCACAGACCCGGACCCGGGACGATTCCGGGACCTCATGCTCGGTGACGAACCGGGGTTCGAGGACGTGATGGCGTGCGTGTTCGGTATCCAGCGCCACGAGGCCCGGACCTACCTGGCGCTGCTGGACACGCCCGGCAGCACCGTTGCCGAGCTCGCCGAGGTGGTCGACCGCGATCGCTCGAACGTCAACCGCTCGCTCGCGACCCTCCGGGAGAAGTCCCTCGCCGACCGCCAGCGCCGGCTGCTCGACTCCGGGGGGCACGTCTACCAGTACACCGCCACCCCCCTCGACGAGGCCCGCGACCTGATGCACGAGACGCTCGACGAGTGGTGCGCCTACGTCCACGAACGGATCGAGGAGTTCGGCGCGGAGTCGATCTAGTCGACCAGGCCGAGCTCGTGGACGTGCCGTTCGAGGGCCGCCTCGCTGTCGAACGTCTCCCCGCACACCTCACACCGGTAGCCACGGTGCCCGTTCGGGGTCATACGGGCACTCGGCCGGCGGAGCGTTTGAACGTGTCTCCGGCGTGTGCGGACACCGCATCCGTCGCCATCGTATAACTCGCGCGGCGCCCACGGACCCACATGAGCGCCGACCCGGACCCGGCGTTCCGGACGCCCGGCGGGCGCGGAGTCCCGTCGGTGACCGCCGCCGAGATGCGCGAGGTCGACCGCGTCGCCGTCAAGGAGGTGGGAGTTTCGCTGCTCATGATGATGGAGCACGCCGGCCGGTCGCTGGCCGACCCGCTCCGGGGGTACGACGGTCGGGTCGTCGTCCTCGGGCCGGACACGACCGAGCTGACCGGGGCCGCCGCAACGCAGTTCGGCGTCCTCCGCGAGATGGGTGTCTCGCCGGCACCCGACGGCGCGGTCGCCCGGGCGGATCTCGTCGTCGACGCGCTCGTCGGGTACGGTCTCTCCGGCCCGCTCCGGGGTCGGACGGCCGACCTGGTCGAACGGGTCGGCGGGACGGACGCCGAGATCCGCTCGCTCGACGTCCCCTCGGGTGTGAACGCCACGACGGGCGAGCGCGCGGGCGTCGACTACGAGTGGCCCTACGGCGACGGCGCGACCGTCGACCTCTCGGTCGGGTAACAGCCCGCCGGCCGAACCGAAGTCGATTACAGCCAACAACCCAGTTTCGATAGGTAATCTATATGACCCGCGGTGGCGTACCCCCTCGCATGACGGCCGATCCCCTCGAGGTGTGGTGTGCCGGCGAGGACTGGTGTCCGATCACGGCGACCGCGACGGTCCTCGGCCGCAAGTGGCACCCCGTCATCGTCCACCGGTTGCTCCAGCGGGGGCCGCTGGGGTTCAACGCCCTGAAGGAGGCGGTCGACGGCGTCTCCTCGAAGGTGCTCTCGGACAGCCTGGAGAACTTAGAGGAGCACGGGCTGGTCGAACGGGAGATCGTCAGCGAGAAACCGTTCCGCGTGGAGTACTCGCTGACCGAGCGCGGCCGGTCGCTCGGCCCCGTCATCGACGCGATGCGCGAATGGGGCGAGGAGCACCTCGCTGCCCCTCCCGGGGAGGACGGCGCCACGGCGTGAGGGCGCTCGGCGTCGCCTCGCCCGACCGTGTCCCGAGTAATCGTACTGGGGTCGACAGGGGTGTGGACGGGTGCATGCGAACGCTCATGTGACACCGCCGCGATACCACGTCACATGGGGTCTCCGACAGTCATCGACGCCGGCGAGTGTGCGACGGACGAACTGCTAGAGCGCCTGCGCGAGGGGAACCGGGTCGTCGTCCGTACGGAGTTCCTCGGCAACGACCACGACGTGACGCTCCGGTGGGACGGCGAACACTTCTACTGTGACACGCCGACGACGCTACACAAGCACGAAACCGAGGACGAGATGCGCAAGTGCATCGAGAAACACGGTTACTGCTCGGCGTAGCCGGCCGACGGACCCGCGCCCGCTCCAGTCCCTCCTCGACTCCGTGCCCGGCTGCGCGGCACGGGCCTTTTGCGTCGCGGTGTGTACGTCCGGCACGGCCATCCGGATCGACCTCGGCGGCGGCGTGATGCTCGGCCGCAACGTCGACCGGTGCCAGCGCTTGCGGTCGTGCGACGCGGTGTGGGGGGCTTCCTCGACGACTACGCCGTCGAGGGCGGAGGGATCGACCGCCTGCGCCTCCGGCCGGTCGAGATCAGACGTCGTCGGCGAGACCGTCCTCGAGGTAGGCGACCGCACAGTCGACCGAACAGAACCGGCTGTCGAACTCCATGTGGGTGTGGTGGTGCGTGAGGTGGATGTAGTCCCCTCCGCCGTCGATACCGGCTCCGCAGCGGTCGCATGGTACCATTCGTCCCCGGATACGGGCGCCACCGTGGAGTAGGTTTCCCTCGGTTCGTTCGGGACGCCAGCGGAGACGGTGCGTCCCCGCCGCAGTCGGGCCGAGGGGGCCGAGCGATGCGGCGGCTGGTCGACGGTAGCCTCCGAACAATGGATGCCCGGGGCGGGCTCCGAACCCGCGATCTCCGCATGACCCAGGTTCGAGGCGTGGCGTGCCTCGGGGGTCGCGGTGGACGCCGTGTCTCCGAACCCTATGAGTGCGGCGCTATGTCCAACTAAGCCACCCGGGCGCACCTGATCGTACCCCGGTCGCGGGCTTAAACCCTCTCATATCGGCCGGCGTCGCGCCGTCGGCACCACCGGAACGGACGGCGTCGAGCGGTGACGAGCGACGTGGCCACCTTCGGTTTTATTGGCGGGCGGGGTTTGCGTGGGTGCATGGAGCACCCGGAACTCGTGCAGTCGCGCCTCGACGGCGAACGGGTCCTCGCCCGGGTCGGACTCGGTGGCGACGACGCGGTGCTCGTCACCCCCACCCGCACGCTCGTCTACCGCTCCGAGGGGCTGCTCAGCGACGAGTCCGTCTCCGCGTACCCCCACGACGCCGAGCGGGTCGAACTCCGGAGCGGCCGCCGCAAGACGACGTTCCGGCTGGTGTACGTCGACGGCGCGAAGGACTTCACCGTTCCGTCCGGGAACACCCACGAGGTGCTCGTCCCGGTGCTGACCGGCGTCCTCCGGACCGCGGGCGTCCTCGAGGGGGACGAGTCCGTCAGAGGGGCCTACCGGTTCAGCGAACTCACGCTGGTCGTCACCGACCGTCGAGTGGTCAAACACGTCGGGAGCGCCGTCTGGGACGAGGAGTTCGAGATCGCGCCGTACGCGGATCTCACCGGGCTCGCGTTCGAGGAGGGGTCGGTCGCCACGGAGGTCTCCCTCGAGGTGGACGGCTACCCACAGCGGGTGAAGGTCCCCAACGAGCACGCCGGCACCGTCCGGCGGACGATACAGGAGGCGGCCTTCGAGTTCCACGGCGTCTCCTCGCTGGCCGAACTCGATACCTCCGTCGCCAGCGACGAGGACGAGGAGGACGTGCTCGAGAAGAGCGGGTTCACCGAACTCCTCGGCGAGGACGGGACCGAGGAGGCCGGAGACGGGGGACCCGTCGATGCAGGGGCGGCCGCCGCGACGGCCGACGACGGTGACGAGGGCTCCTCCGAGGGGGAGTCGAGCCCGTTCGGGACGGACGAACGCGAGGGTGGAACCATCCTCGATCCCGTGGGTCGTGACACGGCAGAAACGGGGACTGGAGGGGACGCGGCCGGTGCCGCAGGCACGACGAGCGGCGAGCCGGATGCGGCCGGATCCCAGAACCCATCTGCCGGCAAGGTCCCACCGGAGGTCGCCGAGCGGCTGGAGGAGCTGACGGTGGCGGTCGAGCGGCAGAGCGAGCTGCTCGAAAACCAGGGGGAGGTCATCCGGCAGCTGGTCGAGGAGCTCCGGCGGGGCCGCTGATACGGACGGTCTCGCGGGACGGTCGGGGACGAGAGCGCTGTCGAGCACCCGATCGAGATCGGCGAGGGGCGGGTGGTCGCCGCCACCGTCGTCGTCGCCGTCCTCGACCCCGTCGCCTTCCCGCCGCCCACGCCCGACACCGGGAGCTGGATGCCCGGGGGGTTCGCGCCGAGCGCTGGTGGCTCGAGACGGGACACGACACGCTCGGTCCGGGCTGGCCGAACGTCCTCAACGTCCTGAACCTGCCGACGTTCGCCTACGCGCTGTACACCGCCTACACGTGTCGACCCGTCCGGGCGGCGCTGGCGACGGCCGACGCGGTGATCGTAGACGGTGACAACGGCCCAGTCCGCCACGGCGGCCTCGATCCGTCGCGCGACAGACGTTGACGTGGATGCCATGCTACCGGGAGGCTCCCGACGAAGACGAGTTCGCGCCCGGACGGACGGTAGTCGTCCGTATCAGGGCATGTACCGCACGCTCACGACGCCGTGACCGTCGGCAGTGGTCGAGCGGACCTCGACGCGGGCGACGCCGAGTCGTGCCGCCCGGGCGAGTGTCCCCTCGTCGCCGAGCACGTCGGCGACGGCCGCCTCGACCCCGTCCGGGGGTACCGTCAGGACGTGTATCTCCCCCTCGCCGGCTCGCTCGCGCCGGGTCAGGTCGCCCACCTCCTGTCCGTCCGCGAGTTCGCGCTCGTGGGCCGTCGGTGGCTCGTCGCTCTCCTCGACCCGGAGGGAGCGACGGTCGCGAACCTCCGTGACCCTCCAGGTCACCTCCATCGGCGGTTCGGGCGCGACCGTCGCCTCGATCACGTCGTGCTCCTCTACGCCCGGGTTGTCACCGAGCGTGTGGACCTGCCCGCTCTCGACGTCCTTTAGCACCGCTGAGTCCGCGTCGGCGTGGGTGACGAGGAAGCGGCCCTCGCTCGCCCCCGGGTCGGTCGCGTCATCGCCGCTTTCGCGGTCGGCTACGTCGTCTCCGGTCATGGGTGCCTGGAGGCGGCCGACGCCTTTCCGCGTTTCGCGTGCGAGGCCGCAGCGACCGCAGGGAGCGAGGCCTCGACGGCGAACGGCGACCGAAGGGAGCCGTGAGCCGTCAGCGGTACCGCTCGACGCCCTCGAGGAACGCGTTCCGGGGCGCACGTATCCACGCGGACTCGGGGTCCTCGGGGTCGTACAGGACGGCCATCTCCGTCTCCCCGAGGCCGTCGGTCATGAACTTCAGGTCCAGGCCGCGGCTCGACTCGGCGCCGTCGGCGCTCATCGACGACACCTCCCCGGTGTCCGGGCCGTCCGCTCGTGCCCGCGACCGGAGTCGTCGCTCGACGGTTCGCCCTCGCCGGCGGCACCCCGTCCCGTCGGGGACCGCGGAAACGAGGACGCCCGGCCGGCGGTCCCGTGTGCGTCGGTCACTGTCGTCCCTCCGGGCGGAGCGAGACCGTCGAACGGTATACCCTTTCGCCGAGTTCACACAGAGATACGACCGAGTTCGGTCCGGAATCGGACCCGAATTCGTCCCGGGCCGGGGACGGTGGCCGGCCGCGAGCCCGGGCGAGCGCCGGCACATCGGTACGACAGTCCGTATCAGTCCGCGTACCGGTGTGCGAGGAGGATCAGCGCCGCGCCGAGGAGCGGGATGACCGGCGATGCGATCGGGGGAACGGCGTAGAGCAGCCGTATGAGGGGGGCGATCGGGCCGGTCACGGGCGGCCTGACCTGGACCTCGCCGTCGAGGGTGAACTCGGGGGGGATGGAAGCGACGAGCCCGAGGTAGAGCGAGACGACGAACAGCACCCCCGCGGCGGCGACCAGCGTGTCGTATCGGGTGTCGCTCCCCGCCCGGCGGTGTCGACGAGCGACGAGCAGGACGGGCGCGACCAGTGGCGCGACGACGAACAGCCCCAGGAGGACGAACAGCGTCCGCGAGAAGGTGAACGTCCCCCCGGGACCGCCGAGGGTGGCCGCCACCTGCACCACGAGGGCGATGCCGAACACCAGCGTCGCCAGGACCGCGAGCAGCCCCCCGACGAGGACGTAGAGCCGGAACAGCACCGAGTCGCTCGCCCGGAACGCGTACGGGAACGCCCCCAGGAGACCGCCGTACGCCTCCTCGTCGGCCTCGGGGGGCCCCGGAGGATCCGGGGGGTCGGAAGGGTCGGGGGCGTCGGCCGTCGCCGACTCGCTCATTACCCCGGCTTCGACCGGCCGGTCGAAAAGCCCCCCGATCCGCGGGCGACTTCCTTCCTCTCGTAGGATGGGAATCGAGGTCGGGACGACGGACTTCGACGCGCTGTACCGGGAACGGACCGACGCGACGAGAGATCCGCCGGGTGACCACCGTGCCGGGAGGGGTACACTGCGACGGCCGGGGAGAGACAACGACCATTAACCGTCCCCGCCCAGCCGCGTGTATGCGAGTGGACATCGGCAACGCGCTGGGATCGGCCGCGAGCCCCGGCGTCTCGGAGGGGGCGCTGGAGCGGCTGGACGACCGGGTGGCGCGTGCCCACGACCGTATCGCCGCGGGGATGGACGACGGCGGGTTCGGCTACGCGGCGCTCGACCTGCCCGAGCGGACCGACGCGGGCGAGATACGCCGCGCGGTCGAGCCGCTGGTCGGGGCCGAACACGCACTGACGGTCGGCATCGGCGGGTCGGCCCTCGGCGCGGTGACGGTCTCGCGGGCACTCGGTCTCGAGAACCATCACGTCCTCGACAACGTCGACCCGGTCGAGGCGCGGCGGCTCCTCGATTCGCTCCCGCTCGAGCGGACGGTCGTGAACGTCGTCTCGAAGTCGGGGACGACCGCGGAGACGCTCTCGAACTTCCTCGTCGTCCGCGAGGCGATGACGGAGGCGGGGGTCGACTGGACCGAGCGGACCGTCGTCACCACCGGCGAGTCCGGCCCGCTCCGCGAGGCGGCCGAAGCGGAGGACCTGCCGGCGCTCGACGTACCCGACGGAGTACCGGGCCGTTTCTCCGCACTCTCCTCGGTGGGGCTGGTCCCGGCGGCGATACTCGGCGGCGACGTCGAGGCAGTGCTCGCGGGGGGACGGGACGCTCGCGGGTCGCTCGCCGGGTCGCTCTTCGACTGTCCGGCGTACGCCTACGGGGCGGTCGTGTACGCCCTCGAATCCCGCGGTGCGACGGCCAACGCGGTGATGCCGTACGCCGAGTCGCTGGAGCCGTTCGCCGAGTGGTTCGCCCAGCTGTGGGCCGAGTCCCTCGGGAAGGACGGGCTGGGACAGACCCCGATCCGGGCGCTGGGTGCGACCGACCAGCACTCCCAGCTCCAGCTCTATCGGGCGGGACGACGGGACAAACTCGTCACACTCGTCCGGCCGCGCGAGCGGCGTGACGTCGACATTCCCGAGACGGACGTGGAGGGGCTGTCGTACCTCGGTGACGGTGAGACGACCCTTGGCGACCTGTTGGACGCGGAGTTCGAGGCGACGGAGGCCTCGCTGGCGGCGGCCGGTCGGCCGAGCGTCCGGGTCGAACTCGACCGCGTGGACGCCCGCGGGATCGGCGACCTGCTCTACGGGATGGAGGCGGCCTGCGTGCTCGTGGGCGAGCTCGCGGGCGTAGAGACGTTCACCCAGCCGGCGGTCGAGTGGGGCAAGCGGGCGGCCCGCGGGCTGCTCGGCGGCGGCGAGTTCGAGGAGGCTCGCGCGGTCGAGGAGAAGGAGCGGCTCGTCGTCGAGTAACGCCTATCCCGCTGGGCATCCAAATCCGGACATCGAATGGCAGACGCAGACTACACCGGGCTCGGGGGCGCGAGCACCGAGGAGCGGCTCCGGACGGTCGGGACCGGTATCGGCCTGACCGTCGGCGGGTTCGCGGTCGCCATCGTGGTGGTCCTCGCGGGAATCTTCGCGCTCTCGGCGTTCGGTATCGACCTCCAGAACCGCCCCATCCTCACCGTCCCCGTCGCGACCATCCTCCAGGGGCTCGGCTTCGGGCTCGCCGTCGCCGGCTACCTCAAGTTCTCGGGACGGACCGACCTGGTGAAGGCGCGGCTCCCGGGCCTCCGGGACCTCGCGGCGACGGTCGGCGGCGTGATACTGCTCCTGCTCGCGCTGGCGGGCGTGAGCCTCGTCTTCTCGCAGTTCGGCATCGAGACCGCACAGAACCAGATAGAGACGATCGGCACCAACAACCCCGAGGTGATGCTCTACATGATCCCGCTGGCGTTCCTCGTCATCGGTCCGGGCGAGGAGCTCCTGTTCCGGGGCGCCATCCAGGGACTGTTCCGGGAGTCCTACGCCGCGATTCCCGCGATAGCTATCTCCTCGGCGCTGTTCGCCGTCGCGCACATCACCGCGCTCACGGCGGGGAGCCTCGGGGCGAAGGCCGCGACCATCTCGGCGCTGTTCGCCCTCTCGCTCATCCTCGGGGCGACCTACGAGTACACTGGCAACCTGGTCGTCCCGGCGCTGGTCCACGGGGCGTACGACGCCATCGTCTTCGCTGCCATCTACGCGCAGGCGACCGGGCTCGGCGCCTGATACGGGCCGTCGTAGTCCGTCACCGGCGACCGAGGGCGGGATTCGGTGCCGAAATTACCGGGCGCGACTCCCCGTCCGTCGCGTGGCGCACGGACGTCCGACTGACGTTTACGTGACCCCCCGCAGAACGGGGTGGTATGCGTCGCTTCACGCTCGTCTGTGACGACCGACAGGCACGGCGTGTCGAGCGGCTCGCGACGCAGTACGGCCTCACCGAGCGGGAGGTGCTCCGCCAGCTCATCGATCTCGGACTCGACTCTCTGGACCCCGAGGAGGAAACGGCGGACGGGAAACGCGAGGATCCGCTACCCGACGACTAGCCGGGGTTCTTCCGCGAGAGGTCCGAACCGCAGACCGGACACCGCTCGCGGTGGTCGTCGTAGACGCGGCCACAGCCCCGACACTGGTACTGCCAGTCGCGCCGCTCGTCGATCCCATCCCGGGCGATGACCTCGACCCCGACCCCGAGCTCGTCGGCGACGTTCTGCATGGCGTAGTCGTCGGTGACGAGCGTCGCGCCGAGCTCGAACGCCGCGGCGACCAGTCGGCGGTCGGTCCGGGAGAGCTCGGTCGCGTCGCCGGTGGTCCGGGCCGCGCGCTCGACGGTCTCGACGGCGCCCTCGTCCGGGACGTGCAGCCGCATCCCGGCCCCCTCGAGGGCGTCGAACCGGTAGCCCGACTCGTCCTCTAGCTCCTCACGGACCAGCGGGACGGTGACCAGGTCGTCGCCGTCGGCGTGGTAGTCGTGGATGAACGCCGAGGCGTCCAGGACGCGCATCAGCTGCGGACGACGATGTGGTCCTTGACCGCCTGGACGTGTCCGACCGGGACGAGGAAGTGGCCGTGCTCGTCGACGTCGAAGTCGACAGCGACGCCCTCGCTGGGATCGACGACGAGGTCGTGTAGCTCCCCCGTCTTGAGATCCATCGTGATGTTGTAGAGCTCGCCGATCTCCGCGCCGTCGTCGCCCATCACCGTCTTCCCCGAGAGGTTCTCCGCGAGTATCTCCACCATACCCGGGGGAACCGGCGAACGGGGCATAAATCCTTGCTGTTCGACGCTCCACGCGGTCCGATCCCCTGCGACGTGGCGACGTCGGTCGAGGCCGGCCGCCGCCCCGTCACAACGTTAATTCCGGCGACGGCCCTCCGTAGCGTGTGCGACGACGACGACTCCTCCGGACCCTTCCCGCGGCGGCGGTCGCGGGGCTCGCCGGCTGTCTCGGTGGCGGCGGCGACGACGGCGGCAACGAGGACACGCCCCCGGCGACGCCGGAGCCGACCGACACCGCGACCCCGACGCTCACCGCGAGTCCGAGCCCGACGCCCGGGGCGACCGAGACACCGACGCGGACTCCCGAACCGACCGATCCGCCGACACCGACCGCGAACCCGACGCCGACGCCGGTCGCGGATCCGACCGTGACCGTCGGGCCGGACGGCCGGCTCGTCTTCGACCCGGAGACGTTCGAGGTGGCCGCCGGCGACACCGTGCGCTGGGAGTGGGCCTCCGCCGGACACAACGTCAGCCCGGGGAGCCAACCCGTGGAAGCCGACTGGCCGGGCGACGACGAGAGCACGTACGGGGCCGGGCGCACGTACGCGTACACGTTTGGTGTCTCCGGGCGCTACGAGTACCACTGCGATCCGCACCAGTCCGTCGGGATGACCGGCTCGTTCACCGTCCGGTAACCGTTCGCTGTTCCGGTATCTCGGGCGGGCCGTGGGTCCCAGCGTCGAACGGCGACCGGACGCGCCCGCGAGACCGGTCGTCGGGGGTCCGACCCTGTTCTGAAAGGTTTAACGTCCCGCGACGGCTGGGTGACACAAGGAGTTCTCCGGGTGACCATCCATGTCTAACACCGACGCCGACGCCGACGCCGAGCCGGGGACTGGCGGGACGGCCGACGAACACGGGCTGCGAACGCCCATCGTGGCGGTCCTCGGCCACGTCGACCACGGGAAGACGAGCCTGCTCGACGAGATCCGCGGGTCGGCGGTCATCGAGGGCGAGGCGGGGGCCATCACCCAGCACATCGGCGCGACGGCCGTTCCCCTGGAGGTGATCTCGGACATTTCCGGGCGGCTCGTCGACCCCGACGACTTCGACCTGCCCGGGCTGTTGTTCATAGACACACCGGGTCACCACTCGTTCTCGACCCTGCGGGCCCGCGGGGGCGCGCTCGCCGACATCGCCATCCTCGTCGTCGACGTCAACGACGGCTTCCAGCCACAGACCCTGGAGGCCATCGACATCCTCAAGCGGACGCAGACGCCGTTCATCGTCGCCGCGAACAAGGTCGACACCACGCCCGGGTGGAACCCGAACCCCGACACGCCGATCCAGCAGTCGATGGACGGACAGTCGAAGAGCGCGACCGACCGGCTGAACGAGGCCCTCTACGAGATCATCGGCGAGCTCTCCGACCAGGGGTTCTCCGCGGACATGTACTGGCGGGTGCAGAACTTCCAGCGGAACGTCGGCGTCGTCCCCGTCTCCGCCGAGACCGGCGAGGGCATCCCGGACCTGCTCGCGGTACTGATGGGGCTCTCCCAGCGGTACATGAAAGACGAGATGGAGATCGACGTGGCCGGGCCGGGTGCGGGGACCGTCCTCGAGGTGAAAGACGAGCGCGGGTTCGGCACGACGCTCGACGTCGTCCTCTACGACGGCACGGTGCGGAAGGGCGACACCATCGTTGTCGGCGGGATCGAAGAACCCATCATCACGGAGATACGTGCGCTGTTGCGCCCCCGACCGCTCGCTGAGATACGCACCGAGAAGCGGTTCGACCAGGTCGACGCGGTCGTCGCGGCCGCGGGGGTGAAGATCGCCGCACCTGACCTCGACGACGCGATGGCCGGCGCTCCCGTCCGCGTGGTCAGGGACCGTCCCGTCGAGGAGGTGATCGCGGACGTCGAGGCCGAGATCGCCGAGATCGAGGTCGAGACCACGGAGGAGGGCGTCGTCGTGAAGGCCGACACCCTCGGGTCGCTGGAGGCCATCGCCGACGCGCTGGCGGACGCCGAGATACCCGTCGTCCGTGCGGAAGTCGGCGACGTCGCCCCCCGCGACATCGCCGTGGCCTCGACCGCGAACGATCCGAAGCACGAGGTCGTCCTCGCATTCAACGTCGACGTCCTCGCCGACGCCGAGCAGCGCGCGACCGAACAGGACGTCCGGGTGTTCGAACAGGACGTCATCTATCAGCTGGTCGAGGACTACGAGGCGTTCGTCGAGGGGATCGAGCGCGCCCAGCAGGAGCAGGTACTCGACAAGATCTCCCGCCCCTGCCGGTTCCGCGTGCTCGAGGACCACGTCTTCCGACAGTCCAACCCGGCCGTCGTCGGCGTCGAGGTGCTCTCGGGGACGCTCAAGCGCAACTCCCGCGTCGTCAAGTGGGAAGGTAACGATCCGACCCGCGTCGGCCAGCTCAAGTCCATCCAGGACGAGGGCGAGAACATCGACGAGCTGCGAGCGGGGAATCGCGCTGCCGTCTCCATCGACGGCCCCACCGTCGGCCGACAGATCGAGGAGGGCGACGAACTCTGGACCGAACTCCCCGAGAAACACGCGAAGATCCTCGAACAGGAGCTCCGCGAGGACATTCCGAGCGACGAGCTGGAGGCGCTCTCGCAGTATCTGGAGAAACACCGGAAGAAGGACCCGTTCTGGGGCAAGTAGGATCAACCGTTCGTACCCGCCTCGACGGTGCCCGGCTACACCATTGCGGGGGCGAGCACGGGGACCCCGGTCAATCGTTTGCGGTGTACGCGCCCTGTCGGTGCTCTATCCGGTGTACCTCCAGTACCGACGTGTCGCGGTCGAGCACGCACGCGAGACGGTACTGTCCGACGCGGAGTTTCTCGAACGGGCCACCGGTGAGCGGTTCGAGGTAGTCACCCGGGTCACGCCACTCCCAGGCGACCACTTCGTCTAGCTCGGAGACGATCCGGTCCTGGACGTGGTGGTCGAAATCGTCGAACTGGTCCGCGGCTCTCGGAGCGAAGGCCCAGGTCCACTCTGCTTCGTCCCCGTCGTCCTCACTCCTCGGCGTCGTCCTCGCGGTCCATTATCGCGATCACCTCCCCTCTGGAGACCAGATCGGCCGTCCCCGACCGGAGGTCGTGCTCGCTGGCCGCGATCTGCTTCCACCCCTCCCGGGAGAACTCGGGGTGTTTCACCGCGTCTCGGGCCGCGTGACGGAGGAACTCGCTGCGCGAGTTGAACCCCTGTTCCGTCCACGTCGCGTCGATGTCCTCGAGGAACGACCGTGTGAGCCGGAGGTTTATCTGGACCTTCTCCGGCGTCCCGTCCCCGTCGGAGGCGTCCGCGTCGGACATGATATACAGATGCTTTACGTTCGTATATTGAAGAGTGCTTCGGCCCGAAGCGTGAGATCGCCCGACCCGGGCTCGCGACAGGTCCGAACACCGTACCATCGATCCGTTCACACCACCGCCCGCACCGCCAGCGTCGGCGGCACCGTCGCCATCAGTTCGGGCTCGTGGCTCCACTGCTCCTCGTAGTCCTCGGGATCACCGGAGCCGGGCTCGAACAGCTGTTCGACGGTGAACCCCGCGTCCACGAGCGCCCGGTGGATGTCCGCGACGCGGTGGTGGAACACCGTCATCTCCGGGTCGAGGTCGCCGATCGACTTGCGCTCGGGCGTCGAGTCGAAGTAGCTCCGCTCGATCTCTCCCGTTTCGGGATCGAAGATCCCGTAGAAGGGGTGCGGCATCGCGAAGAAGAGCGTGCCACCCTCGCGGAGTACCCGCGCGGCCTCCGCGAAGCAGGCGTCGAGGTCGTCGACCATCTGGAGCACCCACGAGGAGAAGGCGAGGTCGAAGGCGTCGGCGGCGAACGGTAGTTCCGTGACGTCGCCAGCGAGGAACTCCACGTCGACGCCACAGAGCCCCGCGAGCCGGCGGGCGTGCTCGAGCTGTCGCGTCGAGAGGTCGACGCCCGCCACGCTCGCGGCACCGCGGCGGGCGAACCCCACGGAGGCCGGTCCGCCGCCACATCCGAGTTCGACGACATCGGCATCCCCGATATCGGGCAGGTGATCGAGCCGCTCGTCCGCCGGCCAGCCGGGGCCGTAGTGGACGTCGGCCGGCGGGGGTTCGTCGGTAGTGTCGGCGTTCCACGCGCTCTGGAAGGCGTCGCTCCAGGCGTTCCAGAGGTCACGGGTCTCCTCCATACCGTCCCCGGGCGGTGGGATCAGGCATACGTCTTCGGGAGGCCGGGGCGCCTCCCAGGGGACGTCCACGGCCGGTCGCTCCGGCGTCTAATAACATTTAATTACCCGGCACCACGGACGTCGTGTATGGAGAGCGAGACGATGGGCGAGGAGTACGACCTCCTGCTCGCGGGGATCCCGGCGCCGGTGGCCGGGGGGGCGCTGGTGGGGCTCTACTCCTCGCTCCCGTTCCTGCTCGCGTTCGCTGCCGGTGGGGTGCTCGCCGCAGGACTCGTGGGGATGGCGCTGTTCCTCGTCCCGCCCTAGCGGGCCGGCCGGTCGGCCGCGCCGCTGTTGCGCTTGGTCTCGAGCGCCGCGGCCGCCGCGAGGTACCGGGCCAGCTCGACGGTCGTCGCCTCCCCCGAGAGGTCGACGCTCACGACCGCGCCGGCGGGCGGCCGCACCGCGACGGTGCCGGCGGGGCCGTTCACCCCGTCGACGATCTCCCCGCCGACCAGGTAGCCGTCGGGCAGGAGCGACCGCGCCTCGCTGGTCACCGCAGCGAGGTCGTTCCGGAGCGCGCGGCGCTCCTCCGGCTCGAGTTCCACCGCACCGTCCTCCGGGCCCGCGTGGGGCGTGTTTCCGTGCATTCGACTCCCTGTCAGGTAGCGGCGGCCGTCGCATAAACCCGTCGGACGCACGACCGTATCAGCCGACCGGCTCGCCGTCCCCGAAGACCGCCAGGGCGACCGCGGTGACGTATCGTTCGGAACGGGCGTCGGCGGTCGCCAGTTCGAGCCCCGTCTCCCCCCCGGTCCAGTCCCGGTCGCCCCGGAGTTCGCGCGCCGCGCGGAGCCCCTCGGTGACCTCCCGACGGACCCCCTCCGGGTCGGTTCCGCTCCCCTCGTAGAGCACGCCCGCGCCGTCCCGGGGGAGCGCCCACCCGATGGCGGCACAGGCCGGGCCGTCCTCGCCGGGCGCGAGCGTCCGGCACGCCTCGACCACGGTGAGCCGGTCGCCCGGGGGGCCGAGGTCGGGGGCCGTGTCGACCGGCTCGACGCGCGTGCCGGGCGGGACGACCGAGGAGACGTGGACGAGGTTGTAGTCGTGGAGGTTCACCGACGCGAGCGCCGCGTCGTACGAGGAGAGTGCCGTCGGCCCAGTGGCCCCGCCCCGGAGGACGCGGATGGCGTTCATGTCCGGGCCTGGGCCGCGTGCGGACAAGCGGGTTGCGGTTTCCCGAGCCGCGGTCGTGAGCGACGGTGTCGTGGACCCGCCCGTCTCAGTAGAGCAGCGAGTCGTCGTTCTCGACCATGTAGAGGGTCCGTGCGGCGACGTTGACGGCGTGGTCGCCGACCCGCTCCAGGTCGCGGATCGTGAGTAGCAGCCGCGAGACGTCGGTCATGAACGCCTCGACGTCGCGGTCCTCGTTCTCGGGGTCGAGCTCCGTCTCGATGAGTTCGCGGACGACCGTACCCGAGGCGCGCTCGCACATGGCGTCGACCTCGTCGTCGCGCTCGGCGATGGCGTGACAGTCGGGCACGTCCTCCTCGGCGTAGGCGGTCAGCGCCGATTCGACCATCTCGACGACGGCGTCGCCGATGGACTGGACGTCGACGTCCGGGTAGAGGTCGCGCTCGGCCTCGAGGGCGTATCCCCCGAGGTTGGTCGCGAGGTCCGCGACCCGTTCGAGGTCCGTGATGATCTTGAACGAGGCGGCGACGAACCGCAGGTCGCCGGCGACGGGCTGCTGGAGGGCGAACAGGTCGATACAATCGCCCTCGAGATCCAGGTACATCTCGTTTATCTCGTCGTCGCCGAGGATGACCTCGCGGGCGAGCTCCTCGTCCTTCCGATCGAGAGCGTCGAGCCCCGTCCGGACCCGGTCGAGAACGAGCTCGCCCATGAACAGCACGTCCTCGCGGAGCTGGTCGAGCGCGTCCTGGTAAGAACGTCGTGGCATTAAACTATGGTTGTCTATGTATTGCTATGTATCTTGTGGAACGGCCGATCAGACCGGCAGGATCGACGAGAGGGGACCGAGCAGCCCGAGCACCCAGAGTATCGCCGCGACGACCGCCGCGACGATGACGATGCGCCACGCGATGGACAGCAGCACGCGGGCGACCAGGATGACCACTGCGACGACGATCAGCGTCGTCAGGATCCCCGGGAGCGTACCGAGCGCCTCCAGTTGTAACGGCAGCGCGGCGACGTCCGACATACACCGATCTGGGTCGGGCCCGCGCATAAGCTTGGGGGCCACGGCGCGGGCGGACACCTCCGTACCCCGCACGGCCGTCGCCCGTGGATCTAGCTGGTCCGCATCCCTCGTGACCCCCGCTCACCGGTCTCCGTCGGTGGTTCCGGCTCCGATAGGTGATATCTCCGGCTCAGCGCTCGGTGACCAGGAACTCCTGCCCCTCCGCCATCCGGAGGGTCATCTCCGGGGAGACGGGCGGTTCGCCGTCCGGCTCGTTCTCGCCGATCCAGTAGAGTTCGTACTCCTGTCCGATGGTCGCGAGCGCGAGCTTGGCCTCCAGTAGCGCGAACTCGCGGCCGATGCAGATGCGCGGCCCGCCGCCGAACGGGGCGTACGCGAAGTCGTGGAGCTCCCGCCGGAGGTCGCCGTCCCACCGCGAGGGGCGGAACTCGGTCGGCGCGTCGAAGAACCGCGGGTCGCGCTGTATCCGCCGGATCTCCAGGAACACCCGCTCGTCGGCCGGGATGCGGTAGCCGTCGACCACGAATTCCCGGGCGGTCACCCTGGGGAGGGTGTACACCGGCGGGTAGAGCCGGAGCGTTTCGGTTATCACTCGTTCGGTGACCTCGAGGTCGTCGAGGTCCTCGACGGTCGGCGGGCCGTCGAGCCCGTCGACCTCCTCGTGGAACCGTTCGCGGACCTCCGGGTGGTTGGCGAGCGCCCAGAAGCCGAACGTGAGCGTCGTCGTGGTGGTGTCGTGGCCGGCGAAGATGACGGTCACCATCTGGTCGCGCAGCCGCTCGTCGGTCAGCATGGCCGAGTCCGCGACGCCCGCCTCGCGGAGCCGCCGGTCGCCGTCGGCCCACTGCCGGCTCCGGCGCGCTATCTGCTCGACCATCCCGTCGGCGTACCCGTGGACGCTCTCGCGGGTGAACAGCGGTCGGAGCGCCTCGCGCTGGTGTTTCCACTCCTCGCCCTCGACGGTGAGCAGCCCCTCGCCGAACGCGATGCGGAAGTCCTCGGACTTGCGGAACCGCTCGCGCTCGGTCAGGAGCACCCGCTTTGCGTGTTCGGGGTGGGCGAGGTGGTAGTCGTCGCCCATCGCCGGCCGGCGCGTCCGGACCACGTCCCCGGCGCGGTGCGCCCGTTCGGCGAACGCGAGGACGTCGCGCATCTGCCCGAGGACGTGGAGCGACGGGTGGCCGAGGTTCGGCGGGTGCGGTGGGAGCGGCAGGTCCCTCGATCGCCCGCCGGCGGCGTCGTCCGGCGGCACCGCACGGTCGTCGGTCGTCCCGTCCGAGGGAGTCGCTCCGCTGCCTGTCTCGGTGTCCATACCCCGGACTGGGACGCTCGCGAACTGTAAACTGGTGTGCCGCTCTCTCACGAGGGACACCACGCCGGTCGCGTGATCTGGAACCGGGACGAACGACTACGGCGACCCCTGTCGGGCCCCGGTCTCCGGGGGGAACGTCGCGGCGTACCGCTGCGGGCCCTGGTCGGCCGTCCGCCGCCGAACGGAGCAGAGTCCCCTCGAATCGAGCTCGGAGAGGGCCTCGCTGACCTCGCTCTCGGGGAGCAGCGTCCGCTCGCGGAGTTCGGGTTCGGTCAGCGCCGTGTCGGCCTCGGCGAGCTCCCTGAACACGAGCTCGGCGACGAGCGACGGGGAGTCTCGGGGCGTGTCACGCCGCGCCCGGACGGAGCCGTTCGTCCGGTTCTCGGTCGGAACGCCGTCGGTGGACATGGTTTTTTCCACTACCTATCCACATATGAATTTAGAGGTGAGTTCAGTACGTTCACGACCGTTCGAACCGTTTCGAACGCGCACGTGCCTGCCGTCGGCTCCGTCGAAACGGTATCGTCGGTTCCGTATCGACGAGAAGGACGCTCCGAGGTCGGTGGTCCCGGCTCCCGCTCGGTGACCGTAGGCTTTTGCTCGTGGCCGGCGTCGTGTCCCCCGATGGAGGTTGCCGTGCTCACCGTCGGCGACGAAGTGCTCGCGGGCGACATCGCGAACACGAACGCCCAGTGGCTCGCGAACCGGCTGACCGAGGGCGGCGCGACGGTCGTCCGCATCCTCACCGTACCGGACGACCGGGGACTCATCGCGGAGACGGTCACCGAGTGGTCGGCGGCGTTCGACGCGGTGGTCGTCACGGGCGGGCTCGGCGGCACCCACGACGACGTCACCGCCGACGCCGTCGCCGACGCGTTCGACCGCGAGCTCGTCGTCGAGGACGCCGTCCGCGAGGACGTCGTCGAGACGGTCGCGGCCTACCGCGAGCGGAACCCGGAGACCGTCGAGGCCCACGACCTCGACCTCGACGTGGACGCCTGGGCCGCGCTGCCCGCAGGGGGCCGGGCGCTGATCAACCCCGAGGGGCTCTGTCCCGGCTGCGTGATCGAGAACGTCTACGCGTTCCCGGGGGTGCCGGACGAGATGAAGGCGCTGTTCGAGCTCGTCGAGGCGGAGTTCGCCGGCGAAACCGTCTCGGAGACGCTCTACACGCCACAGCCCGAGGGGTCGATGGTCGCGGTCCTCGGGGCGGTCCGCGACCGCTTCGACGTCGCCGTCGGGAGCTACCCGGCCACGGAGGGACACAACCGCCTCCGGGTGAGCGGGACCGACCCCGAGGCCGTGACCGACGCCGTCGCGTGGCTGTCCGAGCGGATCGAGGTCGCCACCGACGAGTAGCCCACCGACGGGTCGCGGTCGGGTGATCGAACGACCCCGACCCCGAGGCCGTGGCCGACGGCGGCTCGTCTACACCGACCCGAGGAGGTCGTGGAGCTCCGCTTCCGTCGCGTTCCCCTCTCGTACCGCCTCGCGCGGCGCCCGGGGCATCGGGCCGGTCTCGACGATATCGACCGCGTCGGTCGGGGCGTGCCCTCGCTCGCGGACCAGCCACGCGGCCGCGACGACGCCCGTCCGCCCGAGACCGGCGTTGCAGTGGACGGCGACCCGACCCCCCTCGTCGGTCGCCGACCGGAGCAGGTCGACGGCCCTCGCCAGCCGCTCGGGCGACGGGAAATAACGGTCGCGTATCGGGACGTGGTGGGTCCGGAAGGCGTCGTCGTACGCCGCCGGGAACCCCCAGCGGTTCGCCTCACCCTCTGAGAGGAGACAGACGACCTCCGCCACATCCCCCGCCGCGAGTATCCCCGTCCACGTCGCGAGGTCGCCGCCGAGGTGGCCGGGGCGGCAGGCCCCGAACACCGGCCCGTCGGCCGCGATCGGCCCGAAGTGCGCGAGGTTCATCCGGGGGTCTCCGTCGGTCCGGTCCGCGGGTCATCCCGGTGGAACCGGGGGTGTATCCCTCCAGGGACGGTCCTCGTAACGTCTGACACGACCGATCCGAGGAGCCGGCGAGACTTGAATCCGTGCTCCGGAACGGCGCCCACCGGACTCGCACGTGCTGCCGCCCCGCGGAGTGCGAACCGTTTTATCGCCCGCCACCCGTCGAACCGGGTATGCCGACAGCAGACGGGTACGTCCTCGAGGACGTCACGGTGGTCGACCTCTCGACGTTCGTGACCGGCGGGTTCTGCTCGCTGATGCTGGCCAACCAGGGCGCCGACGTCATCAAGGTCGAGCGGCCGGACGCCGGCGACGACATCCGCCACTCGGGGCCGCCGTTCGTCGACGGCGACTCGCCCTACTACTGGACGGTCAACTACGACAAGCGCTCGGTCGAACTCGACCTGAAGAGCGACGCGGGCCTCGAGGCGCTCTACGACCTCGTCGACGAGGCGGACGTGTTCGTCCAGAACTTCAGGCCGGGGACCGCAGAGCGCCTCGGCCTCGACTACGAGACGCTGACCGGGCACAACGAGGACGTCGTCTACTGTGCCATCTCGGCGTTCGGGCAGACCGGCCCGTGGCGCGAGCGGCCGGGGTACGACCTGCTCGTCCAGGGGCTCTCGGGGATCATGGACGTCACCGGCGAGGAGGGCGGGGACCCGGTGAAGGTCGGTCTCCCGCAGACGGACCTCATCACGGCGATGTGGGCCGCGTTCGGTATCGTCTGTGCGCTCCGCCGCCGCGAGCACACCGGCGAGGGCGAGTACATCGACCTCGGGATGCTCGATTCGGCGCTCCCGTGGCTGACCAAGCAGGCCGGGAAGACGTTCGCGGGCGAGGAGACCGAGCGGATGGGAACCCGTGACCCCGTGCTCGCCCCCTACCAGACGTTCGAGACCGGCGACGGCTACATCAACGTCGCGGCGCTGAACCCGAAGCTCTGGACCGGGTTCTGCGAGGCCATCGGTCGGGAGGACCTCCCCGAGGACGACCGGTTCGGGACGAACGCCGACCGGGTCGAGCACATGGACGCCCTCGAGGCCGAGATCGAGGCCACACTTGAGGCGCGCTCGACCGACGAATGGATGGATGTCCTCGTCGAGGCGGGCGTCCCCGCGGCCCCGGTCCAGGGGGTCGCCGAGGCGCTCGACAACGAACAGACTGACGCGAGGGGTGTCATGCGGGAGTTCGAGCGCGACGGGACCACGATCCCGGTCATCGAGCACCCGCTGAACTTCCGAGGAGCCGACAGCGGCTTCCGGAGCCCGCCGCCGAAGCTCGGCGAGCACACCCGCGAGGTGTTCGCGGAACTGGGCTACGACGGGGACCGGCTGGAGGAACTCGTCGCGGCCGGCTCGTTCGAGACGGAGGCGGGCGCCGAGGCCGACGACGACTGATACGGACGATCACGGGCCAGGGAACGACGTCGCCGTCCCGTCGGTAGTCCGGTCCGTCGATCGCCGTCTCGGTGACCTCGAACACGGCCCGTCCGGTCGGGAGAACGGACTTGTAACCCTCCGTCGTACCCGCTCCCGACCAGCCATGCATTACGACCGCGCCGGACGGCCACCGATCCGCACCGAAACGAGTCCATCGACGCGCCGACACGCGACCGACCCCGCGACGGAGGTCCCCCGTGTTCGACGCGCCTGAGTGGTCGCCGCCGGAGGACTGGCCGCGGGTCGAGACCGTCGAGTCACACGCCGGCGGCGAACCGCTCCGGGTCGTCGTCGACGGGTTCCCGCCCGTGGCGGGCGAGACGATACTGGAGAAGCGCCGCCACGCCGAGGCGCACCTCGACGGCCTCCGGACGGCGCTGATGTGGGAGCCCCGCGGACACGCGGACATGTACGGCGCCATCCCGGTCGAGCCCGAACGCGAGAGCTCGGACGTCGGCGTCCTGTTCACCCACAACCAGGGCTACAGCACGATGTGTGGGCACGGCATCGTCGCGCTGGCGACGGTCCTCGTCGAGACGGGGATGTTCGACCTCACCGATTCGAACGGGGGAGCGACCGGGGGAAGCGAGGACGCGGACGAGCTCGACGTCCGCTTTGACACCCCGGCAGGGCCGGTCGCCGCGACCGCGTTCCTCGACCGGTCGTCGGACCGCCCGGGCGTGGAGCGCGTCGCCTTCGAGAACGTCCCGTCGTTCGTCTACGCCCGCGACCGGACGGTCGACGTCCCGGGGATCGGGTCGCTCTCCTACGAGGTCGCGTACGGCGGGGCGTTCTACGCCTACTGCGAGGCGAGCGAGGCGGGTATCGGCCTCGAACCGGGGGACGCCGACGACCTCGTCCGGACCGGGCGAGCGGTGAAGGAGGCCGTTGCCGCCGACCTGGATATCGAACACCCGGTCGAGGACGACCTGGGGTTCCTCTACGGGGCGGTCTTCACGGGACCGCCCGAGGACGACGGGGCGGACCTCCGGAACGTCTGCGTGTTCGCCGACGGGGAGGTCGACCGTTCGCCGACAGGCACGGGCGTCAGCGGCCACCTCGCCCTGGAGACCGACCGCGGCCGCCTCGACCCCGGCGAGCCGTTCGTCGTCGAGAGCATCGTCGGGTCGCGGTTCACCGGTCGCGTCGTCGAGCGGACGACCTGCGGCGGATACGACGCCGTCGTTCCCGAGGTCGAGGGTCGCGCGAGCGTCGTCGGTCGGAGCGAGTTCGTCCTCGATCCCGACGACCCGTTCGCCGAGGGGTTCCTCCTCCGGTAGGCCTCCGACGTCCGTCCTCCCGCCGTTCTCCCCGTCCGACGGCTATCGGGATCCGGACGCCGTTCCGCCGAGCGCGTCCAGCGTGACCGAGCTGTTCCACCCCGACCTCGTCGACTGGGACACGAAGACGCCACAGGACCGGGACCGGTACGAGGTTCGCCAGTACGCCGATACTGTCGGTCGTACCTATCCGTACATCGTCGCCGCGACAGGTCGGCGACGTCGCACAGGGGCGTGCGACCGCCAGTATACGTCGACGAGGTCACTCCCGGCGGTGGTCTCGGCGACCCGACGGTCTCCGACCCGGGGTTCGTCGAGACGGTGACCGAGGAGACGACCGGGGAGGTTCTCGAGGCGCTGCGGCGGGACGTGGTGACCGGGAGTGACGTGAATTTCGAGCTCCGAGTGCCGTCTCATCGGTCTCGAAACGCCGGTATTCTCGACGATCACTGAAGAGGGGTACGCACGACCGTATCAATCGTCGTCGCCCTCGGTCGGCTCGCTTCCCGGTTCCGGACGGTCGGTCCGCCCGCCGACGAGGCCGGCCTTCAGGAGGAGGACGACCCCGGCGGCGGCGAGGAAGAACAGCGCGACGGCGGCGAACGCGGCGGCGGTCCCCGAGCGCTCGATGACGCCTCCCAGGAGCGTGGGGCTGACGAACGAGCCGACCGCGGCGGCGGTGAAGACGACGCCGAAGCTGGTGCCGACGTCGCCCGACGAGGCGGCCGAGACGAGTCGATCCCGCGAGGGGAGCGGCAGGCCGTAGCAGAGTCCGACGAAGGCGAACAGCGGGAAGGCGACCGCCGCGCCGGTTCCGACAGCGCCGGCCACCAGTGCCGCGAGCGCGGCGCTCCCGGCGGTCAGCGTCGTGATGGCGACGAGGTGTGGGTCGTAGCGGTCGGCGGCAACCCCTCCGAGGAGGACGCCGACCGCGCCCGCGGTGAAGAAGGCCGTCAGGACCGAATTGCCGGCGGTCTCGGTCATGTCGAGGCGGGTGGCGACGAACAGCGGCGTGAACGTCGAGATACCCTTCTGGCCCATCACCAGCCCCGAGAAGAACACGGCGAGTACGAGGACCCTCGGCCGGAGGAGCGCGCGTGTCCGCTCGGGGAGCGAGGATCGCTCGTCCGGCGTGGACGTCTCCGTGGCCCGTGGACGGTGAACGGGCGCCATGACGACCCCTGCGAACAGGGCGTAGGCGACGCCCGCGCCACCGACGGCGAGGAGCGCGACCCGCCAGTCGAGCGCCGCCGCGAGCGCGCCGACCGCGAGCGGCGCGGCGGCGAAGCCGACGTAGCCGCCGAAGGTGTGGACGCCGAAGCTCTTGCCCTCGGCGTGCCGGTCGGTCGCGGCGTCGAGCAGGGTGTAGTCCGCCGGGTGGAACGCCGCCTGGCCGACGCCCGAGACGAGCGTCGCCGCCAGTAGGAGCGGGTACGAGCCCGCGAGCCCGGCCGCGGCGATGCCGCCGCTCGTGACCGCGACGCCGCCGACGAACACCGGCTTCGCACCGACGCGCTCGACCAGGACGCCCGCGGGCACCTGCAGGAACATCCCGACGGCGACGACGGACATCACCAGCCCGAGCCCGACGGCGTCGAGGTCGAAGCTCCGGCGGAGCATCGGGAACAGGGGCGGGAAGGCGAGCAGGTAGAAGTGTGAGAGGAAGTGCCCGCCGGTCACGATGCCGACCACGGCGCGGGGATCGTCGGTCGACCGGCGCATCGACCGACCTCGGTCGACCGGGCGGTTAAGCCTGCGGGTCAGCCACGGTCGGTCGGCGTCGGGGCGGAATCGTGAATCTCGGACGGTTTCGCTCGTCGAAATCGTCCTCGACGTTATGACCGCCTCGTCACATCCACTGCCATCGACCGGCCTCGCTCTCGACCCCGGTAGAGTGACGGTCCCGATCCAGTCATGCCCCGAGCAGACAGATCCGATCGACGGTGCCAGCGCGACCGAGGCCTCTCGGAGGGTATCGGTATCCTGCTGACGGCCGCGATCGCGATCGCCATCGCGGCGATCCTCGCCAGCGCGACCATGGGGTTCCCGTTCGATCTCGAGGACCCGGCACCGCAGGGAGCGTACACGACCGAGTTCCACCCCGACGGCACGGACAACCACGGCTACCCGTACTTCGTGCTGACGTTCGAGGGCGGCCCCACGTCGGACGCATCGAAGATCTACATCCGCGACGAGTCGGGCAACGAGGTCACGTGGGAGTCGGTGTGGACGGGCGGGCCCGAGGTGGCGGCGGGCGAGCACATCCACATCGACGGCTACCGGAGCGACGGGGTGCTCGATCACGTCTGCGAGAAGGGCCAGCGCTACCACGTGGTCGCGCGGAACGACGAGGGCGAATCGTTCATGCTGATGCGGTTCGAGGTACCGATCGAACCGAACCCGCCCCCGGGCTGGTGCTGATCCGGGAGGCGAACGTTCAAACCCCGGGGCCACACACCGACCCCATGGCGAGGAGCGACACCTACGACGCGGTCGAGCGGCGCGGCGAGCGGCTGTCCGAACTCGCGGACGAGATCTGGGCGACGCCCGAACTCGGGCTCCACGAGGAGGCGTCGGCGGCGACGCTGATCGACGCGCTCGAGTCGGAGGGGTTCGACGTCGAGGCCGGCGTCGGCGGGATGCCGACGGCGTTCGTCGCCACGTACGGCCGTGGCGAGCCCCGGATCGGGATACTCGGCGAGTTCGACGCCCTCCCCGGGCTCTCACAGGAGGTCGCGGCCGAGCGCCGGCCGGTCGAGGCGGGCGCGCCGGGCCACGGCTGCGGGCACAACCTGTTCGGGACCGCGGGGGTCGGCGCGGCGGCCGCCGTCGCCGAGGCCATCGGGTCGGGCGACCTCGAGGGGACGGTCGTCTTCTTCGGCTGTCCGGCCGAGGAGACGCTGGTCGGCAAGCCCTTCATGGCCCGTGCGGGAGCGTTCGACGACCTCGACGCCGCGGTCACCTGGCACCCGAGCGACCTGACCCACCCCCAGCTGTCGAGCTCGCTCGCGCTCGACTCGGTGCAGTTCACCTTCGAGGGCCAGTCGAGTCACGCCGCGGCCTCGCCCGAGTCGGGTCGGAGCGCGCTCGACGCCGTCCAGCTTCTCGGTACGGGCGTCGAGTACCTGCGCGAGCACGTCCCCGACGACACGCGGGTCCACTACTCGGTCCCCGACGGCGGCGGCGCGCCGAACGTCGTCCCCGCGTCGGCGACCGCCTGGTTCTTCGTCAGAGCGCCGACGCGGGACGGCGTCGAGCGGCTCTCCGAGTGGGTGAGCGACGTCGCGGAGGGCGCGGCGCTGATGACCCGGACCGATGTCGAGCGGCGCTACATTACGGGCTGCTGGGAGCTGCTCTCGAACGGACCCATCGCCGAGCGGTTCGACGAGGTGATGGCCGAACTGGGACCGATCGGCTACGACGGGGACGACCGAGCGTTCGCCGCGGACCTCAAGGCCACCATCGCGGACGAGGAGCTCGACGAGGCCGTCTCGGACCTCCCCGAGTCGGTGCGCGAGGAGGTCCGGGCGTCGGCGCTGTACGACGAACCCATCGAAGCCTACGACGCCGGCGAGGTCGGGATGGGCTCGACCGAGGTGGGGGACGTCTCCTGGATCACGCCGACCGCGCAGTTCCGCGCGTGCACGTGGGCCGTCGGGACGCCGCCGCACACCTGGCAGGCGGTGGCGGCCAACGGCGACTTCGGCCGAAAGGGGATGGTCTACGCCGGGAAGGTGCTCGCGGGCACCGTCCACGACCTGCTCGCCGACGCCGACCTCCGCGCGGAGGCGCGGGCGGCCTGGGAGGAGGACCGCGGCGACCGGCGCTACGAGTCACCCCTGCCGGCCGACGCCGAGCCGCCGTTCGACGTGACCGCGGACTGACCGGGGTTTTATCGACGCCCGGTGACTCCGGCCGGCTATGGACCCGGTCGTCGTCGTCGGGGGCGGTATCGTCGGCGCGAGCGTCACCCACCACCTCCGCCGGGCCGACGTCCCGGTCGTCCTCTACGAGCGCGATGCGCTGGGGGGCGGAACGACAGCGGACTCGGCCGCCATGTTCGTCTGGAAGGCCGCGCCGGCGCGACCGGGAGCGCCGGACGGGACGGCCCACCGGCTCCGGGCGCGCTCCTGGGAGACCTACGAGCGGCTCGTCGACGAGGGAACGGTCGAGTTCTCCCGCGTCGGTGGGCTCTACCCCGCGGAGAGCGCCGGGCGACTCGACCGGCTCCGGGCGGCCGCGGAGCGGCTCGGGGGGTTCGGCGTCGGGACCGAGGTGCTCGACGCGGACGGACTGGAGCGGTTCGGGCTCGTCGCGGACGGACTGATCGGGGGGCTCTACGTCCCCGACGAGGGGTACCTCGACCCCGGCGAGATCGTCCAGTTCCTCGCAAGCGAGGCCCGGGCCGCCGGCGCGCGGGTCGAGACGGGTGCGGCGGTGACGGACGTGTTCGTCGAGGAGGACCGGGCCGTGGGGATCGAGGTCGACGGCGAGCGCGTTCCGGCGAGCGGGATCGTGAACGCGGCGGGGCCGTGGGCGCCGTCGGTCGACGCGATGGCGGGCGTCTCGCTCCCCCTGCGGCACAACCGCGGTCCGATACTGGTCCTCGACCACGACGCGGACCGCACGCTCCCGTTCGTCGAGTTCGAGGACGGCCACTACGTCCGCGGCGAGGGCCGGCGGCAGGTCTTCGCCGGCCGGTACGGCGCCGGCTACGACGCGGCCGGAAGGCTCGACCTCGACGCCGCACGCGCCGCCGACGAGGGGTTCCGCCTCGCGGTCGGCGACCTGTTCGAGCGGTACCTCCCGAGCCTGGTCGACGCGAGGGTCCGGACCGACTGGGTCGGGGTGCGGACCATCACGCCGGACGGCCGCCCGTTCGTCGGCGTGACCGGCCTCGACGGGTACTACGCCGCGACCGGGATGAACGGCCTCGGGGTGACGCTCGCACCCGCCGCCGGCGAGCACCTGGCGTCGGTCGTCGCCGCGGACCGCGACCCGGAGCCGGCGTTCCGGACGTACCTCTCGCCGTCACGGGTCGAGTAACGGCACCACCCGCACGACGGCCCCCGAACCGGTTATGTCCTCTGCGTCACGGGGATATGCTCTCCCCGTGGCTCCCCGCCTCCCTCTTCGTCGGGCTGTTCGCACTGCCCGGACCGTTCGTCCCCGCGTACGGGCTGCGCGAGGGGCTGGTCGGCTACCGGCTCGACGCGACCGACCCCACGCCGATAGCCATGATGGAACGGATCGCGGAGGAGCGGGAGACGATCTACCCCCGGCTCTACGGGATCGGCAGGCGACTGGTCGAGCAGTTCAACGACCTCGCCGAGGACCTCGGTGTGGCGGCCCACGCGTACGGGTTACCGCTCGAGGACCCCACCCAGGTCGAGATCGGGTTCTTCGACCGACCGGTGCCCGAGGAGGAGCTTCGACTGTTCCGGACGGGCCCCGAGAGCTTCGAGGACTACGAGAGGCGACGGAGCTATTCGGCTCCGGAGGCGGCCCGTGCCCACTACCCGGTCATGAGCAACCACGACATCCACGCGATGCACCAGGGCCAGTCACTCACCACCTGTACGGCCCACTCCGAGTCGGACCTCCAGCGGACCGGGGAGGCGTTCGGTCGGTCGCTGGCCGTGCTGAAGGAGAACGACCTCGTCGGGACGGCGTAGCGTCCGGGACGATGCGGTGCTCTATCGTCGGATGGTGACTTCGAGAGGATCGGCCGGTAGCACGTCCCGTCGACCCTATCGACTGTTCCGTCCGACGGTAGGGTCCGTGATCGGGACGTGTCACCGACCGGTGGGCCGTCTCCCACCGTCGGTCGACCGATGGGTCGCGATCCACTCTCGCTCACACCACCCGGTTTTTCATCTCGTCGAGCCGGCCGTCGACGAACATCGCGTAGTTGTCGGCGAACAGCTCCGCGCCCCGGCGCCAGTACTGGTCGGTCGAACCGGCGATGTGGGGCGTGACGATCACCTCCGGCATGGACCACAGCGGCGATTCCGGTGGGAGTGGCTCCGGATCGGTCACGTCGAGCGCCGCGCCTCGGATCAGCCCCTCCCCGAGCGCCGTGACGAGCGCGGACTCGTCGACGATCGGTCCCCGGGCGACGTTGATCAGGACGGCTGACGACGGCATCGCGACGAACTCCTCGCGGCCGAACAACCCGCAGGTCTCGTCCGTGAGCGGACACGCGATGACGACGTAGTCCGACCGGTTCGCGACCGTGTGCAGGTCCTCGGGGCCGAACACCTCGTCCACGGGATCGATATCGACGTCCGGGTCTCGTTTCGTCCCGATCACGGTCATCCCGAACGCCCGACCGAGTTCGGCCACCCGACGACCGATCTCGCCGAGTCCGACGATCCCGAGCGTCCCGTCTACGAGTTCACCAGTCGGGTAGCGCTTCCACGTCCGGTCACGCTGCTGGGAGAGCCCCCGGAGGAACCCCCGCTCGAAGATCAGTAGGTAGCCGAAGACGGTTTCGGCGACCGCTTCGGAGTGAATGCCCGCACCGCTCGTCAGCACGACCCCTCGCTCGCGGAGCCTGGGGACGTCGAACGCCCCGACGCCGGCGTAGAGCGACTGAATCCACTGGAGGTCGGTGGCGGCACCGAGGAGTTCGTCCGATAGCCCGATGGCGATCAGGACTGTGGCCGACGTGATGTGCTCCTGCGTCTCGCCCCGGCTCCGTGCGACGGTTATGTCGGCATCCGGAAGCCGGTCCTCGATCGCTGCTGCCAGGTCGTCCCAGTCTCCCATTCGGCCCGATACGCGGGAACCGGCCGGCGGGAGATCGTGTGAAACCAGTATCTCCGGGGGCCCGGACATGGGCAGTCAACCACCGTCGAATCACATATGGTTTCGGTACCATCGATCGGACGACGCACCGTCGGGCGACAGGGGCGAGCATGAGAACGCGACCAGTGACTCGGCGGACATTGGGGGCCTCTCTCGGATGCAGTACGTCGAGGAGGACTCTTAGGCGTTCCCACCGGAAGGCGGGACGAACCCTCCGTCCTCTGGATCGAAAACGCTCGTCGTCGACGTATCCTCGCGTCATCGGCGATTCGATCCTTACCGACCGCCATCACGCGTCGAACGGTCACTACGAGGCCGACGACCCACAGAACCAGATCGGCGGCGTCAGCCCGACGTTCCCGCTATCGGTCTGCTCCGCCACGGGATGGAGGTCGTCGTCCACGAGTACGGTGTTCGGATTCAGTCCCCCAGTTCTCGGAGTTTCTTCTGCACCCGCGCGTAGACCTTCGGGTGGAGGTTCATTCCCTCGTCCACGAGGTCGTACAGGAGGTCGACCGCCTCGTCCGTCGTCACGTCCCCTTCGTTCGTACGCCGAAGCGACAGCGTCGTCACCCACCAGCACTCGACGCCGTGACTCCGAGCGACCTCGATCAGTCCCTTGTCGTTGGCGAGGAGGATCTCCTCGTCAGCCGTTGCCAGTAGAATCACCGACGCGTCGGCCACCGCGATCCCCTCCATCGACGCCACCTCGTCGGCTGTCGCGGGCGTGTCGTGAATCGCCACGTCCGGTAGAAACGCGTCGAGCGTCGCGGTACCACGCTTTCCCTCGGTGAGGACTTCATCCCGAACTGCTTCCGTCGTTCGAATATCGTCGAAGGTAGTCGAGACGAGGTCGAGTCGGCCGACCCACGCGAGCGGAACCAGCGCCGAGGAGTCGACGACGACCATCGGATGCGGTCGAGGCCGTGCTCGAGATCATCGGTCGTGTACCCGACATCGATCCCCTCGTCGGCGGCGAGCGTCAGCATCTCGACGTACGAGACGCCCGCGAGCTCCGCCGCCTTTCGCAGGGTGATGCTGTGGTCCCGGAGCTGGTCGAGGGCTCGCTCCGTGCGCCAGTCGGAGAGGCCCTGTCGGATGAGGCGGCGAAGCACCTCCGACCGGTCGGCGCTCATCTCCTCCTCCAGTTCGGCGAGTGCCTCCTCGTCGTCTTCCGGGATGCGCGTGGTGACCGTCTTTATCGTTACGATACACGATAGATGTAACTGAGTCCGTGCCCGGCGATAGACGACCGGATCATCTCTGTCCTCCGAGGGGTCATCTCGTCGGACTGCGCCCGTCTCTCGATCTCCTCGTAGATGGTCGGAGCGACCCTGACCGGTGTGGCCGGGAGAGTGCTCCGGTATTGGAAGTGCACTGTCGAGAACGTTTCTCTCGTATCTCTCACGCTGACGGAAGACCATCTCGCGTCAGCCCCGGACGCCTACGTCGGCCAGCACGTCCAGGTGACCGGCACGGTCGTTCGGACCGAGCGTCGTCACGGGCGGACTCGCGTTCGTGACGTGGCTGGTCGTTCGGCGGCTCGACCACGACGCGATGACGGACTGATACGGACGGCTGTAACGATGTACCGGTGATCGCCCTGACGAGATCGGTGATCGCCGGTAATGGACTACAACGGTCCGTATAAATCGGATATCGGAGCTGAGCGAAGGGTTGGTTCAGTACGACCGCGGCAGGTCCAGCACCCGGTGGGCGATGTAGTTCTTCACCATCTCGTTCGAGATGGGCGCGAGGACGTTGATCATCGCCTCGCGCCAGTACCGCTCGACGTCGTACTCGGCGGCGTAGCCCATACCTCCGTGGACCCGCACGGCCCGCTCGCAGGCCTCGATGGCGTCCTCGCTAGCCCGGAGCTTTACTGCATTAGCGGTCGGTCCCACTTCCTCGCCCTCGTCGTAGCACCACGCGGCCTTTCGGACCATCAGTTCGTCCTGTTCGAGCTTGCTCCAGGACTCCGCGAGCGGGTGGGCTATCGCCTGGTAGGAGCCGATGCGGTTGCCGAACACCTCCCGCTCGCGGGCGTACTCGGCGGCCCGCTCTATCGCCGCCCGCCCGATCCCGACGGCGTTGGCCGCGAGGCTGATCCGCTCGGTGTTGGCGAACGAGAGCAGGTAGCCGAACCCCTCGCCCTCCTCGCCGATGCGGTCTCCCGCGGGGACCCGGAACCCGTCGAACCAGACCTCGTATGAAGGCGATGCGGCGCGTCCGGCCTTCGGGATCTCGCTCACCTCCACGCCCGGCGCGCCGGGACCGAACTCGGTGAAAAAGAGGGTGAGCCCGTCGAACCGGTCGTCCGGGTCCCGCGGCGAGGTGCGGGCGAGCAGCATGATGACGTCGGCCTGTCCGGCCTTGGTGGTCCAGATCTTCTGTCCGTCGACGACGTACTCGTCGGCGTTCTGCGTCGCCTTCGGCGACGCGTCGTTCGTCGAGCGAAGCTCGACGCTCTCCCGTTCGGCGGTCGTCTCGATGCGGGAGGTGTCGGTGCCAGCGTTCGGTTCGGTGACGCCCGTACAGACCATCACGTCGCCGTCGGCGACCCGGGGGAGGTAGCGCTCCTTGTGGGCCTCGGAGCCGTACTCGATCAGCGGCGCGACGCTGAAGACGTGGTGTGAGGTGACGGAGGTGCCGGCCATCGCGGCGCCCGAGCGGGCGATCTCCTCCTGGACGAGCGCGGCCTCCTGGACGCCGTAGCCCTGCCCGCCGTACGCCTCGGGGACGGTGATGCCACACCAGCCGCCGTCGGCGAACGCCTCGAAGAACGCCCAGGGGAACTCGCCCTCGCGGTCCTTCTCGCGCCAGTAGTCGTCGCCGAAGTCCGCACAGAGCTCGCGGATCTGCCGCCGGACGAGCCGCTGTTCCTCCGTGAGGCGGAAGTCCATGGGGCCCCGTCGGGCGGGCGCGGTCATATACTGTCGGTCGCTCCTCCGCGTGTCGGTCACCGCATCGCGTCGGTCGACGGTTCCGGATCGGGGTCGACCACCACCCGGTCGGGGATCTCCGGTTCCGGCTCCCGCCCGGCCGTCAGGAGGCGTTCGGTGAACGTGAGGTCCTCCTTTGTGGGGTCGGGTTTTTCCACCGTCTCGTACTCGACGGTCACGCCCTCGGGCTCGGCGGCGATGCGGACGACGCTCAGCCGGAAGGACGGGTGGAACACCGGGGGGAGGAGCCCGGCGACGACGGGCCGTCGATGGAACCGCTTCAGCCACGTCCCCGTGTTGACGACCAGCCGCCCGTCCCGTTCGTCCACCGCGGGTCGGTGGGTGTGTCCGTAGCAGAAGACCGCCGTCTCCGGATGCTCCTCGAACACGTCGCTCGCGGCCGCCAGGTACGGCCCGCTCGGGTCGACCGTGAACTCCGTCTCGACGAGTTCGAACCGGTGGAGGGTCCGTTTGAAGTCCTGGACCACGAACCGGAGCGGGATCCAGACGAGGAGCAACAGCCCCGCGATGGCCACGTTGACCGCGACCAGCACGTAAACGAGCGTCCCCGCGGGTCCGAGCTGGCCGAGGACGCCCCGAACCGTGTCGGTCGGTCCCGACCAGACGCCCACCAGGTCGAGCCCGGCGAGGACTGCGAGGAGGACGCTCAGGTTGAACAGCAGGAGGAACGGGACGGCCGCGTACCGCAACAGCGGGTGCATCTCGTTGTAGAAGTACTTCGAGAGGAACCAGACCGGCACCCGCTCGGTGGGCGTCACCGCCTGGATGTCCTTCAGCCAGTTGCGCCGCCCCAGGTCCGACACCTGGCCGGCCCGACTCGTCACGAGCGTGTTGTAGTAGTACCCCAGCGGCTTGTCGTAGGGGTTCCCGAAGTCCTCGAACCGGTTGTTCGGGTCGTGCTGGTTGCCGTGTTCGAAGTGGATCGTTCGATGGTCGAGAGGACGGACGACCGACTGCTCCTGGACGAGGTCGACGTTGTACTCGGCGAACCGCGCCACGTACTCGTCGTAGGCGGCGAGTTCGTGGTCGTGGTTCCCCGGGACGAGCGTTATCCGGACGTTCTCGCCGGTCGCCCGGAACTGCTCGAACAGCGCCGGATACCGGTCGACCAGGACCTCGAACTTCTCGATGCCCTCGATGGTGGTGAACTCCCAGAGGCCGAAGGCGTCGCCGTTGATGACGAGTTCGGCGCTCTCGTCGGTGTCCTCGAGCCGTTCGAGGAGGGAGAGGAACTCCTCGAGGAACTCGACGTGTTCCAGCTGTTCGTCACCCCCGATGTGGAGGTCACTGACGACGTAGTAGACCGGTCCGTCGTCCTCGCCGGACATGGTTTCCGAGTGCGAGCGTGGCCATTAATACTGTCGACTGGAACTCGGTAACCCCTCGCGGTCCACGTCCTCGACGAGCGAGCGCTGGATCGTATCAGGGAGCCGGAAGGACACCCCACGCTGGCGACCCCTGGGCGGCTGCTTGAACTCCGCAGCCGGTGTCGGTGAGACCGCGATCGCCTGCTGGACGTCCACCAGCGAGTCCGACACACGCTTGGACCTCCGGCCACCGTCTAACCGGTTGGGTCACCCGTCGGAGCCAGTCGGGGGACAACCCTTATGCCGGACTCGGCCGACCACCCGCTAATGAACGGGGCGCTCGAGGACGTGACGGTGCTCGACTTCTCACAGAGCATCGCGGGACCGTACGCCACGACGATGCTCGCCGACTTCGGCGCCGACGTCGTGAGCGTCGAGCCGCCGGGCGGCGCCGGCCAGCGCCGGATGGTCAAGGAGGCCGTCCGGCCGAACGTGATGCGGAACAAGCGGTCGCTCGTCGTCGACCTGAAATCGGAGGGCGCGGACGAGGTCGTCGCCGATCTCGTCGAGGTCACCGACGTCGTGGTCCACAACTACCGCCCCGCGGTCGCCGAGCGGCTCGGCGTCGATTACGATACCCTCCGCGAGCACGACGAGGGGCTCGTCGTCTGCTCGGTGACCGGGTTCGGCGAGAGCGGGCCGTACAGCGACCGGCCGGCGACCGACCCCATCGCGCAGGCGATGTCGGGGCTGATGTGGAACACGGGCAACCCCGATCGCAAGCCCTCGCGGGTGGGCGCTTCGCCCGTGGACGTCGCGACGGGGATGTACACTGCGTTCGCGGCGATGGCCGCGCTGCGCCACCGCGACCGGACGGGCGAGGGCCAGCGCGTCGAGACCTCGCTGTTCGACACCGCGGCGGCGTTCATGGGCTACTGGTACACCTATCACAGCCGGACCGGCGACCAGCCCACGCGACAGGGGGACTCCTGGGGTGGCTACGCGCCCGTGGGCATCTTCGAGACGGCCGACGATCCCGTCTACCTCTCGGTGATGTACCAGCACCTCTGGGAGCGGTTCTGCGAGGTCATCGAGCGGGAGGAGTGGGTAGAGGACCCCCGCTTTGCCACCGACGACGACCGGACCGCCAACCGCGAGGCGCTGACGGCGGCCATCGAGGCGGCGTTCGCCGAGCACACCAGGGAGGAGCTCGTCGAGGCGCTCGTCGACGCCGGCATCCCCGCCTCCGAACTCAAGACCGTGGCCGAGGTCGCGGCCGACGAGCACCTCCGCGAGCGCGGAACCGTCCGGCGCGTCGAGGACACCGACGGTCGGGAGGTGCTCACCGCCGCGGCGCCCGCGAAACTCTCCGCGACCGACCCGACCGTCGAGTCCGGTCCGCCCGGGACCGGCGAACACACCCGGGAGGTGCTGCGCGAGCGGGGGTTCACCGAGGAGGCGGTCCGGTCGCTGCTCGATCGAGGCGTCGTCGACGAGGAGGGCGGAACCGACCGGGGCGGTGGGCCCGACGACGGGGGAGACGAATCCGGGGCGTGACCGAGGGGGCGAGTCACGGACGGCGGCCGGAGCCGTTCCGCGGGGTTTATCCACAACTCGGTGCAACCACTCGGTAATGAGCGGAGACAGCGTCGACAGACGGAGCTTCCTGAAGCGGACCGGCGCGGGCGTGGGGGGCCTCGCCCTGCTCGCCGGCTGCACCGGGACGGGTAGTGACGGGACGGGCGACGGGACGTCGACGGCGACCCCGACGGAAGCGGACGGTGCCGGGTCGACCCCGACCGACACGGCGACGGGGACACCGACGGCCAGCGAGCCGAGCGGGACCCTGAACGTGGCGACCTACTCCTCGTTCACCGGCGAGGGGGCCGCGGGCAACTGGCTCAAGTCCGCCTTCGAGGAGCGGTACCCCGAGACGACCGTGGAGTTCTCCACCCCGGAGAACGGCGTCAACCAGTTCATCCAGCGCAAGCAGCAGGGCGCGCCCGTCGACGCCGACCTCTACGTGGGGCTGAACACGGGCGAGCTCGTCCGGACCGACGAGCGCCTCGACGAGCCGCTGTTCGACGTCGTGAGCGACCGGGTCGAGGGCGCCGACACGGTGAAGGAGGGGCTCACCATCGACCCCGAGGGGCGAGCGATCCCCTACGACACCGGCTACATCAGTCTCGTCTACGACGAGGACGAGGTCGAGGCCCCGGGGACGTTCGACGCGCTCCTCGAACCGCGCTACGAGGGCGACCTCATCACGCAGAACGCCCAGCAGTCGGATCCGGGCCGGGCGTTCCTGCTGTGGACCATCCTCGCGAAGGGCGAGGACGGCTACCTCGACTACTGGTCGGAGCTCGCGGACAACGGCGTGCGGGTGCTCTCGGACTGGGAGCCCGCGTACAACGCCTACCTGAACGAGGAGGCGCCGATGGTCGTCTCCTACTCCACCGACCAGGTGTACTACCACGGCGAGGGCGTCGACATGTCCCGCCACCAGGTGGGGTTCCTGAACGACCAGGGGTACGCGAACCCGGAGACGATGGCGCTGTTCGCCGACTCCGACCGGGCGGAACTCGGCCGGACCTTCATGGAGTTCGTCCTCACCCCCGAGGCGCAGGCCGAGATCGCGGTGCGGAACGTCCAGTTTCCCGCCGTCGAGGGGGTCGACCCCGGCGAGGAGTTCTCGAAGTACGCGTTCGAACCCCCGGAACCGGTCACCTTTACCTACGACGACCTCGCAGGCAACGTCAGTACGTGGGTCGACGAGTGGGCCAGACAGATCGTTTCGGGGTAGCCGTCCGCGCCGCCGAGCGACTCGCCCTCCCGGCCGCCCTCGCGCTGACGCTCGCGGTCCTGACCGTCGTCTTCTACTACCCGGTCGGGAGCGTCCTCCTCGAGGCGGTCGTTCGCGGGGGGCGGCTCACCGCCGGACCGCTTCTGGACGTGCTCTCGGACCCGTTCTACACCGGCGCCGCACACTCGCTGTTCGCGGACCCGCTGTCGGTGCCGGGCGGTCTCGCGGGATGGCTCCGGAGCGGCCTTCCCCCCGTGGCGTTCGGGCTGTTCGGGTTCACCGCCTACCAGGCCGCGCTCTCGACGGCCGCGAGCGTCCTCCTCGGGCTCCCGGGGGCGTACCTCCTCTCCCGGTTCGAGTTCCGCGGCCGGCGGACGCTCCGCTCGCTGACCATCCTCCCGTTCGTCCTCCCCTCGATCATGGTCGCGGTCGGTTTCCTCGCGATGTTCGGCCGGAACGGCCCGCTGAACACGACACTCGTCGCGCTCGGGGTCGGACGCCTGGACCTGCTGTTCACCCTCGAGGTCATAATCGTCGCCCACGCCTTCTACAACGCACCGCTGGTCACCCGGCTCGTCACCGCGGCCTGGGAGGGCATGGATGCCCGGCGGGTCGAATCCGCCCGCGCGCTCGGAGCCACCCCGTTCCGTGCGTTCCGCGACGTCGTCCTCCCGCAACTGCTCCCGTCGCTGCTCACCGCCGCCCTCCTCACCTTCGTCTTCACGTTCATGTCCTTTCCCATCGTGCTGGCGCTTGGCGGGCTCCGACTGGCCACAATCGAGGTGTGGCTGTTCGCCCGGGTCCAGGACCTCGAACTCGGGGAGGCGGCGACGCTCGCTACCCTCGAGACCGTCGTCTCGCTCTCGCTCACCTATCTCTACCTCCGCTACGAGGCCCGGCAGGTGCGGGCGGGCGATGACGGCGTCCCGCTGGCGCGCCGCTCACTTCTCGCGGGGTGGCGGACGCTCCGCGACCCGGCACGGCTCGGCCTGCTCGCCTTCGGCCTCGTCGCGCTCCTCGTGTTCGTCGGCCCGATGGCGAGCATGGTGCTCGCGAGCGTCACCGGACCCGACGGCGGGCTCACGCTCGACTACTACCGGTTCCTGATCGACCAGCAGGCCGCCGAGACGGCGGGGACGACCAGACCGCTTCCGGCCATCGTCAACTCGCTGCTGTTCGGCGCCGGGACGCTCCTGCTCGCGCTCCCCATCGGCGTCGTCGTCTCCGTGGTGGCGACTCGCGGGAGTCGGGGGAGCCGGCTCGCCGAGGCGGCGCTGACCGCGCCGCTCGCCGTCAGCGGTATCGTCGTCGGCCTCGGCCTGCTCCAGACGCTCGTGTTCGGAACCGTCGTGTTCGGCCGCCGGCTCACCGCGACCGGCCCAGTCGCCATCGTCCTGGCCCACGCCGTCGCGGCCTACCCGTTCGTCACGCGGAACGTCACGCCCGCACTGGGTGGGCTCGACCCGCGGCTGGCGGACGCGGCCCGCTCGCTCGGCGCGACCCGGCTCCGCGCGCTGCTGGACGTCGAACTCCCGCTGGTGGCGGCGGCGCTCGTCGCCGGGAGCGCGTTCGCCTTTGCCATCAGCGTCGGCGAGTTCGACTCCACGGTACTGCTCGCCGAGGGCGTCGACAGCTACACCATGCCCGTCGCGCTCGAACGCTACATCGGCAACCGCTCGCTCGGGCCGAACCTCGGGCCCGCCACCGCGATGGGGACGGTCCTGCTCGCGGTGACTGCGGCGAGCTTCGTCGTTATCGACCGCGTCGGCGGGAGGTGGGAGCGATGAGCGGAGGCGGGACCGGCGACGAGGACGGGACGAGCGGACCCGGCGGCGTGGAACTCGACGACGTCTCCGTCGCGTTCGGGGACGTGACCGCCCTCCACGACGTCTCGTTGTCGGTCGAGGAGGGGGAGTTCTTCACGCTGGTCGGCCCCTCGGGCTGCGGGAAGACGACCACGCTCCGGGCCATCGCTGGCTTCGAGTCGCCGGACGCGGGGACCGTCCGCATCGGCGGCCGGGACGTCACGGGCACGCCACCCGAGGAGCGGGACATCGGCATCGTCTTTCAGAGCTACGCGCTGTTCCCCCACATGACGGTCCGGGAGAACGTCGGCTACGGCCTGCGCTTTCGCGACCCGCCGCGGGGCGTCTCGACGCGAGAGCGGGTGGACGAACTGCTGGAGCTGGTGGACATGACGGGGATGGGCGACCGGGACCCGACCGAACTGTCGGGGGGCCAGCAGCAGCGCGTCTCGCTGGCGCGGGCGCTCGCGCCCGGACCCGACGTGCTACTGCTCGACGAGCCGCTCTCGGCGCTCGACGCCCGGCTCCGCCAGCGACTTCGCGTCACGGTCCGGGAGATACAGCGCGAGCTCGGCATCACGACGGTCTACGTCACCCACGACCAGGCGGAGGCGCTCGCGGTCAGCGACCGGGTCGCGGTGATGCACGACGGCCGCGTCGAGCAGGTCGGCACCCCCGAGGCGGTCTACCGCGAGCCCGAGTCGCGGTTCGTCGCGTCGTTCGTCGGCGACAACAACCTCCTCGACGGCGAGGTGACCTCGACGCATCCGCCGCGGGCGGGCGTCGAAGGGGTCGGCGTCGACCTGCCGCCGGACGCCTCGAGACGGGTGGCGGTCGGCGAGCGGATCACCCTCTCGGTCCGCCCGGAGACCATCGACGTCCTGTCCGACGCCGTCGACGCGGCGGACGAGAGGGGGACGACCCTGGAGGCGACCGTCGAGAGCGTCGAGTTCCTCGGGGAGGCCTACCGTCTCCACTGCACCTGGCAGGGGCGGGAACTGCTGGTGCGGAGCGACGAGCGCGAGTCACCCGGGAGCACCGTCACGCTCGGCTTCGACCCCGCCGACGCCCGCCTGGTGCGGTAGCGTCCGGAACTGCGATGATACCCGTCCGCGACCGGCGACACGCGCCCGGGGACGGCGCCGCTCCGTCGGGCGGGTGGATTTCCGATGGGTATTACTGTCGGGTGTCGAACGGCCCCGACGTGCCCGGCTTCGAGACGTTCCTCGGGGAGGACGCCCAGGCGGTCCGCGATCGCGCCTTCCAGGTGCTGCTTGCGAACCTGACCGCGCCGCTCGGGCCGGCGCTCGTCTCCCCGTTGCTCGACACGCTGACGGGCGTCTACGGCGTCTCCGAGGCCGAGATCGACCTGATGGTCTCCGCCTACACCGCACCCGGGATCGTCGTGATCCCCGTGGTCGGCGTGCTGACCGACCGGTACGGCCGCAAGTCCCTGCTCTCTGGCGGACTGTTCCTGTTCGGCTGTGCCGGGGTCGCACTGACGCTCGCGACCGACTTCCGCGCGGTCCTCGCGCTCCGGGTCCTCCAGGGCGTCGGCGGGGCCGCCATCGTCCCGGTCATCATCACCAGCGTCGGCGACTTCTACGTGGGTGCCACGGAGGCGACCGCCCAGGGGCTCCGCCTGTCGACCTCGGGGGTGACACAGGCCGTCTTCCCGGCCATCGCGGGCGTGCTCGTCGTCGCCGCCTGGCAGTACCCGCTGTTGCTGTACGCCATCGCGATCCCGATCGCCGGCGTCGTGTTCGTCCGCCTCGAGGAGCCGCGGGGCGCGAGGAGCGACGGCGGGTGGGCGGACCCGGTGAGAGCGACCCCGACGACGAGGTCGGGACTCTCGACGGGACCGATGGCAACGGCGGTGAGAGGGGTGAGGGGGGCGACGGCGACGGCGCGAACGGGGGACCGCCGGCCGGGTCGGCGGCGGCCCTCCTCCGGCTCGCGGGTCGACGGCCCGTCCTCGCGGTGCTCGCCGGCCGCGGAATCCCCGGGTTCTGCTACTTCGGGTTCATCGCCTACAACTCGATCGTCGTCGTGCGCGTGCTGGGTGGGACGCCGGCGGAGGCGGGGCTGCTCGTCACGGTCGGGAGCGTCTCCTACGCGGCCGCCGCGAGCCAGGCCGGGCGGATAACGGCGGGGTTCGGGAGTCGACGGACGCCCATGATCGGGATGTTCCTCGCGCTCGGTGCCGGGCTGGGCGTGGTCGCCGCCGCTCCATCGGTCCCCGTCAGCGGGGTCGGCGTCGTGCTGCTCGGCGTCGGATCGGTGCTCCTCGGGGACGTCGACCCTCGCGCGACCCAGTGATCCCGACCCGATACCGGCAGGCCTGGAGGTGGTCGATCGAAGCGCAAGCTTCAGGCCCGGGGATGGACACGCTACGAGCCACCGATGGCCTTCGATCCCCGACGCAGGCTCGCGAGTAGGGTCTACTACGGCTGGGTCGTCGTCGGGGCCTGTCTGCTCGCCGCGATGGCCACCTTCGGGACGAGCTACACGTTCTCCGTCTTCTTCGACGCGTTCATCGCGCAGTTCGACGTCGGACGCGGTCCGCTGGCGTTCGCCTTCGGGCTCCAGACCGCGCTCCTCTACCTGGGTGGGGTCGGGGCCGGCCGGGCGATCGACCGCTACGGCGGACGGCGGGTCGCCGCCGTCGCCGGGGCGATGCTCGTCACGGGGCTGGCATGGGCGGCGCTCGCCCGCAGCTACCTCGAACTCCTCGTCGCGTTCGGCGTGCTCGCGGGGCTCGGGATGGGCGGGCTCTACGTCATCGGCTACGCGACCGTCCCGCAGTGGTTCGAGCGCCGACGGGGGACAGCCTCGGGGATCGCCGCGGCGGGCTCCGGTGTCGGCCTCGTGACGTTCCCCGGGGCCGCCGACTCGCTCATCGCCTCGGTCGGCTGGCGCGCGGCACTGCTCGCGGTCGCCGGGGGTGCCGGCCTCCTCGCACTCCTCGTCGTCCTGCTGTTCGCCGACCGCCACGCCGACGTGGGAGCCGACCCCGCCGTCGAGTTCGAGGACGGCGGTGCCGGAGGCACCGGTACCGGCGCCGACGGCGTCGCCACACCCTCCTCGGAACGCTCCACGGAGACCCGCGAGACCATCCGATCGGGGCCGTTCCTGCTGGTCTTCCTCGGCTGGACGTTCATTTACGCGCCCATCTACGTGCTGCTCTCCCACGTCGTCCTCTACGCGACCGACGCGGGGTTCGGCCGGTCGACCGGCGTCTTCGCCATCACCGTCCTCGGGGCCACCATCGTCCTCGCGCGGCTGGGAGTGGGGGCGCTCTCCGACCGGATCGGCCGCGTCGTCACGTTCGTCGCGAGCGGGAGCCTCGTGGGACTGGCGCTGCTCGCCCTCCCGTTGGCGCCGACCCCGACCGCGTTCCTCGGGGGCGTCGTCGCCTTCGCCGTCGGCTACAGCGGCACCGGCAGCCTCCTCTCCTCGATGCTCGCGGACCTGTTCGGCAACGAGGGGCTGAACACGATGTTCGGGGCGTCATCGCTCGCGTTCGGCGTTGCCGGGCTCGCCGCACCGCCGATCGCCGGCTTCTGGTTCGAGGCCGCAGGGGGGTACGGCCCCGCGTTCGCCGCGTTCGGCCTCGTCGGAGTCGCCGGCGCCGGCTGTGTCCTGCTCGCGGCGCGGCTGAGGCGGGGCGGATAGCTCGAACACGAGGCCGAAGGGGCCGCCCCCGTGGACTTATCGCCGTCGGCGGACACGGACACCCATGATCGACACTCCAGACGAGCGCGAGCGACGACGGTTGCTCGACCGCTTCGACGGCCTGCGCGTGGCCGACGTCGCGCGCGAGGTGCTGGTCGACGACGAGGCGGCGATCGAGGGGAGCGGGGACCGATAGGGATCATCGTCGCGGGCCGGCGGATTCGGCCCGTCGGCGTGGATACGGGGCACGACTCTCGGCTGGAGATCTACGATCGACGACGATCCCTGTGACCTCTATCGAGGAGTTCGGCGGCCTGTTCGACCCCCTAGAACTCACACGAACTGCCATCCGTCAAAACCGGCGCGAACACCTGCTGTATACGCGCTCTGCGTGTGCCGCGGGACGCTCTGCGAGGGGAAGTGGCGGACGTTCGATTCGTGTTCTATGTTCTCATACACCGAGAACGGCAAAATAATTTTTCATTGCGTATTTCTCTATGTCGGCTCATGTCCATCGCCGAAATCAAGCCGGAGTGAGCGGATTCAGCTTTGAGGCAGCGCGGAGCCCCCGTCGTTGCGGTCGGACGGTGGGCGGGACACCGACGACGGGCCGGGGACCGAGACGGCGTAGAGCGGCTGCGGAGGGCGAAGGAGAGGTGTCGAGGGCGACCGCGCTATCGGTCGACGTCGAGCTCGCCCTGGAGCTCCTCGAGCCAGCCCGAGCCCGAGAGCTCCTCGAGGCGCTCCCGGAAGTGGTCCTCGCAGAGGCCGACCTTCACCAGGTCCTTCTCGACGGCGACGGCCCCCTCGCGGTCGCAGTAGTGACACTGCATGCGGGGGGCTTCGACCTCACCCGATTTGAACCCTGCGACTGCGTCCGTATCAGCCGCCGTCCGTATCAGAGGGTCAGCTCGCTCCGGAACCGGCGGTAGGCCGCCCGGTCGAGTCCCGCCCGACCGAGGACGTCGTCGTGGGCGTCGGACCCGCCGGTCGGGACGAGGTCGTACCGCTCGGCGGCCCTCTCGACGGGCCGGGCGTCGACCTCCCGGTCGTAGGGATACCACCGCTCGACGGCCCCGACGCGGGGATCCGAACAGAGTTCGAGAGCGGCGGCGGGGTCGGGGTAGCGGAAGGGGTGAGCGAGCCCGACGTTCCCACACGCCTCGGCGAGCAGGTCGAGGCCGTCCTCGAGCGACGGGACGTCGCGGGCGACGTAGCAGGGACCGTCGTCGCCGATGAGCTCCGCGAACGCGTCGTCGTAGTCGTACGGGGCGTCGCTCCGCTCGATGGCGTGGGCGACGTGCGGGCGGCCCACACCCGCCGCGAGATCGATATCGAGGTCGACCCCCAGACGGTCCTCGACGCGGTCGACGACGGCCCGACCTCGCTCGATTCGGTTCGCCTGGAGCCGTTCGACCTCGGCCGCGAGCGCGTCCGTGCGCCGGGCGCCGTACCCCAGGAGGTCGATTCTGAACGACCCGGCGTCCACCCGGAGCTCGATGCCGTGGACGACGGTGACGCCGTCGAGGTGGGCGACCGGCGTCCTCAGGTCGGGGTGGAGGCGGTCGTGGTCGGTGATGCAGACCGCCCGCACGCCCGTCCGGTCGGCGGCCGCAGGCACGTCCGCGAGCGCTATCGACCCGTCGGAGTTCGTCGTGTGTACGTGGAGGTCGGCGACGACCATACCCCACGCAGGATCGGTCCCGGCAAACCCGTTGCGGGACGGGGGCGAGAGCGGGACCACACTCGACGACTCCCTGCCCGAACCCCGACCACCCCTGCCGACCCCTGGCCTCGACACGAGCCCGCGGTTCCCGGCCGCGCCCGCGAACTCCCGAGCACCGCCGGGGCACTCGCGGACCCGTACCACCACGGCCATTAATGACCCTGAAAGACTCTAGCCTCTGGGGAAGGATTTGACCAGAAAGTTCATTAAGGATCTTCGACTCTCACGATTTACAATGCGATTCATGGCAGACCTGGACGCGAAGCTGGACGCCCACAGCTACCCCGCGACGAACGAGGAGCTCATCGAGGCCCACGGCGACACGGTGCTCGAGTTCCAGGACGGCTCGGAGACGTTCCGCGAGGTCCTGAGCCGGCTCGGCGAGGACACGCACGAGGACAGCGAGAGCGCCCGGCTGGCGACCTGGCAGGCCGTCTCGAGCGGGGCCGTCGGCCGAGTGGGCTACTCGGACCGCGACGCCCCCTGCATCGGCGAGTCCGGCCCCGAGCAGGTCTCGTTCTAGAGCACGCGTCCGTCGGACGCGACGACCCAACTGTCTTTTCCGGTGAGCCACAACCCGACCCGTGACCGACAGTCACGACCACGACGATCACGACGGGTGGCGCGAGGAGCTCGTCGCGCACCGGGAGGAGAAGGACCGCTTCTTCGCCGAGCACCGCCAGTCGCCGATCCCCGACGACGAGCGCGCCGACTTCGACGGCCTGGGGTACTACGACCCGGACCCGGCGTACCGGGTCGAGGCGACCGTCGACCCGATCGAGTCCGAGGAGACCTTCGAGATGGAGATGACGGCCGGCCAACCGGTCGAGTACGAGCGGGTCGCCCGCCTCGAGTTCGACCTCGACGGTCCTCGGGACCTCTACGCCTATCGGCAGCCGGGCGAAGCCGGATCGCTGTTCGTCCCGTTCCGCGACGCGACCGCGCCCGAGGAGACCTACGGTGCCGGGCGGTACATGGAGTTCGAGGTCGACGGCTCCGTCGAGGACACCGAAACCGCGATCCTCGATTTCAACCTCGCCTACTTCCCGTTCTGTGCCTACAACGACGCGTTCGCGTGTCCGCTCCCGCCCGCGGAGAACCACCTCGACGTCCGCGTCGAGGCCGGTGAGCGGTTCTAGCGGGCCCACTGGGTGTGCCCGCACTGCTCGCACTCGAGGAGCGGGCGTACCGACGTCCCGGCGTCGGACACCCGTGTCCAGTTGCCGCCGTCACCGGCCCAGTCACTGACCTGACCGCAGTCCTGACACCGCATATCGTGTGGTTCGGTAGCACATGAAATAAGCACTACGGCTCAGGGGACGACGCCGACGGTCAGCAGCGTGCCGTAGGTCCGGTAGCGCTCGAGCATCGCCTCCCGGGTCGCCCACGAGTCGGTGGGGAACTCGCTCGCCGGCGGGATCTCCGTCTCCCGATCGGGGACGTTGTCCTGTTCGGCGACGTGAAAGCCCGCGGAACGGAACGCGTCCCGGTACGCCTCGCGGGACCACCGGGTCATCTCGATGTCGAGGTTCGCCTGCCAGCCGTGGCTGTGGACGTTCTCCTCGTAGTAGTTCACCGCACAGAAGAACGTCCCGCCGGGACGGAGCACCCGGCGGAGCTCCCGGAGGGTCCGGTGTGGGTTCGTCGCATAATAAAAAGCCTCCATCGAGAAGCAGTGATCGATCGAGTCCGTCGCGAACGGCAGGTTGCCGAAGTCTCCCTGCAGGAACGCCACGTCGGGGTCCTCGGTGTACGACCGGGCGTTCCGGACCATCTCGGCGGAGCCATCGAGCCCATAGGCGCGTCCGGCGTCCTTCGTCTGCCCCAGCGCGCGGGCGGCGTACCCCGACCCCGACCCGAGATCGAACACCGTCTCGCCGGGCTCGACGGGCATCCGTGCGAGGATCGGCTTCGCGGTGTGCCAGTGGCGCTCTGCCATCCCACGGTCGCGGCCGTCGGCCGCCCAGGCATCGAACTCCTCGCGGACGCTCATACCGTCGGGTCCGCCGGACCGGGCATAAGCGACGCGACACGGGGCCGCGAGCGGCGCGACGGCGAGCGGGCTGACCCCCCACGACGCCGTCGGGTAGCGGGTCAGAATCGGAACGGTCCCACCGTCACCTCAAAGCGTCACCGTGCCTCACTGTAGGGTGTGACCGACGAGAACGACGACCCGAGGACGGTGTGCGTGTGGCTGGTCGAGCGGGACTACGACGACCGCGGACTGGTCTCGCTGGTCTACGCCACCCCGGACGGCGAGCGGGCGATCCGGCGGGAGCTCTCGGCACAGATGCTCCAGCGGAACCCGACGACCGCGGGGCGGAGCGTCCCGACCGCGGACCTCGAACCGGTCCCCGAGGACGACCGCGAACGCTACCGCCGGGAGGCGGCACGGGTACGCGAGAACCACGACCCGGACGCGGAGATCTGAGGCCGCGTCGTCGGACCCGACGGTCGACGTCGGCGTCTACCGGGACCGCCGGGACCGAGTCGGCGTGACGGCGATCAGCCCGAGTCGGTCTCGGTCTGGAGGGCCGCGTAGCTCACACACCACCCCTCGGGGTCGATCTTCCCTTCAACGATCGAACAGGCACCCAGACCATCGCCGTTCCTGTCGGGAATGTAGAACCGACAGCCAGAACACTGATTGCCGTCGTTCGGCTCGGACTGGTACTGGACGGAGGGCTGGGCGGAGAGCCCGTCCGGGTCGCGCTGGGAGCCGTCCTTTGCGGTTGCAGTCACGTACTCGTCGGGGACGGGTTCCGGCGTCCCGTTGCTGTCCCCGGCCGGTGTCGGGGTCGGACTGTCGGTCGGCGCCGGCGTCGGCTCGCCACCGCCGCCGCCACAGCCGGCCAGCCCGGTCGTGGCTCCCGCGGCGGTCAACAGGAGGAACCGTCGTCGAGTCTCGTCTGCCTCGTCTGACATCGCATGGGACTACCGTCTGCGAGGGGTTATGCACCCGCCACGCTCCCCCGATGCAGGAATCGTCACAAGCGATAAACCGTTCGGCGTCGTACGGTATCGATCCGCTCCGGGGGCAACCGTCGGACGGACCGACGCCGCGGGAGTGATGACCACGCTCGGCGCGGTCGGTCGACGTTCGCACGCCCCGGGCCAGCCACTGCGTCCGGTCGACGCTCGCGGTCCCCGGGACGGGGCTCCGGACTCGAACCGCGGAGGAGAACTGAAGGCCTTTAGGATAGCGTCGGGAACCCCCCCACATATGGCCGCCATCGAGCTGGCAGGGGTCGACAAGCGGTTCGGCGACGTCGCCGCACTGCGCGGCCTCGACCTCGAGGTCGAAGAGGGCGAGGTGTTCGGGTTCCTCGGACCGAACGGGGCGGGCAAGTCCACCACAATAAACGTCCTGCTGGACTTCGTCCGTCCGGACGCCGGTCGCGTCGAGGTGCTCGGCCGCGAGGCCCGCGCGGAGTCGGTCGCCGTCCGCGAGCGGACGGGCGTCCTCCCCGAGGGGTTCGACGTCTACGACCGCCTGAGCGCCCGCGAACACCTCCGGTTCGCCGCCGACTCGAAGGACGCGACCGACGACCCGGACGAGCTCCTCGCTCGCGTGGGACTCACCGACGCCGCGGACCGCCGCGCCGGCGGGTTCTCGACGGGGATGCGCCAGCGGCTCGCGCTCGCGATGGCGCTGGTCGGCGAGCCGGACCTCCTGGTGCTCGACGAACCGTCCACGGGACTGGACCCGAACGGCGCCCGCGAGATGCGCGAGATCGTCCGCGCCGAGCGCGACCGCGGTGCGACGGTGTTCTTCTCCAGTCACATCCTCGGACAGGTCGACGCGGTCTGTGACCGCGTGGGTATCCTCCGGGAGGGCGAACTCGTGGCAGTGGACTCCGTCGAGGGGCTGCGCGAGCGCAGCGGCGCGGAGACGACCCTCGAGATCGAGGTCGAGACGCTCCCCGAGGGGTCCGTGGCGGCCGCCCGCGAGGTCGAGGGCGTCTCCGAGGTCAGCGTCGAGGGCGACTCGCGGCTCGTCGTCGCCTGCGAGGGCGACGTGAAGATGGCCGTCCTCGATGCGCTGGGGTCGGCCGGTGCGGAGGTGGCGGACTTCACCACCCGCGAGGCCTCGCTCGAGGACCTCTTCGCCGCCTACACGGAGGGGTCGGCGTGAGCGACGACCGCGGTCCCGGCCTCGACCCCCTCGTCCACTCGGTCCGGGTCGTCGCCGAAAAGGACTTCCGGGACGCGATCAGGTCCCGCGCGCTCCTCGTTCTCGGGGCGGTGTTCGTCGTGTTCTTCGCGGCGGCGGCGTTCTTCTTTGCCGATCAGGTCCAGCAGGCTCTCGAGGGCGCCGCGAACGCCTCGAACGCCTCGCAGGCCCAGCAGGCCCAGCAGGTCCGCGAGAGCCTCGACTCGAACGCGTTCCTCGATACGCTCACCCAGGTAACGCGCCTGCTCGTCCCGCTGACGGGCATCGTCGTGAGCTACGCCGCGCTCGTCGGCGAGCGCGAGTCCGGGACGATGAAGCTCCTGCTCGCGCTCCCCCACTCGCGGCTCTCGATCGTGCTCGGCAAGCTCGTCGGCCGGAGCGGCGTCGTGGCCGTCCCCGTCCTGCTCGGGTTCCTCGTCGCCGCGCCGGTGTTCCCCCTCACGGGCGTGACGCTCGAACCGGTCGGATTCCTCGCGTTCGCGCTGGCGACGGCGCTCATTGGGGTGGTCTTCGTCGCTATCTCGCTGGGCGCCAGCGCCGCCGCACCCACCGCCCGGCGGGCCGTCGTCGGCGTCGTCGGCCTGTACGTCCTGTTCACGCTGCTGTGGGGCCAGTTCTCGAACGCGATGTTCCAGCGGATATCCGACAACACCGACCTGGGGAACGAGGCGCTCATCCAGACGTTCCTCGTCCTCCGGCACGTCAACCCGGTCCGGGCGTACGAGTCGCTGGTCGCCAGCGTCGGGGCCCAGTCGCCGCTCCAGGCCCGGACGAGCGTCTTCAGCGGGCTCCAGGGACAGTTCTTCGCCCAGACCCTCGAACAGGGCAGCGGGCTCCCGATCTACCTCACCGACGGGGCGCTGGTGATCTACCTGCTGCTCTGGATCGTCGTGCCGGTCGCGCTCGGCTACTGGGTGTTCGAGCGGGCAGACCTGTAGAACGAACGGTTCGGTAGACGATGTTCTGCCGTGAACGGTGGCGGGGATTCGAACCATCGGGGATGGCGAACACCTAAGCGACCCTGCGTGGACCTCCACGACGATGGAAGGGAACACGACGCGAGTGCCGTACCTCACCGACCGGGAGGACGTTCCAGAAGACGGCCGCGAGAGCTACGACGGTATCGCGGAGAGTCGAGGCGGGGTGCGCGGACCGTTCGCCGTACTCCTGAACAGCCCCGAACTCGCGGGCCGGGTCGGACACCTCGGCGCGTACGTGCGCTTCGAGAGCGGGCTGGCCGACCCGGTCCGCGAACTGGCCATCCTCACCACGGCACGCGAGTTCGACTGCGCCTACGAGTGGGCGGCACACGAGCCCATCGCCAGGGACGCCGGCGTCCGCGAAGCGGCCATCGAGACCGTCGCCGACCGGGCACCGACCGAGGACCTCTCGGACGAGGAGTCGCTCGTCGCCCGCTACGGCCGGAACCTGTTCGGCGAGCACGCGGTCCCGGACCCGCTGTTCGAGGACACGAAAGCGGCGTTCGGCGTCGAGGGTGTCGTCGAACTGACGGCGACGATGGGCTACTACAGCATGATCGCCTGTGTGCTGAACGCGTTCGAGGTAACGCCGGAGGAGGAGGGGAGACCCGAACTCCCGTGACCGGTTCCCGTCGGACGGGACTCGAAGGGACGGCCGGTCGGGACGGCGGGACAAGACATTTCGCGGCGTGGTACCACCTCGCGCCCCGACGCGTCCGGCGGACGGACGCCGGCACCGACCTCCCCGGGACGCCGGAGGACGTGTACCTGTCCGACGCGATCGCCGTGCGCTGCGTCTGAGCGTCGGTGGGGCTGCGGTGGGCTCGACTACTCTGGTTTCAGGCCGGCGCCCTGGACGCGCATGATGGCCTCGCCGTCGGGGAGGTTCGGCGCGTCGACGAGCCGGAAGATGCGCTTGTCGTTTTTGGACTTCTTCAGGTAGATGCGGAACGTGGACTTGTGCCCGAGGATGTTGCCCCCGATGGGCTTCGTGGGGTCGCCGAAGAAGGCGTCCGGGTTCGACTGGACCTGGTTCGTGACGATCACCGCGGCGTTGTAGAGGTTGCCGACGCGGTCGATGTCGTGGAGGTGCTTGTTGAGCTTCTGCTGGCGGTTCGCCAGCTCGCCGCGGCCGACGTACTCCGCGCGGAAGTGGGCGGTGAGCGAGTCGACACACAGGAGACGAACGGGGAACTCGTCGTCCTCGTACTCGGCGGCGATCTCCTTGGCCTTCTCCGCGAGCAGTATCTGGTGGTTGGAGTTGAACGCCTTCGCGACGTGGATCAGGTCGAGGAACCGCGAGACGAGCTCCTCCAGGTCCTCCTCGTTCGCGGGGTCGGCGTCCTCCATCCCCTTGAGCTCCATCGTGGCCGCGAGGATCTCGTCGTCGAGCCCGCGGACCATCTCGTCGACCCGCTCGGGGCGGAACGTGTCCTCCGAGTCGACGAACACCGCCCGTCCCTCGAGCCCGCCGTACTCGGATGGGAGCTGGACGTTCACCGCGAGCTGGTGGGTGATCTGTGACTTGCCGGCCCCGAACTCCCCGTACACCTCGGTGATGGACTGGGTCTCGACGCCCCCACCCAGGAGCTCGTCGACCTCCGGGACGAGCGTCTTGAGCTTCCCGATGCGCTCGCGGCGCGCGAGGACGGCCGCACCCGTCTCGAACCCGCCGACGTCGGCGGCCTCGCGGGCGGCGTTGATGATGTCCCCCGCCGAGGACTCGCCGACGTCGGCCTTGTTCGACAGCTCCGCGGGACTGGCGACGGCGATGCTCTGGAACGAGTCGTAGCCGTTGTCCATGAGCTTCTCGGCCGTCGCGGGCCCCACGCCCGGCAGCTCCTCGAGGTCGGCAGCAGTCGTTGCCATGGACGGGCCTTCCGCGGGCTGGCACATAAACCCTCGTTAACAGGCTAGTGAAAGTGAAACCGGGTGAAGGAGGGGAGTCGAATCGACGACGCGGGCGAAGGTTCAACGGGGAAGACCCGCTGCAGCGGCCCCGAGGAGGAGCGCGCCCAGCAGGTTCGCGACCTCGAAGACGGGCGGTGGGGCCGTCACGAACGCCGGCCCGAAGGTCGTGGCCGCGAGGAGCGCCAGCGCGAGTAGGGTCTGACGGGGACGGTCGCGGAGGTTGCCGGGGACCGCCCGTACCGAGAGCCACAGCCCCTCGGCGGCACCCATCGCGCCGGCGAGGGCCCCGGACCTCGGGGCCTCGGCGGGTTCGAGCCCCGCGAGCGCGGACCGATCGATCGACTCGACCCGACCGGTGTGTCGCCGCCGACCCTCGCTGTCCCCGACGTACAGGAGCGTGACGTCGTCCGCATCGCGCCCGACCACCCGGTAGTATCCCGACGGGACGGGGCCCTCGCCGTTCGCCCGGTAGTGGTCACCGGGGTCCGGGTTCGACGCCCGTCCGCGTTCCGAATCCCCCATTCTCACCCCCACGGATGACCGTCGTTCTCGGGCCACAGGGGGTACCAGTACGCCTCGTCGTCCTCGACCTCGAGTTCGCCGTCGAGGACGGCCTGGAGCTTGAACTCCGCACTGGAGTCCCGTTCGCGGCCCGCCTCGGGGACGAACGGGTAGAACGACCCGCGCCGGAAGGAGTAGATCCAGTAGGCCGTCGTGCCGTCGCCTCCCCCCCGAGATCCCTGGGTCTCGCGTTCGAAGGCGAACAGCGCCGCGAGCAGCCGCGAGCCAAAGCCGTGCTCGACGAGCGTGTCCGCGGCGAAGTGGACGCTCGTGACGAGGTCCTCGAACCCGTCGTCGTGGAGGACGACCCACTCGTACCCCTTCGAGTCGCCCCGGACCTCGAACTCGGTTCCGGTCTCCTCCTCGCCCGCTTCGAGGATGGCCTCGACCTCCCGGACGGCCTCGGCGAACCCCGAGGAGTCGACCCCGGAGAAGCAGAGCGCCGCGTCGTCCGTCGGGACGTAGCCGAGGTCGGCCTCCATCGTCACGTAGGCCGTCGTCATGCCGAACAGGTCGTCCGGGTCGGCGTTCCGGGCGGCGTCGGTCTCGGCCCGGACCCCGAGCACCTCCCGGAGGGTGTCGAAGATGCCCATGGTCGGTCGAGGGGCCCGGGGAGCTAAAGGGACGCGGTGCGAGGGTAGTGCCGGTGTGCTGGTGGGTGATCGAAAGCCGGCCGGGGCTTTCGAGGTGATACGGTTCGCCGTCTCGACCCGGGGTACCGGAACACTACCGGAGGCGGTGACGGCCTCGGTCCCGACTCAGGTCTCCAGTTCCCGCTCGAGTTCGCGCAGGCGCTCGACCCGCTTCTCCGTCGGGGGGTGGGTGCTGAACAGCCGGCCGACGATGCCCGACTTGATGGGGATGATGAAGAACGCGTTCATCTCCGCCTGGTCCCGGAGGTCCTCCGTGGGCACGTTCTCCATCCGCCCGGAGATCTTCAGCAGGGCGGAGGCCAGCGCCGAGGGCTTTCCAGTGATGACCGCCCCGCCGCGGTCGGCGGAGTACTCGCGGTAGCGCGAGAGTGCCCGGATGAGCAGGAACGAGACGATCCAGACCGCGAGCGACGCGAGGATGGCGACGATGACGGGTGCCCCCCCGCCGCCACCGCGCTGGCGCCCGCCGCCGAACAGCCACCCCCACCGGACCACGACGAACGCGATGGTCGAGAGGAACGACGCGATGGTCATCACCATCACGTCGCGGTTCTTGATGTGTGCGAGTTCGTGGGCGAGCACCCCCTCCAGTTCGTCCTTCTCGAGGGTGCGCATGATGCCGGTCGTCACGGCCACCGCGGAGCTCGACGGCGACTTCCCGGTGGCGAAGGCGTTGGGCACCCGCGAGTCCGCGACGGCGATCTTCGGCTTGGGCAGGTCGGCCTGCTGGGAGAGCCGCGAGACCATCGCGTGCAGTTCGGGGTACTCCTCCTCGCTCACCTCCTTCGCGCCCATCGACCAGAGCGCCAGCTTGTCGCTGAAGAAGAACTGGCCGATCATGAACACCCCCATCGCCAGGACCATGAGGAACAACCCCGCGTACTGCGAGAGGATCGCGATGAAGACGATGTAGAGCACGAACAGCAGGAACATCGTCAGGAACATGCGTCCCCGCAGTCCCCAGTCCGTCTTCCACTCCATGCCCGCTCTAGTCCGTTCGCGTTCATAAACTTCCCCGTCGAGCCGAACCGAACGTCGAGCCGAACCGAACGTCGAGACCGGTGCTGCGAGTCTCCGGGGCGCCTACCGGAGCACCGGCGGCCCCCGGGGTGCTACCGACCCTTGCTCCCCCAGCCGAACGCCAGCCAGCCGCCGTCGGCGTGCATCACCTCGCCGGTCATGTAGTGCTCGCCCTCGGCGAGGAACGTCGCGCAGTTGGCCATCTCCTCGACGGTGCCGAACCGGTCGAGCGGCGCCCGGTCGCGGATGTCCCCGTCCTCGTAGCCGTAGCGGGGCCAGGGGCGGTCCGAGCGGTCGACCTCCGCGTCCTCTTTGCTCTCCTCGCGGGTCTGCTCGTCCAGTGCCGTCTTGATGAACCCGGGCGCGAGCGCGTTCACGCCCACGTCGTACTCCGCGAGTTCGACCGCCAGACACCGCGTGAGGTTGTTCAGCCCACCCTTCGAGGCGTTGTACGGCGCCCGACCCTGGACGCCGACGCTGCCGAAGATGCTCGAGACGTTGATGATCTGTCCACCGTCGCCCTGCTCGGCCATCCGCCGGCCGGCGGCCTGCGAGCCGAAGAACGGGCCCGTGAGGTTGGTGTCGATGACGCGCCGCCACTCCTCCTCGGGCATCTCCAGGGCAGGGGCGATGTGGCTGACGCCGGCGTTGTTGACCATGATATCGAGGGCGCCGAACGCCTCGACGGCCGCGTCGACCAGGGCCTCGACACCCGCCTTCTCGCTCACGTCGGCCTCGGCGGCGACTGCCGCCCCGCCGGCCTCGCGGATGGCCTCGGCCGTGGCCTCCGCCCGCTCGAGAGAGCGCGAGTTCGTCACCACGTTCGCCCCCTCCTCGGCGAACCGCTCGGCGATACCCTTCCCGATGCCGCTGCTCGATCCCGTGACGATCGCCGTCTTCCCGTCGAGTCGTCCGGTCATGTGCCGTGGCAGATGGGGGGACGTTATAACCCTGACCCACCGCCGCCGACCCAAACCCCTATGCCCCCGCCGTCGGCTACTGCGAGCATGACCGGAGACACCGACGGGACGGGGTTCGATCTGCCGGAGGACGTCCGGGAACTGCTCTCGCCGTATCCCGGGTACAGCATCGGCGTCGAGGACGAGTACGACGTGAACATGGGAGAGGTGATCGCCGACTTCCGGGAGGCCGGGGCGGCCGACGTCGGCATCCTCGGGGCGCCGTTCGACACCGCCTGCGTCGCGGGCGCTCGCGGGTCCCGGTACGGGCCCGAGGGCGTCCGTTCGAAGCTCACCCACGGCACCTGCTACAACCCCGCGCTCGACGTCGACATCAGCGAGGGCATCGACATCGTGGACTTCGGGGACGTCCGGGTCGAGCACACGGACGTCCTCGAGACCCACGACCGTGTCGAGCGGGTCTGTACCGCGCTCACCGAGGGGGGCGTCTTCCCGGTGACGATCGGCGGGGACCACTCGCTCTCGTATCCGACGGCAAAGGGGCTGATGAACGCGACCGACGGCCCCGTGGGAGTCATCAACGTCGACGCCCACCACGACGTCCGGCACTCCCACGGCGGGGAGCTCTCCTCGGGGACGCCGTTCCGCCGCCTGCTGGAGGACGACTCCGGGAAGCTCGACCACGAGAACTTCGTCGAGTACGGCCTCTCTGGATGGCACAACTCGAGGTACTACGTGGACTGGCTCCGCGAGAACGACGCGGAGATCATTACGACCCGGGACATCCGGTCGGAGGGCGTCGTCGAGACGGCCGAGCGCGCGCTCTCCCGGGCGACCGACGGGACCGACGCGGTGTTCCTCTCCGTCGACATCGACGTGCTCGACGCGGGGGTCTCGCCCGGGACCACGGCACCGAGTCCGGGCGGGCTCCTCACCCACGAACTGCTCGAGGCGGTGTACCAGATGGGGCAGCACGAGGCCGTCCGGGGCGCGGACCTGATGGAGGTCGCCCCACCCCTGGAGACGGAGGACACGACGTCGATGGTCGCCGCCGCGGTGGTCACGCAGTTCGTCGGGGCGCGGAAGGCGGGTATGGATCGATAGCAACCGAGGCACGTCCGCACGTCTCGACACGGTAGATCGTGGATGTGTCGAGATCGGCGTGCAAGACACAAACGAGACGCCTCTCGAAGTCCGACACGGAGATCCCACACGCCTCGAATGTGCGAATGACGAAGTGTGCCCCCGTTCCGCATCGACGTTGCGACGGTTAGTGGTTCGTCAACCGTGGAGTTACGCTCCACCAACTCACGTGTTTTATCAGCGGACAAGGCGAATACCCCGGGGCTTGACCCCGGGGATGAAGCTGACACTCGATGATACAAACTATTAGGTTGATACACTCTTAATCGAAAGACAGAGATGGATCACAGTCACCGCTATCACGCCTATCCAACAGGTGAGGTAGCGGAGCGACTGGAACACCATCTGGACGTTCATCGCCAACTCTACAACCACGTCCGCTGGACTACACGAACAGCCCCGAGGGCGACAAGCCCAGCGAGTACGACCAGAACAACAAACTCCCCGAGTGGAAACAGCAGTGGCCGGTGTTCGGTGAACTGCACTCGAAGGCCGCGCAAGCCACCGTCGCACGATTCCACCGCAATCTTTCGACCCTTCGCAAAAAGAAAGACGAGGGATACAACGTCGGTCAGCTCAAGCGACAAGCACCCACCGACTACCGAAGCGTGACGTACAACCAGTCCGGTTTCGACCTCGATGAAAAGAGGGGCCGTGACAGGTATGCGTACGTCCGCTTCAGCAAGATCGGTTGGGTGAAAATCCGATACCACCGCCCGATTCCAGACCACGCCAGCGTCAAAGAAGTCACATTCAAAAAGGAGAGGACTGGCAACTGGTTCGTCTCCTTCGGTATCGAAACCGACGACGCCAACCTGCCCGAGAAACCCGGCGTGGACTCGCTCGATGCGAGCAACAGCGTGGGTATCGACCTCGGCATCCAGAACTACATCCACACATCGGCTGGCAAGACTGTGGACTGGCTCGACCTCGAAGACGAGTACGACCGACTCCGACGCGAGCAACGCAACCTCTCGCAGAAACAAAAGGGGTCGAACAACTACGAGAACCAACGTCGAGAGGTCGCTCAGGTCAAGCGTCACATTCGGCAGAAAGTACTGGACTACCAACACAAGTTGACGACGTGGCTTGTCCGAGAGTACGACGCCGTGTTCGTCGAGGACTTGGACGTGAAGGGGATGCTCGAACAATCGCACAACGCTCGCAACAAGCAGGACGCGGCGTGGCGACAGTTCATCACCCTCCTCGAATACAAAGCTGACCTGTACGGTACACACGTCGCGCAGGTAGAAGCGCGAGGTACTACCAAAGAGTGCGCGTCGTGCGGTGTAGAAACAGCGAAACCCATCTGGGTTCGGGAACACTCCTGCCCTGCATGCGGGTTTGAGACGGATAGGGATGCGAACGCGGCGATGAACGTCTTGCAGAGAGGCTTTTCTGAGCTAGGGCTGGGATGGCCCGAAGACACGCCCGCGGAGACTGCGCTCCCTACGGCCACACCTGACTTTCAGCGTGTGGCTGCAAAGCGCGTCGTAGAAACGGGAAGCCTCGGGGCTTGACCCCGAGGCGATTCACATTGGGTAGTTCTCTCGACGTGTGCGGTGCGAGACGTAGCGCGCGCACGTAGCACAAAGCGAACTGGGGCCGGGGCCAGGAATGATGGAGACGACCACGTGGGTGCCGATCTATCTGCGTGGCGAGATCGACACGGCGCACGGCTGACCGTCACGGCAAGCAGTAGTCGAGTGTGCCACCGGACGACTCACGTTCTGAGCCGTCAGACACCGTTATCTCCCGGTACTGATTCTCAGCAGGTGGGATAGTACGAACTGGCCATCATGGTGCGCCAGTTCGGGCGAGACGACGGCACTCGACCTCCCTGCCCGCGTGTTCCCGGGGATCTTCTCCCCCGGACACTTCCCCCCCGTCCAGAGGGCCTTTTCTCGCTCTGAGAAGGCCCGTAAACAGTTGATTAAGGCTCTGTAATGGCACGATTCGGTGCTTTCAGGATCTGAGTCCCAGTCCGCGTTTATGTTCTCCTCTGTGCACAGATTCGGATACCGAGTGTCCGACCACACCCCGCAATCCAGGGTTCACAGCTCTGGTGGACCGTGGGCGTCACCACGGCGCTCCGGACGGTCCGGAGGTGCGAGGGCACGCGGGCAAGAGAAACCAACCATGAACATCAAAGGACTGTTCACAGACGACGAGGCCGTGTCGCCGGTCATCGGAGTGAT
>JAZKST010000122.1:0-3390 GCA_036625905.1 Haloarculaceae archaeon
TTGCGTTCGATTCGATATAGCACTATGTGGTTTACGCGTTCCAGGCGGAACGTTACACACTGGGGACAGGATTCGTTCGAGCGGCTCGCAGCTACGAACAGTCACCGAATCGAGTAGATGTTCGCTTCGTAGACTCGCCGGATGCGGTCTCCCCAGTCGTGGGTGTAGGTGTCGATGACGTCGCTGGCGACATCCCCTCGGAGGTACTTCACGATGCCCCGGTCCCCGGTCCGGTCCCGGAGGTGAGTCGTGAAGAAATGCCTGAAGTAGTGTGGCGTGACGTTCTCCGCGGCGTCCCCGCCGGTCCGGTGCCAGCCACGACGCTCGGCGTGGTCCGTGACGACCGACCGGACCATCTTCGGGGTGAGGCGCTCGCCCCAGCGATCGCGCGTCGAGAGGAACAGCGGCTCCGCAGGCGAACGGGTGTCCGGGCGGACGGCGAGCCACTCCTTGAGCGTCTCGCGGAGCTCGCCGTCGACGGGGATCACCGTGTCCCGCTTGCGTTTGTTCGAGGCCGACCGCTCCTCGCCGTTGTACGTCGACCCGCGGCTGGGTTCGCTGGGGACGAAGACGCTGTCGGACCGGCGGTCCAAGTGTGCACGCGTCGTGACGTCGTACGCACCATCGACCTCCCGGTCGTCGAGATGCACGTCACGCATGTCGAGGTTGCAGAGCTCGCCGACGCGAATCCCCGTCTTCAGCAGCGTGACGATCAGCGCCCGGTCGAGCGGGTGGCGTATCTCGGCGACGAACGCCCGCATCGTCGGGACGTCGATGTCCCGTCTGGCCGGGTCCGTGTCGATGGATTCGTCCATCTCCTCCATCACGAGCGTCATCGGGTTGGAGTCGAACACCCCGACCTGAGCCATGTATGCGTAGAACCGGTGGAGGTAGGAGGCGTAGGTCGCGACGGTGCTGGACGCGTGGTCGCCCCGCAGGGAGTGGACCCACGCCATGCAGTCGCGCTGTCCGGCCTCGCGAAGCCCGACGCCGCGCTGGTCGCGGAGGAACCGCTCGCACCGCCCGAGGACCCGTTCGTAGGCGTCGCGGGTTCGCCGCGTCTTCCCGTGGTAGGCGATGTCCTCGAGGAAGTAGCCCACTGGGTCTTCGACTCCGGTCGCGTCCCCGGGCTTACCCTCAACGCCCATCGTCCACCACGTAACCTCCCGCGCGTCCGCTGTGTTTCAGCCGGTTCGCCGACTGCAGTTCGTCGAGTGCCTCTCCGAGCCGGTCCTCGAGGTCGCCGAAGAGCTCCTCGGCGAGCCCCTCCCACTCCACCGGCCCCTCCCGTTCGACGAGTTCGAGGACGCGCTCCTCGAAGGGGGTCTTTCCCACCTCTAACCCGGGGGTTTCGTCCCGATCATTCCCTTCCACGGGATCACTCGCGGGGTCGCTGGACGTCCCACCGAGGTCGAACCCACGGCGGCCCGCCTGGACCATCGTCCGGACGAACTCGCTCTGGCTCATCCCCCGGTCCTCGGCCGCCTCGCGCCAGCGCTCGCGCTGCCACGTCGGGACGTACGTCCTGACGGTGACGCGCTCGTCCTCCTTCTCCTCGCCCATGTGCGGGCGTCGGCCGGCGGCTACTTCAAACTGTGTCAGACACGACGATAAGGGCCTTTATCGTCCGAAGTGAATCTATCAATCGGCGGCGAGAGTCTGTTTTATCGTCTTTTATGGCTCCACCAACCGAGGTCATAAGCTAGAATAGACGATAAGTAAGTCTGGGCGAACGAGGTACTGGTTCCCGGCGGTAGCCTTATAGCTCCACACCTGATTCCCCGATTAGGTGTCGGGATGTCCTCGGAATCTCTGAACTACGACGAACTGGCTGGGGTGTACCGCACGCAGCACGACTTCGACGGCGACGTGAGCCTGAGCGAGACCGTCGCGGCGGCCGTCGCTGCGCTCGAACCCGATCTCTCGGACGCCCGGCCGCTGGCGGACTGTGTCGACCCCGACGCGCTCGACGCGCTGCTCGCACCGCACGAGGGCTGTCCGCGCGAGGGGGCGAGCGTGACGTTCCAGTTGGCCGGCTACCGGGTCACCGCGGCCTGTGACGGCGAGGTCGTGGTCTATCCGCCCACCGGCTGATACGGTCGTGAGTAACTCCGTTCGGCCTCACGGAGCGGCGATCCGTCTCCTCGGTCTCGAAAACCGAGCTCCCCGGAGCTCGCCAGAAATAGGTACGCACGACCGTATGACGGCATAGGTGGTCCCGATTCGGAGGGGTGGACGGCGACCTCTGGGCCGGACGTCGCTTCCTCCCGGCTCCCCGCGCCGACCGTACGGATCGTGGCTCGACGGGAGCGCTGCACCGACACGAACATCTATGATAGACTCCGCCGTAGCCTATCGCGGATTCCCGCAGTGGCGTCCGGACTGATTCTCGCCGCCGACCTGCACCGACTCCCGAACGTCCCGCTCTACAGATGCACGACCAGACCACATCCGTCCGACTCGGGACGGAGATCGAACCGGGTGCCCGACCTCGGGTAGGCGCCCGTCGAACGGAATCTCAACCCTGAAGCCCCAGGGACGAGAGCGGCCGGTATGTCCGAGGAAGCGAGGTACACGTTCGACGACCTGAGCGTCGTGATGGGGGCGTACAACGAGGAGGCGGCCATCGGCCGGGTCCTCCGTGACGTCGACAGGGTAACGGACGGCCGGGCCGAGGTTGTTCTCGTCGACAGCTCGACCGACAGAACGCCCGAGATCGCCCGTGAACACGGCGCCAGGGTAATCGAACAGGAGCCACAGGGCTACGGCGTCGCCGTCCGCGAGGCGCTGCTGTCGGCCTCACGGCCCGTCGTCGTCACCACAGACTGCGACGACACCTACCCGATGGAGGCGCTTCCCCGCCTTCTCGACCTCGTGAACGAGGGCTACGACGTCGTCAGCGGCGACCGGCTCTACCACGGCGCCGACGCGATGCCGGCGGTCAACCGCCTCGGCAACCACCTGTTCGCCCTGCTGGCGTCGGTCCTCCTCGGTGAGCGCGTCCACGACACCACGACCGGGATGCGGGCCTACCGTCGCGAGGTGATCCAGGGGATACGCTGGACCGAGAACACCGGCCTCTCAGCGGAGCTGCTCGTCAGACCGCTCGCCAGGGGCTACCGGGTCCGCGAGGAGCCGATCGAGTACCGCGAACGGGCCGGCGAGACCACGCTCGACCCCCTCCAGGGCGGTCTCGACATCGCGAAGAGCGTCCTCGTCGTCTCCGTCGAGGAGCGGCTGAGAGGGTTGAAGAGTAAATTCGAACGAATTATCCGAGACCGTGTACGTTCCCTCTCGAACTCATAAACCGTATACTACGATATCGATTCCAGGGCGTCCAGGAGGCCAAGATAGAGCGCTCAATGCGTGGGAATTCGGCCGATTCGAGGG
>JAZKST010000023.1:0-61064 GCA_036625905.1 Haloarculaceae archaeon
CTGCGGGACGGCCGGTCGGCGCTGGCGGTGCTCCAGTACGCGCTCCGGACGGAGTGATACGGACGGGTGTCGGCCTACGGGTCAGCCGAGCACGGCCGCCGTGGCGTAGACGATGATCGCTCCCGCGACGCCACCGAACACGCCGAGGAGCGTCAGCTGGAGGGCGTACCGGCGTCGTCGCTGGGCCGAACCGATGTTGCAGACGCCCGACCGGTAGTCGGAGACTGACTCCCCCATCGGATCGACCGGGGGGTTCGAGTCACACAACGGGCCGGTCCCCGCGAGACGGGACGGGACCGGAACGCTTTCGCCGGGTGAGGCCGCCCGCCCGGTATGCTCGCGGCCCCGGCCGTCCCGACGACGGCCATTCCGCTCGCGCTCCCCGTCCCGTTCCCCCTCCAGTTCCTCCCATCGGGCTTTGCGCTCCCGCCGCTCCCGTACCTGCTCGGGCTCGTCGTGGCGGTCGCCTCGGTGGTAGCGCTCCTCCGCCGGATCGACCCGGCGGTGACCCCGGCGGTCGTCGCCGGGTTCGCGCCGTGGATGGTCGCCGGTGCCGCCGGCTACGCGCTGTTCCAGGTCGGGGGCGTCCCGTCCCCGGCGGCGCCGCTGTTCGGCTCGCCCGCCGTCTACCTCTCGACGTTCGTTCTCGCGGGGCTCGTGTGGGCGGCGCTCGATACCGGGGGGTTCCCGGCGGACTCGTGGTCGCCCCGGTCGGTCCCCTCGCTCCTGCTCGTCTCCGGTGCGGGGACCGCCGGCGCGGTCGTCGTGGTCGCGTTCGCCACCGCCGACCGGCTGCGACCCCTCCTGCCCGGCCTCGGGCTGGTCGTCGCGCTCGTCGTCGCGCTCGGGGTGTGGCTCGCGCTCCGCCGCGTCCGGCCGATCACCCGGGCGGCCGGCTCCGCGGGGTTCGTCCTCGTCGCCGGCCACGTCGTCGACGGCGTCTCGACGGCCGTCGGGACCGATCTGCTGGGGTTCGGCGAGCAGACGCCGCTCTCGCGGCTCCTCATCGAGGTCGGCGCGGCGCTCGCACCCGGACTCGGCGGCGGGTGGCTGTTCGCCCTCGTGAAGACGGCGCTCGCCGCGGCCGTGCTCGTCGTGCTCGCGGACTACGTCGAGGAGGAGCCGCGCTGGGGGCTCCTGCTGGTCGGGGTGGTCGCGGCCGTGGGGCTCGGTCCCGGCGCGCACAACCTGGTGTTATTTGTTATTGCTGGTTGATATTGTATAGAAGATGTGTAGATACAACAAGTGCATCGTTGTATCGCTCCTACGTGGTTTGAGGGTCGGGATTCTTTATTCTCTTCATGATGGAGATCAACGTGTGTTATCGATCGCTTTCTGAAAGATAATTGATGAATTTTAGAATCATCTCCCGAGTGAGTAGAAGCATCTCCACTCTACTCTGACCCGAAATATCGCGGACGTCACCGTGTCGCCTCGGATCCTCAAATTGTTTGATATAGGTGATATCATCTCGGTCTATGTTCAGCGTGTTCCTCATTACTCGCCAAGATTGTGCCGTACTTCGTTCTTCGCTATGGAAATTTTGTTTTATCGATTCGATTGCCCGGTAGCAATAGAAGCCAGTTTCATGAGCCGCATCCAAGGCCATGTGAAAGTCAGCCATAGCACGTCTGAGATAGTTCCCAGATTCCCCTTCATAGAGGGACGTGATCCTTCGAACCTCGTCAATAACTCGCCCATCTGTGACTGCATTCTCAACTTCATCAATCTTCACTCTAAATGTCTGGCTCTCCCCGTTGGGGTATAGTACCGAAGTAATCTCGGGAGAAAATTTAAGACCTGTGAGGAAGCAGATAGGGTCCACCACACTCTGAACCACGTTTTCGACCAGCTCCCTGAGATAATCAATACGTTCCAATCGTCCTTCAAGCTCGAAGGTAACAGTTATTATAGATGCGTTGATGTGAACCTCGGCTTCTCCTTGGTGTTCGCCTCGTTGAACTGTTGTTACAACTTTACTCGGTACATCAAGTCCGGTCCGTTGTGGATGGATAACCCCATGGAAGACATATCTATCAGTCATTGAAGTATAATGATTCGGGATTCACTCAGGGATTGTTCCAGAATATCTGGAGAGCCATTAGATCCTAGGACGTTCACCAGGGTTAGACGTAGACAAGATAGTCCGTCTAACCACTCGGAAAGCGCCTTGCTCTCTCGGTGGCAGTCGTAACACGAAACTGGACCTTCCCGGCACTCAATCAAATAGGTCGCGCTATTGTCCCCCGACAACATGTAGATATCCCTCTCTCGGGAAAGACTGGGGTCACTCTATCGGCCAGACAGACCTACATCCCGCTGGTTTCACCTCGACCGTTACCCCGCTCGGCGTCCGGGAACAGGTCCCCGAGCCGTTCGACGTCGATCGGTTCGACCTCGTAGCCCTCGTCGGCCCGTTCGTACCGCGCCGCGAGGACGGGATTGGCGTCGGCGTCCTTGACGACGACGGTGTCGCCCTCGTTGTTCCAGGCCGGCCACGTCCGACCCCAGTATCGATGGTGTGCCCCGTCGGCGTCGGCGGGCGGGGCGTCCTCCGGTTCGACCCCGGTGTAGAGGGTCACGGTCGACTCGGGGTCGAGTTCGAGCGTCCCGTCGAACGCGTAGGTGTGTTCGCCCTCGCGCACCCGGTCCTCCTCCTCGGCGGCGTCGTGGATCGTCCACCCCTCGACGTCGAGCGGCCCCTGGCCCACGTTCCCGAAGGTGAGGGACTCCAGGTGGAGGCTCTCGTGGTCGCGGCCGGGCGAGTCGGGGTTGACCTCGAGGAGCGCGAGCTCGCCCGCCGCGGGTTCGACATCGACGGTCACGGTCGCCTCGCCGGTCGCGCCGTCGTCGTCCTCGACGGTCAGCGTTACCTCGTGTTCGCCGCCGTCCTCGAAGGTGTGGACGACGACCGAGCCGGAGCGCTCGGGGCCGTCGCCCGACCACCGGTGAGTCGTGACGTACCCGTCGGGGTCGGTCGAACCCAGCCCGTCGAACCGTACCGGCCGGCCGACGGTCGGCTCCTCCGGCGCGAACCGTATCGACGCCGTCGGCGTCCGGTTCTCGTCGTCTTCCTCGTCGTCCTCGGTCTCGTCCAGGTCCGGCACCTCTCGAACGGGGCGCGTCCGGCCGCCGCGGGGGGTCGCCTGGCCGGGACGGAGGAGGTACAGGTCCCGCAGGGCGACGGCGAGCTCCTCGCGGAACAGCACCGCGAACACCCCGACGAGCGCGACCCCGCCCACCGCGACCGCGTCCTCGGGTCTCAGGGGGAGCGGCCAGTCGCCCGGCCCTGCGACCCTCGGGGTGGACGTGGCCGTCGTCGCGGTTCCGGCCCCAGTCGCCGTCGCGGTTCCGGTCGCGGTTCCGGTCGGCGTCGGTTCGGGGGTCGGGGGCACCACGACCGTCACCGTGCGGGTCGTCAGCGCGGTGACGCCGTCGTCGTCGCGGACCGTCAGCCCGACTGTCCGCTCGCCGGCGGTCTCGAACGTGTGGCCGACCACCCGACCGGTCACGTCGCCGCTCCCGTCGCCATCGAGGTCCCACTCGTAGCTCACGATCCTCCGGTCGTCGGTCGACCCGGTCGCGTCGAACGCGACGGACTCGCCGACCAGCGGCACCGCCGGCGAGAATTCGAACGCGGCGACCGGCGGGGCGTTGGCCTCGCGAACGACGACCGTCCGCGTCGTCCGGTCGGTCGCGCCCTCGCCGTCGCTCACCAGGAGCGTGACGGGGTACCGGCCGCCGGCGTCGAACGCGTGGGAGACCCGGCTCGTGTCCTCGTCGAACCGTCCGTCACCGTCGAGATCCCACAGGTACGAGACGACGCCGCGGTCGTCCGTCGAGACGGTCCCGTCGAACCCGATGGTCTCACCGACGTCGGGGTCCGCCGGGGTGAACTCGAAGTCGGCCTTGGGTGGCGTGTTCTCGCCGATCACGACCGTCGTGGTGGCGGTGTCCTGTGCGCCGTCGTCGTCCTCGACGGTGAGCGTGACGTCGTACTCGCCGACGTCCCCGAACGCGTACTCGAACGTGGTGCTCCTGTCGCTGCCGGACGTGACGAGCAGTGGCGGGTTCCGGCTCCGGATCCGCCACTCGTAGCCCACGATCCGGCCGTCGGGGTCGTCGGAGTCGGTGGCGTCGAAGGCGACCGTCTCGCCGGGCCGGGGGTCGAACGGCGAGTACTGCAGGACGGCGGTCGGCGCCGCGTTCGTCTCGACGGTCACGGTCGCGTCGTCCGTGACGACCTCACCCCGGTCGGATTCGTAGGGGACGTCCTCCGTCCCCTTGCTCGCGACGTAGTCGTACGTCTCGTTGCCGTTGGTGTCCGTGTACGGCACCGCGATAAGCGTCCGCGATTCCGTGATGGGGTCGTCGAGCCGGACGGTGACCGATGAGTGCGAACCCGGATCGAGGTATCCCGACGTGCCCCGGATGCTGCCGATCACCGAACCGTTGCGCAGCGTCGAGTCGTGGACGCTCACGAATCCACCTCGGGGGAGGTGAGCTCTCGCGACCGTGACCGTCCGGCCGTCCGAGCTCTGGTTCAGGAACAGCACGGCGGCGGTGTCTGCCTGGAGTCGAGCCCCGACGGCCGGGACGAGGGAGTCGACGGACCCGAGTGACGAGCCGGGGGACGCGACCCGGGGATCGACCGCCCGTTCGCCGACGCCGTCGGTGACTACGCCTGGCCACCCCCCGCCAGTTCCCACCACCGCCGTCCCGACGACGGACAGTACGAGCACGGCGGTGACGATGGCTGGCAGCATATGACTCCAGTAATGTAGCTCTCTCAAAAAGATATAGTTTTCTATATATTTATTATTAATTTTATTCGTCCGTGGATCTCGGTCGCTGTCGTCGTCCCATCGCGGTTCCGGGGTCCGCTTCGGCCGCCTCCTCCGCCACGGTTCGCCCGTTCCCGTCGTCGGGTCGACGACGCCCGCGCTCGTCACACCGGACCCGACCGCTTTTGTCGCCGCTCTGCCACGGTCCGTCCATGCGCGTCGTCTGTGCCGGGCACGTCAACTGGGACGTGACGATGCGGGTGGACTCGCTGCCGGCTCCGGACGCGGAGTCGGTGGTCCTGGATCGGCGGGAGTCCGGAGGCGGGTCGGCGGCGAACGTCGCCGTCGCGCTGTCGAACCTGGGGGTGTCCGTGTCGTTGCTCGGGAGCGTCGGGACCGACGAGCGCGGCGAGCGGACGCGACGAGAGCTGGTGGCCGCGGGTGTCGACACCGACCCGTTGCGGGTGGTCGAGGGTCGTACGGCGGTGAAGTACCTGCTCGTCGACGAGGCGGGGGAGGTCGCCGTCGTCGACGACGGGGGGGTGAACGAGTCGGTCCGTCCGGAGTCGGTCTCGCCCGAACTGTTCGAGGACGCGGTGGTCTGTCACCTGACCGGCCAGCGCCCGGACACCGCGGCTCGGCTGGCCGAACTCGCGAGCGAGGCGGGAGTGACGGTGGCGTTCGACCCCGGTCGACGGCTCGGCCGTCAGGACTACGCCGCGACCCTCGAGGCCCCCGACGTCACGCTCGAACACCCCGGTTACGGACTGCCGAGCGTGGACACGACGGGCGCGGGCGACGCCTTCGCCGCCGGGTTCCACGCCGCGCGACTCCGCGGGACGGAGGTAGAGCGGGCGCTCGCGGTCGCGAACGCCTGTGGCGCCCTCGCCGCGGCCACGCCCGGTCGACGACCGGAGCTCGCCAGGGAGCGGGCTCGCGCGCTCGTCGACGGGTGAGCGAGGTTCGGGTGCGGTCGCTCCCGAGCTCGGCACGCCGCGGCCGGACCGTCCTCCGACGGTAGAGATACCCTCTACCCCGCAGCCTATACGCGCGACACGCCTACGGCCGGTCGGATGAGCGACCGGCCACCCCGACGGACGAGCCCGCACGGATGAGCGACGACGAGTCGTCCCCCGCATCGGAGAGTCCGCCCTCCCCGCAGCCCCCGGCCTCCGCGGTGGACGACGAACGCCCCGATACGCTGTCCGACCGCTACTCCCTGCTAGTCGGTCGCTTCGTCCACGGCGTCGAGCTCGCTGCCGCGACGGTGTTCGCGGTGCTGTTCGCCGTCGGCGTGATCGACCTGACGCTCCAGATCGGCGGGGCCGTGCAGACCGGGAGCATCACCGACCCGCTCGTCGTCATCGGGTTCATCGACACCGGGCTCCTCCTGCTCATCATCGTCGAGGTGTACCAGACGGTGCTCGCGTACGTCGAGGAGAACGACACGCGGCGGATCGTCCAGCTCGTGATCTACACCGGCGTCATCGCGATGGTGCGCAAGGCCATCATCTTCCGCACGGGCGAGTACGCGACGGTCCAGGACGCGCTGTTCGCCGCGACCGCCTACGCGGTGATCATCTTCGCGCTGGTCGGGCTGCTGTTCGCCGAGCGGGTGTTCGGCGACAGCTCCGCGATCCTGTCCGACTGATATGGAGGCGTACGGTTCCAACACCGTACCCGGCAACCTATCACACGTGGCCGTGAAGGGTGGCCAGTCATGCACGCGGAGTCATCACCGTCCGCCGGAAGCGGGAACGACCCACGCCCGAACGGGGGAAGCGCACCCGTCGGGGCGGAGTGGAACCGGGGAAAGGTCCCCCGTGATGGACGACACGCGACTGCCGCCACCGACCGGGGATGGCGATGAGCGGACCGCTCGCGGGCGTCCGGGTACTCGACCTCGGACAGATCTACCAGGGCGGGTACTGCGGACTGCTCCTCTCGTACCTGGGTGCGGACGTCGTCAAGGTCGAGCCGCCGTGGGGCGAGAACGTCCGGACCCGGAGCGAGGACGGCTACCCCCCGCAGTTCCAGTACCTCAACGCGAGCAAGCGGGGGATCACGCTCGACCTGAAATCCGAGGCGGGCCGGGAGACCCTGGAGCGACTCGTCGAGAAGGCCGACGTCCTGCTGGAGAACTTCGCGACGGGGAAGATGGCCGACCTCGGCGTCGGCTACGAGCGGCTGCGGGAGGTGAACCCGGAGCTCGTCTACGCCCACGGGTCGGGCTACGGCGACTCGGGGCCGTACGCCGAATACCCGGCGATGGACCTCACCGTCCAGGCGATGAGTGGCGTCATGGAGACGACGGGGTTCCCCGACGGCCCGCCGGTGAAGGCCGGCCCCGCGATCTGTGACTTCATGGGTGCGACCCACCTCGCCGTCGGGATCCTCGGGGCGCTGTTCCGGCGGGAGGCGACGGGCGAGGGCGACTACGTCGAGGTCGGGATGTTCGACTGCATGTACCCGACGCTCGCCTCGCCCGTCTCCGCGTGGGTCGACGAGAGCGACGCGCCGCCGCGGACGGGTAACCAGCACTCCGGGCTCTCCATCGCGCCGTACAACGCCTACGAGGTCGAGGACGGTCACGTGGCGATCATCTGTATCGCCGAGCGCCACTGGGAGTCGCTCGCCCGGGTGATGGGCCGCGAGGACCTGATCGGCCGGGAGGGGTGGGACTCGAAGGTCGAGCGCGCCCGGCGGATCGAGGCGGTCGACTCCGTCATCGAGGCGTGGCTCGACGGACGGAGGAAGGCGGATGTGGTCGAGACGCTCCTCGAGGCGAACGTGCCGTGTGCCCCGGTCCGGACGGTGGAGGAGGTCGTCGAGGACCCGCACCTGCGCGAGCGGGGGATGCTCCACTACCTGCCCAACCCGGGCGAGGGCCGCGAGGAGACGCCCGTCCCCGGGATGCCGATACGGTTCGCCGGGAGCGAGACTCCGGAGGTCTCCCGGGCGCCGTTCCTCGGGGAGCACACCGAGGAGGTGTTGAGCGAGGTGGCGAACTACTCCGAGGCCGATCTCGACGGACTCCGGGGAGAGGAGGGCTCCGGGTAGACCGCTCGGGGGAACGCGACCGAGTAGAGGGCGAAGAACTCGTCGAACGGCGTCCCGAGGTGGACTCCGATGGCAGGGTCGACTACACGAGCGAGAAGTCCCCGCGGTTCCCCGGGCTTGCCTCGCCGGGACCCTCCTGGTAGTACGCCCAGATCTCCCAGGGATTGTTGTGGTAGGCGAAGTCCTTGATGGCACCGCCCCAGGCGTCCCAGTCACCCCCGCCTGCGATGAACGGGACGATACCGACCAGCGCACCGACGGCCCCGCCGACGACGATCCACCCGACGTAGGTCCCCTGGAATATCGGGCCGAACGCGCGGCTCTGCCAGACGTGTAGCGTCTCGTGGTTGAGCAGTTCGCCGCGCCCGCTGTTCATGTTGCTGATGACGTTCCCCTGCGTGGTCGAGTAGCCCTCGCCGAAGGAGAACCCCCCTTCGTAGACGTGGCGGTTCTGCCGGCGGCTGAGCTCCCAGCTGTAGCTCGCGCTCGGGTCGAACAGGTTCCACGTGTGGACCAGCAGGCCGAGCGCCGTACCGGGGATCCCCCAGGTCGAGTCGAGGACGAAGGCGAGCAGTCCCTCGCCGAAGTTCCTCTCGAAGAGCGAGTAGTTCTCCGTGATCCCGCCGATGAGGCCGTTCGCCGCGCCGACGAAGGCACCGAACGGGCCCCAGGTCACCCCGCCGAGCACCATCCCGGCGGCGGTGAGAAAGCCCGTTTCGAGGCCCATCAGCAGGCTGTCGCCGAAGCTCTTCCCCTGGACCGCTCCGGCCACCGCTCCGGCGACGAACCCGACGGTGAACGCCGTACCGACGACGAGCAGCGCGGCGACGATGAACCGTCCCGAGGGGTCCCGGAACGTCGTCGGGTTGTTCACCGCGTAGGCGTAGGCGTTCAGCGTCAGCGGGAGCTCCATCGCCCGCGCCGGGTCGCCGATGACGTACCAGTCGGGCGTGAGGAATCGTCCGAGGACGGGCAGGTAGATCCGGGTCCCGAACTGGACGACGCCGGAGACGGGTTCGGTCCGCCCGTCGACGAACAGCGCGGTCGTCTCCGCGTTCGCCGGGTCCGTCCCCTCGCCCCGCGGCGTCGTCCGGACCGGGACCGGGAGGGACCCCAGCGTGACGAACAGCCGCGACTCCGACCCGGTCACCTCGCACGGCCCGACGATACGGGTGGTCCGGTCGCCGACGACCGTCTCGACGCGGTTCCCGCTGGCGTCGTAGGCGAATCGAACCGTGGGGGTGCCGGGCGCGGCCACCCCGACGAGCCGGTCGAACACGTCGTAGGTGAACTGCCGGTCGCCGATGCGGACGGTTCGGCCCGCCGCGTCGTACTCGATATCGCTCGGCGCCCCGTCGCCGGCGAACCGGACCGACGTCGGTCGACCCGCGAGCACGGTCGTGCCGTCGCCGTCGACGTCGGCGAGGAACAGCCGTTCGTGGTCGAACCGGTGGCGGCCGTCGAACCGTGGCGGCGTTGCCATCCGCACCGGCGCCGCCCACCGGCCACGCCCCAGCGACGGCCAGTAGGTGACCCGACCCGGTTCGATCCGAACGACGTCCGGGAGTCCGTCGCCGTCCACGTCCGCGAGGTAAACGCCCTCCGAACCGAGCGCGACGTCGGGCACGACGCTGCTCGCGGGGTCGGGGTCGTGGGCCGTCCCCCGCCGTCCCGCGAAGCGGACGCCGCCCGGGCGGAACCACTCGCCGTCGCCGTCGTTGTACGTCCAGAGCAACCCGCCCGGGCCGGACTGGACGACGTCGACGCGGCCGTCGCTGTCGACGTCGGTGAGCCGCGTGTCGGTCGCCGACAGCGACAGCGGGAGCTGCGACTCGAAGACCCGCGGGTCGGCCCACGCGCCGTCGCCGGTGTTCTCGGCGACCGCCGTCACCCGGCCCCGGGCCGCGAGGAGGTCGACCGCGCCGTCGCCGTTCAGGTCGGCGAACGTGACGCCAGCGGCGCCGAGGTGCATCCCCGCAGGCGCACCCGGGAGCGGCCGCGGCGCGCCGAACGATCCCTCGCCCTCGTTGGGCCAGAGGACGTGCTCTCCCCCTCGCGTGTCGAGCACGTCCGGGAGGCCGTCGCCGGTCATGTCGACCAGCGCCACGCCCGGGTCCGAGAGCGGAGGGAGGCCCCCGCGGCTCCCGACGGAGCGGTACTCGGCCGTCTCGGGGTCGTACCCCGCGTACTCGAACGTCACGGGCGGGTGGGATTCGGTCTCGCCGTCGGGGGCGTGACCGGCCCGTCCGACCTCGACCAGCAGCGAAAGCCGGGTCGAGGGTGCGTCCTCGTACCGGAGGGTGTACGCCTCGATGGAGTCGGGGTCCTCGCCGTGGAACCGTTCGACTGCGACACAGCGGCGGTCGGTCACCCGCGGGAAGCCCGCCCGGCCGTCGCGTAGGACGTCCGGTCGCGTCTCGTAGCGGAACCGGAGCGTGTAGGTCCCCCACGAGATGGTCGAGACGTAGCGGACCGGGCCGTCGCCCTCGTAGGTGTACTCGACGGGTGCGTCCCCGGGTGCCGTCCGGTTGCGTGACCCGCCAGCCGACGTCGAGCCGGCGGATCTCCCACCGGTTCGTCTCGACGCGCGGGCGGTAGCGCCCGGCGCCGACGAGGACGAGCACGTCGGCGCCGGCGAGCTGGAACTCGTCGGTGCCGTCGTACCGGGGGACACCGGTGTCGGTACGCCGCCGTATCGACAGGAGGCCGTTCAGCTCCCACCCCATCCCGAACGGGCCGTTGCCGAGACCCGTCGAGTAGCGGAGCGAGAGCGAGGGGCGGGTGTCCGCGGCCCCGGCGGGGAGCCGGAGGGGCATCTCGTAGCCGCCGGTGCCGCGGAGCAGGTCGGGCTGGAAGCGGTCGCCGAGGCTGCGGAGCGCGCCGTCGCCCGAGGGGACGGCCGCGCTCGTCGCCGCAACGCCGGATGTCTCTTCTATGGGACTACTCCGGCCAGTCGTAGCCGTACTCGACTACGACGTGGACGTCACCGAGCGCGTCGGGATCGAGGGTGCCCGCCTCGTCCGCGATCGCGTGTCCGTCCGGTGGGACGACGCCGATCGACCACTCGCCGACCACGTCACCGCCGAGCGAGTCCCCGTCATCGACCGTCACGGCGCCGTCGTCGTCGGTCGTGAGCGTCACGGCCCCCTCGTCCGGCATGGTGAGGTTCACCTCGACGCCGGGACCGACGGGCGTGCTGTCGGTTCCGAGCAGCCGGACGGAGACCGCGTCCGTCCGGAACGCCGTCTCCGTGTGGGGCATGTCCTCGCGGAGCACCTCGAAGCCGAGGTCGCCCCCGCTGTCGAGGAAGGCGTACCACGACGCGGGGTAATCCGAGCGCACGGCGAAGTCCCGGACGCCGACGAGTTCGCCCGGGAGCGCACGGACGCCTCCAGCAGGTCGCTGAACCGGGCGGTGTAGTAGAACACCAGCCGGACGTCGACGATGCGGGCGTAGTCGAGGTTGTTGCTCCGCTTCGGGAGCGACAGATCCCAGGTGGCGCCGACGCCGTGCCCCTCGAACAGCCCCTGGATCCGGGCGTCCTGCCGGAAGAGGTAGGCGTCGTCACGGAGCTCGTACTCGGAGAGCGCCATCGTGTCGGTGCCGTGGATGCGGGTCCGCTCGCCGCCGTCGGCCGAGCGGTACCGCGAGACGATCCCCCTCTGGAGCGTCCCGGTGACGCCCTCCGGCGGGAGCAGGCCGACCACCTCGACCTCGACGGCGTCGAGCCGCTGGCCGTAGAGACCGGGATGGCGCCGGTCGAAGTCGTGCAGCGACGTCTCGACCGTCAGCCGGCCGGTCCGCTGGAACTCGTAGAACGCGATGGGGTACTCGTTCGCCAGCGAGAGGACGTCCTTGACGCGGGTCTCCTTTCGCCGGGTCTCGGCGAGCAGCCGCGAGGTGAACGACTCGACGTCCTGCAGGAGCATGTCGGCACCGAGCAGTCCCTCGACGAAACCGGGGTTGTACTCGCTCCGGACGATCCCGACGTCGCTGTCGGTCTCGAAGTTGTACGCCCGCTCCATCAGCTTAGCCGCGCGGATCGCCGAGTGCTTGTACGACTCGGCGATGCTCCGCATCACTCCGGACATCCGATCCCAGAGTTCGGGCGTGAACAGCTCGTCGTCGAACGCGCGCAGGGAGTCCTCGGCCATCGCCGCCGCGCTCTCGAGTTCGCGGCGCGTGGCTGCCTCGGCCTCCGCACGGGACTTGAACGTCACGAACTCCCGTTCGGCGCCGATGGCCCGCTCGGCGAACCCCCGGGCGACGTCCTGGAGGTAGTCGAACGTGAACACCGGCGGGCGTGAAGCTCGTCCCGTAGAAGTCCAGTCTCGCGAGCAGGTACTGCCAACGCGACCACACGACGAGTATCGGCCGGGCGACGTCCGGATTGACGTCCCCGAGCGCGTCGAGGACCGACCCCGGCTCGGCCTCGGCCTCGAGGTCCGTCTCCGGCATCGTCCGGATAGTCTCGACGACCTCGCGGGCCCGGCCGGCGACCGTCTCGAACGCCTCGACGGCGAACAGCGGCGACGACTCGGGGACCGTACCCTCCCGCGTCACCAGCTTCGCGTACGTCTCCCTGCAGGCGTCGAGCTCCTCGTGACGGTACTGGTAGTCGCCCCACGCGAGGACGTTCTCGGCGATGCGGACCCACAGGGCCGGCACCTCGAACCGTCGGTTGAGATACGAGTAGGACGCGGCCTGGAGGTAGAACTCCTCGGCACGCGCGAAGTTGCCGAGCTCGTGGTAGCAGTCGCCGAGCCCCCGCGGGACGACGAACGAGTAGATCTGGAGCAGGTACGCGGAGGTGTCGCCCGGGTGGACGAGGTGCCACTCGAGGGCGGACAGGGCCGTCGCGTCGATCCGGGGGCGGTAGATCCCGTCGACGAGATCGTTCGTCGACGGACGCCTCCCGTCCGTCCACGTGAGCTCGACGACGTCGTTGCCCGCGGTGGTCCCGAGCGTCCAGTCCATGGTCCGCCCGGCCTCCTCGGCGGGGGTCGTGAGCGGGACGCCGCTCCAGCCGCCGCTCTCGCCGGGCCAGCGCACAGCGAGCGTGTCGCGGTCGCGCTGGCCGACGAACTCGAGCGACTGCAGGTCCGTCCGGGCCTCGAGGACCTGCGGTCCGGCCGCCATCGTCGCTCCCCCGTCCGGGCGGATGATCCGGTCCGAGAACCCGTCGAACGGCCCGAACCGGGTGTTGCCGCCGATCCGGGTCGACCCGCCGGAGCGGTCCGGGAGTACGACGCTACCACCCCCGGACCGTCCCGGTTCCGGCGTGGAGATCGTCGCACCGCCGGAGCGGCCGTGGAGCCGCTCGGCTGCCGACGCGAACAGCCGGGTCGACTCCGAGAACGCCGTCTCGGCCGCCTCCTCCTCGCCCGCGAGCTCGTTCGCGACCGCGATGTTGTGCTGGGCCTGTGCCCGGCCGACGTCGTCCCCCACGGCGGCGAAGTGCTGACTCGCCTCCCTTGCCGCCTCGACCGCCGTCTCGTACTCGCCCTGCTGCGTGTACGCGGAGCTCAGGTTGAGCGTGATGACGCCGGCGGCCGCACGGTCCGCGTCGGGATCACCGAGCCCGTCGAGCGCCGTCCGGAGCGTCTCGACGGCCGCGCCGGGCTGCTTCGTCGCGATCTGTTCGATGGCGAATTCGACCGCGAGGCCGACGTCCCCGGCGGTCTTGACGTCGGCGAACCCGATCGCATCGAACCGGCTGACCGGTTCGGGTACGTCGACGTCGAAGACGCGGACCGGGGGGTTGGGGCTCACGACGTCCGGTTTCATCGACTCGGCGAGACGGAGGCCGGCCTCGGCGACCTTCGCCTCGACCGCCGGGCCGACCGGCAGCGTGATGCTCGCCTCCGCTCCCCGTCGCGGCCGATACGTCGGGTGCAACAGCTGGTAGATGAGCGACCGGGCCCGTTCGTAGGACTCGATGGCGTCCTCGTAGCGTTCCGTCCGGTACTGTCGCCGTGCGTCGGCGACCAGTCCGCCGATCTCGTCGGCGCGGGTCGCCGCGGCGTTCCTCTGCTTCATTGCCGTCCCGACCGTCGTACCGACGCGGTAGACGGCCGAGACGAAGTTCTCAGGATGCTTCACTGACATCGGCTTCTCCGGTGTCCAGCCGGCTGTGGATGACACCTCCCTTCCCCGGTCGGCTCCCGAAGTCGAGAACGGTTCTCGTCGGTGACCCCGCTCCGGCGTACCGCGGTCGGCTGTTGACTCGAACGTGTAGGTCAGTAAATGTAATAAACGTTTCTCATGAACAAAGGGCCCGTCCTCGTCGCTCCGGGACGGCCCCGGACGGCGCGTCCGGAACGAACGCTTTTGACGACCCCCTTCGACGGGCGGCCATGACGGACCCCGTCTACGTCGTCGGCGCGTTCGAACACCCGACGCGGGAGGCGCCGGAGAAGTCGACGCCACAGCTCCACGCGGAGGTGGCCCGCGGCGCGCTCGCGGACGCGGGCCTGGAGAAGTCGGCCGTCGACGGCTACCTCACCGCGGGCGTCCCGGAGTACGGCCGCGGGCTCGCGCCGCTGGTGATGGCCGACTACCTCGGGCTCGACCCCGCGTACTGCGATACGACCGACTACGGCGGGTCGGCCTACGTCGCGCACGTCGGCCACGCCGCGAGCGCCATCCGGGACGGGAAGTGCGACGTCTGCCTGGTGACCCTCGCGGGGCGGCCCCGCTCGGCCGGGCAGGCCACCGGGGCAGGCGCCCGGAAGCTCCAGACCGTCCAGGACTCCTTCGAGCGGGTCTACGGCGTCACCAATCTCACGATGTACGCGATGGCGGCAACGCGCCACGCTCACGAGTTCGGCACGACGCCCGAACAGCTCGCGGAGGTGCGCGTCGCCGCCGCCCACCACGCGGGGTTCAACGAGGACGCCCGGTTCCGGGACCCGGTGACCGTCGAGGACGTCGTGGAGTCGCGGCTCGTCGCCGACCCGCTGCACCTGCTCGACTGCTGTGTCATCACCGACGGCGGCGGGGCGCTTCTCGTCGCGAGCGAGGAGGTCGCCGACGCTCTGGACCGCGAGACGGTCGAGGTACTCGGCCACGGGGAGGCCGTCGGCCACCACGACGCCGGCCGCATCGACGTGACGGGCACCGCCGCGGACCGGTCGGGCGATCGGGCGTTCGCCGAGGCCGGCCTCGATCCCGAGGACGTCGACTACGCCTCGATATACGACTCGTTCACGATAACCGTCCTCGAGGCCATCGAGGACCTCGGCTTCTGTGCGAAGGGCGAGGGCGGCGAGTTCGTCGAGGACGGGACCCTGCAGGCGCCCGACGGCGAGCTGCCGTTCAACACCGACGGCGGCGGCCTCTGCTCGAACCACCCCAACCGGGGCGGGATGACGAAGGTGATCGAGGCGGTCCGGCAGTTGCGGGGCGAGGCGAACCCGGAGGTGCAGGTCGACGCCGACGTCGCGCTCGCACACGGGACCGGGGGGTCCATCGGGACGCGTCACGGCGCCGCGACGCTCGTGCTCGGGGGTGGCGGGACGTGAGCGACCCGAACCCCCCCTCGGACACGAGCTCGAACCACGGGCTTCCCGAGACGTGGGAGCCACGGCCCACACCCGAGGTGACCCCCGAATCGGCGCCGTACTGGCGGGGCGCGAGCGAGGGCGAACTCCGCCTCTCGGCGTGCCCGGACTGCGGGCTCGTCTTCCACTACCCGCGGGCGCTCTGCCCGGACTGTCTCGCGGACACGGAGTGGACCGTCGCCTCGGGCCGCGGCGAGGTCTACACCTACTCCGTCGCCCGACGGATGTCCGGCTGGCCGGAGTCGGACCTGCCGATGGTCCTCGGCTACGTCGAACTCGCGGAGGGGCCGCGGGTGATGACGACGGTCGTCGCCGATCCCGACGAGGTGGCCGTCGGCACGGCGGTCGAGGTCCGGTTCGTCCCGACCGGGGACGAGGAGGTGGCGATACCGGTGTTCGTGCCGGTCTGATACCGGTACCGCGGATCAGTCCTCCTCCGCCCCGGTCCGGACGGTCAGGACGGGCGCGTCGGCCGCCCTGACGACCCGCTCGGTGACGCTCCCGAGGAGCCACCTGTCGAGGCCCCGCCGGCCGTGTGTCGCCATGACGATCAGGTCGGCGTCGACCTCCTCTGCGTACTCGAGGAGCGCCCGGTGGACCGTCCCGCTCTCGCGGGTCGCCCCGACGACGTCGACGCCCGCGGCTTCGGCCCGTTCCTCGACCGTCCCGATGGTCCGTTCGCCCTCCTCGCGCAGCGCCTCGAACACCGGCGTCAGGTCGATGGCGGCCCCGTCGAAGTCACCGTACGAGTAACTGGTGTCGACGACGTAGAGGACGTGAAGCGTCGCGTCGTACGTCCCCGCGAGTTCGAGTGCGTGGTCGAGTGCCCGGAGTGACGCGTCACTCCCGTCCGTCGGGAAGAGGATAGTCTCGTACACGCTCGGCTATGCGGCGCTGTCGGTGAAAAAACTGACCCGATAGGCGTACCCCAGCCCGAACCGTCGTGTCCGAGCTGCTCGGACACCGGCGGAACGTGTGATCGGTAGAGTAGGTGCGTCACCCGAGACCGTTTCCGGGCGCCGGCTCCGCTGTCGGCTTCCGGCCGGTGATGCTCGCGGCGACGAGGAACTCGCTGAGGTCCCGTTCCTCGTCCCACTCGCGGATGAAGCGGTCGCTGTCGTCCTTCGGCGAGACGTCGACGTCCCCGAAGCCCGCGTCGGCGAGCATCCGCTCTAAGGCCCCGACCGTCGAGGCGCCGGCGACACACGAGGCGACCGATCCCGGGTCGGCCCGGAGCTTCGCGGGGACCTCGGCGGTCAGTACGACGTCCGATATCGCGAGCCGGCCGCCCGGCCGGAGCACCCGGAACGCCTCGTGGAACACCCGCGGTTTGTCCGGCGAGAGGTTGATAACACAGTTCGAGACCACCACGTCGACCGTTCCGTCGGCCACCGGGAGGTTCTCGATCTCGCCGAGCCGGAACTCGACGTTCTCGAACTCGCTCTCGGCGGCGTTGTCACGCGCCGTCTCGACCATCTCGGGGGTCATGTCGACGCCGAGCACCCGCCCCGTCTCGCCCACCTCGCGGGCCGCGAGGAAGCAGTCGAACCCCGCCCCCGCCCCGAGGTCGAGCACCGTCTCGCCCGCCTCGAGCGACGCGAGCGCCTTCGGGTTGCCACAGCCGAGCCCGAGGTTCGCCTCGCCGGCGGCGTCGAGGTCGCTTCCCGAGTACCCGAGTTGGCGGGCCCGCACGTCGGTGTCGGTCGTCCTCTCCGCGTCGCCGGCGTCGGTACAGCAACCGTCGTCCGAGCAGCCGCTCCCTTCCACCTCGCCCGCGTCGGTCGCGATACGCGCGTATCGCTCGCGGACGACCCGGCGCTGCGTCTCGGGGTCGATGCCGGAGTCGGACCCGGACCCGGACTCGGCGGCCTCGTCGGCATCAGACACTCGTGGTCACCTCCCGTTCGATCTCGTCGAACAGGTCGCGCACGCGCTCGGCGATCTCGTCACGGAGCTCCCGCACGCGGTCGAGGTCCTCCCCGTCCGGATCGTCGAGGGCCCAGTCGCGGACGTCGACCGCCGAGGCGTCGGCGTCCAGTTCGAGCGTCGAACAGCCCATCGTCGCGACGTAGTCACACGACTCGAGTTCGTCGGTCGAGATCTCCCCCGGTGTCCGGCCCGAGAGGTCGACCCCCGCCTCCCGCATCACCTCGACGATCTCCTCGTGGACGCGGTCGGCGGGACGCGTTCCGCCGGTGAGGATCTCGACGTCGTCCTCGAGGCCCCGTCGCTCGCGCTCGCGCTCGGCGAACGCGGTCGACATCTGCGAGCGCCCGGCGTTCTGCACGCACACGAACGCCACGTGGACGGGGTCGCTCACCGGCGCTCACCCCGGGTCCTATCGAGCGCGTCGAGCAGCGCCTCGGCACGCTCGGTCGTCTCGTAGTAGCGCCAGGTGCCGTCCTTGCGGCGGGTCACGAGCCCCGCGTCGTGCAGGGCCGACAGCGCGTGGCTGACGGCGCTGTCGCTCACGTCGACGACCGGCGTTATCTCACAGACACAGAGCTCTCGCCCCGCCGCCCGGATGAGCCGGACGACCGTGTATCGGGTGTCGTTCCCGAGCGCCTTCAGCGCCTCGACGTCCCGGTCGACGGCGTCGGGAACGTCGGCCGCGAACGACTCGAGGCTCTCGAGACGGGCCTCGACGTCCGCCTCACAGCACTCGCCGAGCTCCTCGCCGACGAGCCGCTCCAGTCGCTCCGATCGCTGGGTCATGCCTGAAAAGTTCGACAACTGTTCATATATTCGTTTCGGACCCCGAACCGATCGGGTCGAGGGGCGTCGTCTCCACAGTGAGGGCGTCGTCGGCCGGCCCCACGGCGGATCGACGGTCCTCGCGGCTGCGGCGGTCGCCTGGTGGGCGGTCCTCGAACGCGAGGGCGAGGCGAGTCCCGAACCGACGCCGCCGGCCTCACGGAGGTTGGGGCCGTCCTGTTCGCGTTCGTCCCCTCGCGGGAGACGGCGCGAGCGGTGGGAACGAGCTAGTCCGGCCGCTCCATCTCGAAGCGGTGCTCGGTCCAGTCGTACCAGGACGAGGCCAGCCTGCCGACCGCGTCCACCTCGGTCACGTCCACCCGGTCGTCGTCGTTCAGCAGTCGGTCGTCGACGTGGAACCGGACGACCTCGCCGAGGACGAGTTCGTGCCTGCCGATGGCCCGTATCTCGTGGAGTTCGCACTCCATCGCCGCGGCGACACCGGCGACTCTCGGTGGGTCCACGACCGTCGAGGGGGCGCGCTCGAGGCCGGCGTGGTCGAACTCGCTCTCGCCGGGATCGAGCGTCGCCGACGTCTCGTTCATCGCCTCGGCGAACTCGGCCGTGACGAGGTTGACGACGAACGCCCCGGTGTCGCGGACGTTCCGGGCCGTATCGGTTCTCCCGTCCTCGGCGTACGACCGCCGTCCCGGCGAGAACAGCACCGTCGGCGGGTCGGTCGTCGCCACGTTGAAAAAGGAGTACGGCGCGAGGTTGTCGACCCCGTCCGTGCTCCGCGACGAGATCCAGCCGATGGGCCGCGGGACGACGAGACTGGTGAGCGCCCGGTAGGTCCACCCGAGGTCCTCCTCGGCGGGGTCGAACGCCGGCATCAGCGGAACCGCTCTCCGGCCTTCGCCGTCTCGACCAGCAGGTCACACGGCAGGGTCTCTATCGCCTTGTCGAACGGGTCGTGGCGTTCGGCCCACTCCACGCAGTACCGGACCACCGTCTTCGCGCCGATCTCGTCGGCCTTCTCGAACGGGCCGACCGGCCAGTTCCCGCCCAGTTTCATCCCCGTGTCGACGTCCTCGACGGTCGCCACGTCGTGCTGGATCATCTTCGCCGCCTCGTTGATGACCGGCGCCCACACGAGCATCGGGTCGACGTCCCGGCCCGCCTTCGCGGGGATGTGGGGCTCCTCCCGGTCGGTGTAGTCGTAGTAGCCCCGACCGGCCTTCCGGCCGTAGTGGCCCTCCTCGTAGAGCTCGTGGAGCAGCGGGCAGACCCGCGTGTCGTACGCGAGCAGCCGGTCGTCCTCCAGGTGGTCCCCCTCGCCCTCGACGCGGAGCTGGATGCCCCCGGTGAAGTCCGCGAGCTCGAACGGCCCCATCGGGAAGTTCTCCTTGTATTTCATCGCCGAGTCGATCGCCTCCTTCTCGGCCTCGCCGTAGTAGGCGAGCCACGCGGCGGCCTCCCCGTACGGCCGGAAACACCGGTTGACGATGAACGAGGGGACGTCCTTCCGGCACCGGATGGGCGTCTTCCCGATGGCCTCGACGTAGCCGACGACCAGATCGGCGATGTCGGGGTCGAGGTGCTCGGTCTCGATGACCTCCACGAGCTCCATCAGCATCGGCGGGTTGAACCAGTGGGTGCCACAGACCAGCTCGGGCCGGTCCGTGGCCTCCGCGAGCTTCGTGACGTTCAGCCCGGAGGTGTTCGTCGCCAGGATCGCCCCCTCGGGGGCGTGCGCGTCGAGGTCCCGGAACACCGACTCCTTGACCGACTGGCGCTCGACGACCGCCTCGGTGACGAAGTCGGCCTCCGAGACGGCGTCGGCCAGCGAGTCGGCCGTCGAGAGCCGGGCGAGCGCCGCGTCGCGTTCCTCCTCGGTCACCCGGCCCTCTCCCGTGGCCTTCCCGGTCGACCACTCGATGTGCTCCACCGCCGCCGCGAGCTGCTCGTCGTCGACGTCGAAGATCCGGACCTCTCGCCCTGCGAGCGCCTGTACCGCCGCGATACCGCGTCCCATCTCGCCGGCACCGACGACCGCCGCCACGCCGATATCGGCCGGCGTCTCGTATCGTGTCACGGCACCCCCGAGGGGGGGCTCCCCCAAAAGTCCGCAGGGCCAAGAGACACGTCCCGGGCGACCGTGGTCTCTGCCATGAGCGAGGACGGCGACGGACACGACGGCGAGGCCGACGAACGCACCCCCCGCGAGCGGGCGAAACGGCTCGCCACTCGGCTCCGGTTCCTGCGGATGCGCCAGCGGACGGCGAACTTCGAGAACCGGGAGGCCATACGCCGGGAGATACGCCGCACGGAGGAGGAGCTCACCCGTCTCGCCGACGCGGGCGGATTCGAGGTCGATGTCGACGTACGCCGGGACCGGTAGTCGTCCTCCCGGACGGTCCCGACCCGTGCCGAAGGGTACATACCCCGACGGGAGGAACCGCCGCGGTACATGGCAGGACACGACGCCGAGTCACTCACCGAGCGCGAGCGGTCGCGGATCGTCAAGAGCGCCGTCACCCCGAGGCCCATCGCCTGGATCTCGTCGCGGAGCACGGACGGGGTCGACAACCTCGCCCCGTTCAGTTCGTACAACTACGTCTCCTCCAGCCGACCCGTCGTGACGTTCCACTCGCCGAACGAGGCCCACGGGGGGCTCAAGGACACCGCACGGAACGCGGTCGAGGCCGGCGAGTTCGCGGTGAACGTCGTCACCGAGCCGCTGATGGAGGTCATGGACCACACCTCCGCGACGCTCCCGCCCGAGGAGAGCGAGTTCGACCACGCCGGCATCGAGCGCGCTGAGTGTACGGCCATCGACGCACCGCGCGTCGCCGACGCCCCCGTGACGATGGAGTGTACGCTCCACGACACCGTCGAGGTCGCGGACCGGCTGATGGTCCTCGGCGAGGCCGTCCACTTCCACGTCTCCGAGGACGTCCTCACCGGCGGGAAGGTCGACCAGCGCAAGCTCCCGACGGTGGGCCGGCTCGGCGGGCCGTACTACACGGTCTCGGAGCCGGTCGAGTTCGAGCGGCAGTTCTGACGGAACCACCGTCGTCGGCCGGCGCGTTCGTCCACGCCGGGGGAACTCAGACGGTCGTGCGTAATTCGTTACCACCGTGGCGTCAGGTACATCGTGCTCCGACGGGCCAACCAGCCTCCGATCCGATAGCGCTGGAAAATAGTTACGCACGACCGTATCAGACGTCGGATGCCGTCGGGTCGCCCGTCGGTCCGGACGCCTCGGAGCCGCCGAACCCGTCGGACTCCTCGTCCCGGACTCCCAGGTACGCCGCCGCCATGACCCCGTAGAGGAGGACGAACAGGGCGCTACCGATCGTGTTGGAGAGGAGCTCCGCGACGAGCGGCGTGCCGGCCAGCTCGAACACCGCTCCGACCGCGCCGACGACGGCGCCGATGACCCCCGCGGCGATCACGACGACGGCGAGTTTCAGCCGGTTGCCACGCGAGAGCGCCCAGCTCCGCCGGAGTGCGCCGATCGCGCGCCTGTCCTCGACGCCGACCGCGAAGACGAAAAACAGGAAGCAGACGGCGAGGAACAGTCCGGGCAGTACGAGTAGCGCCAGACCGATCGAGACGGAGAACCCGACGAGGACGCCACCACCGAGGTTCGAGAGCGTCGCGCGTCCGATCCGACGCGTGTACAGGGACGACGGGAACGTGGACAGCTCGTCCCGCGGACGGGTGAGCGCTCTGGACAGGACGACGAAGTAGGCGGAGCTGAGGAGGAAGGCGGCCGCGAGGAGGACGCCCGCGACGGTCCCCGAGACGGGGAGCGTCAGTCCGAGCATCCCTTCGAGCTCGCCCGTCGCTTCGGGGGGGAAGAGCCCGAGGACCGCCGTGTTGATCGAACTCTGGACGAGGAACTGGATGGCGAGGAGTCCCACGAACAGGAGCCCGCCGGTCCGGGTGAACACCCGTCCGATACCGTCGCCGAACATCCGACCGAGCTGGAGGGTCATACTGAACGTACGTTCATCTGCCGCATTAAACGTACCGGAGGCTCGGATCGGGATCGAAGCGTGACGGTGACCCACGGGCGCGTTCGGCACGTCTCGGGGGCCTCCCGTGCCCGACGAACCGGGGGCACGACCGGCGAACCCGAAGGAGACATGGGTGGGGGTCCCCACCCCGACCCATGGACACGGACGCCGACCCGGCGCTGCTCGACGCCGCGCGGTCGCTTCTCGGGACCGGGCCGCTGTGTGACGCCTGCCTCGGGCGACCGTTCGCCGACCGGAGCTTCGGGCTACGCAACGACGAGCGGGGTCACGCACTCCGGGTCGCCGTCGCGCTCGCCGACGACGCCGACTTCGAGCCCGGTGCCGGGGGGGACTGCTGGGTCTGTGAGGGTATCGCCTCGCGGTACGACGAACTCGCCGAGCGGGCGGTCGCGGCGCTCTCGGATACCGAGTTCTTCACCTACCAGGTCGGGACGCGCGTCCCGCCGCTCGTCGAGGAGAACGACGAACTGCTCCGGGCGGACGCCGGCCTCCCCCCCGACGCCGGCGAGGCGCTCAACTCGGAGGTCAACCGCGAGGTCGGTCGGCGTATCGGCGTGGAGATGGGCACGGAGGTGGACTTCGACCGCCCCGACGTGCAGCTACTGATAGACCTCGACGCCGACGGGATCGAGGTACAGCGCAACTCCGTCGCCGTCTTCGGCCGCTATCGGAAGCTCGAACGGGGCATCCCCCAGACCCACTGGGAGAAGTTCGGGACGAGCGTCGAGGAGCTGGTCGCGCCGACGCTGGTGAGCGCTCATCGCGGCACGGAGGGGGTGTTCCACGGCGCCGGCCGGGAGGACGTCGACGCGCTGATGCTCGGGACCGGCCGGCCGTTCGTCCTCGAGGTCAAGGAGCCGCGGCGGCGCGACCTGGACCTCGCGGCCCTCGAAGCGGAGATAAACGAGCTGCGCGAGGGCCGCGTCGAGGTCGAGGGACTGCGCTACGCCACCTACGAGATGGTCGAGCGTGTGAAGCAGCTCGACGCGAGCAAGACCTACCGCATGGACGTGACGTTCGACGAGCCGCCGACCGAGGCGGCGCTCGCGGACGCCATCGACCGGCTCGACGGCGCGATCATCGAGCAGCGCACGCCCGAGCGCGTCGCACACCGTCGGGCGGACCTCGTCCGCGAGCGGACGGTCCACTCGATGACGGGGGAGCTACTCGAACCGGACCGCGCCGAAATCGAGGTCCACGGCGAGGGCGGCCTCTACGTGAAGGAGCTCGTCAGCGGGGACGAGGGGCGGACCGAGCCGTCGCTGTCCGGACTGCTCGGTGTCGGCGCGGCGGTCACACACCTCGACGTGATCGCGGTCGAAGGGGAAGCGGGGCGGTTCGACCACCCGGACTACCTCAGGGAGACCCGGGCGGGGCCGTCATCGTCGGAGTCGGGCGAGTAGCCGACCTACCCGTCCGATTCGTCGCGGATGATCTCGTACCGGAAGCGGACGGTGTCCTCCGGCATCACCTGGAGCGTCCATTCGCCGTCCTCGGGCGAATCGACGCGGTAGCGGAGGACCCGCTCGCCGCCCTCGTCGGCGTACGCCGAGCCGCTATCGGCGGCTCCCTCGGCGGCGTAGCGGTACCGTGGACGGCGGTCGTCACCGCTCAGGTCGACGTGCCCGCGGTTGGTCGTCTCGACCCGTTCGGGGTCGACAGTCTCGCCGTCGGGACCGACGAGCGTGACGTCGAACTTCGCCGGCTCGTCGTTCGCGTTCCGGCGGTCGCCAGCCGAGAGTTTCACCGTCACCGACTCGGTCCCCTCGGAGACGTCGAACGTCTTCTGGAACGGCTCCTCGGGCTGTTTCCACACCTGGAAGCGCATGTGCATCCGCTGCCAGTGGTCGTGCCGTTCGTTGCGCGCCGGGTCGCGCAGGCCGAGGTTCAGTTCGGCGCCGTAGTCGCCGCGGCTGGCGTCCTCGGGCACGTCGACGGTCACGTCGACGGTCGCCGAGCCGCCGGCGGGAACCTGCGAGGGCGAGTCGACGTTGAACCACGACCGGTCGGCCGACGACTCGGAGCCCGGCCCCGGGCGCCGCTCCCCGCGAAGCTGCAGGGTCGGGTCGAGCGGCACGGCCTCCTCGCCGGTGTTGTTGATCCGGACCGAGTGCGTGTAGGACTCGCCGGCCTCGAGCTGCGTGTACCCCCGGTTCAGCGGGAGGACGAACACCGTCGGGTCGCGCTGGACCTCGACGTTGAACGTCGCGGCGTGGACCGGTCGGGGCGGCCGGCCGGGGTACTGGATGGTCTCGTCGGTGAACTGGACCGCACCCCGGTACTCGCCGAGTTCGGCGTCCTCGGGGACGTTCACCGTCACCGTGACGGTGGTTTCGGCGCCGGCATCGAGGGTCGTCTGCCCCGGTTCGATGCTGACCCACCCTTCCTCGACGGGTCGGTCACCGACCTTCGGGAGGAAGAGCCCCGGCGCGAGTTCGACCGGGTCGTCCTCGCCGTTCTCGACGGTGACCTCGAACGTCTCGCTCTCGCCGGGCTTCAGGTCGAGCCGGCGGTACTCGTCCTCGACGTAGAGGCGGGTGTAGTTCGTGTCCGACCCGTTCGCGTTCCCGTCGCCCGCCTGTGTGGCGGACGTGGCGGACGCCGGGGTGGGGGCGGCGTCGGTGCTGTCGCCCTCGAGGGCGACGAACCCGTTCGACTGGACGGAGGCCGCGCCGACGACCGGTGCCAACAGCAGCACCGTCGCCAGCGCGACCGCTACGGCTCTCGTGTTGGAGGGCATTCTCTTGGAGGGCTTGGAGACCCTACAACGCCGTCCTCCCGGCGGGGACATAACCCCGGCGTAGACTCAGAGACTCGCTTTAGCTATCGGGTGACACACGTCGGCGGGCCGTCGGGGGATTTTTGTGATGGTACGTCGTAACGTGACACGGAGGGGACTCCCCCATGTGTCACCATGAGATAGGCCAGTACGACGTCGAACGACTACGAGACGCGACGAGCGAGGACGCCGACGACCGCGCGTTCGGGACCGAGACGGCCGACGACGAGCCCGAACCCGAGGAGCCGACGGTCGCGCCGGCCGACGACTGAGTGGACCTTCGCCTTTCTTTCGCGCCCGCCGGAGCACGGGCCGACGTCCCGGACAGCCGCAGGTGCAGACGATCGACCGGAGAAACGGACAACAGCTCGGCGTTCCTATCTACTTCTGTCTGTTTCATCGGATGGAGAATCGACGAACGTCGAAGGCGATCGTCTCGAAGCGATGGATAAAAAGCCACGTGGGACCACTGCCCGGCCATGACCGAACCGGTTGTCGGTGGTCTCGTCGATCAGGCGACCGTCGCGGAGCGCGTCGACGCCGGCGAGGCGCCCGACTGGGTCGCGGCCCACTGGCGGACGTTCCGGGATGGCCTCCTCGGGGAGCGGAACGGGACCCCGTTCCCCTGCTTCTTCGGGGCCGAGTCCGTCCGGAACGGCGAGCCCCTCTACACGGCGGTCCCTTCGACGACCCACAAGGACGCCCTGCTCGGGCTCGGGCGGACGCTGCTGGAGTACCTCGGGACCTACCGCGAGCACAGCGACCGGGCGTCGCTGGTCGCGTTCTTCGCCCCGCCCGGGCGACCGCTCCCGGAGAACGAGTACCACGATGCGCTCTGGCACGTCCTCCAGTTCCTCCACGTCCACGACCCCGAGCCGTGGCCCGACGACATCCCGACCGACCCCGAGGACCCGTACTGGGAGTTCTGCTTCGGCGGCGAGCCGATGTTCCCGACGTGCCGGGCGCCGTTCTACGACGAGCGGCGGAGCCGGTACTCCCCGGCGGGGCTCGAGATAACCTTCCAGCCCCGGGCCCTCTTCGAGGGGCTGGACGCCACCGCCGACACCGAGTTCGGCCGGCAGGCCCGGGAGATCATCCAGGGTCGGCTCGAGGGGTACGACGGGGTCTGCCCGCACGCCGATCTGGGCGACTGGGGCGTCGAGGGCGACCGCGAGTGGCGACAGTACATGCTATCGTCGGACCCCGCGGCGGCCCCCGGTGGGTGCCCGATCACCGTCACCCGCGAACACCCGAAGTCGGACCGCCTCGCGGGGGTGGGTGACCGGCACCCGGGGCAGGTGGTACGGTGACGCTCCACGCGTCGGATCGGCCGGTGCTCCTCCTCGTCGACTTCCAGCGGGGGCTCGACGACCCGGCCTACGGCCCGCGGAACAACCCCGATGCCGAGGACAACGCGGCCCGGCTCCTCGAGGTGTGGCGCGAGGCCGACCGCCCCGTGGTCCACGTCCGGCACGACTCGATGGAGCCGGACTCGCCCCTGCGGGGCGAACTCCCGGGGTTCCGGTTCAAGCAGGGGCTGGAGCCACGCGGGGACGAACCCGAGTTCGTAAAGCGCGTCAACGGGGCGTTCCTCGACACGGACCTCGAGTCCTGGCTCCGCGAACGGGGGTACGGGTCGCTCGTCGTCTGCGGGCTGACGACCGACCACTGCGTCTCGACGACGACCCGGCTGGCCGAGAACCTCGGCTTCGACGTCTCGGTCGTCGGCGACGCGACGGCGACGTTCGACCGGACGCTCGACGGGGAGCGGTTCGACGCCTCGCTGGTCCACCGGACGGCGCTGGCACACCTCGACGGGGAGTTCGCGGCCGTGTGCTCGACCAGGGGGCTCCTCGACGCCCACACGGATCGAAGCGAGTGACGCGGGGACGACGACAACGGCTAAGTCCCGGGGCACGGACGGGTGGCCATGCGCCTCGGTGCCGACGAAGCGGGGAAGGGTCCGGTCCTGGGGTCGATGTTCGCCGCCGCCGTCCGGGCCCCCCCGACGGCGATACCCGATACCGTCGAGGACTCGAAGCGACTCTCGTCGGCTCGTCGGGAGGCGCTCGCGGCCGCCCTCCGCGCGAACGGCCGGGTCGGGGTCGGCATCGGCGAGATACCCGTCTCCCGTATCGACGGCGAGGAGGACATGAACACGCTGACGGTCGCCGCGCAGGCCGAGGCCGTCGCCGCGGTCGCGCGGGACGGCGACGGGGGCGTCATAGACGCGGGCGACGTCTCGGCCGAGCGGTTCGTCCGACGGGTGGCCGACCGGGTCCCCGTCGACGTCGAGTTGCGCGCCGAACACGGCGCCGACGAGACCTACCTCCTGGTGAGCGCGGCGAGCGTCCTCGCCAAGGTCGAACGGGACGCCCATGTCGCGGGGCTCGCGGAGACGTACGGGGAGGTCGGATCGGGCTACCCCTCGGACCCGACGACCCGCGAGTTCCTGCGGCGCTACGTCGAGGACTACGGCGACCTGCCCGAGTGTGCCCGTCGGTCGTGGTCGACCTGTGACGACCTGCTCGCGGCGGCCGAACAGTCCGCGCTCGACTCGTTCTGACGGCGATCCGTCGAGTGTGGGGTTCTGGCGCCCGTCAGTCCAGCACGAGGTTTCGGAGGATGTTCCCGTATGCCGGGCGGGTAATGAGGACCCCGATGAGGACGCCGACGATGGTGACGATGGCGAACCCCTGGAGGTCGCCCAGCGAGAGCACCGCCAGCGGCGAGAGCGCGACGATGGTCGTCGCGGCGGCGGCGCCGATCACCCAGAACGCCTTGCGGAACCGCGACTCGAACACCCGACCGGTCTTCACCTCGCCCTCCTGGAGTATCTCGTCGGCGATGATGATGAGGTCGTCCACGCCGGTGCCGATGACGGCGATGAACCCGGCGATGTGCGAGAGGTCGAGCGCGAGCCCGATGGCGCTGGCGAACCCGAGGAGGATGAACACCTCCGCGGCGGCCGTGAGCACCATCGGCGCGGCGACCCCTGGCTCGCGGTAGCGGACGAAGACCGCCCCACTCACCGCGAGCATCGCGACGAACCCGGTGATCAGCGAGAACAGCTTGAAGTCCTGGGCGAGCGCCGGGGCGACGAACGTCGTCGAGCCCTCGTCGATGTCGAGGTTCGACGGGAGCGCCCCGGCCTGCAGGTCGAGCTGGAGCCGCTGTGCCTCGGAGAAGTTCGAGGCGGTCGTCCGGAACGAGCGCTGCTCGACGAACTCCCCGTTGCGGATGATCTCCGCGAGCCCGGGGGCGATCGAGGCGGCGAACACCACCTCACCGTCCCGGACGGTGTAGAGACAGTAGCCCGCGTCGGACTCGTTCTGCGAGTAGCGGCAGGCGCTCACGCCCCGGTCGGTGAACCCGAACCGCTGCATCGCGTTCGAGAAGTTCTCCGCGGCCTCCTCGGTGAGCGTGATGGGGACGTACGGGGGCTCGGTCCCCTCGCCCTGCTGGGCGGACTGGACCGCGGTGATGCCGTCCTGATCGAACAGCGGGACGTCCCGGTAGGTCGTCGTGCCGTTCTCCCGGACGGGGAAGTGCGCGACGATCTGGACCTGCCCCCGGCTCCCGATCAGTTCGAGGACCTCCTCGCGGCCGGCGTTGGGCACCTCGACGACGATGAGCTTCTCCTCGCTCGGGTCCGCCGGCGTGACGATGCTTGCGTCCCCTCCCGAGAGACCGCCGGTGTTGATCTTGTTGTCGAGCGTGCGCTCCATCTGCTGGAGCGTCTGGTCGGTGACGCCGTCCCTGATATCGGACTCGCTCACGTCGTACCCCTCCGCGCGGAGGGCGGCGGCGAACTGCGCCCGCGTGACGTTCCCGTTGTCCTCGTCGGCGAACACCTCGACGGTCCCGGTGGCGGGGGCGACCCGGACGTCCGACAGCGAGACGTTCAGCCGGGAGGCAAGCGTCGTCTCGAGGTCCCGGGCCTCCGAGCCGTCCGTCGGCAGGTCGACGTCCTCGGCGGTCATCCCCACGACGGGAGCCCGGATCCGCGTCCCGCCCGAGAGCTCGAGCCCGAACTGGAGGTTCGTCGGGACGGCGGCGTCGCCGGTATCGGCCCCGTCCGTCCCGTTGGTGCCGGGGGCGGCCCCGCCGCCGCCGAGGGGGACGAACACCGCGACGGCGCTCAGCACGAGCAGGAACGACAGGAGGACGAGCCGCCAGTTCTCCCGTATCATCGGCCGACCGCCTCGAACTTGTAATACCTGAGGAGTGTCACGTTGAGCATGTAGGTGTTCATCAGGTCCGCGGTCAGCCCGAACACGAGGACGATCCCCACCTCGGGCAGCAGCGGGATGCCGAACAGGAACGAGACGACCGTCATGACCGTCATCGCGGCGATGGAGGTGAGCGTCATCGTCACGCCCGTGCGCATCGCCCGGTAGGTCGACTCGTAGAACGACCCCCGCCGCCGGAGGACGTGGTTGTTCAACAGGAGGTCGGAATCGACGGAGTACCCGATGAGCATCAGCAGCGCCGCGACGGTCCCCAGGGAGAGCTCGATGCCGAAGACGTTCATCAGCGCCATCGGGATGACGAGGTCCGAGAACGCCGACGCCACCACGGCGATGGAGGGGACGAACGTCCGGAACAGCAGGAAGACGAGGACGGCCATCCCGGCGAACGCGGCGCCGACCCCGATGAACGCCTGACGCTGGGCTGTCGAACCGAACGACGCCGACCGGCTCTGGACCGAGTCCCACTCGTAGCCCGCGGCCTCCGCCTGTGCGGTGATGGCGTCCGTATCGGAGGACTGGAAGGTGACGATGTAGCCGTTCTGCTGGGAGGAGATCGGCTGGACCGACGCGACCTCCTCGTCGAACGCCGCGCGTATCCCGTCCGGGGAGTCCGTCGTCGTCGTCAGCTGCATCTCCGTCCCGCCGGTGAACGCGATACCCAGACCGATCGGGACGCCGTTCAGAGCGTAGTAGATCCCGATGACGGCCAGTGCGAGCGCGAGCACCACGAGCGGTACCGCCACCAGCTGGCGGTTCGAGTACTGCTCGTAGTCGACCTCGGGGAGGTCGAACGGGAGGTTAGCGCGAGCCCCGGCCACGGCGCCGCACCCCCGTTACTGCGAGCGTGTTCATACCCGCCGGTGTGCGAGCCCGCCGAATAAGCCTTCTTTTTCCGTCGGATGGCGAGGCCGACTGAAAGGAGCGCCTCGAAGTGGCGAGCGGGCGAAGCCCGCGATCGAGGGATTCCGACAGTCGAGGAGCTGGCCGACCGTATCGACGGGGACGCCGAGGAGTGAGCACCCGGATACTCCGTGACGAGAACGTCCCCATCGCGACAGTCGAGGTGCTGGACGACCGCGGGATCGCCGCGACGCACGTCACCGATCGACCCGGTGCCGGGACCGACGACGAGGGTGTCGCCCAGTCTGCCAGCGAGACGGGAGCCGTCCTCCTGACGAACGACGACGACTTCCTCGACGAGACACGGTTCGCCGACGTGCGCGTGTTCTATACCGTCGGACAGAGGCTTTGATAGATTCGACCGGTGGCGTATCCCCGGTCGAGAGTATCGACCGTTCTGTCCGACGGTATACTACCCCGAGAACGATGTCGACCCGTACCGGCTGGTGCGCCGGGTGGCCGCCGCACTGGAGATGGTTCGTGACGCCGAGGACCTCCCCGAGCGGGTCTTTCTGACGGCTACCTACGACGAAGGACGGTAAGTGTCCGTTTGCACGTTGTCCGCCCTCCGTCGGTCGCCGCATCGTGGCTCCCCTCGACGGCCCGGTCGTGGTCGAACCGGACGGCCGTCTCCCACTGCGCGTCGATTGGAGAACCCGGTCCCACGGTGGGCCGGGACGGAAACGAGGGCGAGCGAGTCGAGCCCTAGCTCCCGACGCTCATCGCCCGCTCGACGACGTCCTCGCTGTACATCTCCCCGAGCTCCTCGTGCTGGTCCGGCCGGTGCTCGTAGACGTCCTGGAACAGGGCGATGGGTGTCTGTGCGGCCTGGTAGGTCGCCTCGTCCCACATCCGGTCGCGGCTGACCTCGACCTCGACGCCGTCGATGACGACCGTCGCCGACTGCGTCATGCTGATGGCGCCGCGGCCGGCCTCCTTGGCCGCCTCGAACTCCTCCATCGAATTGACGATGTCGTCCATGCTCGGGACGTACGAGGTCATGTCGAGCAGTTCCTCGTGGAGTCCCTCGGCGTCGAGCTCGTGCTCGTCGCTCCCGACGCGCAGGACGTACCCGTCCTCGGTCTCCTCGAGCCCGAGTTCGTCCCCGTCGTAGACCTGCCGATCGTCCTCGGCCTCGACGAGTTCGACGTCCTCGCCGCCGACCTCGATCAGCCAGCTACCGCTCTGGGGGGGGAGCGGCGACGTGTTCGCCTCGACGACCTGCCGTGGGGTGAGCGACCAGATGCCGGTCATCCCCTTGGCGCGGTTGTCGACCATCCGCTCGTGGTAGCCCTCGATGTCGCGGATGTCGTCGTAGGGACCGTCGACGGCGACGAGCCCGGCGGCGCTCGCGCCACGAGAGGTGTTGTGGCGCAGTTCGGGCCACGGCGGCAGCTCCCCGGTCGGCGTCATCGCCCGCATGTCCTTGGTGTAGTCGACCTCGCCGTCGACGAGCAGGAAGAGTCGCTCGAGGTTGTTCGACGGTCGGCCCATCTCCTCCCGGAGGTCCCCCATCGCCAGTTCGGCCTCGCCGCTCTCGATTATCACCGACATCGAGAGGCTCCCCTCCTCCAGCCCGTGCTCGTGCTCGACGATGGTGACGAACTCGTCGGCCTTCTTCCAGTCGTCGATATCGCCGACCTCGGGGATGACGAACCCGTCGATGTGCTCGACGGCGCCGCCCTCGGGGTCGGCTATCTCCAGCATGTGCTGGAACCCCCGGTAGCGCGTCGTCGGGGAGTCGCGATGCCACACGACACGGGGATGGATCTCCCCCGGGAAGTCCGCGCCGTGCTCGGCGACGACCTCAACGATGTTTCTGGCGCCCTCGTCGCGCATGTTCGGCGCCGTCGCGTCCTCGTTGTCCGGCACCCAGACGTCCGGGGCCTGCATCCCGCGGAGTCCCGCCGCGCTCCGGATCATCTTCGCCGAGTCCTCCTCGCCCTTCACCGCCGTCGGCGAGGTGAAGAACGTCCGCACGAACTCCCGCTCGTAGTGTCTCTCGGTGCTCATCGTGGTCGCACGAACGGACTCCCTGGGGCGTGTTAAACGTGCCGCAACCCCGGGCGAACCCCAACACCCGGGCGTCGAGCGACGCGGTCCCGTCCGGCGGCGAGGGTCGTCCGGGACGGTCGGGCGCGTGCGTCCGCGCGAGTGTCCCTGTGGGCTGACCACGCCGACCCCTCCCTGTGGGCTGACCACGCCGACCCCTCTCGACGTGTCGCCACGTCGGCCGATCGAAACCACTCGCGACACCGTCCCGTCGGGGCGTACCCGGTCGCCGAACGCATTAGTACGGGGACGCTCTACCCGGCGGTATGAGCCACACCACCGCGCCGGCGACCGATCCGGCGACCCGCGTCGTCGTCTCCTACCCCGCGGACCTCTCGGACTGGGGCCGGGGGCAGGTCGACACCCCGCACTTCCGGGCGTACCTCCGGAAGACGCTGGGCGAAGTGAGCGAGGGCGACATGTGCGAGGAGTTCGTCGGCGTGGGCTGCTGTGGCTCCGCGCTGGACGTCCCGCTCCGGATCGAGGAGGTCCAGGGCGGGCGTAGAGTGAGCCCGGACACCGACCTCGAGTACACGGTCCGGGAGGCCTGCGGGGTCCAGGGTGGCTGGCGCGTCCAGAGCGCGAGCGGCCCCACGACCTGACCGTCCCGTCCCGTTCGGCCGGTGCCGACCCCGCCTGACCAGCGCGTGTCGCTCGCTCCTCGGGCACGAAACCGATGCCTGCCGCGACGGCGAGACACGGATGCCGGCGGTCCTACGTCAGCAGGCGTGGCCCGAACACCATCAGGAACACGCCGGCGAGCATCACGAGGCTGACTGTCGTCGTCACCGCGCGTGTGATCGCGCGGCCGTCCTCGACCGGGAGCCGCGAGACGACCGTCTCGGTCGACGTCCGGAGGATGTGTCCCCCGTCGAGCGGGTACGTCGGGATACAGTTGAACTGGCCGATGATGAGGTTGATCCACGCCGTCCAGAACAGCAGGTTCGCGACGAACAGCCCCGCACCCGTCCCGAGCAGGCCCAGGGGACCGCTCACCTCGTAGAAGTTCGCGACGGAGCCGACGAACCCGGCGAAGCTGTAGCCGAGCCCGGGGATGGTCAGCCGGGCGAACGGCAGGACGAGCGCGACGTACGCCCGACGGATCGGCCCGCCGCCGGGGAGCAGGTCCGGCCCCTCCCCGCCCCCGCCGCCGAGCGCCCCGAGGAACGTCCCCGCCGGGTAGACGTCGACACCGAGGTCGTCGACGGCGAGCCCGCTGACCCCGGACTGGACGGAGACGCCCAGGAAGGCGTCCTCGCCGCCACCCGGCTGTGAACCGAGGGTGACGTTCCACGTCCGGCGCTCGCCCTCGACGTAGCCGACGACCTCTACCTCCTCGCCCGGAGCGTAGCCGTCGAGGACCGACGAGAGCGCCGCGTTGTCGACGGTCCGCTGACCTGCGATCGACGTGACGATCACCGGCTTCCCGACGGGGGCGCCGGCGGCCGCGAACGCCTCGCCCTCCATCGGTAGCGTGTACGCGCCGAGGGGGGTCGTGACGTTCCGGGTCTCGCCGTCCTCGCGCACGGTCAGGGTCGCGACCCTCCGGTCCTCGATCGTCGACCGGAACCCCGGCTCGGTGTAGACCGCAGTCCCGTTCACCGCCGAGATGGTCGTGTTCACCCCGGCCGGCGCGCCCGCGGCCGCCCCGGTGACGGTGAGCGCGCGGGAGACGTCGACGGTCCCGCCCCGCTTCAGACCCAGCCGGACCGTCCGGTCGTCGGCCGTCGCCAGCGCGGCGTCGAACTCGGCGCTCCCCGAGACGTTCGCCCCGTTCACGGAGGTGACGACGTCACCCCGCTCGAGACCGGCCTCCCCCGCCGCCGACCCGGGCAGGACGCCCCCGACGGGGAGGCCCGCGACCACGGAGATGGAGCCCGCGACGGGGCCGAACAGGAGCGCGAACGCGATGACGGTGACGGCGAAGTTGTTCGTGACCCCGGCGGCGAACATCCGTGTCTGTCCCCCGCGGGAGGCCCGGCGCCGGGAGTCCTCGTCGGGTTCGACGAACGCCCCGACCGGGATGAACGCGAGGAACGCCAGCCCCAGCGACTCGATGTCGATGTCCTCGACCCGGCACATCAGCCCGTGGCCCCCCTCGTGGACGACCAGCCCGATGACCAGCCCGGCGACGATCTCGACCGCCGCCGACAGCGGGAGGAACTGGTTCACGCCGGGGATGGCGAGCACGTTCCGCGGCTCGTTCAGCGCCGTGGGCTGGGGGTTCGTCACCGCCTGGACCCCCGCGAAGCCGACCAGCAGGAACGAGCCGACCATCACGACGAGCGCGATACCGACGCCGAAGTTCCCCCACGCCCGCCAGAACCGCGTCGGCCCCGAGAGCCACTCGAGGAAGTCCCGGCCGCGCTGGGTGTGCAGCGTGGTGATGGGCCCGGAGATCCGTATCGACTCCGGGAGGAGGCCGCGCATGTCGAGCACCGTCGCGAGGACGGTGTAGAGCACGACCCCCGCGAGGACCAGCACGAGGGTGTCTACCATTGCAGTAGACGAGTGGCCTGACGGTGAAAGCGGTTTTGGGTCGTCGTCGTTCGCACCCGCACTCGCACCCACACGCGCGTCCGTCGGATCGGGAGTCCACCCCTCGTGGTACCACCACTCTCGGAAGGGGTATGCGTGTAGCGGGACTACATCCGTTCGTAATGGCGAAAGGTAAGGTTGATTTCTTCAACCACACAGGCGGCTACGGTTTCATCTCGACTGACGACGCGGACGAGGACGTGTTCTTCCACATGGAGGACGTCGGCGGTCCGGACCTCGAGGAGGGACAGGAGATCGAGTTCGACGTCGAACAGGCTCCCAAGGGCCCGCGCGCGTCGAACGTCGTTCGGAACTAACACCCGGTCGGACCGTCGTTCGGCGACGGTAGACGGGGAATCGATTTATGACGTACAGCCACCCCCCGTAGCGACCGTACCGTCCGACGTGCCGACCGACGGCACGCGCTCCTCCACCGGAACGCGAAGCCCCGGACGACCGGGCGGGGTCGGAGAGACCGGAAAGCGGTGTCACCGCCGCGTTCCCCGGAACGGGTCCCCTGCGGTCAGGCCTCCCTGCGCAACCGCTGCAGCACGAACGCCCTGTCGAGCGCGGCGAGGAACGGCCCGAGCCGCGGGCCCTCCGCCGTATCGAGGAACAGCCGGTAGCCCGCCGTGAAGAACTCGCCGACGTCGACGTCGTGCCGTCGTGCGGTCTCGTAGATCTCGCCCTGGAGGGTCTCGTCGTCGGGATCCTCGCGCTCGATGAACCCCGCGAGGTCATCCAGCGCGGCCTCGACATCCGCGTCGAACTCGACGCCGGGAAGCGACTCGGCGAGTTCGTAGTTGTACTCGTTGTCGATCCGCTCGGCCCACGTCCGGGCCAGTTCCACCCGCTCGAACGCCGTCTCGCGGGCCCACTCGGGTGCGTCCGCCGGGAGGTGCCCGGCACGCTCGGCCATCGTCACCCGGAGCTCCGGCTCGTCGGTCATCCCGAGCACCGCGGCGTACGTGTAGGGGATGCGGACGCGCCCCTCGCGAACCTCGTCGACGAGGAACGGGTAGACCCGCTCGGCGAGCGTCGTCTCTTTCTCCGTACCCTCCTCCTCGCCGAAGTAGAGCCGTTCCACCCTGTCGAACTCGTCGACGAGCCGGTCGAGCCGTCGGATCGAGAAGTCCCGGGCCTTCTTCGGGTCCTTCGCGAAGAAGTACCGCAGGACCTCGGGTTCGGCCAGTTCGAGCACCTCGGAGACGAGGACGACGTTCCCCTCGCTGGAGCTGAACGGCTCGCCGTCCAGCGTGAACCACTCGTAGACCATCGGCAGGGGGGCGTCGATGCCGAGCAGTTCCTCGGCGATGTGCTCGCCGGAGACCCACGACCCCTCGGCGTGGTCCTTGCCGAACGGTTCGAAGTCCACGTCCAGCACCTGCCACTGGGCGGGCCACTCGAACCGCCACGGCAGTTTCCCCCCGCGGAACGCGGCCGTACCACGGTGGCCACACCCCTCGATGACCCGGTCGCCCGCGGTCATGTCCGTGCACTCGTACTCGACAGTTTCGGTACCGAGGTCGACCGACAGGACCGTCTCGGTGATCTTCCCGCACGACTCGCAGACCGGATTGAACGGGACGTAGTCCTCGTCGACCTTGTCCTGGTAGTTCCCGAGGATGGAACGAGCTTCCTCGCGGTGTTTGAGGACGTGCCGGACGACGTCGTCGAACTCGCCCGATTCGTAGAGTTCGGTCGTCGAGACGACCTCGATGGGCACGCCGAGCAGTTCGGCCGACCGCTCGATCAGGTTCGTGAAGTGCGCGCCGTAGGAGGCGGCCTCCCCGAACGGGTCCGGGATAGCCGTGTAGGGGTGGCCGAGGTTCCGACCCAGCGCGCCGGCGTCGACCTCGCCCAGGTCGACGAGGTTGCCCTCCGCGTCGGCGAGCGTCCGGGGGAGCTTCCGGAGGGGGTCGCGGTCGTCGGCGGTGAACACCTGCCGGACCTCGTGGCCCCGCTCTCGGAGCACCTCGGCGACGAAGTAGCCCCGCAGCACCTCGTTCATGTTCCCAAGGTGGGGCACCCCCGAGGGGGAGATGCCACCCTTGATGACGACAGGCCCCTCGGAATCGCGAGCCTCGATGGCGTCGGCGACGGCGTCCGCCCAGAAGACCCGCCGGTGTTCCGTCTCGTTCAGCGTGTGCGGGGAGGTGGGCTCGAACGTCATGGCGCCTCGCCGGGCCGTATCTCGGTCCCCTCGAACTCCCCGGTCTCGACCGCCCGGCGGATCCGCTCGGGGTCCGACCCGTCCAGGACGTACGTCCTGAGCCCGGATCGCTGGACGAGTTTGGCGGCCAAAAGGTCGATGGGTGCGCTCGATCCCGCCGACCCGAGCGATTCGCCCTCGGCGACCAGCGAGACGAGGTCGGCCGCGCTCAGCGTCTCGTAGCGCGTCGCTCCCTCGTCCTCGTTCGGATCGGCGTCGAACACGCCCGGGACGCTCGTGGCGTAGACGAGCAGGTCCGCCTCGGCGTACTCCGCGAGCGCCGCACCGACGGCGTCGGTGGTCTGCCCCGGGACCATCCCGCCCATCACGACGAGTTCGCCCCGCGAGAGGGCGGCCACCGCGGGTTCGTACCCCTCGAACGGCGTCGGGTTCGCGCGGTCGTCGAGCGCCGCGAGGAGCAGGCGGGCGTTCAGCCGCGTCACCTCGATACCGAGCTGGTCGAGCTGTCCCTCGTTGGCGCCCACCTCGCGGGCGGTCCCGATGTACTCGCGGGCGACACCGCCGCCGCCGACCACCGCGGCGACCTCGTGTCCGGCGTCGACCAGCGCCTCGAGGCACGCCGCGTACCCGCGTACGCGGTCCGCGCGCAGGTCCGGCGCGAGGACGCTCCCGCCGACGGAGACGACGACTCTCATTGCGACGACGTAACTGCGGGCCCCGTTTAACCGTTCTCAAAGGATGACGCCGGTCGGCACGGCGACCGCGCGCTCCCGCGGGCCCACCCGACGAGCGACACCTACAAGCGCCGCCGGCCGCAGGGTCGAGTATGCGAACGCTCGGTATCGTCGGTCCCGGTTCTGGGACGCTCGCCGACCGGCTCCTCGACCGGCTGGACGGCCGCGTCGCGCTCGTGGGGGGCGAGGGGGCCACCGACGGCGGCGTGACCGCCCGCCGGGAGGGTGCGACGACGACCTACGACCTCGGACCGGACGGCTGGCGGGCCAGCGGGGAGCCGGTCGGCGTCGACGACCTCCTCGACCGGCTCGCGCCGGACCACGACTACGCACTCGTGCTCGACCGGCCCGACGCGCGGATCGCGCAGATCGCGACGGAGGACACCGACGAGGCGGGCGAGGCCGACCTGATCGTCGACCCGGACGGCGACCTGACCCCCGTGGTCGAACGCATCGACGACCTCGAGACCCACGAGACGCTGGAGTCACTCGTCGCACGGGTAAAGGAGTCACCCCGGGCCGATCGGGCCGGGGCCATCGCCACGTTCACCGGGCGCGTCCGCGCGAAGGACGCCGAGGACGACACCCCGACCCGGCACCTCGAGTTCGAGAAGTACGAGGGCGTCGCCGAGCGCCGGATGCGCGACCTGGAGGCCGACCTCGAGGAGCGCGAGGGGGTCCTCGACGTCGTGATGCACCACCGAACGGGAGTGATCCCGGACGGCGAGGACATCGTCTTCGTGGTGGTGCTCGCGGGACACCGCCGCGAGGCGTTCCGGACCGTCGAGGACGGCATCGACCGACTGAAGGAGGAGGTGCCGATCTTCAAGAAGGAGGTCACCGCCGAGGAGACCTTCTGGGTCCACGAGCGGAACTGATACGATCGTGCGTATACCGGCGGACGGAGGCCTCGATGCGGATCAAAACCCGGTCTCACCGGGCTCGAAACACCGACCTTCCGAGAGACCGACAGAAACAGGTGCACACGACCGTATCGGAGATCGGTCGCCGCGCGCCGCGCGGACCCACCCCCGCGATCCGGGAGTGACCCCGTCCGTTAACGGGTTGTTAGCCGGGAAACACGCACGTTCTCACTGAGCGGGATTTGGCCTCTTGCGGTCTAGCAGAGCTTTATGAAACGTCTAGAGAGCTATGAAACCTTCGTGAAAGGTACGTTTCACGCCGATTTCGAGCCGAAATCTCCCGAATCGACGGCAAGGTTCGTCCCTCTATATGAAGGTCCGGGGGATAGAGGGGAGCGAGGTGTCACAGATGAGCGCGATACAGCAACCCTCCACCGAGACGACGCCCGAGGACAAGGAAAGCCGCCTGCTCTCGTACCTGCGCGAGCGGGCCGCCGACGGCGAGCTCTACTTCAAGTCGAAGTTCATCGCCGACGAGGTCGACCTCTCCCCCAAGGAGATCGGCGCCCTGATGGTCAAGCTCCGGGACTCCGCCACGGACCTGGAGATCGAGAAGTGGTCCTACACGTCCGCGACGACGTGGCGTGTCGAGACCGCCTGATCCCGAAGACACCGCCCGTCGGGTCCCCGCCCGACACCTCGTCTTCCCCGAACCGTCCCCGAACCGCTCTCTCCCTGCCCGCCGCGTCCGACCCCGGACGCGGCTCCCTACCCGGCTACTCCGACCGTCGGGTCCGCCCACGGCGTGTCCGGGGATTTATCCCCGACCACCACTTCCGGCCGGGTGATGGAGCCCCGCGAACCGCCGACCGAGCCCCCCTCATCGGAGGGACCGCCGGCGGAGGCGTTCGCGTCGGTGTTCGACGTGGCCGAGACCCGACGTGACGGCGGCCGACTGGTGTACGTCGGCGAGCCGCTGGTCGGACCGGACGCCCTCGAGCAGAAGGTCTGGCCACTGTTCCGCGAACACGGCTACGAGGTGCGGCTCACGACGGTCTCCCGGTCCCGGACCGACCCCATCACGGGTCTGGAGATGGAGAGTACGCGGCACGCACTGGTCGCCGAGCCGCGGACCGTCGGGCTCGACGGCATCCCCTGGCTGAACGTCGTCACCTTCCTCCTGACGGTCCTGACGACGCTGTTCGCCGGGACGGTGTGGTACCACGAGCCGGTCCGTGAGCCGCTCGACCTGCTGGCCGGCTGGCCGTTCGCACTCGCCGTGATGGGCGTGCTCGGCGTCCACGAACTGGGCCACTACGTCCTCTCGCGACACCACGAGGTCGAGGCGTCACTGCCGTACTTCATCCCCGTTCCCACGTTCATCGGCACGCTCGGGGCCGTCATCCGGATGAAGGGGCGCATCCCCGACCGGGAGGCGCTGTTCGACATCGGCGTCGCCGGACCGCTCGCCGGGCTCGCGGCCACCGTCGTCGTCACGGTGATCGGCCTCTACCTCCCGCCGATAGAGGTGCCCCAGGCGGTGCTGAACGACCCGAACGCCATCAACATCGAGTTCGGCTTCCCGCCGCTCCTGCTGGCCCTCTCGTGGCTGACCGGCCAGCCCCTCTCCTACAGCGACCCGACGCTGGCCGTCAATCCGGTCGTGTTCGGTGGCTGGATCGGGATGTTCGTCACGTTTCTCAATCTCATCCCCGTCGGCCAGCTCGACGGCGGCCACCTCGTCCGCGCGATGGCCGGCCGCCGCCAGGAAACCTTCGCCGCGCTCGTCCCGCTCGGGCTGTTCGGGCTCTCGGCGTACCTCTACTTCGTCCGGGGGATGGACCTCAGGGACTCCGTGCTCATCTGGACGTTCTGGGGACTCATCGCGTTGGGCCTCGCCCGGGCCGGGCCGGCGACCCCCATCTACGAGGAGCCCCTCGACCGCAAACGGATGGCCGTCGGCGTGCTCACGTTCGCCCTCGGGGCGCTCTGTTTCACCCCGGTGCCGTTCGAACTCCTGAGCGCCTGAAGCCGACAACGTCCGTCACTCCTCGAACTCGACGCCGGTGATCTCGAACCGGGCACCGCCCGCCGGTCCGTCAGTCACGCGGACGTCCCAGTCGTGAGCGTCGACGATCTCCCGGACGATCGCGAGGCCGAACCCCGTGCCCTCCGTCGAGGTCGAGTAGCCGCTCTCGAAGACCCGCTCGCGTTCCCCCTCGGGGATCCCCGATCCGTCGTCCCCGAGGTAGAACCGGCGGCCGTCCTCGAGGTCGCCGATCGTGACCGTCACCACCTCGTCGCCGGACTGCGTCCGGCTACTCGTCGAGCCCTGCTCGACGGCATTGGGCACGAGGTTCTCGAGGAGCTGCTGGAGCCGGTCGCGATCCGCCCGGATCGTCCGGTCGGTCGCGGCGACGAGCGTCGCCCCGTCGGTGGCGACGTGCTGCCAGCAGCGCTCGCTCAGTGCCGCGAGGTCGACGGCCTCCGGGCGCCGGATCCCCTCGCCCTGCCGTGCGGGCGTCAACAGGTCGTCGATCAGCGCGCCCATCCGCCCGTGTGCGTCCGCAATCCGGTCGAGATGCTCGCTGTCACAGTCCGCCCGTGCCAGCTCGAGTCGGCCCGTGGCGACGCTCAGCGGGTTCCGGAGGTCGTGGGAGACGATGCTCGCGAACTCCTCTAACTGTTCGTTCTGCCGTTCGAGCGACCGTTCGCGCTGGGCGAGCTCCCGGGTACGGTCCTCGAGCTGATCCGTCCGTATGGACGCTCGCGTGTCCTGTATGCCGATGAGCAGTCCGCCGATCGAGCCGATGATCAGCGGATAGCCTGCGACCCGAACGACCACTCGACCGTCACGCCGGGGGGGAGGTCGCGCAACGCGATGAAGCCGAACATGACGACGACACCGCCGAGCAGCCACCCGACCATCCGCGATAGTACCGGCGGTCGATGTCCGACTGCAGTATCCAGAAGCACGTGTAGGCGAGTGTGAGACCCGGGACGCCGACGAGCAGGAAGTCGACGAGGACCTCCAGGAGGGAGCCGCCGGCCCGGAGCGTGAACGCGGCCCGAGCGAGCACGATCAACAGGAGCGCGCCACCCACGGCGGAGACGAGTCGCGGGAGGGACACACCCACGGTTACGTTGTCGTCGGATTATATCGGTGGTGGTTCGACACCCCGTATTCCCGTGATACGGACCCCGACCGTCCCGCGACGGAGGGTCGGCCGGACGGTCTCGCCTCCCGGCCGTCGATCGTTACGATCAACCGTATCAGTCGGCGGTGTTCCTGGGGCCGACGTGCGTGGTAGCGTCCGATGCGACCAGCAGCCGATCGAGCCGGACCCCTGCCCCCCCCTGTCGATCGACGGTTGCCTCCGGTGATAGCGGTTGGAAACGTTACGTACGGCGAGCCGTCGGACCGTCCGGCGACCGGCGTCCGACGCCCGACCGACGAGTGGGACGGAGCAACGGATATCAGGCAGGAGTCAGTATCGGCTCATGCATATGACCGTAGACCACAGCGGGCTGTCGTTCGAACGGCTCGGCCACTCGAGCGTCCGCATCGAGACCGCGTCGGGGACCGTCGTCTACATCGATCCGTGGACGGAGGTGCTCGACGGTGAACCGGGTGACGGCGACGTGGTGTTCGTCACCCACGACGACTTCGACCACTACGACCCCGAGGGTGTCGCCGCGGTCGCCGGGCCGGACGCCACCGTCGCCGTCTACGAGGCCGTCGACACGAGCGACCTGGACGGCGGGGTCGTCGACCTGCCCTACGAGGGGGAGACCACGGTCGCGGGCATCGACGTCCTGACCGTCCCGGCGTACAACCACCCCGATGGCGAGCACGTCGACGACGACGGCAACCCGTTCCACGCCGACGGGGAGGTGATCGGGCTGCTGCTCGACATCGAGGGGACGACCGTCTTCTTCCCCTCCGATACGGACTTCCTCGCACACCACGAGTCGATCACCGCGGACGTGTTCGTCCCGCCCATCGGCGGGCACTACACGATGGACCGACACGAGGCGGCGGCGTTCGCCCGGAGCGTCGAGCCCGAGCTCGTCCTGCCGGTCCACTACGACACGTTCGAGGCCATCGAGACCGACGCGGCCACGTTCGCCGAGGAGCTGGAAGCGGACGGCATCCGCGTCGAACTGTTCTGATACGGACGGGGTCGCCGCCGGACACAGGACTATACGTCCACCGTCCGAAGGCGGCGTATGAGCGAGGAGCCGCGCGCGGGGCGAGCGGGCGAGCCGGTCGGCCGGCTGGAGGCCGACGGCTGGGTGCTCGTCGAGGAGTCGACGGAGACGCTGGTCCAGCTGTCGGCGGCTCGCGTCGAGGGGCACACCCGCATCTACGAGGACGCGGACCTCCGGCGGGCCGTCCGGGAGGCCTCGGGCGTCGACCAGCTCTGCCGGTTCTTCTTCGCCACCGCCGTCGAGTTCTCCCCGCCGCTCCCCCCCGGCGTCGCGCCGATGGTCAAGCCGACCGTGGCGAGCGAGTCCCGCCGGGAGTTCGCCGGAGACCTCGAGGACCGGGGGTTCGCGAACGTCGACCGCGGCCGGACCCGAACCCTCCGGGTCGATTCGGGCACGCGGGCGCGACTCACGGACTACCGGGCGACGTACCCGCTCCGGGCCGACGAGGTGAGCGTCGACCTCCGGGTGCGGGGGTTCCTCGCCGTCTGGCTCGACGGGGAGTTCCGCATCGCCGGCGGCGCCTACCCGGAGTCGGGGCTCGAGGGCCTGCTGGCCGAGACCGACGTCGAACCGGACGGGACCGCCTACCGGGAGGAGCTGCTGGAGCTGATACGGGCGACCGGATAGGTCGGGAGGGCACCGAGCGGTACCGGCTACCGCGGCGACCGGAGGGTCGCGAGGAGGCAGCCGAGCGGTCGGAGCCGGACCGAGCGGTACCCGAGGCGACGCTCGAGCGGTCCGGCGTCGGCGTCCGCTCCCGCCCGTACCACGGTCGTCCCGGAGACGGTCACCTCGACGGTCAGCCCGGCGGCCGCGAGCAGGTCCGGGACGTCGCCGGTTCGGTCGCCGTGGCGGCGGAGGAGTCGGACCGCGGTCCGAACGGACGGGAGGTCGACCGTCACCAGGTCGGTGTACGATTCGATGCGGACCGGCTCGCCGTCGACGGCCAGGGCGAGGTCGGCGGTGACGTCCACCGGCGCCCGGTCGGCGAGGTCCGCCCGGAGCGCCCCGACGAGGTCACGCACGGCACCCACTGTCAGTCGTCGTCGCGCTCGCGGGTAGCGATGCGGAGCGTCCCGTCGATACGCCAGTGGGCGTGGTCGGCGTCCGGCCCGGTCTTGCTCGGGACGTCGACCTCCATCTCCTCGAACTCGTAGGTGATCTCGGCGCCCCGACCGGTCAGCCGGTCGTAGAGGCTGATCGCCAGCTCCGGCCAGGTCCGTGTCTCCTCGACCCGCGTCTCGACCTCGTCCGCGTCGCTCTCGCTCATGATTCGCTCCGGTGTTGTGCCGGGGAGGACTTAACCCCGGGGAAGCCGGCGAGAGGTGTTCCGGCCGGACACCGGGCTCACCCGAGGGTGGCGGGCATCCGGGCGAAGGTGAGATAGCCGGTGTGGCCGACGCCCGCGGTGCTCGGGCGCGAGCCGCGGTCGTCGAAGTCCATCCGGCGCTGGATGATCTCGTAGGTCTCCACGTCCACCAGTCCGGCCTCGCGGGCGGCGAGCGCCGCCTCGCGGGTCCCCTCGACGAACGGCGTGTAGACAGCCAGGAACCCGCCGGTGGCGAGCAGCGACGGCGCACGCGCGACCACCGTCGGCGCGTCCCGCGTGTCGAGGGTGAGGACGTCGAACGCGCCGTCCGGGAGTTCCTCGAGGTGGTCGGTGACGTCGCCGGTCCGGACGTCGACCCGCTCCTCGACCCCCGCGAGGGCCATGTTCCGCCGGGCGACGTCGGCGAACTCGGGGTTCGATTCGTAGGTGGTGACCGACGCGCCGGCCCGCCCGAGGTACACCGCGAGGACGCCCGTCCCGGTACCGGCGTCGAGCACCCGGTCCCCGGCCGAGGCGCCGGTGTACCCCATCACGAGGCCGACGTCGCGTGGCATCATCGGCGCGCCCGTCCGCGCCATGTGGTCGAACAGGTCCGGGCCCCGCAGCTCCCGGACCGCGAACGGCTCGCCGAGGTGCGTCTCGACGACGTCGCCCGGTTCGGCGTCCTCCGGGAGGGCGATCACGCCGAGGTCGGTCCCCTTCTCCTCGCCCGGCGAGAGGAGGAACTCGCGGTCGCCGCTGACGACGAGGAAGGTCGGTCGGTCGTCCCCCTTGGCGGTCCCGTCCGTGTCGTCGGGGGTACCGGTCACTCGAGCCGCTCGACCGCGGCCGCGAGGTCGCCGTCGGCCGCCTCGAGCGCCGCGCGTGCCTCCGTCTCGCTCGCCCCGGTGCGCCCGGCGACGATCTCGACGTCCGCCTGCGGGACGTCGGCCGACGCCCCCCCGGAGTCGTCCGTCTCGGGCGCTTCGGCCGCCCCGGCGTCGACCGCGCTCGTCCCGGCGTCCGAGCGGGGCCGGCTCTCCGGCGAGCCGACGACCTGGTAGGTCGCCTGACCCTGGGCGTCCATCCGCTGGACCTGGGCGTCGTCGAAGACGAGCTCCTCGTCGGGCGTCCGGATGACCACCTCCTCGGCGTCGATCTCCGTGAGGTCGATCCCCATCTGTTCCATCATCTGCTTCATCTTGCGGGGGTTGAGCCCGCCGCCGCCTCCTCCGAACATACCCGACCGGACGGACGCTGAACAAAAAAGCCTACTCACTCCGTGCGGGCACGATCGCTCCGCACGAGTGGCCGGCTACCGCTCGCGCCGCCTCCGGTGTGGGCGGTCCGCTACACGCGCGACTGCTCGTCGGCATCCCAACGGAATCCCCGGACCGCCATCGGTGACGGCCGGGTGCATCCACCACCCCGAGGCAGTGGGGCCGCGACGCGTCGTCGTCGGACAGCCGCGTCGTCGAGGGGCCCCACTCACCCCGGTCTCCTTTTCGAGAGGCATCTATAAATCCACCAGCAGTGGTTTCACGGCCTGAAACGACCTGGCGTGCGACGGTGACACGCCGCACCGACACTGGCGGCGCTACGCGGTCCCGCCGGCGTCCCCGACCCCCTCGCGGGTCTTCACCGCCATCCCCGTCCCGAAGTCCCGCATCGCTCCTCCCGGGAGTTCCGCCCGCCCGACCGCGAGCAGGTCGCCCCGTTCGTGGACGACGAGCACCTCGTCGCCCGGTCTGACGGTGGGGTCGACGCCGCCGACGAACTTCGCGAAGGCGTTCGCGCCGTCCCGGAGGTAGGGTTCGCTCTCGTCCCCGACGACCACGCGGTACGCGGGCGGGTCGAGCGCGGCGTGGAGCCGTCTTCCACCGGCGACCCCGAGGGTGAACCGGCCGTCGGTCCCGTAGGAGACCAGCCGGTTCCCGTCCGCGAGCACCTGCTGTGGCCGGCCGGTGCTGGTCCGACGGACGGTCACCCCGACCTCGCCGAACAGCGCCCGTCCCGCACCGCGCCCGAACTGGTAGTCAGCGAGGGTCCACAGTCGGCGGCGTTCGCGCTGGCGTTCGGCCTCGTCCATGCTTCGCTCTCGCCCGCGCCGGTCAAACCGTTTTCGTCGTGCGCGGCGGGGACGCCGCCGCGACCAGGTCGGTCCGCGGAACACGTCGACCAGGGCCGACTCCCGGCAGAACCGGGCCGCATGGAAACCGTCTTACAACTGACGGCCTTCCCCCCGAACGAATGGTCCTGGGCGTCGACCGACGCGTGCTGGCGCTGGCCATGGCACGGATGGCAGACGCCCTGGGGAACTCCTTTCTCATCATCGTCCTCCCCCTCTACATCGCCAGCGGCGAGATATCGCTCGTCGGTATCGTCGACGGTCGGCTCCTGGGGTTCCGGCTGACCGAGGAGTTCCTCATCGGCGTGGTGCTCTCGCTGTTCGGGTTCCTGAACAGCTTCGGCCAGCCGTTCACCGGCAGACTGTCGGACCGAACCAACCGGCGGAAGTTCTACATCCTGCTCGGCCTCGTGATCTTCGCCGTCGCCTCCACGGCCTACCCGTTCGTCACCTCCTACTGGTCGCTGGTCGTCGTCCGGGGGTTCCAGGGTCTCGGCGCGGCCTTCACCGTCCCGGTGACGGTGGCGCTGGTCAACGACTACGCGACCTCGGACCGCGAGCGCGGCGGGAACTTCGGGGTGTTCAACACCTTCCGGCTGATCGGCTTCGGCTTCGGTCCCGTCGTGGCGGGGGCGGTCGTCACCGGCGGGTTCGGGGCCGACCGCGTCGTCACCTACGCCCTCCCGGCGTGGCTCCCCGGTGCGCTCGCCGGGATGCAGGTCTCGGGGTTCGACGCCGCGTTCGCCGTCGCCGTTCTCGGGGCGGTCGTGAGCTTCGCGCTCGTGTTCCTGCTCGTGAACGACCCGGAAGTGGTCGAGGCCGACGCCGGCGAGGACCTCTCGGTCGCCGTCCTCGACCGGGATGGCGACGGCCTCGACCCGGTGTTCGTCCTCGGGGTAGGAACGCTGTTCATGGCGCTGACCATCGCGCTGTACGCCACCCTCCAGGAGACGATCAACGCCCGACTCGGACAGGGGTCGACGCTGTTCGGCCTGCAGTTCTCCGCCGTCGTCATCGCCAACGTCCTCCTGCAGGTGCCCGTCGGGCGGTGGTCCGACGAGTACGGCCGCCGACCGTTCCTGCTCGCCGGGTTCGTGATCCTCGTTCCCTCGGTGTTCGCACAGGGGGTCGTCACCGACCCGCTCCTGATGCTCGGTGCGCGGTTCGTCCAGGGAATCGCCGTCGCGTGCGTGTTCGCTCCCTCGCTCGCGCTCGCGGGCGACCTCGCGCGGGAGGGAGCATCCGGCACCCAGCTCTCGATACTGACGATGGCGTTCGGCCTCGGGGTGGCGTTCGGCCCGCTCGTCTCGGGATTCCTCGTCTCGTTCGGGTTCCTGGTCCCGTTCGGGTTCGGCGCGGGGCTCGCGGCCGTCGCGCTGGTGCTGGTGTTCTCGCAGGTCGAGGAGACCATCGGCGCCGCCGACCCGTCGGTCGATCCGGCCCCGCAGGACTGATACGGACGGTACGAACGGGACCACACAGGCGGGTTCCGGTACGTGTGTGGTCCGACACGGCTTTAAATTGCCGCGAAGTAGACACCCGGTATGATAGAGGCCACGAGCGCGGGGGCCATCCTCTTTCGCGACACGCGTGGCCGGCGGGAGTACCTCCTGCTCAAGAGCCGCCCCGGGGACTGGGAGTTCCCGAAGGGCGGCGTCGAGGGCGAGGAGGAGCTCCAGCAGACCGCCATACGCGAGGTGAAAGAGGAGGCCGGGATCGAGGAATTCCGGCTCATCGACGGCTTCCGTGAGGACTACGACTACGTCTTCGAGGCGGACGGGAACACCATCCACAAGACGGTCCACCTGTTCATCGCGAGGTCGTTCGAGGCGTCCGCAGAGCTATCGAAGGAGCACCGCGACCTGCAGTGGCGCGACTACGAGCAGGCGATCAACACCATCACCCAGGACGGCCCGCGGGAGATCCTCCGGGGGGCCCACGAGTTCCTGGACCGGACGCTGGAGGCCGACGAGGCGGAGTAGCGCCCGGTGGTCCGGCACCCGGCGATCGTCGTCCGTATCACTCCTCGGCGGCGGCCGTCGCCTCCGGTCCGAGGTGCTCCCCGACCGCCACCAGGAAGTCCTCGGGGAACTCCGCGTGGGGGAGCAGGTCGGCGTCCTCGACGACGAGCAGGCGCACACCGGCGGTCTCCGCGATCTCCCTGCCGCGGTCGAGCGGCGGGAGGTCCGCCCGTCCACCCCAGACGATGGTTACGGGTTCGTCGACGGCCGCGAGCGTCGCCCCCAGGTCGACGTCGATGTCGAGGAAGCCGCTCACGAACGACGCGGGCGCGTAGCGGGCGCCGGGCTGGTGGGTCGTCCGCCAGTCATACTCCACCCAGTCCTCGGTGACGTGTGCCGCCTCGGCGAACCCGTGATCCGCGAGGAAGTACCGGATGGAGGGCTTGGAGGTGAGGAGGTGGTAGAGCGCCTCGCCGACGACCGGCGAGCGAAGCAGCGACCGGAGCCAGGTCCGCCGCCCGGGCACCGTCGACGCGGTGGGACAGACGAGCACGAGCGAGCGGAATTCGACCGACTCCGCGGCGCGGGCGACGTACGCCCCCGACAGCGAGGAGGCGACGACGGCGGCGTCCTCCGTGAGGTCGCGGGCGAAGTCCGTGACGAACGTGACGTACAGCGTCCCGGAGTAGAGCAGCGGCGGCCGGTCGGAGTGGCCGAACCCGGGCATGTCCGGCGCGAGGACGTGGTACTCCTCGGCGAGCGCGTCGACGACGTGGCGGAACTCGTGGCTCGACCCGGCGGCGTTCAGCCCGTGGAGCAACAGGAGGTCCGGGTCCGCGGGGTCGCCCGCCTCCGTGTAGGCGACGTCGAACCCGCGCCAGCGGTAGGTCCGTAGCTCCCGTCCGAGCGGCGGTTCGAGGTCTCTCGGGCTCTGCCGGAGCGCGCGGTTGGCCAGCGCCGTCGCACCGAGACCGGCGGCTGCGCCCGCGAGGGCGGTCCTGAGTCGCATACGCGGAGGGAGGTGCCCGTGCCGTTTATATCGTGGTGTCGTGACCCCCGACCCGAACCGTCGGGACCCGCCCGGGGGCTCGCGGGTCCTCCGAGCTACGACCCGTCCTCGCCCGCACGGCCGCGCCCCTCGACGCACTCCCGGAGCGGTTCGAGCACCTCGTCGGCGACGGTGTAGGGGTCGGTCTCGCGGTCCATCACGGCGTCGACGTGGGCGTCGAGCCCGCCGCGGGCCTCGATCTCCCGGGTGACGAGGCGGGAGGTGTCCTCGCGGAGCAGCGTCCGTATCTCCTCGGCGTAGCGGGTCCGGGTCTTCCCCTCGAGCCGGCCCGTCCGCTCGAGCCAGTCCCGGTGCTCGGCCAGGGTGTCGAGGAACGCTGACAGGCCCTCGCCGGACTTGGCGACCGTCTCGAGGACCGGCGGCTCCCAGGTGTCGACGTCCGCCCCGTCGCCCTCCTCGGCCGTCTCGCCGTCCCCCCCGTAGCTCGCCTCCGCGCCGTGGTGGCCAGCGAACGAGGGCGAGTCGTCCCGCATCCGCACCATCTCCTTGAGCTCCATCACCGTCCGGTCGGCGCCGTCCATGTCGGCCTTGTTGACCACGAGCACGTCCGCGATCTCGAGGATGCCGGCCTTGAGCATCTGGACGTCGTCGCCGGAGGAGGGCGGGACGAGCACGGCGACCGTGTCGGCGGTCGAGACGATGTCGACCTCGTTCTGTCCCGCGCCGACCGTCTCGATGATGATCCGGTCCTTTCCGAAGGCGTCGAACGCCTTCACGGCGTCCGTCGTCGCCGTCGAGAGCCCCCCGAGGGTCCCCCGCGCGGACATCGACCGGAAGAACACGTCCATGTCGCCGACGTTGCTCGCCATCCGGATGCGGTCGCCGAGCACGGCCCCGCCGGTGAACGGCGAGGAGGGGTCGATGGCGATGACCCCCACCGTGAGCCCGCGGTCGCGGTACTCGGCGGCCATCTTGTCGACGAGCGTCGATTTCCCGGATCCGGGCGAGCCCGTGATACCGACGACGTCGGCGTCGCCGGTGTGGGTGTGGAGCCGCGAGACGAGGTCCCGGTAACCGGGCGAGCGGTTCTCGATCTTCGAGATGACGCGCGCGAGCGCCCGATGTTTCCCCGCGAGCAGGTCCTCGATGAGGTCCGGTTCGGACTCGGACTCGGTTTCGGCGCCCTCGCTCATCGCTCGGGGGCGTTCTCGCGGACGAACCTGACCGTCTCCTCCATCGAGGCGCCGGGACCGAATATCTCTGCGACGCCAGCCTCCCTGAGCATCTCCCGGTCGTCCTCTGGGATGATGCCGCCGACGATGACGAGCGTGTCCTCGAGGGCGTCGTACTCCCTGAGGCCGTCGAGGATCTTCGGGACGAGCGTGTTGTGCGCCCCCGAGAGGATGGAGATGCCGAGGACGTCGACGTCCTCCTGGACGGCGGCCTGGACGATCTCCTCGGGCGCCTTGTGCAGCCCCGAGTAGATGACCTCGAACCCGGCGTCACGGAACGCCCGCGCGATGACGTGTGCGCCGCGATCGTGCCCGTCGAGGCCCACCTTCGCGACGAGACACCGGATGGTCCGCTGCTCCTGCTCCGTGCTCATGGGTACGCGTTACCGCCACGCTCGTTTGACTCTAACGGAGAACGGGCCGCGTTCAGGCGCGTTTGGACTCGTACAACCAGGTTTGCGTTCGGGGGCCGGGGACGACACACCGGCCCGACGGCGGCTCCGCCGGACGTCACTCCCCCCGTTCGAGCCGCGACGCCGTCCGCTCGGGGAGGCCGGCCTCTCGTATCGCCGCCTGCACCCGCTCGACGTCGTACTCGACGCGGTGGAGGTCGGCGGTCATCGGCGAGGCGTCGGTGTCGACGACGGCGAACGCCGCCCGGGGGTCGCCGTCCCGGGGCTGGCCGACGCTCCCCGGGTTCAGTATCAGCCGGCCGTCGACCGTCGCCTCGTGCTGGACGTGGGTGTGTCCGAGGACACAGGCGTCGTAGTCGTCGAGATACGGCCGGATCTCGGGGAACTGGTACGGCCGGACGTACTGGTCGACGTGTTCGGGGTGGTCGTGGACCATCAGGATCCGTCCGTCGGCGACGTCGACCCACCGGGGGAGCCCCAGCACCCACTCGCGCTGCTCGCCCTCCAGGCGCTCGTCGGCCAGCTCGAGCCCCGCGAGGGCCATCCGGTTGGCACGGTAGCGTTCCGGGGTGTCGACGTTCCGGTCGTGGTTCCCCCGGACGGTTTCGGCACAGGTCTCCCGGACGCGGTCGACACACTCCGCCGGCCACGGGTTGTAGCCGACGACGTCCCCCGCACAGACCAGCCGATCGACGGAGGGCATCGCGTCGAGCACCCGCTCGAACGCCACGAGATTCGCGTGCACGTCGGAGATGACGCCCAGTCGCATGGGAGCGTGTTCGGCGTGACGGTTCCTACGTCTTCGGGTCCGGGTGATGGATCCGTTCCGTGACCTCCGACGGAACGGGATTCTGAAACCACCTCGAAAGCCCCCGACCATCTCTCCGCTCGGTGGTACATCCCCGCCCTCGGATAGCGGGCGAACCGGAGCGACACCGACAGAACACCCACTAGCCGGAAGCGAAGCCGACATACCCCGTCCCTCCCAACCCCGGGTATGGCAACCGCGACACCGGACGGCCCGGTCGGCGTCGTCCGCGAGCATCCCGTCGGGGTGACGGCCGCACTCTCGGTCGTCGGCTACGTCCTCGTCGGGGGTGCCTTCGCGGGCGTGTTACCGATCTTCCCGCCGCTTTCGGACGCGACCGTCGTGCTGTTCTCGGACGCCATCGCCGTCGTCAACTCGTTCGCACTCGCGTCGCTGCTCGTCGGCTGGTACTTCATCCGCAACGGCCAGGTCCGAAGACACCGCGCCGCGATGGTGACCGCCTTCACTCTCATCAGCCTCTTCCTCGTGCTCTACCTCTGGAAGGTCGGCGGTGGGTTCGAGAAGTCGTTCGTCGTCCCCGAGGGGGCGTTCCTCGCCGGCTACGCCGGGATCGTCGAGCCGGTCTACCTCCTGATGCTCGGGGTCCACGTCTTCCTCTCGGTCGTGAGCGTCCCCGTCGTCCTGTTCGCCATCGTGCTCGGGCTCACCCACTCGCCCGCGGAACTCCGCGAGACCCGACACGCACAGGTGGGTCGCATCGCCGTCGTCGCGTGGTCCGTCTCGCTGTTTTTGGGTATCGTGACGTACGTCATGCTCAACCACGTCTACGGCTGGGTGCCCCGCGGCGAGGAGGCTGCGCTCCCGCTGCTCCTCGCGGCTCCGGGGTCGTTCCGGGCCCTCTTCGAGCAGGGTCGGGAGGACTGATCCGCGAAGTGTCGTGTCGTCGTGGCGGGCTACCGCACGCCCGAGATACGCTCACGGCCCTAACCTCGGGTAAGTCCGGTCGCGTTGCCGGGTCGGCCTGATGACGGACACGACGGACACCAACACGTACGAACGGCTCTACCGCGAGACCATCCCGTCGGTCGTCTCGGTGTACGTCACTCCCGGGGGGGGGACGAGCGGGACGAACGGGGCCGGCACGGCGCGGGATCCGGGTTCGTCTACGACCGGACCCACGTCGTCACGAACCAGCACGTCGTCGGCGACGCGACCGAGGCCGACCTCCGGTTCAGCGAGCGCGACTGGCGGCGCGGGCGGGTCGTCGGTACCGACGCCTACACCGACCTCGCCGTCGTCGCCGTCGAGGACCTCCCGGCGTACGCGACGTCCCTGGAACTCGTCGCCGAGGTACCCGCGCCCGACAGTCAGGTGGCGGCGCCGGGCAGCCCCTGGGATCGACGGCTCCATATCCTCGGGGATCGTCTCGGGCTCCTCGCGGTCGATGCCGAACGGCAACGGGTTCGCCATCCCGGACACCGTCCAGACGGACGCCCCGATCAACCCCGGGACCTCCGGCGGTCCGCTCGTGACCCTCGACGGTCGAGGTACGTCGCTCCTACCTCCGCATCCGCACGCTCGACGTCTCCCCGGCCGTCGCGGAGGCCGACGGGACCAAGGAGACCGGCGGTGTTCTCGTGATTGACGTCTCGCTCGGCCCGGCGAGCGGCGCATTCGTCGGCTGTGACCGTGCCAGTGTCGTCCGCGATCGCGGCGGCGACCACATCCCGGTCCGCGGACCGGAGCAGGGAACGATCGCCCCGCGACACGCCCGATCAGTCGGTCCGTGGGATGGCGAGTGTGCCCGCGAGGAAGAACACACCCGCGAGTGCCGCAAGGACGGCCAGGTTCACCGTCGGTGAGTCGCCGGCGGGGCCGTACGTCACCGCGCGCACCCCCCGCGAGAAGTAGGTGAGCGGTGAAGCCCACACCGGGAGCCATCCGGGGAGGAGGTCCGGCTGGACGAACGTCTCCGAGAGGAACAGTAGGGGGAGCGCCACGCCGTTCGAGGCCGCGATGACGCCGTCCTGCGAGTCCGCGATTCGACCGAGCACCGCCCCGAACCCGCAGAACAGCACGACACCGAGGAGGACGTAGGGAACCACGAGGAGTGTGCTCGTCCCGAGCGGGACGTCCGCGCCCGTCGTGACGACGACGAGGACGAGTATCAGGAGCGTCGCGAGGCCGATGACGCCGGCGTTGACGAGCGTCTGGGCCAGCAGCCACTCCGCGCGGCTCAGGGGGGTCGTCGCCAGCTTCTCGAACCTGGCACCCTCGCGGTGGCGCGCCACCTCGCTGCCGATCCGTGAGAGCGGCGTGAACAGTACGACCACCGCGAGGTACCCCGGAACGTAGTAGGCCGGGGGCAGGGCGAACAGCCCGCCACCGGCCCCCCCGGTCTGGACGACCACGCCGAAGACGAGCACCAGCAGGACGGGGAAGAAGAAGGTGAAGAACACCGCGGTCCGCCGGCGCAGGAACGACCGCGTCGCGGCCGTCGCCTCCGCGCGGACCCGACCCCCCCGGCTCACCGTGCCTCACCTCCAGCGTCGACGCGTCCCGGCCCCGTCTCGCCGTCCCCGACCGGGTCGGCCTCCGGTTCGACCGGCTCTCCCCCGCTCCCGACGCCGGTCCCCGTCAGCGCGAGGTAGACGTCCTCCAGCTCCGGCTGTGTCCAGGAGAGGGCGCCGTAGTCGACCCCCGCGTCGTCGAGCGCAGCCGCCACGTCGCCGACCTCGCGGGCCTCGATACCCCGGGCCGCGAGCCCACCACGGGTCCCGACCGCGTCGTAGCCGGCCGCCTCCAGGGCGGCGGTCGCCGGCCCCGGGTCGCCCTCGACAGCCACCTCGAGGCGGGGCTCCCCGCCGTACTCGGCGACGAGTTCGGCTGGCGTCCCCGTGGCGACGAGCCGCCCGTCGGCGAGCAGGCCGACCCGGTCGGCGAGCGCCTCCGCCTCCTCCATGTAGTGGGTGGTGAGCAGGACCGTCGTCCCGCCGTCGGCCAGCCGCTCGATCAGCGACCAGAGTGCGCGGCGGCCGGCCGGGTCGATGCCGGTCGTCGGTTCGTCGAGCACGAGCAGGTCCGGGTCGTTCACGAGCGCCGTTGCGACGCAGGCCCGACGCTTCTGTCCCCCCGAGAGGTTCTCGTACCAGGTGTCGGCGTCGTCCTCGAGGCCGACGTCGGCCAGCACCGGCTCGACCGGCCGGGCCTCGTCGTAGAGCCCCCCGTAGTACGCGACGAGCTCCCGGGCGGTGAGCCGTTCCGGCGGCCCGAACTCCTGGGGGAGGAGGCCGACCCGTTCGCGGTCGACCGATCTCGGCGACGTCCCGAGCACCTCGACGCGGCCCTCGGCGTCGGTCGTCCCCGTGAGTGCCCGGATGAGCGTGGTCTTTCCCGCGCCGTTGGGACCGATGAGGCCGAACACCTCCCCCGTCTCGACACGCAGACCGACGCCGTCGAGCGCGACGGTGTCGCCGTACCTCCGACGGACGTCCTCGGCGACGACGGCGTACTCCATGCGTCCCCCTCGGCCCGTCGCCGGCATGGTGGTTGTGGTTCGTCACTGTCGGGTCGCCTCGCTTCCGACGGTTCGCAGTGCCGCCGGAGCGGGTCACTCCCGGGCCCATCGACGGTCGGTCCCGGGGCTCACTCCCGCCGTCGACGCCGCTGTCGACCGAGCAGCCGCTTCTGCCCCTTCCCGGGGCCACCCTCGATGGGCCACCCCCGCGTCCGCCACGCGGGCGGTTCGGGCGAGAACTCCGGACACGACCCGGAACATTCCCGGTCGGTCGGCGACCGGCCCTTCGCTGCGCACCACGGCATCGGCCCCGACGGGTCGCGAAGTTCGAAGTGTCGGCAGTCCGGGCGCATCGTGTCGGCGTACGAACGCCAGCCCCGCTCGTAGGCCCGTTCGGCGATCTCGAGGCGCTTCTCGGCCTTCCAGTGCGGGTCCGCGTACTCGAACCGGGCCGCCGAACGGTCGTGGTTCCCCCCGGCTGGCCGGTCGAGGATGCGCGTCCCCGCGTCGGTCACGTCGAGCGTCCGCGGGTGCCAGACGACCGCCGGATCGTCGAGGCCGTCCCCGTCCTCGCGGCCGTCGAACGCGAGGATGCCGGCCTCGACGGGGAGCCGCTCGAGCAGCGCCGGCTCGACCGACTCGCCGGTCTCCCGCGTGGCGACCCAGGCCTCGTCGGCGAGCGCGAGCGCGACGTCCCGCTCGGTCTGGTCGGCCAGCGCTCGCGCGGCCGAGGCATCGAGGTCCGGTTTGTTCTCGACCGCGACGATCCGCCGGACCCACTCCGGGTAACACCATACTCGCCGCAACTCGATCCGACCGTCGCGCTTGCGCGACTCGACGACGCCGCGGTCGGCGGCGCGGTGGACCGCCTCGCGGACGTAGCGCCACGGGTAGTCGGGTTCGGGCAGCGCATCGCGGTACCAGGACCACTCCCGGGGGGCGTTCCGGACGACGTCTAACAGATCGGAGTCCAGCCGCTCGGACCCGAAGCACGCCCGGGTCTCCAGCCCCGCCGGGTCGCACTCGAGCACGATGGTGTCCCACCGCCGGTCCCGCGTTCCGAGCTGGCGGGCGACGAGGACCGAACTGTCTGCCCGGGCGGGCTCCCAGGCTCGCTCGGCCCACCGGCAGACGCGGAGTTCGAAGGTGAACTCCGGCTCCCGCTCCCGGACGTGCTCCCGGCTACCCTCGGTCACGACCGCGCCTCGGAGCGCGAGGGGCCTAAACCGTTCGCACCCGGCGGGCAGCCGTACGTCCCCGACCGCGAGCGTCGGGACCGAAAACACTATATTAGTAAATGCTAATATTAGCAATTGCTAAAATGGTACGAGAGAACGGGACCGACGGAGCGGACGACACCCGGGGTCCGCTGGCGGTCGACGCGTCCCCGGTCGACCACGCCCTGACGGAAGACGAGGTCACTTCGGACGTCCGAACGCTCGCGACGCTCGGGAACGACACGCGGTACGAGGCGCTGCGGCTCGTCGAGCGGCGGAAGGACGGCCGGTGGCGGTACTACACCGCGACGCCGCGCGCAGGACGCCTCCTCCGGTTCCTCGACGAGACGAGGACGGCGACCCGGACGGACGGATGAGCGTGGTCCCTCCGCTGGCCCTGGACGTGCTTCCCCCGGGCCTCGAGAGCGCCCTCCTCGACTCGTGGGCGTTCTTCCTCCACCTCGCGGTCGTCCTCGTCCCACTGTTCGTGGGCGGGTCGTTCCTCGTCGGCCTCGCGGGGGAGTATCTCCCACCCGAGGCGGTCGAACGGCGACTCCGCGGCCACGACGAGGGGGTCGGGAACGTTGCGGCGGCCGCGTTCGGTGCCGTCACCCCGTTCTGCTCGTGCTCGACGGTGCCGGCGCTCGCCGGACTCCTCCAGGCGGGGGCGCCGCTTGGATTGGCGTTCTCGTTCCTGCTGGCGTCGCCACTCGTCAACGAGATCGCCGTCGTGCTCCTCCTGGGCCTGTTCGGCGTCGAGGTGACCGTCCTCTACGTCCTCGCCACGTTCGTCGCCGCCGTCGTCGGCGGTATCGTCGTCGGGCGACTCGGACTCGACGGCGACGTGAAGGACCTGGGGGCGGTGCTCGGGGCCGGGGCGACCGTCGAAGCCGATGGGGGGGACAGCGACTGCAGAACGGGTGGGAGTGCCGCCGCCTGTCGGACGGACGGCGGAGCTACCGCCTGTCGGACGGACGCGGACGGGGGTACTGCTGACCCTCACAGCAACTGTGCGAGCGGCGTCGGGCGGACCCACCGCGAGCGCGTCGGGACGGCCGCACGCGGGGCCTGGTCGTTTCTCGTCGACACGTTCCCGTACCTCCTCCTGGGGATGACAGCCGGCGCGCTCATCCACGGCGTCGTGCCCGTCGAGGTAGTCCGGGGCGTGCTCGGTCCGGAGAACCCGGTGGCCGTCCCGCTGGCGGCGCTGGCGGGCGCGCCGATCTACGTCAGCATGAGCGGCATGCTACCCATCGCGGCGTCGTTGAGCGACCAGGGCATCGCCATCGGCACCGTCCTGGCGTTCGTCGTCGGTGGGGCCGGCGTGAGCGTCCCGAACCTCGTCCTCCTGAACCGGCTGTTCGAGCGGCGGCTGCTGGTGGTCTACGCGGGAACCGTCGTCGCCATCGGGACGACGGTCGGCGTCCTGTTCAACGCCGTCCTCGTCCCGTGATACGGACGACGGTCGACCGTACGGGACCGATGCGGTCCCTACCGGAACACCTCGGCGCCGCGTCCGATCCCCGTCCCGTAGGCGCGGGCGTCGACGCCGGCGTCGGTGAAGGCGTCGATCATCGCGCTCGCGAGGTGCCTCCGCCGTCCGGGGTAGCAGGCCGCGAGGACCGCCGGGCCCGCACCGCTGATGGTGACGCCGGTCGCGCCGGCGTCGAACGCGGCCGCCCGCACGTCCGCATAGCCCTCGATGAGTTCGGCGCGGGCCGGCGTGACCACGGGGTCGTCCATCCCTCTGCCCACGAGTTCGGGGTCGTCCCGGGCCATCCCCACGGCGAGCGTCGCGGCGTTCCCGACCGTCTCGACGACCTCCTCCATCCGGACTCCCTCGGGGACGACCCGTCTCGCGTCGCGCGTCGAGACGACGATCTCCGGCAGGCAGGCGACCAGTGGGATCGAGGCGTCGACGCCCGTGACGCCGTCCTCGCGGGCGATGGTGAACCCGCCGAGGATCGAGGGGGCGACGTTGTCGGCGTGGGCAGCCCCGGAGACGACGGCCTCGCCCTCCGCGGCGATCGGGACGAGTTCCTCGCGGGTCCGACCCCGGTCGTAGAGCTCGTTGAGCGCGACGGCGGCGGCGGCCGCGCTGGCCGCCGAGGAGCCGAGCCCCGACGCGGGGCGGACGCCCTTGTCGATGCGGATGTGCGCGGGGGCGTCGAGTGCCTCGGCGACGGCACCCACGGTGTTCTTCTCCGGGTCCTCGGGGATGAACTGGCTCCCCGCGCCGGTGACCGAGATGGTCGTCCGGTCGGCTCGGCTCACCCGGACGACGTCGGCCGGGCGATCGAGCGCGACGCCGAAGACGTCGAACCCGCTCCCGAGGTTCGCGCTCGTGGCCGGCGCCCGGACGGTCAGCATACCGGCGGTAGCGCCAGCGCCCGGATAAAGCTACCCGAACGCGAGCGGGTCGAGTGCAAGGAAAAGAGCCATCCCCGGCGCGGGCCTTCCGTCGGGTATGATCGGCGTCGTCGGTGGCGGGGTCGCGGGGCTCGCCGCGGCCCACCGGCTCCGCGAGGCGGGCCGCGAGGTGCGGGTGTTCGAGGCGAGCGACGACGTGGGCGGGCTCGCCGCGACCTACGACACCGCCGGCGACCGCATCGAGAAGTTCTACCACCACCTCTCGGCCAACGAGACGAGTATCGTCGACCTCGCGGAGGACCTGGGCGTGGGCGACCGCGTCGAGTGGCGCTACGGCGGCGACGCCTACTACGTCGACGGCGTCGAACACCCCCTGAACACCGCGTGGGAGATCGCCGCCTACCCCCACCTCTCGATCTACGACAAGTTCCGGCTCGGGATGCTCACGCTCGAGATCGACGTCCGGGGCGGGATCCCGAAGCTCGACACCTACGACGACCTCGAGGCGTTCGAGCACGTCCCGATCAGGGAGTTCCTGCTGGAGCACACCACGCGGGGGGTGTACGACTACTTCTTCGAGCCGCTGCTGCGGGCGAAGTTCGGCGACCGCAAGGACGACGTGAGCGCAGCGTGGCTGCTCGGCCGCATCAAGTTCCGCGGCGAGCGCGACCTCCTGCGCGGGGAGAAGCTCGGCTACTTCGAGGGCGGGTTCGGCGTCCTGCTCGACGCGCTTCTCGATGCGGTCGGCCGCGCGAACGTCGCGACCGGCGCCCGCGTGACGGACCTCTCGTTCGACGATCGGGTCGAGTCGCTGACCGTCGAGACGAGCGGCGATTCGACCCCCGCCGACACACCCGAGGCCGCCAACGGCGGGCGCGAGAGGGACTCGACCCGCGAGGAGCCCCACGACGTCGACGCGGTGGTGGTCGCGACGATGCCGACCGTCCTCGAGGCGCTGACGGGCTACGAGTGTGCGATCGACTTCCAGGGGTCGGTCTGTGCCGTGTTGTCGATGGACGAACCGCTGATGGAAACCTACTGGCTCAACATCGCCGACGAGGCCCCGTTCGGGGCGCTCATCGAGCACACCAACTTCGTCCCGCCCGAGCGGTACGGCGGGGAGCACCTGCTGTACGTCGCCAGCTACATCCAGTCTCCCGAGGAGGAGCTCTGGCGGATGGACGACGAGGAGGTGCGGGAGACGTGGTTCGCGGGCATCGAGGACCTCTACCCGGGCTTCGACCGCGGGTCGGTGAACTGGATGAACGTCGCGCGGAATCCCCGGACTGCGCCCATCTACGAACGGGGCTACCTCGACATGGTCGTTCCGTACGACCTGAGCGAGGTGGCCGACGGGCTCTACTACGCGGGGATGGCCTCCCGGGCGCAGTACCCCGAGCGGTCGCTGAACGGCGGCGTCGTCGCGGGCTACCAGTGTGCCGACCGGATCCTCGGGCGGAAGTGACCCCGGAACGCGCGACGGCCTCGCTCCGACCTCGACACCCTCCCGAACGGGGACGGGATCCTGTCACCTAAGCTAGTGGACTCCGCTGCTCGGAACGGATATACGTTCCCGTGCTCTCCCCGGCGGTGGACACGGCCTACCCTTGCCGGGGTTGCCAGTGTGCCCGTGTCCCGACGGAACGCCGGACAGGGGGGGAGAAACGGCCTCTGACACCGGTTCTCCTCATCCGGCCTTCGGCAACGCACCAGTGCGACCGGCCGTTCATCGACCCGTACCGACCGGTACCCGGACGCCCCGTCCGTCCTCGCGGGTCTCGGCCATCTCGACCAGCCGCTCGATCCGCTCGTCCATCGGCGGGTGCGTCGAGAGCATAGGCGAGCGTCTGGACGAGGCTGTCGCGGCTCGCCAGGTGGACGAGTTCGTGCGCGAGTATCCCCTCCAGTTCGTCCGCGTCGGGCAAAACTGATTCCGGTCGCGGGTCACCTGCGGGTGCCGGAGGGCTTCCGGCGGGTTCCCGTCTACCCCCGGGCAGCTCCCTATCGACCGTTCCCTCCGGCGGTACGCTCGGGCTCGACGCTCGTGACCGTCCCGACGCCCTTCGAGCGGCCCTCCCGGAAGACGAACCGCTGGCCCTCCTCGACGAGGTAGGGGTGGAACTTGAACCGGACGCGGGCCCGGCCGGTGTCCCCGGGGAGGAGCTGTCCGTGCTCGGGGTAGAACGCCGCGGCCTCGCTCACCGTCTCCAGGTGGACGACCGGCTCGTAGCCCTCGCCGATGCGCGTCGGGTGGTTGAGCACCATCACCTCCGCCTCGAACTCCCTGATAGCGGTCGGTTCGGCGTCCCTCGGGAGCAGCGCCATCCCCCGGCGGACGTCGGCCTCGCGGACGCCCTTGAGCGCGATGCCGACGATCCGGCCCGCGCGGGCCTCGTCGACACGGTGGTAGTGCATCTCGATGGAACGGACCTCGACCTCGCGGAACGAGCCGTCGCTCATCGGCCCGAGCAGGAGCTCGTCGCCGGACT
>JAZKST010000055.1:0-18373 GCA_036625905.1 Haloarculaceae archaeon
GCGCTCGCCTTCCAGTTGATGTCCCGCAGGGAGTCCCCGGAGGTGTACTCCCGGAGGCGGTCGAACGCGTCGCGCTCGTCCGTGCCGGCCCGCTCGACGAGCCCGGCGAACGCCGCCCGGTCCGCGACGGGTTCGACCGTCGGATAGACCAGCATCGGCGTCGTCGCCCGCACGTGCGTCGCGTGGTGGACCAGCCCGAGCGTGTCCCGCTGGAACACCGTCGCGGGCCCGAGCGCGTGCTCGCCACGGTCGAGCAGTTCGACCTCGTACTCGTAGCTCCCGCGGCCGGCCAGCCGCGCGTCCGGGTCGACCGCCCGCAGCCCCTCGCCGGTGTCCTCGTGGACGTCACACGGGAGGTCCGACTCGACCTCCACCCGGACCGTGCGCGTCTCGCCGGGGAATCCCGGGACGGGCTTGGCCCGCCGGACGACCGGCCGCTGCCGCCGGAACACCTGGACGACACCGATGAGGAGGGCCACGAGACTCGGGACCAGGACGGCGTCGAGCGACCGGGCGCCGTAGCCCACGCCCAGCACGAGCGCGAGCGCCGCGACGACGAGGACGCCGACCCCACGTCGGGTGGGTCTCATGGGACGTCGACGGAGGCGAGCGCCGAGTCGACGAGTTCGGCGGCCGTCCCCGCGCCCGAGGCGGTGCGGACCCGGTGGACGAAGACGTTCCGCGCCTCGGCCTGCACGTCGTCGGGGATGACGTAGTCCCGGCCGTCGAGCACCGCCCGGCCCTGGGCGGCCCGGAGGAGCGAGATCGACCCGCGGGGGGAGACGCCGAGCTGTGCGTTCTCGCGGGTGTAGCGCGACAGCGCGGTGACGTAGTCACGCACCGGCTCCTCGACGGTCACGGCCGCGGTCGTCCGCCGGGCCGCGACGAGATCGCCGACGGTCGCCACCGGCTCGAGCGTCTCGATGGGGTGGTCGCCGACGACCTTCGCGAGCACGCGGGACTCCTCGGCGGCGTCGGGGTAGCCGAGGCCGAGCTTCGTCATGAACCGGTCGAGTTCGGCCGCGGGGAGCTCGTAGGTGCGGTCGCGCTCGACGGAGTTCTGCGTCGCCACGACGAGGAACGGGTCCGGTATCGTGTGGGTCGTCCCGTCGACGGTGACCGTCTCCTCCTCCATCGCCTCCAGCAGCGCGGCCTGGGTCTTCGGCGGCGCCCGGTTGATCTCGTCGCCGAGGACGACGTTCGCGAAGATCGGGCCGGGCCGGAACTCGAACTCCTGGGTCTCCTGGTTGAACACGTTCGTCCCGGTGATGTCCGCCGGCAGGAGGTCCGGGGTGAACTGCACCCGCTTGAACGAGCACTCGAGGGACTTCGCGACGGCCCGCGCGAGCATCGTCTTTCCGACCCCCGGGACGTCCTCCAGGAGGACGTGGCCCCGCCCGAGGACGGCGGCGACGAAGTGCTCGATGGTGTCGTGGTTGCCGACGATGACCCGCTCGGTGTTCTCGATGACGCGGCGGGCGACGTCGCCGGCCTCGTCGACGTTCATCTGGGTCTCTACCGTCTCTGTGGTGGGTTCGGCTTCTGTCATGCTATCTCGTACGGACCGGGCGACTCGACGCCGGACGGCGCTCGTTCGCTACCGACCGGGCGCCGGCCCTCAGGAGTGCTCCCCCCCGCCCGGACCGCCCGGGCGGACCTGAAAGCGGTTGACACGCACGACTCTACGGATCGGAGGTGTGTAAGTTTGCTGGATATGGGCAGAGGACACGCTTATCATGGATACGGACCCCCGATGAGGTAATGGTCGACAGTTCCCTCCACGACTTCCACCCCCCCGGGGACATCTACAAGGCCACCGGCCCACCCGACCACTGGCTGACGACGCTCAACGAGGGGATCTGGGGGTTCCGTTCGGGGAACGAAGACGAGTGGCAGAAGCTCGACGACGGGGACCTCGTCGTGTTTCACTCGACGACCGAGGACACCGACGAGAACCGGTGGAGCCCCGGCGTCGTCGGGTACGGCGTCGTCGATTCGACGGCGCGAAAGGACTACCCGCTCTGGCGAACCGAGAAGGAAGTCGAGGAGAACCAGTACCCGTTCGTTGTCCACCTCTCCGAGACGAGGTGGCGCGGGGCCCTCGACGCGATCTCCGGGGAGGACGTCTTCGGGCTCTCCCTCGAACGACTCCACGGGGAGATCGAGGCGCTCCTCGAGAACCGTCTGACGTTCGACGAGATCGAGGCCGAACTCGACTACAACTTCCCCGTCATGGGCTCGTTCAGCGGTATCGGACCGGCCGAGGAGGTCCTCGGACTCCTCCGCTCGGAGCCGCTCACTGTGGTCCGCTACCGGGAGATCGAGGTTGGGGAGGGAACTGATGCCGCCCCCGAACGGGACGACGGTCCGGACGTCGAGACCGTCCTCGGTCACGCCGAACTCGCTTCGCCACCCGACGCGGAGCTGTTCGATGGGCTGTTCTTCCTACGGGAGGAGCGCGAGCGGATACGGAACGCGGTCACGGCCGCCGTCCGCTCCGGGAAGCACGTCGTATTCACCGGACCGCCCGGGACGGGCAAGACCGAACTCGCGGAGAACGCGTGTCGTGCGCTCGTCGACCGGAACGCGACCTACACGGGCTACCGGCTCTCGACGGCGACGGCGGACTGGTCGACGTTCGACACTGTCGGGGGGTACATGCCGCGACAGGAGGGCGACGGCTCGCTCGAGTTCACGCCCGGACAGGTGCTCAAGCGGCTCCTGAACGCCGACCACGCGCGGAACGAGCTCCTGATCGTCGACGAGATAAACCGGGCCGACATCGACAAGGCGTTCGGGCAGCTGTTCACCGTCCTCTCCGGGCAGGCGGTCCAGCTCCCGTTCGAGCGCGGCGGCTCGGAGGTCGAGATACTGCCGAGCGACGTCTACGACCCGGTCGAGGGGGTCGAACCCCACGAGTACGTCGTCCCCGAGACCTGGCGGCTGTTCGCCACGATGAACAGCTACGACAAGACCTCGCTGTACGAGATGAGCTACGCGTTCATGCGTCGGTTCGCGTTCGTCCGTGTGGGGGCGCCACCAGCTGGGGAAATCGAGCGGCTCGTACCCCGGTACGTCGAGGAGTGGGACGTCGATCCGGACCCCGAGGAGCGACGGGCGGTCGCCGACGTGTGGCGACGGATGAACACCGCCGGACGGGAGATCGGTCCCGCGATCGTGAGGGACATGCTCGGGATGATGACGACCCTCGACGGACCGGTTCCCGCCCGGACCACGCAGGCCGTCGCCAGCTACGTCCTCCCGCAACTGGAGGGGATCCCCGAACGGGAGGACATCGTCCGGGAACTGCTCCGGAGCGAGTTCGTCGACGCCGACGGCCTCCGCGGGACCGCACGGGAGATGCTCGGGGTGTCGCTCACCGATGGATCGGGCTGAACTGCTCGACGGTCTGACCGGGGACGTCCTCTCGTACGCGATGCACGGGAGCATCTCCGAGGACGTCGTCGCCGAGCGGATCAAACCGGAGGGGCTCGATCGACGATTCAGCGAGTTCCGGACGCTCGTCGACCTGCACTTCGTCCTGCGCGAGGACGTCGTCGCGTTCGTCCGCGAACTCCCCCGCCACCTCCGCGAGATAGAGACCAGCACCCGGACGCGAACACGGACGACCAACGGGTCGGTCGAAGGGCGGGTCAACTGGCAGGAGACGATCCGTCGCCGTCACTCGGAGAGCCCCGGGAACACCGCGCTGTTCGTCTGTGACACCCGGACGGAGAACTACGACACCGCCGAGAACCTGGTTCTGAAGCACCTCCTGTCGGTAGTCCATACGACCCTGGAGAACGCCGAGGAGTACCTGGACCGTGACTACGCGTGGGTAAACGACTCCTGGGGCGGCGAGGAGAACCTCGTCGACGAACTCAAGCGGGTCGTCGAACGGAACGTCCACGTCCGGCGCATCAGGGAGCCGGACCAGTACGAACCGACCGACCGGATGTTGACGACGGCCGAAGGCTCGAGACAGGAGCTGTACCGCGAGGCCGCTCGGCTCGTCGGTGCCCGAAACGCCATCCTCGACGGTGAACCGGAGGCCCTCCGCGAACTCATCGCCTCGACGGCCATCACGCCGGACGACGACGAGACCCTGTTCGAACTGTTCGTGCTGTTCCGGTTCATCGCCATGCTCGACCGGATGCGGGATGGGACGTTCGAGATTCGGACCATCGAGTCAGGGCGGCAGGAGGTCGCCCGGTTCTCCGGCGAGAAGGAGGTCGTCGTCTACCACGACAACTCGGCGCGGGACCGTGGACTGTCCTTCCGATCCGTCCCGGAGGGGAAAGACGACGAGGAGCTCTCCCGCACCGAGACGGTCCAGCGGATGGCCCACAGGATCGCCGAGGACTACTTCGACCGGGAGTTTCGAAACCAGACCGGTCGCCCGGACGTCATCGTCCTCGAGGTGTTCTCGCCGGATGAACGGGTGTACGAGTACCTCGTAACCGAGGTGAAGAACTCGACGAACACCGGGACGATACGGACCGGTATCAAGGAGACCCTGGAGTACCTCGCCTTCCTCCGGGTCGACGACGAACTCGTTCACGGTGACGATACTTCGGGACCGTACTTCCCGGATCGACAGAAGGGGCTGCTGGTGATTCAGGACGTGGACGAAGAGACGGAACCCCTCGGAGAGGAGCAGCCGATACGGATCGTGCAGGCATCCGAACTCGACGACCGACTGGAGTCGATCCTGGCCGAACTCGTCTGAGTCCCTGCTCACGGCCACCGAATCGGCCACGGACCGCTTCGAGACGATCCGCGCCACGGACGTCGAGATCGAGCGCGACGGCGACCGGCTCACCCTCTCGCCCGTCCCGTACGTCAAGCCCGCCGAGTCCGTCCACGAGGAGTACGACACGAACAGCCGCGACTACGCGACGCTCGACCCGATACCGGCGATGGTCTTCCACGACCTCGACCCCGCCCAGGCGGACCTGATCGAGGCGTTCGTCCCCCACGCGGTCGAGGAGGCGGGTGGCTACGCGAGGTTCCGGGATGGGGCGACCAAGACCATCTCCCTGCTGGACCGCCTCGAATCGCTCACGCTCCCGGCGCTCGATGACGTCCGGGGCGGAGTAGAGGACTACCGCGACGCGGTGGAGCGAGCGGAGGAGCTGGACGAGAAGATCGAGCGCACCGACGCGCTGATCGACGCGATCGTCTACGAGCTGTATGGCTTGACCGACGAAGAAATAGAGATCGTGGAGGAGGCGGTCGGGGGCTGAACGAAGTCGAGCATCCGCGAGGCCCGGCGGGCCGAGCGGTTCACCCGCCGAGCGACCGCAGGGAGCGAGGCGCTTTTTTCACCTATGTTTTTTCGGCGAGCGGTTCCGCAGCGAGCGGAGCGAGCGAGGAGATCCGAGCCGAAAAAAGATGGTTGTTTAAATAGGAACACGACCGAGTGAGGGGTGTGACCGAGATCGTCCGCGACGAGGACCACAGCGGCGGCGCGCCGACCATCGGCGACACCGGCATCCGGGTCATCAACGTCGCGTGTGCCTACGAGCACGACGGCTACTCGCCGGACGAGATCGCGGAGTTCTACCCGGCGTTGACTCTCGAGGACATCCACACGGCCATCGCGTACTACTACGCCCACATCGACGAGTTCCGAGACGCACACCGGGACGCCGAGACGCCGGCGTAGTCGTGGTCTACGCCGACGAGAACGTCTGGATGCCGGTAGTAGAGGGGCTCCGGAGGCGTGGGTGGAGCGTGACGACCGCGATGGACGAGGGCACGCTGGGCGACGCCGATGCGGAACAGCTGGACTACGCGGCGTCGAACGGCTGGCCCCTCCTGACGTTCGACGACGACTTCCTCTCGCTGGTCGAGTCCGGCGAGTTCGAGAGAGACCACGCGGGGATCGTCTTCGTCTCACAGCACGGGTGCGACGTCGGCGAGCTCGTCAGGCGTATCGACGCGGCACTCGAGCGCAGCGCCGACCGTGACCTGACGAACGAGGTCGTGTTCGCGTAGGTATTGCTTACGAACGAGACGGTCCACGAAGCATCCGCGAGCGAGGCCGAAGGCCGAGCGAGCGGTTCACCGGCCCGAACGTTGTGAGGACCGGCCTTTTTCACCCATGTTTTTGCGCCGAGTGGTTCGCGCGGAGCGCGAACCCGAGGCGGAAAAAGATGGTGGGTCACCACCCCTTGCACTCGACGCAGACCAGCCCCGAATCGCTCTCCCACCGCTCCTCGACCCGTTCGTCGCACTCGGCACAGGCTGCCCCGGCGGGCGACCAGGCGAACGTCGACCGCGCCGGCTCGACGCCGTCGACGGGCGGTGGGCCCTCCGGTTCGGTGTCCGGCTGCTCCACGCTGGCTTCGTCGGCCTCGCTCTCGTCCCCCTCGGGCTCCTCGTCGGCCTTCGAGAGGAAATCGTCGAGCGAGGCGTCGCGCATACCTGCACATTCGCTCGCCGGCCCTTTAGCGGTGACGGACGGGACACTCCCCGAGATCGACGCGGGCGGCGCCCTCGAGAGACAGGCACAAGTACCCCCCGCGTGGAGTTCGGGTACATGGCAGACGCAACGAGCGGCGGGCTGGTAGAGAGCGTCGTCCAGCTCCTCGTCGAGTTCGGGAGGGTGGCGGTCGGCGTCGACCCGCTCACCACGGTTCTGCTCGTCTTCGGTGCGGTCCTGACCGGCGTCTCGGTCGGCGTCTTCGGCTACCTGACCCTCGGGGCCGTCCTCGACGCGCTCGGTGACCTCATTCCGACCCCGTCGGGTCCCGGGCCCGGGGGTCGGCCACCAGACCGCGAGTAGCCCCGCCGAGCAGGTCGATCGCCGCCTCGACGTCGGGGCCGAGCGGCGTCCCCAGGACGAGGCTGTCGGCGTAATCGAGCACCGCTTTCGCCCTGTTGGCGACCGCCTCGGGCGTGCCGGCAATCGAGAACGCCTCGACCATCGTCGGCGTCACCTCGCCGAACGCGTCGGAGAACCGGCCCGCCGAGAGTGCGTCGCTCACCCGTTCTGCGGCCCCGCGGTCGATGCCGTGTCGTTCCAGGACCGGCGGCGCGGCCCCGGCGGTGATGAACGCCACCGGCGGTCGGGCGGCCTCGTGTGCGGCGTCGGCGTCCTCGGCGACCGAGACGGCGGCGTAGGCCGCGAGGTCGAACCCCTTTCCCAGCTCCTCCGAGCCGTCCGGCCGCTCCGCCAGTCCTTCTGCCACCCGCTCGCGTGCCCAGGCGAGGTCGTCGGGATGCGAACCGTTGAACAGCAGACCGTCGGCTCGCTTGGCGGCCATCCGGCACATCGACGGCCCCTCGCCGGCGACGTACACCGGTACGGCCCCCGCCACGTCGTACTTCAGGCCCGCGTCGCTGGCACGGAACGTCCCGTCGTGGGTGACCGACTCGCCCGCCCAGAGGTCGCGGGCGGCCTCGAACGCCTCCAGGACCGACCGGAGGCCGCGCTCCTCGGCGAGCCCGAGCGCCCCCAGCGTCGATGGGTCGCCCGGGCCGATGCCGTAGACGGCCCGCCCGCCGGAGGCCTCCTGGAGCGAGGCGACCCGGGACGCGAGCGTCACGGGGTGGATCTCGTAGGGGTTGGCCGCGGCCGGGCCGACTCTCACCCTCTCGGTCCGGCGGGCCACCCGGTCGAGCGAGACGAACGGGTCGCGGTTGAAGTAGTGACTCGTGACGAACACGGTGTCGAACCCGGCGTCCTCCGCGAGGACGCCGAGGTCGGCGACGTGCGAGACGGGGTGTTCCGGGGTGAGTTCGATGCCGAGCATTGGCGGGATTCGGGGTGTCGTGTCGGTGTCGAGTCGAAACGGTCGTGTCGTCGGGGTCGTCCGTGCGGTGCGTTCAGGGGGCGTCGTCCTCGCCGTGGGTCGTCGCGCCGTCCTCGTAGGACCACGCCCGGAGCGCCTGCCGTACCAGGTCCCGTTCCGGTTCGCGGAACAGCTGGTCGCTCCCGGTGTGATCGCCGAACGCCCAGTCCCGGACGACGGTCACGGGCGTCCCGCCGTCGCCCTCGCCGGTCACGAGGTTCGCGGCGCCGGCGAGTTCGTCGACGACGGCCTGGACGGTCACGTCGAGTTCGCGCCCGTCGCGGTCGTGCTCGCCCCGCCAGTCCCGGGCGGCGGGCATCCCCGCCCACCCGACCGCGACGCCGCGCTGGCCGTGGCGGAACGGCCGCCCGGAGGTGTCCGTGACGACGACGGGGACGTCGAGGCTCCCCGAGAGCGCCCCCGCGCTCGCGGTCGGGTCCTCGGGCAGCAGCAGCAGGTCGGATCCGGGGACGTTCGAGCGGTCGATGCCCGCGTTGACGGTGATGTGCCCGAACCGCGTGACCGCGAGCAGGATCGGCGCCTCGAGCAGGAGCTCGACGGACTCCTCGAGCACCGCCTGGGCGAACCGCGGGTCCTTCTCCTCGCCGGCGATCCTCGAGATCCGGCGGGCGATGCGTTCGGCCCGCTCGGAGGGGGGGAACGACGAGAGGTCCGCGCCCCGGTCCTCGGCCTTCGAGACGACGGTGCTCGCCACGCAGACGACGTCGCCGGGTTCGAGGTCGACGCGCTCGCGGACCATCGCGCCGACGTCGTCGCCCGGCCGCACCTCGGGGATGCCGGGAACGGCGAACACCTCCATGCACACGGGTTCGGGACCGTCCGAATAAAAGGGGTGTGGTACCGGACCGAACGGAACCGACGAGTGTGCCTCGTGGTCCGGGGGAACTCGCGGAGAGAACCCGTGGCGTCCTATCGAGCCAAGACCTTTCACGGTCGACGGTCCTCCCCACTGTATGTCCGACAGGCGACGGTACGGATTCGAGGGGAGTTCCCCAGAGATACACGAGGAGGCACGCGTCAGTCACGAGTCGACGCTCGTCGGCGACGTGCGGGTGGGTCCGGACGCGAGCGTCTGGCCCGGGGCCGTCGTCCGGGGGGACGTCGACCCGGCCGAGGTGGGTCGCGAGACGCACATCGGCGACAACGCGACCGTCCACGCCTCGAAGCTCGGCCGGCGGGTGATGGTCGGCCACTCCTGTGTCATCAACGACTCGACGGTCGGCGACGGCAGCCTCGTCGGGTTCAACTCGACGGTCGACCAGTCGCGGATCGGGCGGGACTGCGTCATCGCCTCCGGCGCGGTGGTCCAGCAGGGGACGACCGTCCCCGACGAGTCGTTCGCCTACGGCGTCCCGGCGAACATCGTTCCGCTCTCCGAGACGACCATCGACGTCGACCGAGTGTTCGACGACTACCACTCGGGGGAGTACGCCGACCTCGCCGAGCGCCACGACGACCTGTTCGAGTGAGGATCAGGTATATATCCGCACCCGCCGCGGGTCCGCCATGTTCCGGAGCGGGGCGTTCGTCGCCGAGCACGTCTCCCCCACCGACGACGACCAGGTCCAGCCCAACGGCGTCGACCTCACCCTCGGCGCCGTGTACGAGCAGGTCGGTCCCGGTCACCTCGGGCGGTCGGGCAAGACCGTCGGCGAGCGCCGGGTCGTCGAGCCAGAGCTAGAGGGGACCACCGAGGCCGAGAGCGGGGACGAGACCGGAGCCCCGACCTACCGCTTCGACCCCGGGGGGTACGTCGCCGAGTACGGCGAGCAGGTCCGGGTTCCGGAGGGCCACGTCGGGTTCGTCCTCCCGCGGTCCTCGCTGATGCGCAACTCCTGTATGCTGCACACGGCGGTCTGGGACGCCGGCTACGAGGGGCGCGGCGAGGGACTGCTGGAGGTCCACCACGAGATAACCGTCGAGCGGGGCGCCCGCTTCGCCCAGTTCGTCCTCGCGGCGGCGGACCACGAGGGGACCTACGAGGGGAGCTACCAGGGCGAGCGGCTCTGATGGTGATCGTCGTCGACGTTCGTGGGTTCGTCCCGACGGCAGCGCGATCCCTCGACCGGGGGACCGACAGTCGCACGGCCGGACGGCCGTGGTGACCGGCGTGAATGGCCTGCCGGAGCGTGGCCCGCGGCGAGGACGCCGCCGCGGACGTCCGGCGGGCGGTCCCCGATGTGGGGCTTTCGGTCCGCGAGTTCGACCCGGCGTCGAGTACGACCTGCCGGCGGCCGTCACCGTGGGGTGAACGCCTCGAGCGGGACCGGCCGGCCACAGCCCACACAGCCGTCCGCGACCAGCAGGTTCCGGACCGTCCTGTCGACCACCGTCCGCTCGCCGCAGTGCGGACACTCGAACGCGTAGCGGGTCGTCACGGTCTGTGTCGGGCTGGAACGCCCGCCCGCCGTTCACGTGGGGGACCGGGGGCATCTATCCCTACCCACAATACGACGGCCGTTCATACCGCTCGCCGCGGGGCTCATGCCGAGGGTCGCGGTCCTTTACCCGGGAGCCCCGACCCGATCCCGGACGCTCACCGGTAAACCGTTACGACCGTCCGTATCATAGCACTACTTCGGCGGTCGATCACCAAACCGTCGACAGGTGTACATGAGCCAACAGCACCACCGCCGTGTGGTGATTCCATCCTTGCCACGTCCGTCCTTCGAAGCGGGTGCAGGAACCGTCGAATAGATACTCTCGAGGGCCGCTTCGGCAGGGAAAGAGAACTCGTGGTCGGAATAGAGCCGTCAGAGAGGATAGCGAATCGCTAAACCGCCGAAGTAGTACTATCAGTCCCCGGAAGCCTCGAGGTAGCCCCGGCATTCGGGGCAGGCGTCGCCCGCGCGGAACGAGGAATCGGCGCTCACCTCGTGGCCGCAGTCCGGGCACCTGAGCGACCCCTCGGGGACCGTAAACGAGGGTTCGGCGGCCGGTTCGACCTCCGGTGCCGGGTCGGCCGTCCGTTCGGCATCCACCTCGCCGGCCTCGTCGAGCCCGTCGGGCTCCCACGGCTCGTCCCCGTCGGGCTCGTCGGGCCACCGGCCAGGAGGTCGTTTCGCCTCGGGGGCATCGATGATCTCGGCGTCCTCGCCGGCGGGTTCGTCGGCCTCGTCCTCCGCGGAGGCGTCGCTCCCATCGAACGCCCCGCTCCGGGCGGCCATCCCGCCGATGCCGCCCTCCGCGTCGCCGACGTCGTCCGGGACGTCCCCGGCGATGTCCTCGCCGCCGCCGAGCGACCCGTCCGTCTCGGTGATGAACTCGACGTCCTCCTCGGCGGGGTCAGCCGAAGGGTCGACGTCCGGCTCCGGGTCTTCTCCCGGCGGCTTCGGCTCCCCTTCCGACGGCTCCCCTTCCGACGGCTCCGGACTCGCCGTGCTCTCCTCGTCGGAGGCGGTCCCGGGAGCCTCCGGAGGGTCCTCGCCACCGGCCTCGTCCCGGTCGAGTCCGACCTCGTCGGCGTCGACCACCGAGACGACCTCCTTGTTCTCGGAGACGATCCGTTCGGCCCCACACCTGCCGCATCGTTCGACCTGCGAGACGACGGTGACGACCTCGTTACCGGAACCCCGCTCGCGGCGGTCGCGACGGACCTCGGTCTCGTCGAAGGTATGTCCGAGGATGGAACACCTGAGACCCATTTGTGGAACGTGGCTCCGTTCGGCGTATAAAACTGCCGGGGACGGACCGTCCCGCTCGGCGCCCGCGGAGGTGTTTCGTCGTCAACCGTTAATACGCCGCCCGGAGAACGTCCGACCATGCAGGCCAAGCGGGAGTACCGCGACCGCGACGGGACGCAGGTCGCGGTGCTCGACGCGCTCGTCGACCGCCACGAGGAGGGGATGACGATATTCGAGCTGCGGTCGCACGCCGACGTCGACATCGACCGGATCGAGGAGGCGCTGGCCGAACTCAAGTCGGCGGGGCTCATCGAGGTCGAGAAGGAGGCCGGCACCACCCGCATCTACCCCGACGAGCGGGTCGTCCCCGACCCGAGCGAGGAGCCCGAGGAACGGTCCTGGATCGAGCGGCTGAGAGAGCGGCTCCCGTTCTGATCGGGAGCGCGTGCGGCCGCGCGAAGACGGTGTCCTTTTATCGAGCGGACCGGAGGAGTCCACGTCCGAGATGCCGATAGCAAGCGGGCCGCGGCCGTCGGGGGACACAGGTCGCGGTCTACGACCGAGTCCCCGCGGGGTGCGGACCGGAGCCACGGGGGACGGATGGTAGGTGCTGGCGTCGACGTGGTGCTCCTGGGCGTCGTCACCGGCGTCCTCGTCCTCGCCGGACTGGTCAAGGGGACGCTCGGGTTCGGCCCGGCGCTCGTGTCGGTCCCGGTGCTCGTCGCGGTCTTCGACCCGAAGGTGGCGATCGCCGCGTTCTCGATCCCGATGCTCGTCGGGAACCTCGTCATCGTCTGGCGCGATGGCGTCTCGTGGGCGGAGATACGCCCGCGCTGGCGACTGGTCGGCGTCGTGTTCCTGACGACCGTCGCCGGGGCCGTCGGACTGATCGCGCTCCCGGCGGGCGCCCTCTCGATCGCCGTCGGCGTCGGCGTGCTCGGGTATCTCGCCGTCACCCACCGCTCGGACGGCGGGACGCTCGCGGCCTACGCCGGCCGCCCGTGGTCGGAGTACGTCGCCGGGAGCGTCGGGGGGATGCTGGGCGGCGCGCTCGGTATGGGCGGACTCCCGCTGGCGACGTACCTCGACGCCCGCGGGCTCGAACGCGACGCGTTCACGCTCGTCCTCGTGGTGCTACTGACGCTGAACAACTCGGTCAGGATAACCGCGCTGTGGGCCGGCGGCCTCTTCGGCAGGGCGGAACTGGTTCTCGGCGCGGCGTTCGTCACGCCGCTCTTCCTCGGCGTCCTCGCCGGCGTCCGCCTCCGCCGGTACATCCCCGTGGACCGCTTCGAGACGCTCGTCCGTCTGGTCCTGCTGGTCAGCGCGCTGCGGCTGGTGTACGGGACGCTCGCGTGAGCCCCCGGAACGCAGCCAGGCGTCCACGTATCGCGCACCGTTTTACGTCCCCGCGTCCTATCGCGGCCGATGACAGTGGTCGCGGCACACGACGATCTCGGGGCCGAGTTCGTCGAGCACGACGGTCGCCGGGTGGTCGAGGACTACGGTCGGCCGGACAGCGCTCACCGCGCGGTCCGCAACGGCGTCGGCGTGATCGAGATGGGGTACGGCGTCGTCGAGGTGACCGGCTCGGACCGCGTCGAATACGTCGACAACGTCGTCTCGAACCGCGTCCCCGCCGAGGACGGCGAGGGCCGGTACGCACTCCTGCTCGATCCGGGGGGGAAGGTCCGTGCGGACCTGTACGTCTACAACGCGAACGAGCGGCTGCTCCTCTTTACCCCGCCGTCGATGGCCGCCGAGGTCGCCGAGGAGTGGGCCGAGCGCACGTTCATCCAGGACGTCGAGGTACGCGAGGCCTCGACGGACTTCGGCGTGTTCGGCGTCCACGGCCCGACGTCGACCGAGAAGGTCGCGAGCGTCCTGAACCACGCGGGCGCGCCCGAACCCGCCCTCTCGTTCGTCCGCGGGTCGATGGCCGACGAGGGCGTCACCGTCGTCGCGACGGACGCGCCGACCGGCGAGGAGGGCTACGAGGTGGTCTGTGCCGCCGACGCCGCCGAGGACGTGTTCGATACCCTCCTGACGAGGGGGATGAACGCCGCGCCGTTCGGCCACTGGACGTGGCGCTCGCTCACGCTCGAGGCCGGGACGCCGCTGTTCGACAGCGAACTCCGGGAGCGGATCCCGAACCTGTTCGGGCTCGGCAACGCCGTCGACTACGACAAGGGCTGTTTCGTCGGCCAGGAGGTCGTCTCGCGGGTCCAGAACCGCGGCCAGCCCTCCCGCCGGTTCGTCGGTCTCGAACCCGAAACGGTCCCCGAGACCGGCGCCGAGGTGACCGCCAACGGCGACGCCGTGGGTGAGGTGACCCGTGCCGGCGAGAGCCCGTCGCTCTCCCGCCCGGTCGCGCTCGCGCTCGTCGAGTTCGACCTGGAGGCCGAGACGGTCGAGGTCGACGGGGCGGGGGCGGGGGTCGTGGACCTGCCGTTCGTCGAGGGATCGGCTCGATCGGGTCGGCTGCCGAGCTACTGAGGCTTCCCGGGGTCGCGTTCGGGGCGATGGCCGACCGCGGTCCGGGCGCTGGGTGGGCTTTCGAGGTGTTCCGTTCAATGGATTCACCTCGCGATAGCTCGTCCGAACCCGATCCGCAACAACGACGAACCCACTACCGCAGGAGCGCGCGCAACTGTTCCCGGGAGAACAGCGTCGAGGGGCGGTCCATGTGGACGCCGATCTCCCCGGAGAACGCCCGGAGGCCGAGCCGTTTGACCGGTCCCGGGAGCGAGTAGGCCCGCCGGACGAGGTGGCCGAGCCACACGTCCCGTTCGAGTTCCTCGCGCCATCCCCGCTCGTAGGCGTCGAGCGTGACCGGGGCACGCGGGTCGACCTCCCGGGCGGCGACGTCGGCCGCGCGCATCCCGTAGAGGATGCCCCCGCCGGTGAACGGCTTGGTTTGCCCGGCCGCGTCCCCGACCAGCAGCGACCGCCGACCCGTCGTCTCGCTCGCGGGGCCGATCGGGATGAGGCCCGAACACCGCTCGTCGATGCTCGCATCGTAGCCGGCACAGAGGTCCTCGAACCGGCCGGGGGCGTCGTCGCCGGGTCGGACCGCGAGGCCGTACTCGACGCCGCCGTCGCCGCGGGGGATGCGCCACGCGAAGAACCCCGGGACGGTGAGGTGGACGTCGACGAAGTCCTCGTCGTCGGGATCGGGGTCGAAGCCGAGGACGCCGTGGAGGAACTCGTCCGGGTCCGGGAGACCGACGGCCTCGCGGACCCGGGACCGGGGGCCGTCGGCGCCGACGACCATCCGTGCCTCGAACCGCTCGGTGCCGTCGGGGCCGCGGGCGGTCACCTCGACCCGGTCGGCCCGTTCCTCGACGTCGGTGACCGTGTGGCCGTCCCGGACGTCCGCGCCGTCGTCGGCCGCCGCTCTCGCGAGCGTGCGGTCGAGTTCCACCCGATCGATGGCGTTCGAGACCGGCGTCTCCTTGTAGAACGGGTAGGCCCGACTTCCCGGGCCGTCGAGGTGGAACCGCGCGCCGTAGATCTCGTTCTGGAGCAGGCGGTCGCGCGCACCCTCGGGGACGTACTCCCAGACGTCGAGCGAGACGTGGCCCGAACAGGCGAGCGGTCGGCCGATCTCCCCCTGTTCGAGCACGAGGGTGTCCCGGTCGCGCCGTGCGGCCGAGCGGGCGAACCGCGAGCCGGCCGGGCCGGCACCGACGACGACGAAGTCCCGCATCGTCAGGGTGTGGGGGCCTCTCGGACAAGTATCTTCTCGCTTCTCTCGACGGCGACCGGCGCCGGGGAATCGCAGTGGCCGGGAGGCCGACCCGGAACCCGATCTCGTCAGCGGATCAAGGAACCCCATCTCGTCAGCGGATCGAAACCGACGACGCGGGCGCACAGAATCCACCGGGCGCGTCTGACAGTCACGACCCGAGATGGTCCAGCAGGCGGTCGGAAACTCGATCGGGGTGCTCGTGAGGGATCCAGTGTGTGGCATCGGGGAACCGTTCGATATCCCCCTCGTCGCAGTGTTCGATACTCTCCGACGCCATCTCGGGAACGAGGGCCTGATCGTCCTCGCCCCAGACGATCAGCGTCGGGGCCTCCACCTGCGTCCGTGGTGGATCCTCGCCGTGTCGAAAGAGCGCCCGATACCAGTTGAGCATCGCCGTGAGCGACCCCTCCTCCGCCCACGCCCGGCGATACCGCTCGAAATCCCTCTCGGTGAACGTCCCCGACTGCGCCTCCTCCATCGCGGTCACCAGAAAAGCGCAGTCGTTCCGTTCGACGTACCAGTCCGGGAGGCGAGGGACCTGGAAGAAGAACATGTACCAGCTCTTGCGGAGCTGGGTCAGGCTCGAAGCGAGGGTCCGCTGGAACACCGTCGGATGGGGAACGTTGATGATGCCGAGCCGACCGACGGCGTCGGGATGACGGAGTGCCAGATCCCACCCGACGGCGGCTCCCCAGTCGTGTCCGATGACGTGTGCGGTGTCGCGCCCCTCGGTGGCGATCAGATCGACGATGTCTCCCGACAGTTCGGTGATGCGGTAGGGCCGGACACCGGCTGGCTTGTCACTGCGGTTGTACCCTCGCTGGTCGGGAACGAGCACGCGGTAGCCCGCATCCACGAGCGGTTCGATGTAGCGGTGCCACTCGTACCAGAACTCCGGAAACCCGTGGAGCAGCACGACGAGCGGGTCGTCGGGGTCACCGGCAGCGACGACGTGGAGGCTCACGTCGTTCGCGTCGCGGAACGTGGATTCGATCGACGACACGTCCGGTAGTGGGGCGTTCATGTCCGTTCGTGGGGTCATTCGGTCCCCCGTTCCGTGTGTCGCCATATGAAAGTCGGCGTTCGTTCTCCGGCATCACCGGTGCTACTGAGACCCTTACCGAACTCGTCAGTCGTGTCCGTCACGGTCATCTCGTCGTTTTCGTGACCCCAGATGCTCGGGGAGCTTCCACCAGCCGCTATCGGTCCACGACGAGACCGCGGGGCGGCTCCGTGGCGAACCGGTCGAGCCACGCGTCGCCGAGGTCGACGCCGTGCCAGGTCTCGCCCGCGTCGTCCGAGCGGAAGAGCCCCTCGCTATTCACGGCATAGAACTCCCCCGCCCCGCCCGAGTCGAGAACGGCGCGGAGCACGCCCTCGCCGGTCGGCAGCCCCCCCGATACCCGCTCCCACGGCCCGTCGCCGGTCCGCCGGTAGCAGTAGCTCTCGGCGCTCCCCGGACGGTGGGCACGGTAGGCCCCGCTGGCAGCCGATATCACACGGGTGTCGGGGTCGGCGGGGTCGACCGCCACCGACCAGCAGTAGCGGTGGTCCAGCCCCTCCATCGCCTCGTGCCAGGTCTCGCCCCCGTCGGTCGACTCGGCGTAGCCGTCGCCGGCCGCCGAGTACACCCGCTCGGGGGCGTCGGGATGGGTGCCGAGCGTGTGGTTGTCCCGGCGGCTCCCCGGGGGACGTTCGTGCCACTCGACGTTCGTGGAGTCCGGGTCCGAGACACCCCTCCCGAGGACGAACGCGCCGGCCTCGATGCCGACGTACAACCTGTCCGGGTCGGCCGGCGCCGGCTCCAGCCACCGGACGTGGTGGGTGTGGGGCCGCGGCGGGAACGACCACTCCTCCGCCGAGGGGAGGTCGGTCAGCCCCGGAAGACCGGTCCAGGTCAACCCGCTGTCGGTCGACCGGTAGACGGCGCTGGGCTCCGTCCCCGCCCAGCAGATCCCGCCGGGGCCGACGGCGAGGGAGGTGACCCGGGGCTCGTCGATGCTCTCGACGGGCGCGAAGCCGCCGTCGTGTTCGTCGGCCGTGTCGACACCGTCGTGCGGCCGCCGCACGAGCCCTTTCTCGACGGTGCCGACGAGCAGCGCCTCCTCGGTCGTCTCCAGACACTCTACGTCGAACGTCCCGTCCGCGAGCAGCCGGGCGCTCCCGTCGTCGACCCGTACCACGGCGTCGTCGATCCCGAAGTGGACGGTCGTCATGGGACCGAATAGCACGGCCGCGAGGAAAACGTCTCCGCCGCGGGCCGGCATCCCGGCATGGACCGATCCCCGAGCTCCGTCTCGTCGGTCTCGAAACGACGATACCCCGAAGATCGACGAAAACGGGTACGGACGACCGTATCAAGTCGTCTCGGGCGGGGCCGACGACTCGCCGACCGCACCGGCGGTGAGGGTCCGGAGCAGGAACACGAAGCAGAGCGCGGCGAACGCCCCGGCGGCGAGCGTCGGGAACGCGAGCGTGTAGCCGCCGGCGTCGAGCGCAACACCGAAGATCACCGGCGAGACGACCGTCGACGAGAAGCCGACGAACGACTGCAGCGAGAGCGCGGCACCCATCCGTTCGTCGGCGACGAGTTCGGTGACGGCGGTCGAGGTGGGGGCGCTGTCGGCGGTCAGCGCCACCCCGTAGACGAGCACGACGGCGACGAGCACCGCGAGCGGCAGCCACGCGAGCGACCCGAGCAGGAGGCTGACCGTCCCGCTCGCGGCGAGCGCGCCCCCGACGACCCACAGCCGGCCGAACCGGTCGCTCGCTGCACCGCCGAGGACGTTTCCGAGGCCGCCGAGGACGATCATCGTCCCGGCGAGCGCGCCCGCGAGCGCACCCGGCGACCCGGTCGCGGCGACCGCCGGCGTCGCCAGCAGGAACGCGACGAGCCAGTTCCGGACTCCGAACAGCTCCCAGTTGTGGAACGTGTACACTCCCACCGCGGCGAGGTAGCGTCGGTTCCGGAGCACGGCGAGGTCGAGTCCACCGGTCCGGCGGGTCTCGGCCCCGGGTGGGTCCCGTGCCCCGAGAAGGACCAGCGGGGCCACGAGGAGTGCGCCGGCGCTCGTTGCCGCCACGGCCGTCCGCCAGTCGACCGCGCTGGCGATGGCCGAGGAGAGCAGGAAGGTGAGCCCGCTCCCGACCGAGAACGTCCCGACGTAGATCCCCATCGC
>JAZKST010000024.1:0-56426 GCA_036625905.1 Haloarculaceae archaeon
TCGGGCCGGTGCTCGTGGGAGGGACGATGGACCTCGTCTCGACGCGGGCGGGCTTCCTCCTCGCCGCCGGGTTCATCGGCGTCGCCACCGTCGGCTTCGTCCTCACCGCCCGGCGTGCACACGCGGTACGGACGGACGTCGCCAGTCCGGCGACCGACGACTGATACGGACTGTTGTAACGATGTACCGGTGGGCTCCGACCCGTCCGGACGGGGGACGCGGCCCGTCACCGCGATGGCCGAGGGGCGTAAGAGCCAACAGGTCGGGAGCCGTTCGGACGCGTATGGCCCCCGCGATCGTCCACTTCCTGGTGGGCGCGTCCCTCCTCCTCCTGCTCGCGGCACCGCTCGCCGTACGCTACGGAACCGTTCGCCGACACGGGATCGCCCTCCTCGCGGTCGGTGGTCTCTGGGGACTGTTCCCGGACGTCCACCACGTCACGCCGGTGTACGAGGAACCGCTCTACGCGTTCCATCGCTCCGCGTGGGTCGACCTGTTCGCGTTCCACTACACGCTCGATCTACCACCGGTCCGCGCGTACGGGCCCGCCGAGGCCGCGCTCCCCGCGGTGCTGGTGTTCCTGGGGGTCGCCGCGGCGTTCACCCTCGCCTCCGAGTGGGGTGCTCGAGGTGGCTTCGAGCCGGTCGAACCGCGGCGCGAGATGGTCGGTGGCGCCTCGGGCGCCGCCCTGGTCTCGACCGTGCTCCTAGGCAGCCTCCTCCACGCGAGAGGCTCTATGGGTGCCGTCGCGGCCGTCGTCGGGCGGGAGAGCCTCCTCGCGGGATGGACGACCGTCGGTGCCGGCGGCGTCCTCGCGGCGGGCGTCTTCGCCGCCTGTATCGAACTCGTCACCAGGGACGAGGTCACGTTACCTGCCAGCACGGCGTTCGGGACGCTGGTGGCCGTCCCCGCCTGGCTGGTCACGACCGTCCTGGTCGTCCCGCTCTGGAAGGTTCGGACCTTCGAGGCGTCGCTCGAGCTCTCGGTCGGTGACCCCGCCAGCCTGGTCGCGTTCGTGCTGGCCGGCGCCGCGCTCGGAGCGACCTACGCCACCGTCACGGGGGCGCTCGCGGGACGCGGGGTGCGGGGCGAGGAGAGCCCCGGACGGCCGACCGAGTGACCGGGACCTGATACGGTCGTGCGTCATTCGTTACCGCCTCGTGGACCCGGATCCGTCGCATCGGTCTCGACACGCCTATCCTCCCGAAGACCGCCGAGAACAGGTACGCACGACCGTACGACGTCCGCGGTGGAAAAGAACTACGGGCGTCGCCTCGACGGCCACGGCATGGAGCGCATGACCGGGGGGCAGGCGGTCGTCGGACAGCTCGCGCGGGAGGGTGTCGAGGTCGCCTTCGGCATACCCGGGGTACACAGCCTCGAGATCTACGACGCCCTCGTCGACAGCGACGTCGACCACGTGACGGGGCGCCACGAGCAGGGCGTCGGGTTCATGGCCGACGGCTACGCCCGGGCCACGGGCCGGGTCGGGGTCGCCCTCGTCATCACCGGCCCGGGACTGACCAACGTCGCGACGCCGGTCGGGCAGGCCTACTCCGACTCGGTCCCCGTGCTGGTGATCTCGACGGCGAACGCGACCAACGAGGGCGACCGGGGGAAGGGACACCTCCACGAACTCAAGGACCAGCAGGGTGTCATGGAGTCGATCGCGGCGTACAGCGAACGGGTCGAGCGCGTGGCCGACGCGCCCCGGGCCATCGCCGACGCGTTCGAGTACCTCGACTCCCACCGCCCGCGGCCGGTCCACGTCGAACTCCCCACGGACGTCCTGGAGCGCGAGGAGCCGGCCGAGCTGGTCGATCGTCCCCCCGTCTCGCTGCCGTCCCCCGACGAGAGCCGGCTGGACGAGGCGGTCGACCGCCTCGCCGCGGCCGAGGACCCGCTGCTGGTGGTCGGGGGGGGCGCGACGGGTGCCGCCGGGCGAATCCGCCGGTTCGTGGAGGAGCTCGGGGTTCCGGTCGTCACGACCACCGCCGGACGGGGCGTCGTCCCCGCGGACCACGAGCTCTGTCTCGACGCGAGCATCCGCCACGACGCGGCGGCCGAGTACGCCGCGTCTCGCGATTTCGTCCTCGCCCTCGGGACCGAACTGAGCGCACAGGAGACCGGCTCGGTCGACCTGCCGGCGGAGCTGGTCCACGTCGACATCGACTACACCAACTTCGGGAACAACCACGACACCGCGCTCGGCGTCGTCGGCGACTGCGGGGACGCCGTCGCACACCTCCACGAGCGGGCGGTCGATCGCGGCGTCCGGTTCGAGGGGACCCGCGCGGGGGTCACGGCGGCCAGGCCCGCACCCCTCGCCGAGACCGCCGAGGAGGAACCCCGACACCGGGTCATCGCGGTCCTCCGGGAGGCGCTCGCCGACGACGCCGTGGTGGTCAACGACATGACGAAGCTCTGTTACGAGGCCGCGAGTCGCTTCCCGATGGGCGAGCCCGGGGCCTTCCTGTTCCCCCGGGGGTACGGCACCCTGGGATACGCTCCGCCGGCCGCCTACGGCGCCGCCGTCGGCGAGCCGGACCGCCAGGTCCTCGCCCTGGTCGGCGACGGCGGCTTCCTGTTCACGGTGGGCGACCTCGCGACGGCGGTCAGGTACGACCTCGGGGTGCCGGTCGTCCTCCTGAACGACGACTCCTACGACATCCTGGAGGACGTCCAGCGGCGCGACTACGGCAGGACGATGGGGACCGACATCGAGAACCCCGATTTCGTCCCGCTGGCCCGGAGTTTCGGGGCCGAGGCGTGCCGGGTCGAGATGGCGGATCTGGAGGCCGAGCTCCCGGAGCGACTGGACGCCGCGTTCGATCGCGACACCCCGACGGTCATCGAGATCCCCGTGGAGTTCTAGCCGGGGCCCCGTCCGCCGGAGTCCGTCTCGACCGCGGGTCCGCGATACCGTCGTCCAGGTCCTCGAACCCGGACAGGTAGCGTCGACGCTCCTCGCGGAGTTCGTGGAGTTTCCGCTCGTGGTCGTCGACGCGGTTCGCGACGGTGAACGCCCCGGCGTCCAGTCCCGGCACGTAGCTGGGGACCGTCAGTCCGGTCGTTCCGTCCTCGGTCCACTCGACGGTCCCGCGGGCGACCTCCCGCAGGAGCGTCACGGACTCCTGGACGCCGACGTCCCTGGTGCCGACGCAGCCGGTGTTCAGCACGAAGCAGTCGACGTCGAGGGTCCCGACGAGGTCGCGGAACCGGTTCCCCTCCGTGCCCTCCGAACCGACGATGAACGGGTTGGTCCCGACGACGCGGATCGGCTCGCCGGCCCGCGAGGGGTCGCCCGCGCGGGTCTGGATGGACTCCCCTCGCTGCCCGCGACCGTTCCATCGGGGAGCAACGCGACGACGGCGTCCTGGAGCATCGTCGCCCGTTTCGGTTCCTCGAGCCGGAGCCTGTGGGCGGTCAGCGTGGACTTGCCGGTCGCCGAGAGCCCGAGGAAGAGCTGACCGACGGTCTCCGTCGCCGCTCGCGGTCCGGAGGTCGACCCGCTTGCAGCAGCGCGAGGAGCACACCGAACCCGGGGGCCGCTGTCGGCGTACCGACCGTCGAGGCTGCGAGTTCGACCTCGCCGCTACTCGTCAGAGGCGTAGCGCCGCTCCAGCTCGACGACCTCGTCCAGCCCGGTTATCTCGTTCCGGCCCTCCCAGGAGACGAGCCGGTCCATCATCCCCGCCTGGGTGCCCGTCTCGGCGATCTCCGCGTAGAGCTCCTGCATCGCCTTCGCCGCGGTCTTGAACCCCGTCGCGGGGTAGAGGACGACGTCGTAGCCCATCGCCTCGAACTCGGACGCGGTGAACAGCGGTGTCTTGCCCCCCTCGGTCATGTTCGCCACGAGGGGGACGTCCGGGAAGGTCTCCCCGACGCGCTCTAGCTCCTCACGGTCCGTGGGGGCCTCGACGAACAGGACGTCCGCCCCGGCGTCGAGGTAGGCCTCGGCCCGTTCGACCGCCGCGTCGAACCCCTCGACCGCGACCGCGTCGGTCCGGGCGATGACGACGAAGTCGTCGTCCTCGCGGGCGTCGGTCGCGGCCCGTATCTTCCCGACCATCTCCCCGGTCCCGACGACGCCTTTCTCCTCGAAGTGGCCGCACTTCTTCGGGAACGTCTGGTCCTCGATGTGGACGCCTGCGACGCCGGCGCGCTCGTACTCCTCGACGGTCCGAACGACGTTCACCGGGTTGCCGTATCCGGTGTCGGCGTCACAGAAGACGGGCACGTCGACCGCGCCCGCCATCCCCCGGGCCCGGTCGACCATCTCGGTCATCGTCGTGAGCCCCACGTCGGGGTAGCCGTGGACGGACGTCGAGACCGAGGACCCGCTCATGTACACGACTTCGCCGCCGGCCTGTTCGATCAGGCGCGCCGACAGGGCGTCGTACCCCCCCATCGCGGGCAGTATCTCGGACCGCTCGATCAGTTCGCGGAACCGGCTCGTGACGGACATCCCCGACCCTGGACGGCCGGCAGGCATCAATCCATCCCATCACCGTCTCGTCGATCGCAACACGATCCGGGGTTCGGCCGACGTCCGGCTGTGACTCGGGTTCGTGAACCCGATGTGAACCGTCGACCGAGTTCACCGACACCAAATATATATAAAATATATACAATATATAAAATTGATAGTAAAGACGAAGCATGCTCGAATACCGAGCCTCGTCAGTGGTCCCGGCGTCGCTTCCCGCTCTACGAACTCCGACTCGATTCGATCGCATCACCCGCGGGGATAGCGGTTTCCGACACGGACACGCAGGGAACGCTACACTTCACCGTTCGACCTCGTCCGAACAGCGTCCTCCGGTCCGCCACCGTGTATCAGTCGCATGGTCCGGGACCGAGAAGCTACGGAGGACGACGATGATCCACGCGAGCTACCTCGCCGCCGTCCTCCAGACGCTCCCCGACGATGCCGACACCCTCTCCCCTGCGATCCGTACGGACGGTCTCGAACCGACGATCACGGGCGGTCTCTCTGTGCTCGTCGAGCCACTCGACATCGATGGCACGACGCTTCTCGTCGGTGGATACCTCGACCGAACGGTGTCCCGTCGCGACGGCTTCGTGTCCGGGTACGTGGGACACCGAACCGGAGCGGGAAAATATAACAATAATAATATAGTAACCGATAATAATAGCTTTTATTATATTTAGTATCGGGAGGTTCCAGTGGGAGACTCGATCGGGCCGGATGCCGGTATCGACGCAATCTCTAACGTACGTACTTCTGTTATGAATCGCCATGGACGGAACCCTCGACCGTTGGGTGGAAGCGGTCATACGGGAACGACGCGGCGGGGCGGAACTACCAGAGCCGGGGCCGTCGGGTCCGCGGCGGCGTACGGTCGGGGCGTCGTCCCGCCCCGCGGCTCGTACTGTCGGTCGTGAGAGCACTGATAGGTCGTGCCTCATTCGGTACCGCCTCGCGGATCCGAGCCCGCCGCATCGGTCTCGAAACGCCGATACGTCCGAGAACCACTGAAAGCCGTTACGTACGACCGTATGAGTGTCCATGCGGGTCGTGGACCGCATCGCCACTCCGTATCGGACGGGCATGCAACCGAAACCTACGTAGGTACGACCGGCAGTATCAGGTGAACTCGACATCCAGCTCGAGTTCGTTGACGCGTTCGAGGACCTGCTCGGAGTACACCTCCCCGAGGCAGAGATGTGCCGCCCCGACGTCGTCGTTCGAGGCAGCCTCGTTGTCCTCTCACCGGTCCGGGGGTCGGGACGCCCGTCTCGTGACCCCCGGGCTCTCCCGAACGCGCTTCGCTCCGCGGGCCATCGGAGCGGGAACCGGCGCATCCTGCCGTCCGTGGATTTATATATCCCTCGACGGATGGTCGAAGCGACGCGCATGCTCAACATCCCCTCACGGCTGAGGTCACGGGACGAACCGGTCCGGGTCGGCGTCGTCGGCTCCGGTCTCTTCGGGACGAACCTCATCGACCAGATGGAACGAGTGGACGGGCTGAGGACCGCGGTCGTCGCGGACATCGACACGGAAAAGGCGGTGAACACACTCTGCGGGGCCGGTGTCCCCGCCGGCGAGATCAGCGTCGTCGACGACCCGGCCGGCGCGGACGACGCCGTAGCGAACGGTGGTCGAGCGGTGCTGGCCGCCGGCCTCGACTGCTGTCGGACCGACGTCGAGGTGGTGGTCGAGGCGACCGGCATCCCCGAGGCCGGCGCCCGCCACGCGTACACCGCGATCACGGAGGGCAAGCACGTCGTGATGGTCACCGTCGAGGCCGACACCGTCGTCGGCCCGGTACTCGCCCAGCTCGCCGAGAACCGCGGCGTCACCTACTCGATGGCCTACGGCGACCAGCCCTCGGTCATCTGCGAGCTGTACGACTGGGCGGAGACCGTCGGTCTCGACGTGGTGGCCGCGGGCAAGGGGAACGCCTATGTCGAGGAGAACGCCCACGGGACGCCGGACAGCATCTGGGATCGCCTCGGGTTCGATGAGGAGTTCGTCGAGAGCCGGAACCTCAACCCGCGGATGTACAACTCCTTCTTCGACGGGACCAAGGTCGCCGTCGAGATGTGTGCCGTCGCCAACGCGACCGGTCTGGAGCCCGACGTCCCCGGGATGCACCTCCCCCCGGCCGAGGTCCCCGAGATCCCGGAGGTCCTCCGACCCAAGAGCGACGGGGGTATCCTCGAGAACACCGGTGTCGTCGACACCGTCAGCTCGCTCTACCGCGACGGGTCGGAGGTCGAGTTCGACCTGGACTTCGGCGTGTTCGTCGTGACGACGACGCCCACCGAGCGGGTCCAGGAGTACTTCGCGCAGTACAGCGGGAGCGGTCTCTACACCGCGGGCGACGGCGAGTACCAGGTGTTCTATCGGCCCTACCACCTCCCCGGGATCGAGACGCCGGTGAGCGTCGCGAACGCCGCGGTCCGGAACGAGCCGACCGGGGTTCCCGACCGCCACGTCGCCGAGGTGGTCGGCGCGGCGAAGTACGACCTCGAACCGGGCGACGAGATCGACGGAGGCGGCGGCTACACGGTCTACGGCCACCTGGAGTCGGCCGACGGCGCAGCCGCGGAGGACCACGTCCCGCTGGAGCTGCTCGACGGTGCCGAGGTCCTCGAGCCGGTCGAGCGCGACGAGATCGTCTCGTACGACGACGTCGCCCTCGACACGGACTCGTTCGTATACCACCTCCGCCGGCTGCAGGAGGAGACGCTGTAGCGACCGGCGGACGTACCTCCCGCCGAGCCCTACTCTCCGAGCGCCCGCCTGATGGCCGCGACCGTCTCGTCGCGGCGACGGACGGTCTCGCTCGGCGCCTCGTCGTATTCGAAGAACCCCGCCCCGTCCTGGATGCCGCCCCGTCCCGCCGAGAGGTTCTCCTCGAAAAGCGGGCTCGGCTCGTCGTCGTCACAGAGGTGCGGGTTCAGCTCCTCCGCGACCGTGCTGACGAGATCCAGCCCCGCGATGTCCATGGTCTCGAACGGGCCGATGGCGGCCGACCGGATCGCCCATCCGTCCCTGATCGCCCGGTTGATGTCGTCGGCCGACGCCACCTCCCGCTCGAGGAGGTGGAGCGCCTCGCGGAACACGGCCAGCTGGAGGCGGTTCCAGACGAACCCCGGAACGTCCTTCTCGACGCGGATGGGGTCGCGGTCCACGCTCTCGACGAACGTCGCGAGGCGCTCGAACGTCTCGTCGCTCGTCCCCTCGCCCCGAACCACCTCGACGGTCGGCAGGAGGTACGGGGGGAACCACCAGTGGCACCCGGCGACGCGGTCCGACGCCTCGGGGACGGCCTCGGCGATATCCGTGACGGGTATTCCGGAGGTGTTCGAGGCCAGGACGGCGTCCTCGGGCGCCGAACCGACGACCCCGGAGAACACCTCGTGTTTGACCTCGAGGTCCTCCGTGACCGTCTCGAGGACGAGGTCGGCGTCGGCGACGCCCGCGTCCCGGTCGAGCGTGAACTCGATGTCGTCCACGACCGACTCCGGATCGAGGTCCGCGAGCCCCTCGCCGTTGAGGAACTCGACGACGTCGAGGACGTTCGCCGCCGCCTCGTCGAGGTTGGACTGGCGGTGATCGACGAGCGTCACGTCCTTGCCCGTCCGGGTGAAGTGGGCCGCGAACCCGTGACCCATGTCACCCGCACCGATTATCGAAACCGAATTTAGCGGCGTCATCGCTCGAACTCTCGTCGGGGCGGGGGTAAATATCTACCTGCGGTTCGGTCGTCGCGGGTCGTGTTCGTCTCCACCAGCCCGGGGTGGATCGCGTTCACCCTGCCTCGCGGATCCGAGCCCGCCGCATCGGTCTCGACACGCCGATCATCCCGAAGGTAGCCGAGAACAGGTACGCACGACCGTATGAGCGACCCGGCCGGGACGTAGTCATCAGCCGGTCGTACTCCGCCTCGGTGGTTTCCGGGAGGTCGTCGCGGATCGCCTCGACGGTGGACGGGGTCGCTCTCTCGGGAACGGTCGCCGTCGGCTCGTCACCCGTGCACGTCGGCGGACACCACGGCAAAATTTACATAAGAAGTTATAATTCTATCGGGAGTCGAACAGGCACGACCCCGTCGCGACGATGGGCTCCTCGAGCAGTCCGACGGTCCGGTTCGCGGTGTCCGATCCGGATCCCTCCCGGTGATGCTCCCTGGACGGCCCCGACTACCGTCTCCGGAAGGTTCGATCGCCCTCGCCGCGACGGGCGTCACACCGCTCGGCTCGGAACGGGTACCCGGTTCGATCCGGGGCGGGCGACGGCGTATCCGTAGTATCCGTCCTTCGACACGGGATTCGGGAGGTTTCCGGACCGCCGGGGCCGGGGGTCGCGGGGTCGTCGGACGGCCCCTTCCGGACCCCTCACAGCCGCCGGTTCATCGGGAACGAACGGTCCACGTCGAAGCCGTCTCTGGGAACGCAAAATTCCAACTATATCTGTTACAATATCGGCCACCGCTCTCGCCCGTCCGCCCGTTCTCCGGCGGTCGACGCGTTCCCGGTGGGCGGGGTCACCGACCTCGGCGAACGGTCCCCGTGGAGGTCACGTTTTATCTTCCGGACGCCCGCCGTCGACGTATGGCGTGTCAGTCAACGACGGTACGGACGAACGGGGGACGGGACGGTGGGTAGTGAGGACCCGCTACGGGTGGCATACACGACGGTGACCGAGCTCACGGAACTGCTCACGTACGCCGTCGAGAGCATCAGTCTCGGGTTCGATCGGTGGGACGAGGCGTACGTCCGCGGGCCGAGCCTCTACTTCGTCCTCGTGGCTGGGGTCCACTCGGGCGAGTACGCCGACTCGCTCGGCGAGAACCGGTGGCCGATCGAGACCTGCCGCGTCGTCGAGAACGACCTCGACACGTTCGTCGACGCCGCCCGGACCGTCGCGTTCGAGCGCGACGGTGCGGTCCTCGTCAGCACCGACGGGACCATCCAGAAGCAGATGGTCCGCATCAAGACACCGGGCGACGACGAGCTCGCACGCCAGCGGGCGACCGTCGAGTACGCCGACTGGATGGGGACGAAACACCTGAGTGCGGCCGAGATATCCGTCCGCGATGAGGTCTGGGCCGCGGTGACGCTCAGCGAGGAGACCGGCCGCGTGACCGTCTTCCGGGACGGCGGGTTCGACGACTACCCGCGAGAGAGGCTCGGTGAGCGGTGGCGGTCGGCGGAGTGATACGCACGGCCGTATCACCGCGGTCGGAACCGCGGGAGCGCGATCGACTCGCTCACCGGCTCGAAGGTGACCTCCACCGGGAGGCCGTGCTCGACCGCCTCGGGTTCACAGTCGACGACGTTCGTACACAGTCGAACGCCCTCGTCGAGTTCGACGTACGCGACGACGTACGGGATCCGGTCGGCGAACGCGGGGAGCTCGGTCGCCCGGCGGATCACCGTGTGGGTGTGGACGTGTCCCGTCCCGACGGACTCGATCCACTCGACCGTCCCCGAGCCGCAGTAGTGACACCACGAACGGGGGAAGAACTGCCGCTCGCCACAGTCCGGACACTCCTGGACGAGCAGCCGTCCCTCCGCGGCCGCCTCCCAGAACACCCGGTCGACCTCGGCGTCGAGCGAGGGGAGGGGGACGTGTTCGTGGTCGCTCACGCCGGACCACCCCGTTCGAGGACGGCCACGGAGTGTGCGGTGAGGTTCTTCCCGTACTGGCCGGCGCCGACGCCCGTGATCAGGCCCGTCTCGGCGTCCGGGACCTGCCGGTCGCCGCCGTCACCCCGGAGCTGGCGGACCGCCTCGAGCACCTGCACGAACGCGGCGCCGCCGACCCCGGCCTGGCCGACACAGAGCTGGCCGCCGCCGGTGTTCACCGGGAGGTCGCCGTCGTGGGCCAGGTCCGTGCGTTCGAGGAACTCGCCGCCCTCGCCGCGCTCGGTGTAGCCCAGCTCCTCCATCTGCATCAGCTCGACGATGGGGTAGTCGTCGTAGAGCTGGAGGAAATCCATCGCCTCGGGCCCGAGGCCGGCCATCTCGAACGCCCGATCGCCCGCCGTGCCGATGCCCATGGCCGTGAACTCCCGTCGCGGGGCGACCTCGGGGTTGTGGCTGTTGCCGACCCCGCGTATCGAGACGGGCTCGACGCCGAGTTCGGCGGCCCGTTCGGGCGTCGTCAGCAGGAAGCCAAAGCCGGCGTTGACCGGGAGCACACAGTCGAACAGGCGGATCGGGTCGGCGATCATCTCCGAGTCCACGTACTCCTCGAGAGTGACCGGCTCGTCGAAGTACGCGAGCGGGTTCCGCGTCGCGCCCTCCCGCTGGGCGACGTAGAGCTCGCCCAGCTGCTCGACGGTCGTCCCGAACCGGTCCATGTGGCGGCGCTGTGCCATCGCGAGCAGGGCGTTGGCCCCCTGGAGGCCGAACGGGTCGACGTACTCCCGAGCGAACCCGCGCGGATCGCGCGGGAACACCTCGCCCGAGCCCTTCTCGGGGTGTTTCGGCGTGTCCGCCCCGAGACAGAGGACCGACTCGACCATCCCCGCGTCGACGGCCATCGCCGCCTGGGCGAGCAGCGGGACACCCTGACCGCCGCAGTGGTCGGTGGTCGTGAGCCACCGGAGGTCCTCGAACCCCAGCGTCTCGGCCACCATCAGTGGGTAGCGGTACGGCGTTTCCGTCGATGGACGTGCGACCCCGAGCCCGTCGACGTCCCGCCAGTCCAGACCGGCGTCGGCGAGCGTCAGGTCGGCGGCGGTCCGGAAGTACTCCTCCAGGGTGTGGTACGGCTGGTCGTTCCGCCGGCCCGGGCGATGCTTCGCCGTCTCCCCGATGCCGGCGACGACCACGTCGTCGAACGCCATACCGATCCGACCCGCGGGGTCGCGATAACCGTTGGGGAAGGCGGCCCCCCGAACCGGTGAACACGGGTCGACCGGTGCCGGACGGCGAGGATGGTGGGGATCCGGGGGTCCCGGCTGGGTCAGTCGATAGGCGACAGCGCGAGTTCTCCGGCCGTATCCGCCACCGTCGGCGCTCGTTCGACCCGATCGCGAACGTGTTCGGGAGTAGCGGGAGGACCCCCGGGGACGTGGTGTACGTATGGGCGTCGTTCCAGGGGCCCTCGACACCGCGCGACAGCCGCCGATGACGGTCCCCCTCCGGCACTTCCTCGTCGGACTCGGGTTCCTGCTCGTCGGGCTCCTCGTCGGGCTCGGCGTCGTCCTCGGCGCGATCGCTGGCTTCGCGGCCCTCTCCCACGTGCACCTCTTCCTCGCCGGATGGGTCTGTCTCACGATCATGGGGGCGATGACGCAGTTCGTCCCCGTCTGGTCGGGCACGTCGCTCCACTCCCGGCGGCTGTCGACCCTGCAGCTGTGGCTGGTCACGGTCGGCCTGCTCGGATTCGCCGCCAGCCTCCTCGGTGGCCACCTGTCGTGGCTTCCGGCCTTCGGGGGCGCGATGCTCCTCGGGTTCTGGACGTTCGTGTACAACATCGGTCGGACGCTCTGGACGCTTCCCTCGTACGACGTGACCGAGCGCCACTTCGGACTCGCACTCGGTTTCTTCTTGCTCGTCACTACGCTCGGATTCCTCCTCGCCGTCGATCTCGTCCATCCGCTCTTCGGGTCCCTCCCGGTATCGCGAGCGAGCGTGGTCGGGAGCCACGCCACACTCGCCGTCTTCGGAGCCGTGCTGACGACGGTGCTGGGGGCGCTCTACCAGCTCGCGACGATGTTCACGCAGACGGAACTCCACGGGATCGACCTCCCCTTGCGTCGATTCGAGGAGGTCGCCTACCCCGCGGGTGTCGTACTCGTCGCGGTCGGCCGACTGATCGACGTCGCCGTGCTCGCACGTGTCGGCGGGGTACTCGTCGTCAGTTCCCTCCTCGGATTCGGCGTGATCCTCGGACGTCGGCTCTACGAGGCGCAGGTCGACTGGACGCCGATGCTCTCGCGGTACGCCGTCGTGGTCCCCGCGATGGTGCTCTGGGCGGCCCTCGCGTTGCCGGTCTGGCTCACGGAGCCCCTCGCCCGGAACACGGTGTTCGGTGCACCCGGGACCGCCCATCTACTCCTCATGGGTGTCGTCGGCTTCGTCGTCCTCGGGACGCTGTATCACATCATCCCGTTCGTCGTCTGGGTCCACCGCTACAGCGATCTGCTGGGGTACGAGGCCGTCCCGATGATCGACGACCTCTACGACGACCGGATCGCGGACGTCGACTTCGTCCTGCTGGCCGGCGGGACGACGACACTCGTCGCCGCCGATCTGCTCTCGCTTCCGTCGATAGCTCCCGCCCTCGGTGGCATATTCGTGTTGGCGGGTGCGCTGCTCTTCCTCATCAACATCGTATGGGTCGTCCGAAAGCACAGCCCACACTCGCTTGCCGGTGTTCTCTTCGACACGTTCCAGGCGGAGCAGGATTCGTCGTCGGACGAATCGATCGAATCTGCCGATGCCCGGTAGCCACCGGGAGTCGGAACAGCGGTATCGATACTGAACGGGTCCAGCGAACCGTGCCACCGCGTACGTCGATCGGTCGCGTTCGCCGGGAACCGTTCCCACGAGTGTTCCATCGGCACGGTCAGCCGTCGCGTTCGATGGTCGAGATCACGCTCTCGAACTCCGTCTCGGCCGATCGCTCGAGCTCGGTCGCCCGTGTCCCCATCTCCTCGACGAACGACGGGTCCGAGATTCGGTCCAGGTTGCACCGAACCGTGAATACGGACGCCTGGAGCGCTCCGTACACGAGGTACGATCCCGTCCCGGCGTCCGGGATAGCGTTCCTGTTGCCCTTCTCCGCCAGGACGGTCGCGTGTTCGATGACGGGCACGCACGCTTCGGCGATCACGAGAGGCACGCCGGTGGCCCGCTTCTGTGCGACGACCCGGTCCGGTTCGTCCGGAGACGTCGCCAGCAGCTCGTCGACCACGTCGGCGTCCCTGTCAGCAAGCTCGAGGAGGAACTCGCGCTGCGTTCCGAGGTCCTCCAGCATCTCGGTCATCTCCCCCTCCACGTCCGCATACCCGTCCTTCCCGATAGTGTGCAGACAGACCATCTCGCAGAGTGCCGTTCCGATCGCACCGACGAGGGCCGCGGCCGTGCCTCCGGCGGGGGTCACCGTCCGGGAGGCGACACCGTCGAGGAACTCGTCGATCGTCCCGTCCACGTAGCTCATACGAACGAGGGTTCGGAGCGACCGTACGTGGGTGTTCTCCCGTACACGGGGTTTCTATCACAGGTCATTTCTACCGGAGATAGGCATCGTCGATTTCGACGGTATAGTCGCCGTCGCCGACACGTGGCTCCGGAGCGAACTGTCTCGTACCGTCGGAACGTCGACCAGTACTCGTCCGGGGTCGGCTTCCCCGGTACCGGACTACGGCAGTCCGTCTCAGAAGGGCGCCTCCGGGCCACCTCGGCTCGGGCCTTCGTTCCGTTCGGTGCGTTCCACGGGCGTCGAACCGACGTTTCCGTCGGGAACGTGCGTCACGGAACCGGTCGAGAGATACGTCTCCTCCAGCTCTTCGAGCTGCTCGTTGATCGCGTTGCTCTGGTGGTGCATCCGCGCCGCGCGAACCCGGACCAGATCGTAGTCGTGCCGGTCCGAGAGGCCGTTCCACGCGCGGAAGGACCCGATCGTGAGCGTGTGGGTCTGCGGGCAGAACGGAGTGGTCGGCGTGAATTCGGCACGGAGGACGGATGGATCGTCGCGCTCCTCCGCGTACCGGTAGCCGGCGTTCTCGTGGCGGGTGTCGAGGTTCAGACGGGCCAGGTTGTAATTGAACGTCATATCGTAGACCGTCCGTTCTTCGAACAACTCACGGGTGAGTTCGTGGAACGCTACGTGGTCCGCACCCGAGAGGACGTGATGGCCGTCGAGGAACGCTTCGGGTTCGGGAACGTGTTCCGGAACGAGCTCGTCGTACTCGTCGAAGAGCTCGCCGTCGTCGCCGGTGCCACCGAACGGGGAGGGGAATCCGGGCATGTACGGGGGTACGCACGAGCCCTTCCTATCGATGTCCCCGGACATGTTCACCGGTCCGCTCCGATGGTGGGTCACTGACCGACGGAACGAGACCGTGGCAATGACATCCTCCTCGCGGTAAACGGCGGGTTCCTCGCGCTGGGAGTATCGCTTACCGGCCCACGGAGGCAACTTGCGGGTTCGTATGCTCCTCGTTGGGAACTGAGCGTGGTGACTCTGACCAGTTATGGTCGTCCCACTTGAGGCATACAGGCCGTGCCATCGACCGTGTTACCGTCGTCTGCCGTTGACGAGACACTGCGTGTCTCGTTCGCCAATCAGAACTCTTCGAGTTCTGATGACGTCTCAGGAACGTCTCTGATGCCGTGAGGTCGGCGTGCCCCTCGAAGCCACACGGACACGTCAGCGTGTCGCGGTGGCGCGTCGTATCCTCTGTGGAACCGCAGTTTGGACACTCCTGACTCGTCCACGCTTCCGGCCGAACCTCGACCGACATACCGTATTCTTCGGATCGTGGTCATGGGCCTTCGTGCTGTGGTTCGAACTCGTTCTGGCGTAGTCCCCTTCCGACGGGTGCGTGCTCGGCATCGGTCGGTGGCGGGGCGGTGACGAGCAGTGCCTCCAGGCGGGACTCCTCGTCGGCCCTGATACCGCGATCCGTGTCCGCCTCGACGACGACGACGTCGCCCGGTTCGACGTGGTGTTCCTCGCTCCCGTCGCGGACGAGGCCGGTCCCGGACCGGACGTGGACCACCACGTCGCTGGACGGGGCGTGCACGGGGACGGACTGCCCCGGTACGAAGTACCCACAGGCGACCTTCATCCGGTCGCTACGGAACACCTCGACCGCCGAGAGCCGCCCGTCCTCGTAGGTCCGCTCCGCGTCGAAATCGGTCGCCGTCATCTCGACGCCCCCGTACGACGGACGTCACGCCGGATGGGACCGACGACCCGTCCCCGTTCGTCCTTTTTAGGCTACCTAAATGCATGCACGTCGGACTGTGGCGCGGGTGTACAAGAGCGTTCGTCCGAACGTGTTCACTCGGGACCGGGGACGGAGGGTCCGCGGACCGCGGGCCCGACGGACGGAACGGCGCCGTGGCGCTTCGAAGTCCCTAAGTACGCCACCGTCGAATCCCGTGTAACTCGCTGGACGACGGGCACCAGCGGGCACCTGCTACGGCAGGACGGGATGTGGTTCCCGCCTCCGGGCGCGGAACTGAACCACCAACGCCCGTGGTGACAACACATGGCACGAAGCTTCTACTCGCACATCCGGGAGGCATGGCGGACCCCGAAGGAGGGCAAGCTCGCCGAACTGCAGTGGCAACGACAGCAGGAGTGGCGCGATCAGGGCGCCGTCGAGCGCATCGAACGGCCCACGCGGCTGGACAAGGCCCGGTCGCAGGGCTACAAGGCCAAGCAGGGCGTCGTCGTCGCCCGGGTGGCGGTCCGGAAGGGCACCGCCCGCAAGCAGCGGTTCAAGGCCGGTCGGCGCTCGAAGCGCCAGGGCGTCAACAAGATCACTCGCCGGAAGTCCATCCAGCGCATCGCCGAGGAGCGCACTTCGCGGAAGTACCCGAACCTCCGCGTGCTGAACTCCTACTGGGTCGGCGAGGACGGGTCGCGCAAGTGGCACGAGGTGATCCTGCTCGACCCCGAGCACCCCGCGATCGAGAACGACGACGATCTCAACTGGATCTGTAACGACACCCAGCGCGGGCGGCCGTTCCGCGGCAAGACCGGCGCCGGCGTCCGGGGCCGCGGCATGGGCGGGCGCGGGAAGGGCACCGAACACACCCGCCCGAGCCTCCGCAGCGACAACCGCCGCGGGAAGTAGGACTGGCCCCGGCACGGACCCTTCTACAGCCTACCCCCGCGTCACGAGCGACAGGTACGCCGGGACCTCGCCGCCCACGCTCTCCGAACGGCTCTCGGAGCTGGTCGATGCGGAGTTCCTGGAGCGCCGGGTGTATGCCGAGCGCTCGCCACGGGTGGAGTACACGGCCACCCAGCGGCCGGAGGTGCTCGAGCCCGCGATCGTGCACCTCTACCGGTTCACGCCCGCTGGAGGGTGGGATTCTCCCTTCGTTTCGGGGAGCAACGGTCCCGTGTCGGGGGCGAGGGTTCCGAGTGGGCGAGCGGCCGGTCCGTCGAACCGGTCGGACGCGACTCGACGCCCGCCGTCCCGAGGAGTCTTCAACCTGGTCGAGATTCCCGCTGGCGAGTAATCTCGCGCGGCTTTCAAGCCCGGTACGGGGCTACCCCCGCGACGGACGGATATGTTGGAACACCGTTCGGAACGGGAGGCGGACCCGTCGGCAGCGCGTGCGGTCGGGCGTGGCCCGGAGGAGCGGTTCGCCGTGACCGGCCGGCGCGTGGCCGTCGACCGTCGTGGAACACTGCCGGGGAACTGTCGTTTGGGCTCCACCAGGCGCTGTGTGGGAGACGGAGTCAGACCATGAGCAGTCACGGCGAACGCTCACCGGAGGCCGAACTCGGCCTCCTCGACGCGACGATGATCGGCATGGGGGCGATGATCGGGGCGGGTATCTTCGTACTCACGGGGCTGGCGGCGAACATCGCCGGCCCGGGCGCGATACTCGTCTTCGTGCTCAACGGGATCGTCACGGCGTTCACGGGGCTCTCGTACGCCGAACTCGCCTCGGCCATCCCGAAGTCGGGGGGGGCTACGCGTTCGTCCGGGAGGTGTTCGCGGACCTCCAGTCGTTCCTGATGGGCTAGATCCTCTGGTTCGCGTACATGATCGCGGGCGCGCTGTACGCGCTCGGGTTCGCGCCGAACTTCCTCGAACTCCTGCACGTCTACGGGGTCGTCCCCCCGCCGGACCAGGTCGGGGCCCTCGCGGTTCCGGTCCTGCCGGTCGACCTGCCGGCCGGGTTCGCGCTCCTGCCGGCGATGGGGCTGACGTTCATCGCGTTCGAGGGGTACGACCTCATCACCACCGTCACCGAGGAGGTGGAGAACCCCCGGGAGAACATCCCGAAGGCCATCTTCGTCAGCCTCGCCGCGACGGTGATCGTCTACATGCTCGTCGTGACGGTCGCCATCGGCACGCTCGGTGCGGAGGGCCTGGCAGAGGCCGGCGAGGCCGGCATCGCCCGGGCCGCCACGGAGTTCATGCCGACCGACCTCCCCGTGATCCAGAACGGCGGAGCGGTCATCGTCTTCGGCGCGGTGTTCTCGACGCTCACCGCGCTGAACGCGGTGGTCATCGCCTCCTCGCGGGTGGCGTTCTCGATGGGACGGGAGGGTAAGCTGCTCCCGGGGTTCGGCCAGATACACCACCGCTTCCGGACGCCGTTCCTCGCCATCCTCGCGAGCGCGGTGGTGATGCTCGGGTCGGTGGTGCTGCCCACCGAGAGCGCCGGGAACATGTCGAGCCTGTTCTTCCTGCTCTCGTTCGTCGTGGTGAACGGGGCAGTCATCAAGCTCCGCCGGGAGCGCCCGGACATGAACCGGCCGTACGAGATGCCGTACTACCCGGTCCCGCCGGTGCTGGGCATCCTCCTGAACCTCCTGCTGACGGGGGTGCTGGTGCGGTACCTGATCCGGACGGACCCGCTCGCGCTCGCGCTCAGCGCGGGCTGGATACTCCTCGGGGTGGTCGCGTACCTCGGGCTGAACCTCGCGGTCTGCATGGCCGCCAAGGAGCTCTCGCCGGGCATCCGGACGGTGGCCCGCATCGAACGCGCCGCCGGGAAGGGCTACACCCGGTTCGTCGACGCGGTGGTGTTCCCCGAGCGGGCCGGCGCCCGCGTCGCCGCCAACGAGATCCTCGGGAGCGACGTTCGGACGCTCGCGGACGTCACCGGGACGCTCGACATCATGCAGATACGGGTCGAGGAGGGCGCACCCGCCGCCGGCAAGCAACTGAAGAACGTCCGGTTCCCGTCGGGGACGCTGGTCATCTCCGACGACGACGGCGAGCGCATCGCCCGGCCGGACACGACGCTCACGCCCGGACGCCGGTACGTCGTCGCCGTCGAACCCGACGTGGTGGACGAGGTGCTGAACCTGCTTCGGGGGTGACCGGCCCGTCTGCGGGGCCGCTCGGTGCGACCACCCGTCCGGCGGACAGTGTCCCGTCCGGTTCGGGCGTCCCGTTCGTGACCGCCAGGGCAGAGCCGGGCGGACGACAGCCGCCGGAGTGGGGGCTGTCTTTCCGCGAGGAGAGAGTTCCGCCGTTCACAGTAGACGCCGAATCGAATCGAAGCCGGAGGACGTTCGATCCTGTACCGGTGATCGCTGACCCGGTACGGGCGATCACCGGTGACGGACTACACCCGTCCGTATGAAAGACTGTCGGGACGGCACCGACGAACCCAACGACGATCCCGGTGACGAGGACGATTGCTATCGAGTGAGAAATCCCACGACCGGCGGTCACGGAACGGTTTCAGTTCTCTTCAGAGACGACCCTGATCGAGCTACCGAGGTATTTCGTGAGTGCCTCGTCGACGGATTCCGACTTGAATTCCTCGAGGTTCTCCCCGATTTCGACTCTGAGCCCCTCCAGATACGCTTCGTCCGTCCGGAGTTCGCTGAACGAGACCGACGTGACCGTCGTTCCCAACATCTCCTCGGCCAGTTCGCGGAAGTACTCCGATTCCCCGACCTCCCCGCGCCAGAGGTGGTCCCTGAAGAAGAGCCACCCGTCTTCGCCTGGGGCCTCGGCTTCCCGGTACAGCGTCGTCTCGAACCGCTCCGGGTCGACCGAGACACCCTGTACCGACGGCTCGATGCGAAAACGGATCCCGAACACGTATCTCGCGGACCCCCGAGTCGGAGTATCTCCCGTCATCGAGACGCACGTCATCGACTTTCGGGTAAAGTTCCACCGCTCGACGGATCGAACGGGGATTCACTCGATGTGAGCGGGCCCCTGGACTCTGGCAGGACTGCGGAGCGCTCCCATCGATGCCCGAGCGACTCTTTCGGACGCTGGAACGAACCGATCTGATCGTCCACACCTACGATGCCGACCTTCCGCGAACGTCGATGGGTAGGGACACGGCACCACGACCGGGGTCGACCGTCCAGTTCGACACGGGCGCGACGGTCACCTTCCAGCGATCAGTCGTTCGACGCGGTGAGGCGGGGCCCGATGTGCACCTGTTCGCGATCGAGGACGGCGCGGCCGGGGACGGGGATGTGATCGGGAAGTGGCCGACCGAGACACGACAGGACGACCCGTTCGCGAGGGTCGAGACTCCCGACGGGTTCGTCGACCTCGAGAGGGACGACCTCGAAACCACACTGGAAGAGCCCTTGCTGACCGATCAACCGACTCAACGACTATCCACCCGTCGTACGAGATAGGCTCGATCGCTCCCGACCGAGGACGGTCACGCCTCGGTTCGCGCCCCGCGGGTGGAAGGGCGTTCTTCGACTGTCGACACGGAAGCCGACCGGGGGTCTCAGGAGGGCCTTCGAAACTTCGTAGCAGTGGTGAGGATGCTCGGACGGAATCACAGGAGCACCCGTCGACTCGTCCTGCCCGCTCGCACTGTCGGACGACGTCGTCGCCCCTGCTCCGGCCGTGGTTCGCCGACGACCGGGCTACGGGGGAACTACCTTCGGTCTGGAGCACCTATCGACGATAATGGACGACGATCGCGACGCGCTCTCGGTGGACGACTTAGTCGAGTACTGCCGGACACAGGCCGGACTCCTCTCGGGGCGCGTCGAGACGATCGGCGCGGAGACCGACGCGCTGCTGGACGAAATCGACGAGGATATCGCAGCGATCCGAACGCATCTAGCCGAGGGGACGGGCAGAACCGATGGCCCCACCACGACCCCCACGACGACCGGACCGAACGACGCGCAGGGTACACTCGCGGAACTCGAGGACCTGGAAGCCGAACTCGAGGAGAAGCAGACGGTCGCCGAGGCCAAGCGTGCGCGGATGGCGGCCTTCCAGGACCTGGCCGCGGGCTACATCGACGTGGCCGAAGAGCTCGAGTCGACCGTCGACGACGGACGAGAGGCCCTCGAACGCGTCGTACGTCTCGAACGCGACCACCACGCGCCGATCTACTTCGACGACCGGTAAACCGTCCTCGAGGCCGCCGCCGAGGCGGACGAGGCCCCCGAGGAGTGACAGCTCCAGAGCGTCACCAGGTGCGAGTGTCACTACGGAAAGGTCGACACCGTCTCCCCTCCCGAGCACGTCCCCGGAGAGTCCGCCCCCGGCACAGATTCCGTCGAGCGGGAGCCGTAGAGCCCGGATCGCACGGCGGTCACTCGATCCAGGCGTCGAGGTGGTCGGCTATCGCCCGCAGTTCGTCCTTCGTGAACGGCCCGTCGCTCGCCGCCGCCTCCGACTCGCTCACCCCGACGCGCCACCGGATGCCCGCGCGCATCCGCGACTTGGAGGGCGGAGCCCCGCCTTCGGCGGTGTATCCCGTCTCGATCGCGATGACCGCGAGCTCCTCCTTGGTGAAGGGAGCGTCCACCTCGCGCTCGAAGCGGCCCACCGCCGTGCGAATCCCGTTCCGGAGATCGGGTACCGTCGGACTCATGTCGAACGCGACGGCGAGCGGACGCCTATACGTTGGGATGCGTCCGACTCCGGCAGTCAGTAGAGCCCGTCCGGACCCCCGTACTCCTCCAGTATCGGTCGGGAATACCCGGGAGGGCGTCTCCGCTACTCGCCAGTACGGACAACAGGTACCGAACCGTCGAGACGGGACCGGTCGTGAGGGGCCGACCAGTCAGTCGCGGGGCCCACCGGAACGAATCCCCTTGGATCGATGTCCTCGTGACTCCGGTAGTAGCGGGCATTCACGTGATCTATATTATACGTCGCTTCGACGACGGGTGAACCGGACGACGGGTGAACCGTGTCTCGGGTTTCGCATTTCCCGGGGAGCAGTTCTGTAGAGGGAGCCCATCCGATCGATCGCGAAGGCCGCTCAGCCCGAGGCGAGATACGACTCGGCGGTCGCGGCGATGATCCGGCTCGCCGTGACGACGTCGTCCCACCGGACGTACTCGTCCGGTTTGTGGGCGAGGTCCACCGAACCGGGGCCGAACACGACGGTGGGGATCCCGGCGTCGATGTAGTGCCGGGCGTCGGTCCCGCCAGTGAACCCCTCGTACCGGGGGTCCGTGATCCCGTACTCGGCCGCCGCAGCCACCAGTCGCTCGACGATCGGCTCGTCCCGGTCGATCTCGGAACCCTCGAACTGGACCGAGAACCGCTCGAACGAAGGCGGATGTGCCGAGAGCCACTCGCTCTCGGCGACGACCGCGTCGAGCCGTTCCCGGTACTCCGCCTCGACGTCACGGACCGTCTCGTGGGGGGCGACGCCGATCCGGATCTCGGAGGTGAGCTGTGCCGGGACGGTCGAGGCCCACGTCCCGGCGTCGACGGTGCCGAAGTTGACGGGCCACGGGTTCTCGTACCCCTCGAAGAGCGGATGGGTCACCCGCTCGGCGCGCTCCCGCTCCAGGTCCTCGAACGCCCGTCGGATCCGCTCGAAGTGCGGCAGTACGGACTCGCCCTCCCAGGTCCGTGCGGCGTGGGCGGACTCCCCCTCGATCTCGAGCCGCTTCATCAGGCTCCCCTCGGCGGCGATCACGACGGCGAAGTCGGTCGGTTCGGCGATGAGCGCTACGTCCCGCTCGAACGGATACGGGTTGTCGATCGCCGCCGAGGCCGCCCCGATCCCGCCCTCCTCCTCGCCGGCGACGCTCTCGACGACGATGCGGCCGTCGATACCCTCGGCCCGCTCGGCGACGTCGAGGGCCGCGAAGAGACACGCGACGAGCCCGCCCTTCATGTCGAGTGCCCCCCGCGCGTAGAGCCGCCCGTCCTCCCACCGGGGTTCGAACGGGTCGCCGGTCCACGCCTGTTCCTCGACCGGGACGACGTCGGCGTGTCCGTCGAGGACGACGGTTGGCCCCTGGTCGGGGCTCCCCAGCTCGAGGACGCCCCCGACGCTCGGTCGGTCCGCCAGGTCGAGCGTCTCGGCAGGTGGGAACGACGGGTGCGATCCGAGCGCCTCCGCGTCCGGCTCCCACTCGTAGGTCCGGAAGCCGTACTCCTCCAGCCGACTACGGAACCACGACTGGACGGGGGCCTCCTCTCCGGGGTAGCTCGCGAACGAGACGAACTCCTCTAACGTCTTCCGCATCTCCTCGATCCGTATCCGGGTCACGACTCGACCACGAGCACTGCGAGCGGTATAGTTACCGATGGCGGCCCGCCACAGCCGCTCCGGAGCTCTACCGGACGAACCCCGAAGGGGATCACATACCGGAGTACCCGTCTTTGGGTGAGGGAACGTGCCTCCGGGAGTTCGGCACCGAGCTGATACGGACGGTCGATTCGTCGACGGACCGAACGGTCACGCTCGGATCGCCCGTCGCTCCCGCACGGATACGGACGTTACCGAGATCGAGCAGGGTGTCGACCGTCAGCGTCCAGTCCGACCCCTCGAAGCCGTCGACCTCGATCACCTCCCGCTCCGGGAGGGGGCCGCCGCGCGAGGTGCCCTCGGAGGCGAGGGGAACGCCTCCGCGCGGGAAGGCCGTCAGGCGGTAGGTCACGTCCGTCCGATCGTCGTCGTTCCACAGGAAGAGCCGTTCCGCCTCGGCGTTCTCCAGGTGTTCTACCCCGACGTCGCACAGCGTCTCGACGACGGCACGGACCTGCTCGCCGGAGAGCACCTCCGCGAAGTCGGCCAGCGTCCGGACCGTCCCTCCCAGGTTCGTCTCGCCCTCCTCCCCGTAGCGCCACTCGCGCCCCGTGTCGTGGACGGTCGCCGACAGCGTCTCCGGGGCGAACGGCTCGCCGACCGCGTACTCGACGCGGAGCGCGTCGGTCTCGATGGCGAGGACCTCCCCGTTCCCGTCCGCGCTCTCGTTCCCGTCCGCTTCTCCGCTCTCGCCGTCCCCCCGGGTGACGGAGAACTCGGGGACAGTTCCCTCGCGGTACCAGAACGCCTGGCTCGGTCGGTCCTCGAACGCACCCCGTGGAGCGTACTCCATGCGGACGACCCGCGGGGTCAGCACGCTGGACCGGTACGTGTCGCCGACGGCGGTCGCTGCCCCGTCGGTGACGGGGGCGAACTCCGGGACGAGGTGGGCCGGGAGGGTCACGGCGCCACGCTCCGACCGTGCCGGCGTCCGTCGACCCGGCACGACGGCACGCTACCGCCCCTCGAACTCGGGGTCGCGCTTCGCGCCGAACGCCGCGACGCCCTCAGCGAAGTCCTCGGTCCGCGCGGTGCGGGCGATGCTGTCGGTCTCGGCGGCGAGCTGCTCCTCGAGCCGGGCGGAGGTGCTCTCGGTCATGAGCGTCATCGAACGACCGAGCGCGATCGTGGGGCCGTCAGCGATCCGCTCGGCGACGTCGGTGAGCCTATCCCCGAACTCGTCCGCGGGAACCGCTTCGGTGGCCAGACCGATCTCGGCCGCCTCCCCGGCGTCGATGCGCTCGTTCAGCAGGGCGATGCGCTTGGCCTCGCGGAGCCCGACCACCCGCGGGAGGTAGTACGTCGAGGAGCCGTCGCCGGTCGCGCCGATCCCCGAATACCCGTACTGGAAGTAGGCGTCGTCGCTCGCGAGGACGTAGTCGCCCATGATAGCGAGGCTGAGCCCGGCGCCGACCGCCGGGCCGTTTACTCCCGTGACGACGGGTACCTCCGCCTCGTGGAGCTGGACGACGGCGTCGTGGAGCAGCGAGGCCCCGCGGCGCATTCCCGCCGAGGCGGATTCGTTCACGAGGCCGCCGACGTCCCCGCCCGCACAGAACACGCCGTCCGAGCCGGTGAGGAGGAGACACCGGACCGGCTCCTCGTGGAGTCGGATGGCCAGATCGAGCAGCTCGTCGGTCATCGTCCGGTTGAGGGCGTTCATCTTGCTCGTCGAGTGGATCTCGGCGCGGAGGACGCCGTCCTCGAGGCTCGTCTCGAAGTTCTCGTGCTCCCGATCCGTCATGGAACCACCGTACACAGGGCGCGGCAAAACTCTTCGCTCGCAGAGGAGTTCATCTTCGGGGAATCTACAGTGGGGTACGCTCTTGGTCCTCCCCCTCACGAGCGGTGGTATGGAGTACACGGTGGTGCTGTCGGACAACAAGACGGTCGACCCGCGGACACAGAGCGAGATCCTCGAGGCCGCGGGAGCGAGCGTCGAGGTACTGGAGGCGAAGACGGAGGACGCGGTCGCCGAGGCAGTCCGGGGTGCCGACGGGCTGATCGTCGACTCGGTCACGCCCGTCACGGCGCGGGTGCTCGAGGCGAGCGAGACGCTCGACGTGGTCGGTCGGGCCGGTATCGGCGTCGACAACGTCGACCTCGACGCGGCGACCGAGCAGGGGATCACCGTCGTCCACGTGCCGGACTACTGTCTGGACGAGGTGTCGACGCACGCGCTCTCGCTCCTGCTGGCCTGTGTCAGGAACGTCCCGCTCCACGACCGCCGGGTGAAGGCGGGGACCTGGAACTGGCAGGAGGGAGCGCCGCTCGGCCGGATGCGCGGCCGGACGCTCGGCCTCGCCGGATTCGGGGGGATCGCCCGTCGGCTCGCCTCGAAGATCCGCGCCTACGGGATGGACGTGATCGCCTACGACCCGAACGTGAAGGCGACGGAGATGGACCACTACGGCGTCGAGAAGGTCGACTTCGGGGCGCTGCTCGACCGACTCGACTACCTCTCGATCCACGTCCCGCTCTACGGGGAGAGCCGGGGGATGTTCTCGACCGACGAGTTCGAGCGGATGGCCGACCACGCCATCGTCGTCAACACTGCCCGCGGGCCCGTCGTCGACGAGTCAGCGCTGCTCGAGGCGCTCGAGGCTGGGGAGGTCGCCCGTGCCGGCCTCGACGTGCTCGAGTCCGAGCCGCCGAACCCGGAGAACCCGCTGCTGGCACGCGAGGACGTCGTCGTGACCCCACACACCGCCTGGTACTCCGAGGAGAGCCGGCGCGACCTCTCCCGGGGCGTGGCGAGCGACGTGGCGGCCGTCGTCCAGGGGGAGCCACCGACGAACCCCGTCGAACCCGAGATCCCCTGGGTCTGATCCTGTCGGCGGCGGGATTTTTGAACGGCAGCCACGAACGCCCGACCATGACCGACCTCCGAGTCGTCGTCGACGGACACGAACTGACGGCCTCGTGGACCGGCGAGAACCCGACGACACGCGACGCGATCGCCGACGCGCTCCCCCTCGAGAGCGACGCGATGCGGTGGGGCGACGAGCTCTACTTCCGGACCGACGTCGACGTCCCCGCGGAGGACGCGCGGGCCGAGGTCCCGATCGGATCGATCGCCTACTGGCCGCAGGGCAACGCCATCTGTCTGTTCTGGGGTCCGACACCGGCGAGCCGCGGCGACGAACCGCGTGCGGCCTCGCCCGTCAACGTCGTCGCCGAGGCGGACGACGTCGGGCCGCTCTCGCGGGTCGAGGGGGGCGCGACCGTCCGCATCGAGCGGGCCTGAGGCCCCCGAGCGCACCTAGGGGTGCCGGGGAGCCGGGCTCCCGTCGCTCGATAGGTAATCCTAAACGCGACACCCGTCCAGAGGGGAGCATGACCCTTCCGACGGTGACGCTCCCGAGCGGCGACAAACTCCCGACTGTCGGTCTCGGTACCTGGGACCTCCACGGCGAGACCGTCCGCGAGTCGGTCCGGGCCGCGCTCGACGCCGGCTACGGGCACCTCGACGCGGCCGAGGGCTACCACAACGAGGCCGCGGTCGGCGAGGCGCTCGCCGGGTACGACCGCGAGGACGTGTTCCTCACCTCGAAGGTGCTCCCGAAGCACCTCGGCTACGAGTCACTGATCGAGGCGTGCGAGGCCTCGCTCGACCGGCTCGGGACCGACTACCTCGATCTCTACCTGATCCACTGGCCGAACCCGACGATCTCGCTGCGCGAAACGCTCGACGCGATGGCGCTGCTCCACGAGCGCGGGCTGGTCCGGAACGTCGGGGTCTCGAACTTCGACCCCTACCGGCTGAGCGCCGCCCAGCACGTCAGCGACGTGCCCATCGCGGTCAACCAGATCGAACTGCACCCCGGGTTCTACCGGCCGGACTGGCTCGAGTACTGCCACGAGAACGACGTGGTCGTCGAGGCCGCCGCACCGCTCGCCCGGACCGAACTCTTCGGGAACGAGGTCGTCCGAGACCTCGCCGACGACTACGGGAGGACACCCGCACAGGTGATCCTCCGGTGGACCGTCGAGAAGGACGTCGTCGTCCTGCCGAAGTCCGGGTCGCCCGCGCACGTCCTGGAGAACGTCGACCTGTTCGACTGGGAACTCGACCCCGCGGACCATCAGCGGCTGGACGATCTCGACCGTCACGCGCCGGTCTACGACACCCTCACGCGGGACTGGACGGACGAGACGTACGGCATCTCGCCGTAGACGTCCGGTCCGGCATCCGCACGTCCGGTCCGGTGCTCCCGGAGGAGCGGGAAGCGGGTCAGGCGGACCCTTCGCCCGCCCGCAGGAGCGCGGCCGTGTAGCGGGCGTGGAACCACGCCAGCGTGTTCAGGAGGTTCAGCGCGACGAACAGGAGCACGAGGCCGCCGAGCGCGACGCCCAGCGCCTCCGGCAGAGTAGTGACGGTCCACGGGCCGACGGTGTACCCGCTCACCTCGGCCGGCCGGACGAGGCCGAGCGTCGTCGCCGGGTCGTCGTAGACGAACGGGGCCGAAACGCCGCGAGCACGAGCGCCCCGCCGGTCACGAGCCCGGTGAACGGTTCGGTACGCTGCCCGGAATCCATCGTGGTCATGGCTTCCCGGATCGTCCGTGTCCCGGCTCGCAGGTCAAGGGACCAGTTGGCTGAAACGTCGGTTTGAGCCGGAGCGGCCGGGAACCGGGCGTCACGCTCTCACGACCGACGGTATCATATGGATTATCGTAGCCGACCGGAGGATTCGACCCGCTGTCAGAAGTCGCCGAGCCCGGACTGCTCGTGGCCGAGCGGCTCGATCACGCCCGGATCGTCGTTCTTCGGGTCGTTGACCCGGGTGGGGACCTCGTAGGCGTCCAGATCCGAACCGGGGTACGGTCGGCAGAGCTCCGCGCGTTCCTCGGGCCCCGCGGTCAGCCACGCCTCCTCCTCGTCGGCCGGGAGCACGACCGGCATCCGGTCGTGGATGGGCTCCATCAGCTCGTTCGGCCCGGTCGTGAGGATCGTCACCGAGGGGATCGAGCGGCCGTCGCCATCCCAGACCCCCCAGAGGCCGGCCATCGCGAACGCGGGCGCGTCCTCGCGGTAGATCCGGTAGGGCCGCTTCGGGCCGCCACCGGTCTCGCGCCACTCGTAGAACCCCGAGGAGAGGACGAGACACGGCCGGGACTCCCAGGCGTCGGCGAACGAGCGCTTCTCGCTCGCGGTCTCCGAGCGGGCGTTGATCAGCCCCTCGTTCGGGTCGTCGGCCCACGGCGGTAGCAGCCCCCAGCGGAACCGGTCGATCGCCCCCGGAGCCTCGTTCGTGACCACCTCGAGCGGGTCGCCGGGCGCGATGTTGTACCGGGGTCGGTACCGTCCGTCCGAACGGAGCTCCGACGGGGCTCGACCCGTGTCGACCGTCTCATCCCCGTCCCCGACGAGCCGGGCGTCGAAGGTCTCCTCGAGGTCCTCCAGTGCGGCGAAGAGCGAGGTGCGACCACACACGGTTCACCCCGAGAGTCGAGGACGCTTAAGCGCTCTCTCCTCCGTCTTCGCTCGACGGACTACCAGCCGCGCCGTCCCTCCCGTACCTCCTCTAGGACGGCGTCGACTGTCCCCCGTTTCTCCGCGACCGTCGCACCCAGGAGCGCCCCCACCCCCGCCCCGGTACTCGCGGCGTTCCGGCTCACCAGCCCTCCGAGGGCGCCGCCGACCGCTCCACCGATAGCGGCGTACTTGGCACGACGCACCGCGCGTTCGAGGCGTGACATCACGTCCCGACATCGCGCGCCGAGAAATATCAATCTACGCACCGAGGATCGATACGTCGGCTCCGGAGTCGGGGAGGAACGTATCGGTGACCGGTACGTTCGCCGAGCGCGAGCCGCCGTTCCGACCCGCGTTCCCCGACCTTTTTGAAGGGGTGTCGGGCCCCAGTCCCACACGTGATGAGTGGGGTAACGACGTGCTGTCCGGAGTGTGGTGGGGACGTAGAGCGCGAGTCGACCGAGACCGTCTGTGCGGACTGCGGCCTGGTCGTGGCGACCGACGAGGTCGACCGCGGGCCGGAGTGGCGCTCGTTCGCCGACGACGAGACGAACCCGGAACGGACGGGTGCGCCCCTGACGCGCTCGCGTCACGACCGGGGGCTCTCGACGGAGATCGGCCGGAAGACCCGGCTCAAGGGTCGCAAGCGCCGGCGGTTCGCCCGGATGCGAAAGCAGCACACCAGGGCGCGGATCTCGAGCAAGACCGACCGTAATCGAGTGTACTCGTTCACGGAGATCCGCCGGCTGACCGGACAGCTCGAACTCCCCGAGCACGTCCGGGACCGGTCGTGTGTCCTCTTCGAGTCCGCACAGGACGCCGACCTCCTCCGCGGGCGCTCGCTGGAGGGGTTCTCGGCCGCAGTCGTCTACGCCACCTGCCGGACGGCGTCGGTCTCGCGGACGCTGGGCGAGGTCGTCGAGTGTGCGAAGGCCACCGAGGACGAACTCCGGGCGGCCTACGACGCGCTGAACCGCGAGCTCGGCCTCCCCACGGGACCCATCGACCCGACGGAGTACCTCCCACGGTTCGCCACGCGGCTCGACCTCCCGCGGCCGGTCGAGCGGCGCGCGAACGAGCTCGCGACCCGCGCCCACGAGTCCGGCGCGGTCGCCGGCCGAAACCCGGCGGGGGTCGCCGCGGCCTGTCTCTACGCGGCGGCGCGAGAGGGGGATGGTGATAGCGAGTGCACGCAAGCCGAGGCCGCCGAGGTGGCCGACGTGACGCCGGTGACGCTCCGGAAGGGCTACTACGCGGTCCGGGAAGGGGGCGAGGAACACGACGGGAACGGGGGGACGGGTGTAGTCTGATACGGACGACGACCGTCCGATCAGTCACCGTCGCCGTACACCGTCGTCTCGGGGTTCAGCGATCGCCACGCGAACCAGAAGAGCGGGGAGGTCCCCGTCGCGGGAGCGAGCCGCGCGCCCTCGTGGGGACCGTCGACGGCAGTCCCGTCGTGCCGCCGCCAGCGACTCCCGTCCGCACGCAGGTGCGCCGGGCCGGCCGGGGAGAACTCGAGAGCTGTGCCGTCGACCCGGCGGTCGTAGCCCGCGAGGCTATCGTCCACGGCGGTGACGACGACCGGGAGACCGTCTACCCTGTCGTTCACCACGCCCGCGCGCCGGACGGCATCGAGCGGGTACGCCCGTGCGACGCCGTCGTGTTCGACCCCGAGAACGAGTGTCTTGGGATGGTGCCCCGTGAGCTCCAGGTAGTCGTTCGCGTTCTCCTCCGCCGAACCGTACGACCCGAACGGACGCGTCGCTCCCGAGGCCCGGTAGCTGTCGTACGGGTCGACCGTGTAATCCCTCGTGCCCGCGTCCGCGCTCACGGTCCTCGACAGTGGGGGTGGGAGCAGGACCGACGTCCCGTCGTGGATCTCCCGCCATCGTCCCCAGGTCGTCAGCGTCGAGGGCTCTATCGCGAGGCGCGCTCCCGTCTCGGGGCCCTGGATAGCGGTCGCCACGATCTGTGACCAGAGGCTTCCGGTGAGGTCGTCGTACAGCACGAGGTTGCCGCGGTAGAGAAGCCCCGAGACGCCGAAGGACGTGACCACTCCGTCCTCGGCGGCTCCGGGAGCGGCGCGACCGGAGCCGCCGAACCTCGCCGCCGACCCGTGGACGGTCCGCTCCGCGACCACGGCACTCCGGCACAGCGGGCAGTAGGTGACGAGCAACGGTCCGTCGAACGTCTCGTTCACCACCTCGTGCCAGTCGAGTATCCGGAGCGGGTACGCGCGGGCCTCGCCGTCCCGCTCGAGACCCACGACCAGATCCGCGTCCGCGAGCCGCGGCCGGATCGTCTTCGACCCGCTCGCCGTTCGCACATCGAGTTCGATCCCCGACCAGTCCGGGCCGAAGGCTGGATCGACGATCGCGGGGATGGCATCACGGGGGGCCCCGACCTCGAGTTCGACGTCGGTAACGGGGAGCTGATCGGGAGCGAATGCCGGGGAGCCGTCGGGTTCCGGCTGCCCGGCATCGGTCGGTTCGTCGAGCCGTCCGATCACACAGCCGGCGAGGACGCTCGCGGTGCCGACGGTCGCGGCGAGGAAGCCGCGGCGCTTCATGACCGAGCCGATGGCAGCTACTCACAAAAACGCCCGTCGGTTTGGTCGGAACGCACACACCGGACGGGATGCGGGAACGACGCGTCCCGGACGTGATCGATGATCGCGGGTACGGGACGACGACCGCCCGTATCAGACCCGGACGACCGGCCCATCTAGCCACGCGGCCGCCGCCCTCGCACTCCCGAACCGGCGGCGGGCGAGGACGATCGGTGCGTCGAGGTCGGCGACGCGGGCGGCGGCCAGGCGCGCGGTCACCGGGTCGGCGTCGGCGAACCCCGCGGCTCGCCCCCCCGGCGCGGCCACCACGGCGGTGTCGACCCGCGGACGGATCCGTCGGGCGAGTTCGGCCCGCGCCTCGCGCTCGGCGTTGTCGATGCGGTCCTGGAGTTCGAGCCGTCGCTCGCGGGCGTCGCGCGCTTCGCGGGCCTCGCTCCGGGCGCGGTCGAGCGCCTCCTCGGCGGCCAGTCGCTCCGTCTCGGCCTCCGAGAGCGCCCGGACGGCCTCGGCGAGCCGCTCCTCCACCTCGCGCTCGGCGGCCGGCTCCTCTACCTCCCGGGCGGCACGGAGCCGCCCCTGGAGGGTGGCGACACGCTCGCGGCGCTCCTCGATCAGTTCGCGCGCCTCGGCGAGCCGCTCCCGCGCAGGCGCCACCTCCGGCATCGGTGTCGAGGCCTCGTCGAGTTCGGCGCGGAGTTCGGCGATCCGGCCGTTCGCCGGCGTCCGCTCGCCGAGCGACCGGGCGACGGCGGCGAGCGTCGCCAGCGGTGGGACGGCCGACCCGTCGATCACTCCGACTCGCTCGTGGGCCGGCCCCGACTCGGGACAGACGATGCGGCCGTCGTCCGGGTCCCGAACCGCCCGGAGGACCGTCGAGGGGCCGACGTCGCCCTCGGCGAGGTCGACCGCCCGCCCGGTCCGCTCGACGCCGCCGAGCCGGACCCTCACGGTCCCAGGTCGCGCCCGCGCATCCGCTCGGGGTCCGGATGGACTGTCCCGGCGGCGAACGCGGCGTAGGGCGTCGAGTCGGCGTCCCGTGTTTCGTAGGCCCGCGCGGCCTCACGGATCGCGTCGGGCGCGTCGGCGAACTCGTTGAACGGGCGGGTCCGCTCTACCTGCACGTCCCCGGGGTGTTTCTCGCGGAGGCGCAGCGCGAGGAAGGCGCCGTGGTGAGTCGGCTCGAACAGCGCCGCCCGGCCGAACCGCCTGACGACGCTCGACCCGTGGGTCCCACAGACGTTCCGCAGGCTGTCCCGTGCCCCCCGCGAGTACGTCACGACCAGCAGCACGCTCTCCGGTTCGCGGCCCGGAACTTGAACGTTCGTGGCGGCTCACACTGTCGGACGTACCCTCGTGACGCTATTCGCCACCTCGGGGAGCGAACCGAACCTTTCGTATCCCTCCGGGGTGCACCGGGGGCGTATGTCCGGCCCCGACCCCGACGCCGACTACCGCGTCCTCGTCTCCTGCCCGCTCGTCCTCGACGCGATCGACGAATACGCCGACGTCCTCGGGTCGTACGGCATCGCCTACGACGTCGCCGACGTCGACCAGCAGCTCGACGAGGGCGAGCTACTCGACGTGCTCCCCGACTACGACGGCATCCTCGCGGGTGACGACGAACTGACCGCCCGCGTCATCGAGGCCTCACCCCGACTGGAGGTGATCGCCAAGTGGGGCATCGGGACGGATGGCATCGACTTCGAGGCCGCCGAGGCACACGACGTCGAGGTGTTCAACACCCCCGGCGCGTTCTCCGACGAGGTGGCCGACGTCGTGACAGGCTACGCGATCATGCTGATCCGGGAGCTCCACCACGTCGACCGCGAGGTGCGCGAGGGCAACTGGTACTGTCCCCGAGGCGTCTCCCTGGCGGACCGGACGTTCGGTATCGTCGGGGTCGGCAGCATCGGCTCGGCCGTCGCCCACCGAGCCGCCGCGCTCGGCACGGATGTCCTCGGCCACGACGTCGAACCCATCCCCGGGGGCCTGCAGGCGGAGACGGGTATCGAGCCCGTCGGGCGCGAGGAGCTGTTCGAGCGCTCGGACGTGGTGAGCCTCAACTGCGCGCTCAACGAGGCGACCGAGGGGATGGTCGACGCCGACGCGCTCGACCGGCTCGGCCCCGAGGGCTACCTCATCAACACCTCCCGTGGCGGACTCGTCGTCGAGGAGGACCTCGTCGCGGCACTGGAGGAAGGCCGGCTCGCCGGCGCGGCGCTGGACGTCTTCGAGACCGAGCCGCTCCCCGAGGACAGTCCCCTCACCCGGATGGACCACACGATACTGGGCTCGCACAACGCCCAGAACACCGAGGAGGCGGTCTCGCGGGTCCACGACCGTGCGGTGGCGAACCTCGTGGAGGGGCTGACCGGCGAGCGGCCGGAGCTGTAGGCCGGTCCGGGTCGCTGGAGCGTCGTGCGGGACCGTTCCGGCAGCCGTACCGGACGGAGAGCGTCCCTCGCGAGGGTACCGGGAACGAGCGGAGGGTTCAGTGACGGGCCGAACCACCGACGGTCGGTGCGGAGTGAGTTTTGTCACTGGCGGCCGAACCCCCCACCGATGAGCGACCCGACCGACGAACTACTGGGCGATATCGACGATACGACACGGGACGTGTTCGACGTGGCGAGTCGACGCCAGGCACGGAAGAAGGAGGGGTCCAGGCGGAACGCCTACGAGAAGGGGATCCGGGAGGTCCGACGCATCGCCGGGAACGAGCAGGCACGGGAGCTTGCGGAACGGATCCAGGCGGACATCCGGGCCGACGAACGGTTCCCGTCCGCCCGGAGGGTCCGGCAGTGGGGCGCGGAGATCTGCCGCGAGAGCGGACACGAGGTGTCGACCGGCAGCTGGCTCGGTGCCTGAGCGTGGCGGGTCCCGACGACGAGATCCGCCGGTTCCACGAGGCGGGCGTCGTCTCGGCGGAGGAGCGGGAGTGATACTGTCGGTCATGCCCACGTGGATCTCGGTTGCATGCCCTTCGGGTGCCATTCGGGTATGCGGTGCCGAGACGGTAGTGACCGGCATCGACACTCCGTGCGCCCATGACCAACCGTACGAGACGGGTTCGGGTCGGCTTCGCGACGGGCTCATACGGTCGTGCGGAATTAGTTACCGCTTCACGGGTCGGCGTTCAGTCGAATCGGTCTCGAAACGCCGATGGTACCGAAGACTACTGAAGATGGGTACGCACGACCGTATCACTCCTCGCGCCGTGCGGCGTAGTCCGGGAGCGCGTCGTCCTCCATCACGGCGGTCCGACCGCCGTCGACCAGCAGCGACGCACCGGTGACGTAGCCCGCCTCGCCGCTCGCGAGGAACGCGACCGGCGCGGCGACGTCCTCGGGGTCGCCGATGCGGCCCACCGGGTGGATGCTCGCGAGCTCGCGCCGGCGCGCCTCGCTCATCCCCGCCGTCGTGCGGTCGACGGCGACCCACCCCGGCGTGACGGCGTTCACCCGGACCCCCGGCCCGAAGTCCAGCGCCATCGCGCGGGTCATCCCCTCGATGCCCGCCTTCACGGCGTTGTACGGGAACATCTCGGGCACGGTGAGCCGGGCGTGGTTCGAGGAGACGTTGACGATCGCTCCCCGGTCCATGTGCCGGACGGCCTCGCGGGCACAGAGCCAGTATCCTCTGAAATCGGTCTCGACGACCAGGTCCCAGTCCTCGCGGGTCGCCTCGCCGGCGCCAGTGTTCGTCTCGACGGCCGCGTTGTTGACGAGGACGTCGACGCCGCCGTACCGCTCGACGGCCGCCTCGACCAGCGCCTCGACGTCCCCCGGGTCGCGCACGTCCGCCCGGACGAACGAGGCCTCGTCACCCGCCTCGCGGATGCTCCCGACGACGGCCTCGCCCTCCTCGGCTGTCCGGCCGCTGACCACGACTCTCGCCCCCTCGCTCGCGAGCCGCCGGGCGACGGCCGCCCCGATGCCCCGCGTCGAGCCGGTGACGACCGCCGTCCGACCGTCGAACCGTTCGGTCATAGCGGCGGTACTCCCACCCGTCGCACAAAGCTTTCGTGCGGGTCGTGGTGACGGTGGCCCGGGGCGGGGTGCGACGGCGGTGGCGCGGTGTGGGTCGTGACACCGGTGGTATTCATAATCAGGCACGTTCCGTACGTACCGACGGATGAAAGGCATCATCCTCGGTGGCGGTCGGGGGACGCGGCTCCGGCCGCTGACACACACCGGCCCGAAGCAGCTCATCCCGGTCGCGAACCGGCCGGTCATCGAGTACGCGGTCGAGGACCTCCGGGAGGCGGGGATCACGGAGATCGCGGTCGTGCTCGGGAACAAGGGTCGCGAGGAGATACAGGCCCACATCGACGACGGCTCGGCGTTCGGGGTCGCCATCACCTACGTCGTCCAGGGGGACCCCCTCGGTATCGCCCACGCGGTGGGCTGCTGTCGCGAGTTCGTCGGCGACGACGACTGCGTGGTCTACCTCGGGGACAACGTCCTCAGGGACGGGATCACCGAACTCGTCGGGAGCTTCGAGGCGGGCGACCACGTCGCCGGCATCGCGCTCCAGCACGTCGAGAACCCCGGCCGGTTCGGCGTCGCCGACGTCGACGGGGCGGGCCGGGTCCGCGCCCTGGTCGAGAAGCCCGAGGACCCCCCGAGCGACCTCGCGCTCGTCGGGGTCTACGTCTTCTCTAGCGAGGTGTTCGACGCCATCGACGCCATCGAGCCGTCCTGGCGCGACGAACTCGAGATCACCGACGCCATCCAGTGGCTGCTGGAGCACCGCGGCACCATCGACTCGCACGTCGTCGAGGGGTGGTGGAAGGACACCGGCAGGCCCGAGGACATCATCGACGCCAACCGCCTGCTGCTCGAGGACGTCGAGGGTGAACTCGCGGGGACGGTCGAGGACGGCGCGGAGGTCTCCGGTCGGGTCGACCTCCGGGACGGGGCGAGAGTCGAGGACGGCGCCGTCGTCAGGGGGCCGGCATCCATCGCGAGCGGCACCGTCGTCGAGGCCGGCACGTACGTCGGTCCGTACACCTCCATCGGCCCGGACACCCGGCTCGCCGGCGCACACGTCGAGAACTCGGTCGTCGTCGGCGAGAGCACCATCACTACCGAGGCGCGGTTCGTCGACAGCCTCGTCGGGCGCGGCGCGACCGTCGGGAGCGCCGACGGCCGTCTCCCGGCCGGCAACCGCCTCGTGACCGGCGAGAACTCACAGCTCGAACTATGAGGATACTCACGCTCACCTGCGAGGACTGTAGAACTGTTGTGGCCGCTAACGAGCTCGAACGGCGGCGCGTGATGCACTGCCCCGGACTCGAGTGCGAGACGACGCTCCGCTTCGTGGACCTCCCCGAGGAGGAACGCTCGGTGTTCCTCGAAAACCGGGATCAGTACCGGATCTGACACGGCCGGTTACCCCGGATAACGCCGCCGCTCCCGGGACGCAGAACCCCCTCGACCGCCTCGTCGTCGAACGTCCCGGCGCCGTCCAGTCACGGGCCGTGCTCCCCGGCTCCGGACGGTTCGGCCTCCTGCCTCCGCTCCCGTTCCCGACGCCACGAGAGGACGCGCTCGATGCCCTCCTCGAGCGTCGTCGTCGCCTCCCAGTCCAGGACGGCCCGCGCCTTCGAGACGTCGGGGACCCGCCGCTCCAGGTCCTCGTAGGAGTCGCCGTACACCTCCTCCCCGTCGACGAACTCCGGTTCGAGGTCGGCGTCGGCGGCCCCGACGACCATCTCGGCGAGGTCGCGGATGCGCGTCTCGCGAGTGCTCCCGAGGTTGAACGCCTCGCCCGCGGCGTCGGAACGGGTCGACGCTCGGCGCACCCCCTCGACGAAGTCCTCGACGTAGGTGAAACACCGGGTCTGGTCGCCGCCGTCGTAGACGGTGGGTGACTCGCCCGAGACGACCCGGTCGACGAACGCCGGGAGGACGAAGTCGGGTCGCTGGCCGGGACCGTAGAGGTTGAACGGCCGGACGACAGTCGCCTCGAACGGGCCCTCGTCAGACGAGAGCCCGTGGAGCATATGCTCGCAGGCGGACTTCGAGGTCGCGTACGACCACCGGTCGATCGTCGGCGCGCCGAGCACGCGGTCGTCCTCCTCGGACCAGGGGACGTCCGGGTTGCGGCCGTACACCTCCGAGGTGCTCGCGAACACGAATCGGACGTCCCAGTCGGCGACCCGCCGGAGTATCCGCTCGGTCGCGACCACGTTCACCTCCGTCACCGACAGCGGGTCCTCGAGGTAGGCGTTCACGCCGACGACGGCCGCGAGGTGGAAGACGCGGTCGAACGGCTCCGCGAGGAGTTCCTGGCGGAACGACCGCTCGGTCAGGTCCCCCCGGACGTACGAAAGCGACTCGCCGTCCACCCGGCCGGCGTAGCGCTCGGGCGGATCGGGCTCGACGTCGGTGGCGACCACCTCGCGCGCCCCTTCGAGCAGGCGCGGGACGAGGTGGCGGCCGACGAACCCGGCCGCCCCGGTGACGAGCACGCGGTCGTCACTCACGGACACCACGCCCCACGCCGCGGTAGCTGACGCCCGTCCCGTCGAACGCGTCCCACGCGAAGACGTGCCGGCCGTCGACGACCGCGAACGAGTCGCGTCCGACCCGCTCGCGGAGGGTCTCGGGGGTCAGCGCCCGGTAGGCATCGTGGTCGGTGACGATCACCACCGCGTCGGCGCCGTCGAGCGTCTCGGGGAGCCGCTCCGGGGCGATCCCGAGCAGTTCCTCGACCTCGTCGGCCGGGACGGAGGAGTCCGTCACGCGGAGGTCCGCGCCCGCCTCGCGGAGTCCCTCGACGACGGGGACCGCGGGCGTGTTCCGCGTGTCGTCGGTGCCGCCCTTGAACGCCACTCCCAGGACGGCGACCGTCGCACCCGCGAGGTCACCGCCGAGCGCCTCGCGGGTCAGGTCGACGACGTGACCGGGCATCCGGTCGTTGGCCCGCCGGGAGACCCGCGGCGTCTCCAGGTCGAGGCCGTACTCCTCGCCGAGACGGGCGACGAACCACGGGTCCTTGTGAAGGCAGCTCCCGCCGACCCCGGCGCCGGGGTAGAGGATGTTCACGTTGTGCTGGCCCTTCGGGAGCGTGTTCGCCGCCTCGATCACCTCGATCGCGTCCGTCCCGAGCTTCTCTGAGAGCAGCGCGAGTTCGTTCGCCAGCGCGATGCTGAGATCGATCCACCAGTTGTCGGCGAGCTTGGCGAGCTCGGCCGCCGTCGGATCCGAGACGGGCACCGTCTCAAGTCCGAACGACGACCAGAACGATTCGGCAGCCTCGCGCGAGCCCGCCGAGACCCCCCCGACGACGACCGGCGCCGTCGTGAGGTCCTCGTAGGCCGACCCCTCGGCCATCCGTTCGGGGCAGAACGCGAGGTGGAAGTCGACGCCCGGTTCGAGTCCGGACCCCTCGGCGAGTAGCGGGGCTATCGTCTCCTCGGTGGCCGTGGCGGGCAGGGTGCTCCGGTAGACGACCAGGTTCTCCGGGCCGACGTGAGGGGCGATGTCCTCCGTCGCGGACTCGACCGACGAGAGGTCCGGATCGGCCGCCGACAGCGGCGTCCCGACCGTGACGAGCACGGTGGGACAGTCCGCGACAGTTCCGGGGTCCGTACTCGCCGTGATGCGCCCCTCCTCCGCGTATCGCTCGAACCGCCCGGTGATCCCCTCCTCCTCGATGGGACAATCGGCATCTGTCACGCGGTCCACGATAGAGGCGTCGACGTCGACACCGCGGACCGCGTGGCCGCCCTCGGCGAGTACCGCCGCAAGCGACGTCCCGACGTATCCCAGCCCGACGACCGCGACCGGACACTCCGATCTCCCGGGATCCCCCGCCCCCCCCATCCCGGCGGCTCTCTCCTCCATACGCCACCCGTTCCGTCGTCGGCTTGAAAACCTGTCCCCTCCGTCGGCGGTAGTGCTCGGACCGGGAGCACGACGGACCCACGGACGGAACGACACGACGAGCGCTCCGACCCGCCGGATCCGGGGGTCGAGAGCCGGAAGGTCACCGGAGACGGTCCGCTCGGCCCGCCGAGGGCGGCGTCCGGGGCCGTGTGCGCGTGTCCGTCCACGCTCCGGACGGGGCGAGGATTCAACTACGGGAACGAGGCCAATCCGCCACGTGACCTGACCGGAGCGGCGGGGTGGAACGCGGGCACGCGGGCGGCGGCGAGCGCATCGCAGTTCCGGACCGCGGGCCCGGACGGCCTCGGGGGACCGGGCGTGGCACACCACTCCGTCGGACGATCCGTGCCACCTGTTCGCCCCCGATACGGCAAATGTGGCGGCACCGCGACCCGGATACCCGACGGGAATACCGGGGCCCGGGCCACCGAATCGGCCGACCTATCGGTGCGGCGGGGCGTCCCAGTCGTGGGGGATCTCGTCGGTGTCGTAGGGCAGCCGCTCCTCGTCGGGGTCCTCGTAGTCGTACAGGTTCGTGGGAAAGTTGACGACCGTCGCCCGCTCGTCACCGACCGCCTCGAACCCGTGCCAGCAGTCGCCGGGGACCCGGAGCAGCTTCATGTTCCCCTCGCCGATGACGTACGTGTCGAGCTCCTCCCGGGTCGGTGAGCCCTCGCGGTCGTCGTAGATCCCGATCTTGATCCGTCCGTCGGGGACGACGAAGTGGTCGATCTGTCCCCGGAGGTGTCGGTGCCACGCCCGGACGACCCCCGGATACGTGACCGAGACGTACGACATCGCGGGCTCGTCCGCCCCGTCGTAGAACTCCCAGTCCGAGCGCCACACCTCCGTGAGCGAGCCGCGGTCGTCGGCGTTGACCTGCAACTCGCGCAGTTCGACGTCGTGTATCACGGCCAGCTCGAACGGGCGAGACGGTTTACCTGTTCGGGTCCCGCGTGGTTCCGAGGTGTCATACGGATCGTTGTGGTCCTGTACCGGTTATCGACGGCCCGTCCGGGCGATAACCGGTGAATCGTCACAACGATCCGTATCAGCCCAGTCCCGCCGCGTCCAGGTACGCCCGGACGTACGGGTGGAGCTCGTCGGGGAACGTCTCGAAGACGCGGGCCGCACCGTGCTGGTCGTCGAGATCGAACTCCGTCGCCTCGGTGCGGACGAGGAAGCCGTTCGCGAGGTAGTGCTTCCCGCCTACCCCCTCGACCTCCGCGTCGTCGTACAGGTGTTCGTACGCCCCGAGCCGCTCCTCGATCTCGACCTCGACGCCGAGTTCCTCCCGGCTTGCGCCGGTCGGTCACTCCTTGAGGGTAGGGCGTTTGACCGCACCGCGATTGTACCCCGGCCCCCATGCGTGGGCGTGGCTCGGCTTCCTCTTGCCGTCCTCGTTCCGGCGTGGGCGCGATTTGATACGCCTCCCACTCCGACCGGGACGAGGAGTGTCCCGCCGATTTAATTCCCGGTGTTCTCACGCTCTGCCCCAGGACGGGGACGGAAACGAGAACGCAAACGGAAGTCCCTGATCGCGCGGGACCACCGGTCCCGACGACACCCGACCGGGGTCGCCCCGCTACGGTCCGCCGCCTCGGACGCGAGCCTTTTAGGTCCCCCTCGGACGAGGGCCACGTATGGACGACGCACCAGAGGTCGGCGAACTCGTTCCACCGGATCGGACGCTCCTGGGCCCCGGTCCGGTCGACGTCCACCCGCGGGTGCTCCGCGCGATGGCGACCCCGCTGGTGGGCTACCTCGACGACTACTACGTCGAGGTGATGGACGACGTACAGGAGCTCCTGCGGTACGTCTTCCGCACCGACAACGAGCACACGTTCGTGGTCAGCGGGACGGGCTCGGCGGCGATGGAGACGGCGTTCACGAACCTCCTCGAACCGGGCGAGACGGTCCTCGTCCCCTCGAACGGCTACTTCGGCGACCGGATGGGCCAGGTCGCGGCCCGCGCCGGCGCGGAGGTCGTCACCGTGGACGCGCCGTGGGGCGAACCGCTCGACCCCGCGGACGTCGAGGCGGCGTTCGAGGCGCACCGGCCCACGGCGTTCGGGTTCGTCTACGGCGAGACGTCCACGGGGGTTCTCCAGCCGGACGTCCCCGAACTCGCGAGCATCGCCCACGACCACGACGCCTACGTCGTCGCGGACACGGTTCCGACGCTCGGCGGGGTCGAGTTCCTGACCGACGAGTGGGACCTCGACGTGGTCTACACCGGCTCGCAGAAGTGCCTCTCGGCGCCGCCCGGGGTCGCCCCCATCACGTTCAACGACCGCGCGATGGAGAAGGTCGTCGCCCGGGAGACGCCCGTCCGGTCGTGGTATCTCGACCTCGAGGGCGTCTGGGAGTACTGGGGCGAGGAGCGCAACTACCACCACACGGGTCCGGCCTCGACGACCTACGCGCTCCGCGAGGCGCTCCGGCTGATCGCCGAGGACGGCATCGAGGCGACCTGGGCCCGCCACCGCCGGGTCGCCGGCGCGCTCAAGGCCGGCGTCGAGGCGATGGGACTGCCGCTTTCCGTCGCCGAGGACCACTGGATGCCCACGCTCAATCCCGTCCCCGTCCCCGACGGCGTCGACGACGGCAGGGTCATCGACCGGCTCATGGACGAGCACGGCATCGAGATCGTCGGCGGGCTCGGCCCGCTCGGCGGCGACATCTTCCGGGTGGGCTGCATGGGTCACTCCGCCCGGCCGGCGAAGATCTCGGGGTTCGTCGACGCGTTCGGGTCCGTCCTCGCCGACGAGGGGGCCGACGTCGACCCGGAGGCCGGCGCCGTGGCGACGAACCGCGCGCTCCGGGACTGATACCGTCGATACGAAGCCACACCGTCGGGCTGGAAGGGGAGCCCCACGGGCGACATCGTCCGCGTCCGCGAGCGTCGGCGAGCGTCAGGACGGGGACGTCGACTCCGGGTCCTCGTCCTTCCGTACTTCGGTGACGATCACGTCCCAGTCCGGATGCTCGGGACCATTGGTACAGTCCCATCCCCCCTCGACGCCGATGCCGTTGACGTACGCTCGCAGGAGGACCGACCGCAGTTCGGCGTTCAACTCGTCCTCGGAGGTGATCGGCGCCTCTTCGGCGGTCATGTGCGTCGGATCCCCCCGTTCCTGTCGTCGGTTCGTCCGTGTCCCGACGGAGCGACAGCGACCACTCCGTAACTGTGGACGGTTACCGCATAGCCCTCTAGCGAGAACGTGACCCGGACGTCACCGTCCGTCGTGTCCCCGACGCGGACGAGCGCATCGAGCGCGTCGGCGTCGACGGTTCCCTGGATCGGGTCCAGGTCGAGCGGGTCGGCGCCCAGCACTTCCGACAGCGCCGCGACGACCGCCATACTCGGTGGGGTCGTGTCCCGGTCGTACCCGAACCGGTGGGTTCCGGACCCCCGGTGACACGGCTCCGGGTACAGATCGAAGCCGGCCTGTGTGGTAGCCATCAGTACGTCGATACAGTGGTCCACGCCGGTTCAACTCGGGCACTGACTATACAGAATATATAAGTACTCTCGCCGGTCCGTGCGGTCGGGGCTACTGGCCGACGAGCGTCGCGGCGATGAGCCGTCGGTGCCCTCGCCTGAGTCGGGACGAGAGCGACTGCTGGGTGATACCGAGCTCCTCGGCGACCGCGTCCAGCGAGGTCGTGCGCGGCGAATCGAAGTACCCGCGTTCGTAGGCCAGGAGAAGCGCCTCGCGCTGGGTGTCGGTCAGCTCGTACCCCTCCCCCTGTATCGGGAGCAGCGCGTGTACGGCGGTGATATCGATGGGGATATCGTTCTCCTGGCAGTAGGTCCGGAACTCGCCGATCTCCTCCCGGCTCTCGCCGCGCACCTCGAACGTCCACCCCTCCTTCGTTCCGACCCCCGAGAGAACGACCAGGTGCGTCTCCGCCAGGGCGCTCAGGATACCGACGTACTCCCGCTCCCACTCGGCGCGCATGAGGTACTCCTCCTCGACGCTGTCGATGAGTCGGATGTCGGTCACCCCGGCGTGGGTCTCGAACGAGACCTCGATGTCCGCGGCCGCCGCACCCCGGACCCAGAAGTACGGGATTATCAGGGTGTGGTGCGGGATGAGCCGCTCCAGTTCGACCGTCACCTCCGGCAGGTTCTCGAAGACGGTCCCCAGCGGGAACTCGTCCGCCGGGCTCCTGAACTCCATGACGGTCGCCATGTCGGGTCGTCCGTGACGGAGGTGGATAACGGCTGGGAGTGGCACACCAGGGTCGATCTCGTGGACCCATCCCGCGAAAGGTTTTTATCCCAGTAGAGTTACTCACGAATCGAGTAACTCATGAGCCCCGTCGTGACGGGAGGCGACGTTCGCGTCGGTCGGCCGATCGCCCGCGGAAGGCACAATACTCAGGTCGACCGACGGGGAGGATAGTCCATGGAGATCGACACGGGCGTGGTCCTCGCGGCCGGCGAGGGGACGCGGCTGCGCCCGATGACGCACAACCGCCCCAAGCCGATGCTCCCGGCCGCGAACCGCCCCATACTCGAACACGTCCTCGACGCCCTGGTCGAGGCCGGTATCACCGAACTCGTGCTCGTCGTCGGCTACAAGCGCGACCGCGTCCAGGACCACGTCGGACCGGCCTACCGTGACGTCCCCGTCGAGTACGTCGTCCAGGGGAAACAGCTCGGGAGCGGGCACGCCCTCCTTCAGGCCCGGGATGCGGTCTCCGGGCCGATGCTGGTCGTCAACGGCGACCGCATCGTCGACGGGGGGATGGTCCGGGGCGTCGCCGACGCGTTCGACGGCGAGACGGCCCTCGCCGTGGTCCGCGAACACAATCCCAGCCGGTACGGCTCCGTCGACGTGGCGGACGACCGCGTCGTCGACCTCGTCGAGAACCCCGAGGAGCCGACGTTCGGGTTCGTCAACGCCGGCATCTACGCCTTCACCGACGAGGTGTTCGACCGGCTGGAGGCCACGCCGCGAACCGACGGGGAGCTCCCCATCACCGACACGGTCCTCCACGAGGTCGGATCGGGCGCGGACGCCGTTCGGGCGGTGGAGATCGAGGGGCTCTGGGCCGACGCCACCTACCCGTGGGACCTGCTCTACCTCACCCGACGGCTCCTGGAGGAGGGCCGCGTGCGCGGGACCGAACAGCATCCCGGCCTGTACGTCTCGCCCTCGGCGCGCGTCCACGAGACGGCGACGCTGCAGTCGCCCGTCGTCGTCGGCGACGACTGCGAGGTGGGCGCCGGTGCGGTCGTCGGTCCGAACGTCGCGCTCGGCCGGAACGCCACGGTGGGCGCGAACGCCACCGTCGTCGACAGCGTGATCGACACCGACGCGCGCGTGGGCGTGGCCTCGACGCTCGTCGAGACGATCACCGGGGAGAACGTCGACCTCGGGGCCGGAACGCTCGTCTCCGGGGGACCGGGGGACGTCACCCTCGAAGACAGGGTGTTCCGGGACCGGGAGCTCGGCGCCGTGTTCGCCGACCGCGTCCGGACCGGGGGGCGGGTCGCCGCCGACCCGGGGACGCTCGTCGGCCCGGGCGCGGTCCTCCACACCGGCGTGACGGTCAGTGGCCGTGTCCGCGCGGGCGCCGAGGTGACCCGCTGATGTGTGGCATCATCGGCTGTGCCGGCCGGGGGGGTGCCACGCTGGAGACGCTGCTCGACGGTCTGGGCAAACTGGACTACCGGGGCTACGACTCCGCGGGCGTCGCACTCGCGGGTCCCGCGGGCGTCGACGTGGTGAAGAAGGCGGGGAAGCTCGACGCGCTGATCGAGACCCTCTCCGGCGAACGCGACCGCCTCGACGGGACGGTCGGGATCGGCCACACCCGCTGGAGCACGCACGGCGCGCCGACCGACGCCAACGCCCACCCCCACACCGACGCCGAGGGACGGGTCGCGGTGGTCCACAACGGCATCATCGAGAACTACCAGTCGCTCCGGGACGAGCTACGCGAGGCGGGCTACCGGTTCCGCAGCGAGACGGACACCGAGGTCGTTCCGCACCTCGTCGCCCGCGCACTCGATGACGGGGCAGCGCCCGAGGAGGCGGTCCGCGAGGCCGTCTCGCGGCTGGAGGGGAGCTACGCGCTGGGGATCGTCGTCGCGGGCGGCGACGCCGTCTTCGCCGCCCGGCAGGACTCCCCCCTGGTACTCGGTCTGGGCGAGGGTGCGAACTACGTCGCCAGCGACGTCCCGGCGTTCCGCGAGCACACCGACCGCGTCGTCTACATGGAGGACGGCGAGTTCGCCCGCGTGGCCGCCGACGGATGGGCGGTCACCGACGCCGACGGCGACCCCGTCGAACGCGATGTCCACACCGTCGAGTGGGACCCCGAGGACACCGGGAAGTCGGGCTACGAGCACTTCATGCTCAAGGAGATCCACGAACAGCCCCGGGCGCTCCGACAGGGGCTCGGGGGCCGGGTCGACGAGATGCGCGGGGAGGTCACCCTGGAAGAGTTCCCGTCGCTCTCGCCGGACCGGGTCCACCTCGTCGCCTGTGGCACTTCCTACCACGCGGCGGTGTACGGCGCGCGTCTCCTCCAGTCCCGGGGCGTGCCGGCCCAGCCGTTCTACGCCCACGAGTACGCGAGCGCGCCGCCGCCGACCGACGGCTCGCTCGTCGTGGGCGTCTCCCAGAGCGGCGAGACCGCCGACACGCTCGCCGCGGTCCGGGCCGCGATGCGACGGGGCGCCGAAACCGTGGCGCTCACCAACACCGTCGAGTCGACGATGGCCCGCGAGTGCGACCACCGGCTCTACATCCGCTCGGGACCGGAGATCGGCGTCGCGGCGACCAAGACGTTCGCCTCCCAGCTGGTGGCGCTCGACCTGTTCGCGCTCGACGTCGCGCCCGGCGGCGACGACCGCGAGACCATCGCCGCACTCCGTGATCTCCCGGGCGACGTCCAGACCGTCCTCGACGGCTCGCGGGCCGCCGGGATCGCGGGCGAGTACGCCGACGCCGACTCGTACTTCTTCATCGGGCGCGGACTGCACTACCCGGTCGCGCTGGAGGGCGCCCTGAAGCTCAAGGAGATCAGCTACGAGCACGCTGAGGGGTTCGCCGCCGGGGAGCTCAAACACGGGCCGCTCGCGCTCGTCACGGAGCGGACGCCCGTGTTCGCGATGGTCGCCGGCGAGGGCGAGGCCGCCCGCAAGACCATCGGGAACGTCAAAGAGGTGGAGGCGCGCGACGCCCCGGTCGTCGCCGTCACCGACGGCCGGACCGAGGTCGGGCGGTACGCCGACCACGTCCTCGAGGTCCCCGAGACCCATCCCGTCGTGGCGCCGCTGCTGGCGAACGTCCAGCTCCAGCTGGTCGCCTACCACGTCGCGAGCGACCTCGGTCGCCCCATCGACAAGCCGCGCCACCTGGCGAAGTCCGTCACCGTCGAGTAGCCGGGGTCCCCGTCGTGTTCGGTCCCGTGACGTGGAGGCCGGGTCCGGCTCGGCCGAGATCTCGGCCACGAGACTTATGCGACGCCGCCACCTCGCTCCGCGTATGTCCGTCCGCGAACGATTTCTCCGAGGAACGGTCCGATGAGCCGGTACCCGCGTGCCGTCCGTGACTCGGTCATCAAGTGCATCGCCTGCAACGCGCCCGTCGCCCGAACCGTCGACGACCGATACGTCTGTGTCGAGTGCGGGGAGTCGCCCGTGCGGAGCGAGTAGCGGGTCGTCTACAGCAGCCCGAGCTCCTCGGCGACGACGTCGGCCAGTCGGTCGGCGAGCTCCGGATCGACGCGGGCGATGTCCTCCCCATCGTGGAACCGTTCGTTGTGTCCCGCGAGCGTCTCACCGACCTCGGAGAGCGGGACCCGGGTCGTCGTCCCGCACTCCGGACAGTCGACCGGCACCTCCGGGTCGGCGTCCGCGTCGTCGGCCATCGTGGATACCACTCCCGGGAGGCTCGAAATGAACGTTCCGGCTCCTCCGCGATCGGGGACTCCGCCGGCCGGGGCAACCTTCATGTCGCCGTTCGCTCTACTGTGTACCATGCGATTCGTTATCGTGGGCGCAGGTCGTGTCGGGATGCGGGTCGCCCGCGTGCTCCGGGAGGAGGGTCACGAGGCGGCGCTCGTCGAGCCCGACGGGACGAAGGTAAAGCGCCTCCGTTCGGAGGGGTTCGAGGTCGTCCAGGGCGACGGCTCGGACGAGGAGGTGCTGCTCTCGATGGATCTCGACGGCACGGACGGGCTCGCGGCCCTCTCGGGGGACCTGATGGTGAACGTCGTCGCCTGCATGATCGCGAAGGCGCACGGCTGCCGGACGGTCATGCGCGCCGACGGCGACTACCGCGAGTACGTCGTCCGGAAGTACTCCCAGGACGTCGACGAGGTGGTCTACCCCGAACGGCTCGGCGCCATCGTGGCCAAGAACGCCCTCCTCGGGGGGAACATCCACGCCATCGCGGACATCGCGCCGACGCTCCAGCTCGTCGAGCTCACGATCACCGACCACTCGCCGATGCACGGCTACACGCTGAGCGAGCTCGAACTCCCCGGAAGCGCCCGGGTCCTCGCGTTCGGGAAGGCCGACGGACGGATGGAGCTGCCCGAGCCCGACGAGTCCCTCGAGACCGGCGACCGGCTCATCGTCATCGCCGACTACGACGTGCTCGGGGACGTCCGTGCCATCGTCGTGGGCGAGGACGCCCCTCCCGCGAGGACGGCCGCCGGGGGTGTCTGAGATGGTCGTCGCCTACGTCATGGTGAAGGCGTTCACGGGCGAGGCCGACCGGCTCAGGCGGGAGATAGAGGCGGTCCCGGGTGTCGTCTCGGCGCACATCGTCGCCGGAGACGTCGATATCATCGCGAAGATGGAGGTCGAGACGCCCGCCGACGTCAAGCAGGTCTCGGCCACCGACATCCAGAGCATCGACGGCGTCGAGGACACCCGGACGTACGTCGCGATGGGGTAGCGTCCCGAGGGGGCGGCGCCGGTCGTAGCGCAGGAGGGAAGTCCCGTCGGCCCCTACCGCGTCCATGGTCACGGCAGTCGACGTCGTCGGGCTCCTCGTCATCCTCCTGGTCAACGGCGGGGTCAGCGCCCTGCTGACCCGCTTCTTCCGCGTCCGGCTCGACACCCGCTGGGGGCCGGTCGTCTACGTCCTGCTGATCGTCCCGGTGGTACTGGTGCTGTTCGTGCTCGTCCTCTCGGGCGTGCTCGGCCTCGGTCCGGACCTCGGGAGCGCGGCGCTCGTCGTGGGGCTCACGATCGTCCTCCCGATGGCACTCGGCGTGGCGTTCGACTACTTCTGGATGCCCGCCCCCGACGACGTCGACCTCCCGGCGGAGTACCGCACCGGGAACTGACCGGCTCCGGCCGACCGTGTACCTCCGGAAGACGGTGGTCATTCCGCCCGCTCGAGGTAGCCGGTCACGAGCTGTGGGATCACCACACCGACGACGAGGACCGCCGCCACGCTGCCCACGCCCGAAGATCGGTGAAGGCGGTGATCCCGTGGGCGAGGACCACGCTGCGGTACCGAACGCGAGGACGGCGGCGTTCTCCGTGGAGAGCACACGCGGGGATATCCCCGGGGGGTGTTCAATCCGTGGCCCGTAGCAGCCGTTCGAGCGCGCTCTCGGTCGCTTCGATCACCGCCTCCGGCGACCGCGTGGCGTCGATACGGACGAACCGTCCGGGCTCGGCGGCGAGGAGCCGCTCGTAGTTCGAGCGGACCTCGGCGAGGTAGCCCGCCCGCTCGAGCTTGTTCGTGACGCCGGCCCGCTCGGCGCCCGTCCGGGGGTCGACGTCGAGGTAGAGGGTGGCGTCGGGCGGACGGCTGAACGCCGAGTGGATCCCCCGGACGTACTCCATCGGACGCTCGAGGACACCGTCGAGGGTCGCCGCCTGGTAGGCGTACCGCGAATCGGAGTAGCGGTCCGAAACCACCAGCCGCCCCTCCTCGAGGGCGGGGCGAACGGTACGGGAGAGGTGGTCGGCGTGGTCGGCGGTGAACAGGAACAGCTCCGCGAGCGGGTCGGCGTCCTCGTCGCCGATAGAGCGCCGGACGGCGTCGCCGTACCACGACCCCGTGGGCTCGCGGGTGAAGGTCGCGTCCTCGGGGAGGACGGGCGACTCCCGGAGCGCCTCCCAGACCGTCGTCTTCCCCGACCCGTCGATGCCCTCGAGCGTGACCAGCATACGCCGAGGTGGGGGTCCCCGAACTTGAACCCGGCGTCACGGCCGAACCGTCACCGGTCGGACCCGTCACGGACCGGACCACTCCCGGGGCGCCACCCGCCACGTATCTGGTACCTTTAGGTGTCTGCCGGCCGAACTGTGAGCCATGAACGTACTCGTGGTCGGCGGGACCGGATTCGTCGGGACGCACCTCTGTCGGGAACTCGCCGAGCGCGGCCACCACGTGACGGCGCTCTCGCGGAGTCCGGACGAGGCGGACCTCCCCCCGGAGGTCGACCGCGTGGCGGGCGACGCGATGGCCTACGACTCCATCGAGGGGGCGTTCGAGGGACAGGACGCGGTGGTCTTCCTCGTCGCACTCTCGCCGCTGTTCAAACCCAGGGGCGGCTACGAGCGGCACTACGACGTCCACCTCGGCGGCACCGAGAACGCTGTCCGGGCCGCCGAGGAGCACGGTGTCGGGAAGTTCGTCCAGATGAGCGCCCTGGGCGCGGACCCGGACGCCGACACCGCCTACATCCGGTCGAAGGGCGAGGCCGACCGGGTCGTGCGCGAGTCCGGGCTCGACTGGACGATCTTCCAGCCGTCGGTGATCTTCGGCGAGGGCGACGAGTTCGTCGGCTTCACGAAACAGCTCGCGCCGCCCTATTTCACGCCGCTGCCGGGCGGCGGGAAGAGCAAGTTCCAGCCCATCTGGGTGGGCGACCTGGTGGAGATGTTCGCGATGGCCATCGAGGGGACGGTTCCCGAGGCGGACGACGAGGCCGAACCGGACGCCGACGAGGGGGAGACGGAGGGGGCCGACGACCCACACGTCGGCCAGGTCTACGAGATCGGCGGCCCCGAGGTGCTGACGCTGGCCGAGGTAGCCAGGCTGGCCCACGCCGCCGACGGGAAGCCGGTGAACGTCTACTCGATCCCCATGGCGCTGGCCGGTGTCGGGCTGAAGCTGCTCGACAAAGTCCCCGGGGCGCCGATGGGCGCCGACCAGTACCGCTCGCTCCAGTTCGACAACGTGACCGACGACAACGACGTCGGCGTCTTCGGCTTCGAGGAGGACGACCTGAAGACCCTGGCGGAGTACCTGGGTGTCGATCCCGAAGCGGTCGAGCCGGGGCGGGCCTGATACGGACGACAGCCGACCCGGGTCCCGTCGGAGGTCGAACGTGTGGACTGGGACGAGTTCGGGTCGCGCGCGAGACACCGATCCGCCGTTTTCGGAACCGAGACGCCGGCTATCGTCATACGTCCGGCTTGCGAATCGGTGGCAGGCGGGGCGGCTCAGGGGCTTACCGAGCCGAAAACTTATCAAGCGCACCGAACCGTGTGTGACTTAGTGACTGGGTAATGAAACTGGCAATGATCGGCTTCGGACAGGCCGGCGGGAAAGTACTCGACAAATTCCTCGAGTACGACGAGCGGACCGGCAGCAACATCGTCCGGGCCGCGGTCGCGGTCAACACGGCCAAGGCCGACCTCATGGGACTGCAGCGGGTCCCGGAGGACCAGCGTGTGCTCATCGGCCAGGCCCGCGTGAAAGGGCACGGGGTCGGGGCGGACAACGAACTCGGCGCGGAGGTGGCCGAGGAGGACATCGACGAGATACAGGGCGCAATCGACAGCATTCCGGTTCACGAGGTGGACGCGTTCCTCATCATCGCGGGACTGGGCGGCGGGACCGGCTCCGGGGGCTCCCCGGTGCTCGCGAAACACCTCAAGCGAATCTACACGGAACCGGTGTACGGGCTGGGTATCCTGCCCGGTTCGGACGAGGGCGGCATCTACACGCTGAACGCCGCGCGGTCGTTCCAGACGTTCGTCCGCGAGGTCGACAACCTCCTCGTGTTCGACAACGACGCCTGGCGGAAGACGGGTGAGTCGATGGAGTCGGGGTACGGCGAGATCAACGAGGAGATCGTCCGTCGGTTCGGCATCATGTTCGGTGCGGGTGAAATAGAGCGCGGTGGCGAGGTCGCCGAGTCGGTCGTCGACTCCTCGGAGATCATCAACACCCTCGCGTGCGGTGGCGTCTCGACGGTCGGATACGCCCGCGAGGAACTCCAGCGCGAGGAGCGGAACAAGGGGCTGCTCTCGCGGTTCACGGGCGGCGGCGAAGAGGAACGGGTCGACGCCGCAACCACCACGAACCGGGTCACCAGCCTGGTCCGGAAGGCGACGCTCGGGCGGCTCACGCTCCCGTGCGAGGTCGGCGGGACCGAGCGGGCGCTGCTCGTGATGTCCGGGCCGCCGAAGTACCTCAACCGGAAGGGGATCGAGCGCGGCCGCAAGTGGCTCGAGGAGCAGACCGGCTCCATGGAGGTCCGGGGCGGGGACTACCCCATCTCGAGTTCGAACTACGTCGCCGGCGTCGTCCTCCTCTCCGGTGTGACCAACGTCCCGCGGATCAAGGAGCTCCAGCAGGTGGCCATCGAAGCCCAGGAGAACATCGACGAGCTCCGGGACGAAAGCGAAGCGAACTTACGGACGTTGGTCGAAGACGACGAGGATGAACTGGAGCCGCTGTTCTAGGACGCTCCTCGCACTCCTGTTACTGATCTCGCTCGCCGCGCCGGTGGCCGCCGTCACGTCGAACGCCTCGAACGTGCCGGACCAGCAGCGCGTCGGCCAGGAGCGGCGGGCGACCATCACCCTCCAGGACCTCTACGAGGACGGCACCGACGAGTGGACGCTCCGGGGACGGACCCGGCTCACCAACGCCACCTGGACCGTCCGGAAGGTGAAGCTGAACGGGGACACCAGTTCGCGGACGTACACCGGGCGGTCGTTCGAGACGACGGTCGCCTCAGGCAACAACACCGACAGGGTCGAGGTGGTCGTCCGCGGACGCGCACCCCGTGTGGACGGGTTCAGCTACGACCCGCCACAGCGGTTCGAGTTCGCCCGACTCTCGAAGGTCGTGGGGGATAACGTCGACGTCGTCGACACCCGAGAGGTCCACCACTACACCGACGCGTCCCAGCGGGCCCGGAACGCCATCGATCAGGCACGGCCCGTCGTCGCCGACGCGGGGAACCAGCAGGCGCGGGATCAGCTGAACCGGGCGATCCAGGCGTACGAGAGCGGCGAATTCGAACTCTCGCGTGACCTGGCGAGCGACGCCGAGAGCTCCGCACGGAGCGCACAGCAGTCGAGCCGAACCCTCCGACTGGCGCTCGTCGGCGCGGGCGTCGTGGTCGTCCTCGCGGTGGTCGTCGGCGGGGTGCTCTACGTCCGCTCGCAGTCGGGACCGGGGGATCCCCTCGGCTGAGGATGGACACCATCGTCCCGTTCGACGCGACGACACCGAAGACGCGTCTCGCGCCCGTGCTCGACGCCGAGGAGCGACGCACGTTCGCCCGGGCCATGCTGGAGGACGTTCTCGGGACGCTCGCGCCGACGCCGGCCGACCCCCTCGTTCTCGCGACCGCGCCGGTCGACTGTACCGCCGCTGTCGAGGTCGACGACCGGCCGCTCACCGGGGCGGTGAACGACCACCTCCGCCACGGGAGTGGGCCGACCGCCGTGGTGATGGCGGACCTCGCGCTGGCGACGCCCGCGAGTGTCGAGCGGCTGTTCGTCCCCGGCGCCGGCGTCACCCTCGTCCCCGGCCGTGGCGGCGGCACGAACGCCCTGGTCGCACGCGACCCGGCGTTCCGCGTCGACTACCACGGTGCCTCCTTCCGCGACCACCGTCGGACCGCCGAATCCGTCGACGCGTCCGTGGCGACGGTCGACTCCTTCCGTCTCTCGACGGACGTCGACGAGCCGGCCGACCTCGTCGAGGTGCTGCTCCACGCTCCCGACGGGGCGGCGGGCGCGTGGCTCGCCGACAGGGGGTTCGAGGTCGCCGTCGAAGGCGACGACGAGCGGGTCGTGGCGCGGCAGTCCTGACGCTCCGGCCGTCGTCGTCCGGAACCGATGCGTGGAGCCAACGCTTTTGTCCCCCCGTACCGGACCCCCGGGCGTGATTCCGGGCGCCGAGACGTACGGGGTGGAACTGGAGGTCCGGGAGGCCGACGTGGAGTCCGCGCTGGCGGTCGAGCCCGGGGACGTCTCGGCCGCTCCAGAGCTCACCTTCGCCAGGAACGTGTTCGTCCCGCTGACGACCGCCTGCCGGTACACCTGTACCTACTGCACCTACTACGACCCGCCGGGGCGGGCGTCGCTGCTCTCCCCCGAGGAGGTCAGGAAGATCGTCGAGCGCGGGGCGGACGCGGGCTGTACCGAGGCGCTGTTCACCTTCGGCGACGACCCCGACGACCGCTACACCGGGGTCCACGACCAGCTGCGGGAATGGGGGCACGACTCCATCCACACGTACCTGCGGGAGGCCTGCGAGATCGCGCTGGACGCGGGGCTGCTCCCCCACTCGAACCCGGGCGACCAGACCAGAGAGCAGATGTCGCTCGTCGCGGACCTGAACGCCTCGATGGGCGTGATGCTCGAGACGACTGCGGAGGTGCGGGCCCACGGCGGCCCCCGTGGGAAGTCCCCCGGCCAGCGCCTCGCCACGATACGGACCGCCGGCGAACTCGGCGTCCCGTTCACGACCGGCGTCCTCGTCGGGATCGGGGAGGCGCCCCGCGACCGGGCGGTCTCGCTGCTGGCCATCCGCGACCTCCACGAGCGCTACGGCCACGTCCAGGAGGTGATCGTCCAGCCGGTCTCGCCCAACGAGCGGTGGTCGGACCCGAAGCCGGCGCTGGAGACGATGCGTCGGACCACGGCGATGGCGCGGGCGGTCCTCCCCGAGGAGGTCTCGGTCCAGTCGCCGCCGAACCTCGCGCCCGTCCGCGAGCTGCTCGACTGCGGCGTCGACGACCTCGGCGGCGTCTCCCCCGTAACGGTCGATCACGTCAACCCGGACTACGAGTGGCCCGCCCTGCGCGAACTCGAGGGGATCGCGGCCGAGGCCGGCGTCCCCCTCCGCGAGCGGCTCCCGGTGTACGAGCGGTTCCTTGAGGACCGGGACCGGGAGTGGGTGAGCCCCCGCATCCGGTTGGCCATCGACGCCGAGGATCCAGCCGGCGCCCGTTACCGGTCGGTACTGACGGGTTAGGCGAACGGGCGACCCGTCGCTCGGCTCTGCGAGGTTCTCGCGTCGCTCGAACCTCGCTGCTCGCGGGTCGTCCCTCCCCGCTCGCTCCTCCGGGCCTCCCTGTTGGTCGGCCACGCTGCTCGCGGGACGGTGGATCGCACTCCCGTCTCGACCGCCCCGCGCCCCTCGTCAGGACACGGGCGGTCTGGTCGCTCCTTCGTACTTGAACCCTGGCGTGACAGGATCCGGCGGGTCCCGGGATCGGCTCGTCGGCCGTTCTCGACGACCGAGGGAGTCGCGGATGTCCCCACACGTTCCGGCGGTCCGCCGACCACGCGACCGGCGGGACCGCGGTGTGGACGCCAGGTCGGGGACATAGCTATTTCAGACCTCGCCAGGGGGATAGTGGTATGCCGCTCGACATCGACCCCGACCGGTTCCGCGAGACGTTCGAGACCTACTCGGAAATCGGTGCCACGGAGGACGGCGGGCTCCACCGGCTCGCGCTCTCGGACGCCGACCAGGAAGCCCGTGACCTGCTCGTCGACCACATGGCGGACCTCGACCTCACCGTACGGGTCGACGAACTCGGCAACATGTACGGCCGCCGACCGGGCCGTGACCCCGACGCCGCCCCGATCCTGATCGGCTCGCATCTCGACTCACAGCCGTACGGCGGGCGCTACGACGGCCAGCTGGGCGTGCTGACGGCCCTCGAGACCCTCCGGACGTTCGAGGACGAGGGTATCGAGACCGACCGACCCGTCGAACTGGTGAACTGGACCAACGAGGAGGGCTCGCGGTTCGAGCAGGCGATGCTCGGCTCCGGCGTGGCCGCGGGGGCCGTCGACGTCGAGCACGCCCGCTCGCTCGCCGACGCCGACGGGCGGACCGTCGCCGAGGAGCTCCAGCGTATCGGCTACGACGGCGACGCACCCGCCGACGCCTCGGACGCACGCGCCTACCTCGAACTCCACGTCGAGCAGGGTCGGAAACTGGAGGAGAGCGACGCGAGCATCGGCGTCGTAGACGGCGTGTTCGGGCTCACGTGGATGGAGGCCACCCTGGAGGGACAGGCGAACCACGCCGGACCGACGGCGATGCACGACCGGCAGGACGCGCTCGTCGCCGCGACGGACGCCGCGAGCGAGATCCACGACCTTCCGAACCGCCTCTCGGAGGACGCCGTCGCCACCGTCGGCCGGGTGGACGTCTCGCCGAACTCGATAAACGTCATCCCGGACGAGGTCACGTTCACGGTCGACGTCCGCTCGTACGACGCGGACGTGGTCGCACGCGCCCCGGAAGCCGTCGAGTTCGAGGTGGCGACCGTCGCCGAGCGCGAGGGCGTCGAATACGGGTTCGAGCAGCTGTGGTCGATCGACCCCCTCGAGTTCTCCCCGGTCGTGCGCGAGGCCGTCGCTGCCGGCGCGGAGGCCGCGGACGTCCCATACCGGCATATCGTCAGCGGCGCCGGACACGACGCCAACTACATGGCGCAGGTGGCCGAGTCGGGGATGGTGTTCGTCCCGAGCGTCGACGGCATCACCCACAACGAGTCCGAGTTCACCGAGTGGGCGGACTGCGTCGCCGGCGCGGAGACCTACGCGAACGCGACGCTCGAACTCGCGACCCGGTAGCGTCGACCGACGGACGGGGGGCGTCCCCGTCCGGCGCGTGTCACCGGGTCCGAACGCTACGATAGCTCCGGAAGCGGCCGGTCGTCCCGTCGCTCCCGTTCGGTGCCGAGACGTTCACCCAGGTGTAGGTGTACTGGTACGTGTTCTCGACCGTCGGCTCGGCGGGTGGGGCGCCGCGGTAGAGGAGGTACGCGAGCCGGAGCCGTTCGCCTGTCATCGTGGGCGCGACGGTGTGGTTCCGCCGCCAGCGCTCCCCGTCGGCCAGCCGCGGCGTGAACCCCCGGAGGGATTCGCGCTCGCGCACTCGGACGTCGTCGTCGGTCACGGTCACGCGCTGGAGCTGGACGAGGAGGGTGTAGGAGACGGTCTGGCCCTCGCGGTTCGTGATACCGACGTACTGCGAGCGGGGCTGGCCGGCCGTGAACTGCGTCGGGTAGCCCGCCGCAACGAGGTCGCCGTCGTCGTCCTCCGCGAGGAGGTAGAGCTCGGTGAACCGCTCCTGGTTCCCGGGGACCGCCGTGGCGTAGGCCACCCCGCCGACGGAGACGACGACGACGACAGCGAGGATCACGTTCAGCGCCGCGTCGCCGCGCGTCTCCGGTTCGGTCAGCGCCGTCCGAGCCGCCGCGGCCCAGGACCGGACCGGAACCACGAACCGCTCCTCGGGCGCGAGCGCGCGACGACGGTAGGCGGCCACGACGATCGCCGCGAGCGAGACGACGGCGAGCGTCACGACCGCGCTCGTCCCGCCGAGGCCGACGGTGAGGCTCAGCGCGCCGCCGACCAGCGCCGCCAGGACCACGCTCCCGAGAACGCCGAGCGCAACCCGTGCGGGGCCGCCGGGAGCGTCCTCGCGGCCCCCGGCCGCGCTATCGTCCTCGCGGCCCCCGGCCGCGCTATCGTCCTCGCGGCCCCCGGCCGCGCTACCGGGGAACAGCGCCGCGACGAGCGCGTA
>JAZKST010000123.1:0-2980 GCA_036625905.1 Haloarculaceae archaeon
CGGCAACCGACAGGGTTTCCCCCCGCCCGTTCTACCCCCGCACAATGACCAAGGACTACATCGAGGTCCGGGGGGCCGCGGAGCACAACCTCCAGGACGTCGACGTCCGTATCCCCCGCGAGGAGTTCACCGTCGTCACCGGCCTTTCGGGCTCGGGCAAGTCCTCGCTCGCCTTCGAGACGGTGTACGCGGAGGGCCAGCGCCGCTACATCGAGTCCCTCTCGGCGTACGCCCGGAACTTCCTCGGGCAGATGGACAAACCGCAGGTCGAGAGCGTCGAGGGGCTCTCGCCAGCGATCTCCATCGACCAGAAGAACGCCGCCAACAACCCCCGTTCTACGGTCGGGACGGTCACGGAGCTCCACGACTACCTCCGCCTGCTGTACGCCCGCGTCGGGACGCCCCACTGCCCGGAGTGCGGCCGCGAGGTGGGCGAGCAGAGCGCCCAGAACATGGTCCGGCGGGTCCTCGAACTCCCCGAGGGGACGAAGGCGAAGATCGCCGCACCCGTTGTTCGCGACCAGAAGGGCGCGTTCACGGACCTGTTCGACGAACTCGTGAGCGAGGGGTACGCCCGCGTGGAGGTCGACGGCGAGCCGTACGACCTCGCGGTCGAGAAGCCGGACCTCGACGAGAACTACCGGCACACCGTCGACGTGATCGTCGACCGGGTGACGGTGAGCGAGGAGGCACGCTCGCGCATCACCGACAGCGTCGAGACGGCTCTCGAGGAGGCCGGCGGGGTGATGAAGGTCATCGTCCCCGACCCGCCCGGGGGGGTCGGCGAGGGGTTCGGTACCCGCGAGCGACGGACGGGTGACCTCGCGGGCCAGGGGGACGACCGACTCGTCGTCGCCTTCTCCGAGGACCTGGCCTGCACGCACTGCGGCATCGACCTCCCCGAGATCGAGACGCGGTCGTTCTCGTTCAACTCCCCCCACGGCGCGTGCCCGGACTGCGAGGGCATCGGCGAGACGAAGGAGGTCGACGAGGACCTCGTCGTCCAGGACCCCTCGAAGCCGCTCAAGGAGGTGTTCGAGCCGTGGTCCTACTCGCGGACCTACTACCGCCGCCAGCTGGACAACGTCGCCGAGCACTTCGGCGTGAGCGTCGAGACGCCGTTCGAGGAGGTAGACGAGAACGTGCGGGAGCAGTTCCTCTACGGCACCGACGACGTGGTCCACTTCCAGTGGCGGACGAAGAACGGCACCCGCGAGAAGACCGAGCGGTTCGAGGGGGTGATGGGCAACCTCGACCGCCGGTACGTCGAGACGGATTCGGACCGCGCGCGGGACCACATCGAGGGGTTCATGGCGACGACGACGTGTCCGGCCTGCGAGGGCACCCGGCTGAAGCCGGCCTCGCGGGCGGTGCTGTTCCAGGGCACCTCCATCACCGAGGTGGGCCGGATGTCCATCGGCGACGCCCTCGAGCACTTCGAGGGGATGGAGGCCGACCTCACCGAGCGCGAGCGGACCATCGCCGAGGAGATCCTGAAGGAGATCCGCGCCCGGCTCGGGTTCATGGAGGAAGTTGGGCTGGAGTACCTCACGCTCGACCGCGAGGCCTCGACGCTCTCGGGCGGCGAGAGCCAGCGTATCCGGCTGGCGACGCAGGTCGGCTCCGGCCTGGTGGGCGTGCTCTACGTGCTCGACGAGCCCTCGATCGGCCTCCACCAGCGGGACAACGACCGGCTGCTGGACACGCTCTGTGGGCTCCGGGACCTCGGGAACACACTGATCGTCGTCGAGCACGACGAGGAGACGATGTGGCGGGCGGACACCGTCGTCGACATGGGGCCCGGGCCGGGCAAGCGTGGGGGCCAAGTAGTGGTCAACGGCGACGTCGAGGACGTGATGGCCGCCGAGGAGTCGGTGACGGGCGACTACCTCGCCGGCCGGAGGTCGATCCCCGTGCCGGATGAGCGCCGCGAGGCCGACGGCTACCTCACCGTCAGGGGGGGGCGCCAGCACAACCTGAAGGACATCGACGTCCCCATCCCGCTCGGCAACTTCACCGCCGTCACGGGCGTCTCGGGGTCGGGAAAGTCGACGCTACTCCACGAGGTGCTGTACAAGGGGCTCGTCCGCAGAATGAACGACACCGACGTCAACCCCGGCGAACACGACGACATCGAGGGGATCGACCTGATAGAGACCGTCCGGCTCATCGACCAGTCACCCATCGGCCGGACGCCCCGATCGAACCCGGCGACGTACACGAACGTCTTCGACCACGTCCGGGAGCTGTTCGCAGAGACGAAGCTCGCGAAACAGCGTGGCTACGCGAAGGGCCGCTTCTCGTTCAACGTCAAGGGCGGGCGGTGTGAGGCCTGCGGCGGGCAGGGGACGGTAAAGATCGAGATGAACTTCCTGAGCGACGTCTACGTCCCCTGCGAGGAGTGCGACGGTGCGCGGTACAACGACGAGACGCTGGACGTCACGTACAAGGAGGCGACCATCTCGGACGTGCTGGACATGGAGGTCGACGAGGCCCACGAGTTCTTCGAGGGACACACCGGCATCCGTCGTCGGCTGAAGCTCCTGAAGGACGTCGGCCTGGGGTACATGCGGCTCGGCCAGCCCTCGACCACGCTCTCGGGCGGGGAGGCCCAGCGGGTCAAACTCGCCGAGGAGCTCGGCAAGAAGGACTCAGGGGAGACGCTCTACCTGCTCGACGAGCCGACGACGGGCCTCCACAGCGAGGACGAGCGGCGACTCATCGACGTGCTCCAGCGGCTCGTCGACCAGGGAAACACGGTAGTGGTCGTCGAACACGAGCTCGACCTGGTGAAGAACGCCGACCACATCGTCGACCTCGGTCCGGAGGGCGGCGAGGGCGGCGGGAGGGTGGTCGCCAGTGGCACCCCCGAGTCGGTCGCCCGCGAGGAGGACTCGCACACGGGCCGGTACCTCCGGGCCCTCCTGCCCGCGGTCGACCTCGAGGGGCCGCGCCCGGACCGCGAGGCCCGCGCCGTCGA
>JAZKST010000056.1:0-17753 GCA_036625905.1 Haloarculaceae archaeon
CCCCCCCCCCCCCCTTTTTTTTTTTAATGATACGGCGACCACCGAGATCTACACCGAGGACTGTTCTGTGCCCGGTGGTTGAATCGGCGGCCTCGTCGTCGGCCTCGACCTTTCGCATGGAGGCGTGGAGGTACCAGTCACCATCGCGGTACTGGAGGTGCCCCATACGAAATTCGTAGTCCTCGTCATCGAGGTACGTTCGTGGGTAGCGGTCGGGCTCGTCGGGGAGGACGTAGTCGCACTCGACACGCCCCTCGACGGTGGAGAGTGAGACGTGGTCGCGGTGGAACGTCGCTGACCGCTTATCGTAAACCACGCTGTCGACCGAGAAGTACGGTTTCGATGTTTTCTCGCCCCGCTTTATCCGTTCGACACCGCTCTTGACGGCTTCGACGGCCCGCCGAACCCCTTTCTGGACGAGGTTGGCTGTCAGGTCGGTTTCCTCGCGGAGTGGGTCGTAGAGCGTACGTTCGGCTTTGGCCTTGGAGGTCACGTGGTAGCCGTCGTCGCCGTGCCAGCACCAGTCGCTTGCGCGGTTAGCACAGTGTTTGAACTGCTCGACGGTCTCTCGGAGTGCCGGTTCAGCCCCCGGGGGTGTGTCGAGTTTGATAACGGCGGTGCGACGGTACTCCACGACGTTTCACACACGAGTGGCAGGTCAGTTAAACGTCCGGGAGTCGGGAAGCCATCGTCGGCCGGTTCTGCGATAGCGCGTCGGTTCCTCCCCGCCCTACTCCGTTCGCTTTGCTCACTCCGTTGAGGACGGGGCCTCCACCTCGAAAGTTAGGTGACCCGACGTACGCCGACGGCGGCCGTCACCGTTCCCAGAACGACGGCGTGAGGACGACCAGCACCGAGATGATCTCCAGGCGGCCGATCCACATCAGGAAGACCATGTAGAGCTTCGCGGCGTCCGAGAACGGCAGGAAACTGTTCATCGGACCGACGACGCCGAAGCCCGGGCCGACGTTCCCCAGCGTGGCGATGGCGACGCTCATCGCCTCCAGCCCCGACAGCGTCACGTCGGGCGTCCGGAGGCTGTCGAGATAGAGCAGTATCGTCGAGAGGACGAACAGCAGCACGAAGAGCATCACGAACACGAACACGTCCCGGACGGTCCCCTCGTCGACGGCGTCGCCCCCGAACCGCACCGGTCTGACCGCCTCGGGATGGACGGACGTGAACAGCGACCGCACGATGGCCCGCTCGACGAGCACCCACCGCACGATCTTGACCGACCCGGCGGCCGACCCCGCCGACCCGCCGAGGAAGTACGCGAACAGCAGGATCGTCTGTGCGGCGGGGTCCCAGGTGTTGACGTCCATGCTCGCGTACCCGGTCGTCGTCACGATGGCGATCACCTGGAAGAGCCCCTGCCGGAGCGCGTTCTCGACGCTGCCCGGGACGACGTCGACGTTCGCCGGCGCCTCGATCAGGCCGACGTCGAGGAACAGCACCGCGGAGATGACCGCGCCGAAGCACGCGACTGCGAGCAGGTACGCCCGGAACTCGGTGTTGTCCGTCAGCCGTCGGGGGCTCCCTTGGAGGACGTACCAGAACAGCGCGAAGTTCGTCCCCGCGACGAGCATGAACGGCATCACCGTCCACTGGACGGCGGGGGCGAAGGCCTCGACGCTCCGGGCCTCCGGGGAGAACCCGCCGGTGGGCATCGTCGTGAGCGCGTGGGCGACCGCGTTGTAGAGGTCCATGTTCGGCGCTACGCCGCCGAGGTGCAGTCCGTAGTACACGACCGCCGCGAGGACGGTGAAGCCGGCGTAGATGCCCCACAGTACACGCGCGGTCTCCTGGATGCGCGGGGTCAGCTTCTCCAGTGAGAGCCCCGGCGCCTCCTGATCGATGACCTGCGCGCCGCCGACCGACAGCTCGGGGAGGATGGCGACCATCAACACGAGGATCCCCATCCCGCCGAGCCACTGTGTGAGCTGGCGCCACATCAGCATCGCGTGCCCGTGGCGCTCGGTCGAGATCTCCCCGAGGACGGTCGCTCCGGTCGTCGTGAACCCGCTCATGCTCTCGAACATGGCGTCGACGGGGTTCGCGACGGTGCCAGTCCCGGCGACGAGATACGGTATCGTCCCCGCCAGGGGCACGACCAGCCACGCGAGGCTCACTAGGAGGAACGCCTCCCGATTGCCCAGCTCGCCGTCGCCACGGAGGCGCTCCAGGAGGGCGCCGCCCCCGAGCATGACGACGCTCGTCGCGAGGAACGGGACGGGGTCCTCGCCGTAGGAGAGCGCCAGGACGAGCGGGAACAGCGGCGTGACGCCGATGTACTTGAGAACCGCCCCGACGAAGGCCGCGCTCACCCGGTAGTCGACGTACGTACTCGGCGCGCGGACCATCGAACAACCGTCCCGGTCGAACAGGGATCGAATGGGTGTTTCGGTATCGCGGACGTCCTCCGGGAGCTGTACCGTCGGACGGAACGGTCGATACGACACACGCCGGACGGGGACGTCTCCCGCCCGTGGGTTTGATAACGCCGCCACGACAGGCCGGCGCATGGATACGGCTATCGTCGACACCACGCTGTTGACGTTCGCGGACGGGTCGCCCGGCATCGTCGAGGACGGCGCCGTCGGCATCGCCGGAGACGAACTCGTCCACGTCGGGCCCGCCTCGGAGTTCGACCCCGGCGACGCCGACGAGGTCCTCGACGGCTCCGGCCTGGTGACGATACCGGGGCTCGTCGACGCGCACGTCCACAGCAAGCACACGCTCCTCCGCGGGGGCGCACAGGACCTGCCGGAGATCGAGTGGATGAACCGTGGGCTCGGCCCGCTGGCGGCCGCGGCGACCCCGGATGACCGGGTCGCCGGCGCGCGGCTAGGGGTCCTCGAGGCGACCCTCGCCGGCGCGACGACCGTCGGCGAGTACGCCGACCGGGTGGGCGACCTCGTGGAGGAGGTGTACCGGCCGTTCGGCACCCGCGTGGTCGCCATCGAGACCATCAACGAGGTCCGCGAGGACCGCTCGGACCTCGGTCCCCGTGACCTCTACGAGTTCGACCGCGACCGCGGCGAGGCGGCGCTGTCCCGCGCGAACGCGCTGTTCGAGGACTACGGCGACGACCCGCTGGTCACGCCGATGTACGGCCCGCAGGCGCTGGACATGATCTCGCCCGATCTGCTCGAGCGGGTCCACGAGGCGGCCCGAGAACGGGACGCACGCGTCCACATGCACGTCGCCCAGGGCGAGCGCGAGGCGATCCAGATCGAGGAGCGCTACGGCTCCGAGGAGACCACCGTGTCGGTCCTCGACGACCTCGGCCTGCTCGGACCGGACCTCCTTGCGGCCCACTGTCACGGGACGACCCCCGCCGAGCGCGAGCGGATGGTCGAGGCCGGCGCACGGATGGTCGGCTGTCCGAGTTCCATCGCTGCCATCGACGGCATCGTGCCGCCGATGGCGGACTACGCCGACCTCGGCGGGACCGTCGGGCTCGGCACGGACCAGGCGCCCGGACCGGGCCACCACGACATGTTCCGCGAGACGCGGACGGCCGCGATCCTCTCGAAGACCGACGCGACGGATCCGACCGCGATGCCGGCCTGGGAGGCGCTCTCGCTGGCGACCGCCGGCGGCGCCCGCGCGCTCGGTATCGAGGACCGAGTCGGCACGCTGGAGGTCGGCAAACGTGCCGACGTGATCACCGTCGATACGACGACGCCGGCGGTCGCGCCGACCGTCGACCGCCCGTTCCACACCGTCGTCCCGAACCTCGTGCACTCGGCGACCGGTCGCGAGGTCCGGGACGTGTTCGTCGGGGGCGAACGGGTCGTCGCCGACCGCGAGTTCCTGCCGGCCGACGCGGATGCCATCGTGGCCGAGGCACGGGAGCGGGCGGCGGCGCTGTTCGAGCGCGGGGCCGAGGAGTGGCGGGCGGCCGGCTCCGAACTGGTCGAGCACGTCGACGCCGGCCGGCTCTGATACGGACTACGACAGTCCGTACGGGCCGGTCCACAGTCCGTGGTGAGGAGGAGCGTCGGCTACCCCCGCGAGAGCGGGGTCGTCATACAGTGGATACCCCCGGCCCCGTTGGTCAGGGCCGCCCGGGGAAGCCCCTCGCCGTCCGGCAGCACCTCGACGCCGCGCTCCTTCAGCCGCTCGATGGTGGGGTTGTCCTCCGGGCGGTACTCGCCGTCCGCGTCCGGCTCGTACAGCGGGACGACCCGTCCCCCGTCGACCGCGAGGAAGTTCGTCGGCCACCGTTCCGTGGGACTGACGTCGACGACGTCGAACCCCTGGTCCTCGAGGTACGCGAGCGTCGTCGTCGAGCGGTCGAACGCGTAGCCGTCCCCGTCGCGGGCGTAGACGTCCACGGTCGCGTGTCGGGCGAGCTCGGCGTCGACGACCGCTAGCCCCTCGGCCGCGATGTTACACCACCCGAGCAGGTGCATCACTCGCGAGTGGCCACCGCGCTCCTCGCGTAGCCGCCGGTCGGCCTCGAGCGGTGCCCGGACCAGTCCGACCTCGTCGTAGCCGACGGCGCCGGCGTCGAGGAGCCCCGTCCCGGCGTCGTAGCTGGTCCGGATGACGACCTCCTCGCCGTCGATCTCGGCGGAGACGCCCAGTAGCGCGAACTCGCCAGCGGGGAGGAACTCGCCGCCCTCCAGGGGCTCACCGGACATCTCGTGGACGAACTCCGCGCCGACGGCCTCCCACGCTCGCCGGACGATGGGGACCTCGGGCTTCCGGACCGGCTCGTACATCTCACAGAGGATCGGTCCGCGGTCGCCGACCATCGTCGTGTCGCGCTGGAAGAACGTGTTGGAGACGGGGCGCTCGACGTGGACGCCGGTGGCGGCGTCGGGGTGTCGCTCGAACCGGGCCCGCGAGAGCACGAGCTGGAGCTTCTCTCGGGGCACCCACGACTCGAGTACCTCCGCGACGTCCACGGCCTCCGGGAACGACGCGTACTCGGTGACGAGTTCGTCGAGGTGGCCCCCGCTGGCGAGGTCGTCGGCGAGCTGGTGGACCTCGATCCCGGCCCCCTCGAGGCTCTCGACGAGCCGCTCGTGCTCCCGGCGGGCCCTGTCGGGCGGCACGCCCTCGTCGAAGAGGTTCGGCCCGGGGTCCACGCTACCGCTCCACAGCTCCAGCCCGGGGGTGTGTACCCTGACCGCGTTCAGCGGCTCGAACTCGGCACGGACCGTGTGCTCGTTCATCGCTGGTGGGTTGGTGCGGGCCGGGGGAAAAACCCGCGTTCGACAGTAACGCCACGGGTCCGGCGCCGGGACGGTCCGGTGTCCCCGTCGCCTCCCCTACGGACGGCTGTAGTCCGTACGCGGCGATCGCCCGGACGGGGTCGGTGATCACCGGTACATCGTTACAACCGTCCGTACGAGTCCCGATCGGTCCAGGAGAAGTGGGACCATTTATGTCGGGCGGTGTTGCAGTGGGTCCATGCAGCGCGTCCGGGGTATCGCCCTCCGTCCGACGGTCGGTTCGAGGCTCGCGTCCCGGTGAGCAGGTCCGACGTGCCCCTCCCGGGTGTGTCGCCGTGAGGCTCCCCCACCGGAGCGAGGACCCGAGCGTCGGCTACGTCGTCGGGAGCCTCATCGCGGGCGTGTTCTTCGGGGGGGTCGGCGGGGGGGTCGCCTTCCCGACCATCCCGACGCTCGGGACCGTACTCGGGATCTCCTCGTTCATGGTCGGCGTCATCCTCTCGCTGAACCGCTTCACACGCCTCCTGATGAACACGCCGGCGGGGCAGATCCTCGACACGGTCGGCACCCGCCGGCCGATGATCGGCGGGTTCTTTCTCCAGGGGCTGGTGCCGTTCGGCTACGTGCTGGGCCTGCACGCCGACGCGCTCCCGCTGTCGGCGACCGCCGTCTTCCTGCTATCACGGGGGCTGTGGGGGATCGGGTCGGCGTTCGTCTTCGTCGGCGCGTTCTCGACCGTGACCCACGTCACCACCGAGGACAACCGCGGCAAGTGGGTCGGCTACATGCGCGGCGGACAGAGCCTGGGGTTCCCCACCGGGCTCGTCCTGGGTGGGGTCCTCACCGACCTCTACGGCTACCAGGAGGCGTTCCTCGTCGCTGGCGGCGCCGGCCTGTTCGCCGCGTTCGTCGCCTTCCTCGTGTTGCCGGACATCGACGCCGACGTGGAGGCCACGAGCAGCCTCCGGGAGGTGCCGGCGCTGGTCGCCGGCGACGTCCGGATCTTCACCGTCGGCGCCGTCAACTTCGTCGTCCGTTTCCTCTTCGCTGGCGTCCTCCTCTCGACGGTCGTGCTCTACACAAGCGAGAACGGCATCACCCTCTCGGTGCTCTCCTCGACGGGTGTCAGCGGCGTCGTGATGGCGATATCGGTCGTCTTCGCCAGCCTCACGACCATCGCCGTGGGTCGCGCCTCGGACGGCCTCTCGAACCGCGCGCTGCTGACCATCCCGGCGCTGACGGTGTTCGCCGCCGGCTTCCTCACGCTCGGGCTCGTGCCGACGGCGGTCGGCACCGCGCTCGGGGTCGCACTCGTCGGTGTCGGTGTCGGCGGGACCAACCCGCCGCTGCTGGCCTACCTCGGGGACATCAGTCCCTCCGGCGACCTCGGGAAGCTCGGCGGGGTCTACAACGTCTTCGGCGACCTCGGGAGCACGCTCGGGCCGCTCGTGGCCCTCCCCGTCGCCGCGCGGGTCCCCGTCACGACGGAGTACCTCGGCTGTGTCCTCGTCGTCGCGCTCGCGGCGGTACTCGTCGGCGCGACGCTGTTCGGCTCGAACGCGCCCGACGTCGACGAGTGCGGCACAGTCTGATGCGGACCGGAAGCGAACCGGACCGGGGAGAGTCGCTCAGACGATCGGTGGGCAACCGAGCCGCTCGGCGAGGTCCACGAGGTCCTCGGCCACGACGTCGTACGCCGAGTCGTCGGGCATCTCGGCCTCCTCGGCCCGTTCCGGTCCCCAGTCCATCGGGCGGTGGACGTAGGCGGTGTGGAGCCCCGCGTCGCGGCTGGCGTCGAGGTCGTCCTCGTGTGCGGCGACCATCATGACCTCGTCCGGCTCGAGGTCGAGCAGTTCGACCGGGGTCAGGTACGCCTCCTCGTCCGGCTTGTAGTGCCGCGAGAGCTCAGCCGAGAGGATCAGGTCCCAGGGGATCCCGGCCCGCTTGGCCATGTCGGCGAGGAGCCGCACGTTCCCGTTGGAGAGCGGTGCGATCACGTAGTGCGGACGGAGGCGCTCGAGACCCGGGATGGCGTCGGGCCACGGGTCGAGCCGGTGCCAGACGTGGTTGAGGTGTTCGACCTCCTCCTCGGTGAGTCCGTCCACCCCGAAGCGGTCGAGCAGTTCCTCCAGGGACTCGCGGTGGAGCGCGTCGAGGTTCCGCCACGGTATCTCGTCTCGCCGAACGCGGTCCATCGACGGCCGGTACTCCTCGCGCCAGGCGTCGGCGAACGCCGCCCAGTCCACGTCGAGTCCCTCGGCCTCGTTCAGTCGCTCCCCGTCACGGATGACGCCGCTCCGCCAGTCGACGACCGTCCCGAAGACGTCGAACAGGAGCGCGTCCACGTCCGTGACAGTCATCGGGACCCACTCCCGGGGAGGTCGGATCGGTCGGTGTCCTCGTGCTCGGAAACGCGTCCTGGTGGTGTCTCACCGGTTCGGAACATACCGGACGCTGACCGCAGACCGGCTTCACTCTTTGGTCGTGGCGTCGCCGACGACTCCCGGTAGGAGCCGGTCACCATCGGACCCCCGAGCGGGCGGCACGCCGACCCGGACTCCGCGGTCCGTAGCCGGCCGCGGAGACGCTCGACGCCGGGGGGATCAGCTTCGACCTCGCGTTCGAGAACATGGGCATCACGGGCGAGGAGGAGTTCCCGACGGCCGACGACGACTGATGGGGGTCGTCGTGGGCCGTCCCGTCCCCATCCGGGATCACGCTCCCGGAGTGGGATACCGTGTCGAGCGACCCCACGGCCCGGAAACGGCTTTGTGGCCGGGTCCGAAACGTCGTGCTCGTCATGAGTGACGACCCCACGGACGACCCCACGGATCACGGTGCCCCTCACGACACGGACGACGACCGCTTCGCGGAGGTGGGCGACCACGGCGGTATCGCGGGCCTCACCCCCGAATTCGTCGACGTCGCCGGGACCCGGACGCGGTACTACGACGTCGGGGACGGTCCGGCGCTGGTCCTGATACATGGCGGGGGCTGGAGCGGGACCAGCAGCGCCAACACCTGGTCGACCGTCCTGGGCCGTCTGAGTGGGAAATTCCGGGTGATCGCCTTCGACCGGATCGGCTGTGGCATGACCGACAACCCCGAGGACGTCGAGGACTACCGGTACGGGTCCGAGATCGAGCACACGGTCGCGTTCCTCGATGCCGTCGGAGTCGAGCGCGCACACCTCTGTGGGGCGTCCCGGGGGGCCGGCCTCGCCGCGTGCGTGGCCGTCGAATCCCCCGACCTGGCCCGGACGCTCGTCCTCACCAACAGCCACACGTTCGGCCCGCCCGCCGGGGATTTCGAGCACCGGTACGAGCGGCTCTTCGGGCGGAACGGGACGTCACTCGAGGAGACGGACCCCGAGTACACCCGGTTCCGGTACGAGCAGTACTGCCACCGGACCGAACACGTCACCGAGGCGTTCTGCACCGCCAGCGCCTACATGGCGAGCCGCCCGAAGGCCCGGGAGACCGCCGAGGTGCTCCGGGAGTGCGAGGAGCGCTTCGAGGCCAGCAAGGAGGCGCGGATACGGGAGGTCCACGAGCGCATTAGGGACGGCGTGCTGACCGTCCCGACGCTGTACGCCTTCGGCCGGAACGACATGACCGTCCCGCTGGAGACGGCGATCGCCGCGTTCGATCTGCTCGGGCGGGAGAACCCGGACGTGCGGCTGGAGCTGTTCAACGACTGCGGCCACCTCCCGTACCGGGAGCACCCCGAGGCGTTCGCGCGGACGGTCGGCGACTTCGTCGACCGGTGTCACTGACCGCAGTCGGTGGGAGGATTCGGACCAGCTCGGCATTGATCTCGTGTTTCTCCCGGTTGGCTCACCGGATCTCGACCATATCGAACAGGGCTGGAAGAGCCTAACAAGTCGGTTATTCGATCGGACAGGAGTCGGCATCAATCGAGCTGGCTCAGCCGTTTACCTCATTCTGGCGCTAATGGGATTACATACAGGAACACCGGCGAGCGGCAGCGACGGGGTGCACGCGAGGGCCGTGAACGGTCGCTGTCAGCCTGGTGTCGATCCCACCTCGTCGGACTCACGAACGTACAGCGAGTAGACGAGCGCGGCAAGACCGAGTGCGGTAAGCACGCTCTGAGCCAGAATCCCTGTCAGGAGATCGATCCCGAGCAGCTGTCGGAGCCCACCGCCGAGGAAGAACCCCAGGGTGAGCAACGCAAAGCCGAGGGTAAACAGGCGGAGTTCGCGGCTACGGGTCCGCCGGTAGGCCCGGTATGCGAGGTGCGTGATGAGGCCCGCAAGCACCAGCACGATCGCGTTGGCCAGCACGACGAGCAAGACGGTCAGTCCGTGGTCCATACATATGTCACCCCGGTCCAGGAGGTCGGGTAGTGGGGCGTGCCGTCGGCCTCCGCTCAGCCGAGGAGGAGACGGAGCACGCGGTTGTTCTCGACGACCTCGAGTTGCTCGAGGTACGCATCGACGCCGAGGATGCGCCCCGCACCGATGGCCCCGAGGCCGAACAGCAGGGCCGCGTAGACGAGGTGGTCGTCAACGACCCAGCCGTGGGCGACCGGGAGGCCCTGCATGAGCCCGCCAGTCAGGGAGGCGGCCCAGAACATCATCATCATGACGGCGCCCCAGAACGCGTTCCAGCGCACCGCCGCCCCGATGATGAGCCCGATGCCGGTGAGGGTGAGCCCCCACATCACGAGGATGTCGACTGTGGGGCTGCCGGCCATTGCGGCGAACATCCCGGTCAAGGGGTTGCCCTCGGGGATGGCGTTCGCGAGGTAGCCCGCGGCCGTCCAGTTGTCGGCCGGATCGGCGTTCAGGTACGTGATGAGCTTGGTGAGTCCGCCCTGGAGGAGGACCCAGCCCATGACGACCCGCATCGAGACCAGCGCGTAGCCGATCCAGTGCTCGCTATACTCGAAGTTCGTCTCCCGGCCGAAGATTTCGGCGTCGATCCGCCGAGTGGTTTTCGTCGACATCAGTAGTCACCTAACAGGTACTCATTTGGAGAGGACGCATATCAATCGTGAATTCGATTCCCGAGTTTCGGGAACAGAGAGGCCTCCTTGTTAGCGTTCCTCACTGCTGTCGGTACCCCCTGTCCGCGTTCACTTTCGTGATAGTTTCCCGCCATACGGGACGCTCACTGGGTGTATCGGCGGATCTGTCCCGAGAGAACTGTCCGAGCCGGCTGATTCGTTACGTCTGCGGCGCCGAGGACCGAATCCTCGACGGGTGACCGACGCCGAGCTGTCTCGGAGTCGGTGACAGACGACACCCCATCATCCGGGCGTTCGGTCGCCCGTCTGGAACAAGAGGGGGCTCCCCCACCTCAGTGAACTCGACGCGTCGGGGCCTACCGCTTCGAGCGGCCGAACAGCCGGTCGATGATCGTCCGTCCCCAAGTTACCGCACGCCGTATCGTGGTCCGCCTCGCCGCCCGTTCGGGCGAGTCGAGGTGGAGGATCCACGCGTCAGCCGGCCAGCCCGGCCAGGCTGCGTCCGTCCCCACCTGCTCGACCGTGTAGCCAAGGCGGGTCGCCGTCCGGCGCCACTGGTCGCGAAACGCCGCGTCCGGCTCGAGTTCGACGAGAATCGTCCGGAACCCATCGCGGGTGAAATCCACCCGCTGGACGGCCTCGTGGGCGTCGAGTCGCTGGGCGAACGTCCGGCGCTCGGCGATCGCGTCCCCATTCGTGTCTCGCTCCCCCACTGGTGTCCCCCCATGCCGAGCACGGCGCCCCCCGGGCGCCGCCCTCGGTCCCGCAATCGGGGCTTGTCGGCCGACTGACTAACACCTGACGGCCGGAAGTGGGAGCCATCTCACTCGAAGGGGCGATCTGTGCGACCGATCGACAGTGGGCTGCCGCGCTTTGGAGTAGCGCGAGAACACGTTCTATGGCTGCTACACATCGATGCAGAAGGCCGGGATCCCGGGAGAGAAACGCTATTCTCTCCGGAGTGCGTGTCGGCGGCCCGTCCCCAGAGGCTGGCTGACGCACTTTCGGGTGCCTCTGGGAGGAGAGCGTACTGGTTGGGAGGGCTCAATAGCCGACTTAGCGAGCTTTTTGCCCCAGCACCGGTCTCTATCCGATGGCGGGTAGCCACCGCCTGAACCGCCACATCTGTCAGTCTGGCATACCGAGGCCTGGCCGGCTCCCCGAGCGCATGCCCGTCACCGTCACCCCGGGGACGGCCAGGCCCGACACACCAGAGGGGAGAGAGCGACGACAGCGTCCGCGGGTCGGACTCGACAATGCTGGCAAACGCGAGGTTCTGGCGGCCCTGTTCGCCCAGCGTCTCGATGGTCACCTCGCAAACCTCGCCTTCCTCGACGGACGGGTCTGACTGGGGGCGCGGCTCCAGCAGGCCCCGACAGCCGAACGAGCGGATCGGACAGGGAGGCTACTGCTCGGGAAGCCCGGTTCGAGTGCGCAAGAGCCTGGTTCGCAAGCGCGGCAGCGAATAGGTGAGATGCGTCGTTGTGAGGATCCCAACGAGGGAGCCGGCATCGACGACGGGCAGCCGTCGGATCGAGTGGTCTTTCATCAGGGTGGCTGCGGTGTGGATCGATTCCGTGCTGCTGAGCGTGGTGACTGGCGAGGTCATGAACGAGCTGACCCGGACAGCGGTGACATCAATGGGAACCCGTGATGGCGACCACTTTTCGTGTTTGGAGTGCGGTCGTGGACGCCACGCCGACCTGAACGCGTCGGAGAATATCGCACAACGGGAGGGTGAACCATGCACGGCGTAACAGTTCGGGTGACGCGAACCGTGCTACCTCGCTGGTTGAACAGCCAGCCGTCGTTGACGCCCGCTGTATGCGGGGAGGAAGGCCCCCTTGACAGGGCTACACGCGCTGGAACGCACACCGTTGGTCACAACTCGGTGGTAGCCTTCCACGTTCCACGCGAAAGCGTACTCGAGAACCGAGGAAACGCGCAACCTGAATATCCCCTTCGGGGAATCCTCGCGCTTTAGCGCGGGGAGGATGTCAAAACCTTCAGGGAACCGTGTTACGCGCTAGCGACGAGAGAGACGTAGCTCACGCGTCCGGTTTCGACCGCAGCTTCGAGTTCCTCGATCGCGTCCAGGGCACGCTGGCCGCGCTCACCCAGCAGACCGAGTATCCCTTCGTAGTCGACGCGGTCGACCACTCGGTCACGCATCGCAAGGAGATCATCGTGGTGATCGGACACCGTCTTCACGTCGAATCCTGCGTCCGCCACCTGCATCATCAGTCGATCACGATTTCGTGCGCCGTTGAGACAGAGCGCCCCAGCAATCTGATCTGGAACCACGGGCCCATCACCGTCAACGATCACATCCGAGAGTGCGAGCCGACCACCGCTATCCAGAACGCGGTGGGCTTCCCCGAGCGCGACGGGGAGGTCTGTGAGACAGAGGACACACTCCGCGAGCAGGACGTCTACAGTCCCGTTCTGTACGGGCAGCGCGGTCGCGTCACCCCGGACCACTCGATCAGTGTTCGGTGACGGATCGGGATCCACACCGAGGGCGTCGGCACCACGCTGGCGGGCTACCGTCAGCGCGTCTCCGGCACCACAGCCAACGTCCAGCAATCGTGTTCCGGAGCCCACATCTACTCGGTCGAGCAGCTGAGCTGTCGCTTCAGTCCCGCCCGGGTGGAGCGGCCCGTCGAGTACGGTATCGAGAGTCCCCCACGGGTTCGCGAGGGCAGCGTCGAGGAGTCCATTCATCAGTCGCACCCGTCTCCGCACTCTTCAGAGACACATCCCCCGTCGGTGACCGTCCCGTCGACCTGATAGCCGACAGCGGTATCACTCGAGGTCTGCGGATCCTCGACCGTGCTCCGACCGCCCCAATCGTTCCGGTTCCGGAGCGCGTACTCGCCATCTTCGGTCGTCATATTGTACCCACAGAACGGAACCAACTCGCCGTCCATCGTCGGAACCGAGATACAACAGTTGCTCAGTCGGTTCATGTCGGCCGCGTCGGCGTCCATGAACCCCGTGAACGACACCGGGACGACCTCGTCGAACAGTCCCTCGACGCCACCTGGCACGTCGATTCCACAGCAGCCGGCAGTCTTACAGGCCCATTCCTCCCCAGCGGCGGTGCCAGCCAGCAATTCCATATAGTCTCCCTCGTTGATCGTTCCGGAGAGAGTGTCCCAGAGTCGGTCATCGACGTACTGTGTGAGTGGAACGAACGAGTCGGCGTCCGCGCACTCGTCGCCACAGCCACACGCATCCGATCGATCGATTTCTGAGTCGCCCGAGTCGGTCGGGTCCGTGTCTCGGGGGACGAAGGCGGTTCCGATCTGGCAGTACGCCGAACAACACGGGGCCGGCAGCATATCTCGTGGATCGAGCGTCGCGATCTGCTCGGCCAGCAGCCGCGTGGCGTCGTCGAGAGCGAACCGGCCATCGTTCGTTTCGTAGCGGCCGAAGTGCGCCACCGGCTGGAAGTTGACCGAGCGGACGACGTCCCTGTTCTCAAGGGCGAATCGAACGATGTCACCCATCTCGTGATCGTTGACCCCGGGCACGACTGTCGGAACCAGGACGACCGGCAGGTCCGCGGCCCGGCAAGCCTCGATCGCGGCGTGCTTCTCCTCAAGGAGATCGACCTCGCGGATCTGCTCGTAGGCTTCGCTCGTCAGACCGTCGAACTGCAGGTACACTGCGGTGACGCCAGCGTCGGCGAGCGTCCCTGCGTAGCCGTCTTCCGTCGCCAGGCGGATTCCATTCGTGTTCACCTCGACGTGATCGATTCCCTTGCTCCGAGCACGCTCGACAAGGTCAGGCAGATCGTCTCTGATCGTAGGTTCACCGCCGGAGAACTGTATCGGACGACCGCCGGCGTCAGCAACGGTATCCAGCAACGCCTCGATCTCGTCGACCGAGCTGTGTGCGCCGCCGGGACCGGAACTGGCGAAACAGTAGGAACACGAGAGGTTACACCCCTCTGTGACTTCGACGACCGCCAGACAGGCGTGATCGGGGTCGACAGTCAGGTCGCCGTCGTACTCCGGGTTCGGGCCGAAGTCAGCAGCCCACTCCCAGTGGTCCAGCGACCCCCAGACCTGCCGACTGGCCGAGCCGTGGTGCGGACATTCTCGCGTGAGGAATACGCCCCCGTCGCGTTCTTCGTAACGGCCCGGAACCTCTTCGAGACAGTCCGGACATAGACTCGTCGTTGTCGCGAGCGTGTCGCTACTTTTCACATCTAAAACGCGGAATACTCTCGAATAAACGTGCCGCGGGTGTGCAACAATCTAGCGAGAGCATTTGTCGCTGTTGGACACAGGGGCTGCCACGGCGCACAACTCTTTTTCCACGCGGACCCGGAGAAGTCCTATGGCACGTTCGACAGAGCAGGCAACATCGTCGCCGCCGGAGAGCGGCAATTCACCGACGACACTAGCACAGGACCTGCTCGTCGCGTGCAAGCGCGGAGATTCGACCGACCGATTCAGGACCGCGCTCGCCGGGGCCACGGACGCCGATCTCCGCCAGGCCCGGGAAGACCGACAAACTGGCCTGGCGTTCTGGCTCAACTGCTACAACGCGGGTACCCAGCTCCTCCTCGAGGAGCGCCCCGACCTCTACGAGAGCCCGCTGCGATTCGTTCGATTCTTTCACGCACCGGCAGTGACGGTCGGTGGCACCCCGCTGCCGTTGGATCGCATCGAGAACGGGCTGTTGCGGGGTGGTCGCTCGAAGTACGGACTGGGCTATCTACCGAAAGTCAACATCACGAACTTCGAGCGGCGCTACCGGCTCGACGACTGTGACCCGCGAATCCACTTCGCACTGAACTGCGGTGCCGAGAGCTGTCCAGCGATCCGCGCGTACGAACCGGACCACGTCGACGAGCAACTGGATCTGGCGACCCGTAGCTACCTCGACGCGACAGTCGAGTACGATTCAGATGCCGACACCGTTCTCGTGCCGCGCGTGTTCCTGTGGTTCCGTGGCGACTTCGGTGGTGGCTCAGGGATCCGTGAACTGTTACGCTCGTACGACGCGATTCCAGAGGACGCGACGCCGAAGATACGACACAACTCGTGGGACTGGACGAGAGCGGCTGGCAAGTTCGCGGAGTAGCTATCCCCCCCATTTTGATGATCGAAAAATACCTTCGCTCTTGCGTAGCACATTGTTGATTTCAGAGCGTCGCTCGAACAGCGTGCTTGAGTGGTTCTCGTCCAGGTTTTCGGAATAGTTCTTGACGGGGTTGGAACACCCTGAGATACTGCGTCAGCTTGTCCTTGGAGATGCCTCGGTGGGGCGAGAGCCACGCGTCGCGTGGGCGATCGCGGTACTCTCGTCGTCCCAGCATTCAAGCGGATTCGGCTCCAGAGAGACGGTGAACAGTTCTCGGGCGACCATAGCATCCGCCTCTAAGAACTGTTCGCTCTTTGGCTAGACAGAGCCATAGAGCGTACATTTAATATGAATACACAACTCGGGATCGGGCACTTCTCGCCCGACGCTCCCGCGGTCGACATCCTGGCCGACGGTGCCCCGCTGTTCGAGAACGTCGCCTTCGGCGACAGCTCCTCGCACGCGATGGTCGAGGCCGACGTCTACGACATCGACGTCGGCCCGGCAGGGTCCGAGGACAGCGTGCTGGGCCTCCCGGAGACGAGCTTCGACGGCGCGACCTCCTACACGGTGTTCCCGACCGGCATGCTCGAGGACAACAGCCTCGACGCCGCGCTCGTGGCCGACTACGTCCTGGCCGACGCCGACGACCGTCCCGCCGCAGCCCAGTAGATCCCGGTCCCCCCGTTTTTATCAGATGTTGTTGTTGAGTCACTCCCCTCCCTGCTCCTGGCGAGCGTCCTCGTATACGTTCCGTCGAGTGTGGGTCCGGTCGACTGACGCCGTCACGAGCCCCCGCTCCTCGAGCTCGTCGAGCGCCGAGCGGACCGTTCGGGGGTGGATGTGCCCCTCCTCGTGGAAGTGGTGCTCGGGAACCGTAGTGTCTGGCGGGAGGAGCGTCCACACGAGTTTCGTCGTCGGAGGTGCGTCGCTGAGCTCGCTTGGAACCGCCGAATACGTGGTCTCATCGGGCATGGGAAGGCGTGTGACTGGGTCGATCGGGGCCGATCCCGTCGGATGGGCCACCGTGAGTCCGCCGAACAGAAAGGTCCTCACGGTGACTGGCCAAGCCCCCGAGGGTCACAAATCACAAGAGGCGCCAGGGCGGCACCATCCACTCCAAGGCTCTCCTGGTAGTAGACGTACCATCCTGCTGCGGTCGGGCGATTACCGCCGAGTTGGCGGTCGTGGCGTCGACGCCGTTGGTGTCGCCGCGGGAGCTGCCCCACTCTCGGGGGTAACTGCCCGAACGTGGGGGGGCTCTCCCCGCCCCCTTGACCTCCCCGTCTCGATAACCGCCTTGTCTCAAAGCCGGCCACATAAATAAGGGGAGAACAGTGACGTTGGGCTCGGCCGCGGTCCCCTGTTGTGACAGGTTCTTACAGACCTGCTGCATACAGGGCGCGTATACAGCATACAGAGTATATAGATAACGACAGCCTCTATCCCGCATTTTCAGTCAGCGGGAACGAGCAAGCAGTGTTTGTTTGTGACGATCAAATCGCCAATTAAAGATGCTCAATTACTATGATCAGATTCTCCTCGCGATCGCCGCGGTGATAATCGCTGGTGCAACAGTGAGTGTTCATCCCCTAATAGGAGTTCATCAGGGGCTCGCTGGTGGGAGTCTGGTAGCGACGCTCTTCCTGTATGAAATACTCTTCCGGAACCCCCCGACTGAAACTACCACGTCTACGACCACAGCCTCGGTCGTTGTTGGAGTCAGTTGGCTACTTACCCTCATACTGTCTCTGTAAACGTCTCCCCGCGCCGGGGGAAAGCCAGTCACTGGGTCAGTGCTGAACACACGCTCTGAGAACACTCCAAGAAACGGGCTGTGAGGGAATAACCGTTCCAGTCCCAACCGGGTACGGATTTTACTGGACGGTCCACTTAGATTTTTGCCTCGTTGCAACCAGCAAGCACCGGCGTAGTGTATCGCTTGCTGGTTCCCTTCCCCTCCCGCCACTTTAATCATCTTTGCCTCCATACTCACACGAGTGCGCCGGTCGATCGTCATCGGGGGACAGTCCTTGCCGTGGCATTCCTGCTAGTGGGGGTGCCGTCGCTTCTGACGTGGGTTTCCTCGATCCACGACGCACCAGTACGGCCGGAACCCGAGGTGTACTATCCGGAGAACTCAAACAGTGGCTTCTGGCCGTACCTGAGCAAAAATACGCGCATCAGCCAGCACAGCCTAATAAACCTAGTTGTTCGCGGCGACTCAGAGCAGGTGGCCCAGTTACTTACGGAGGTGGGCGACCGCGACGGGAACGAGACGAGTGAGGTGGAGAGAGTCGGCTGAGAGCACGCCTCGAGATTACACCTCGGTCTCGGCTGTTCCACCGAACGTGTTCCGAAGACAAGACGGCACACTTCGTAGTGCAAAACTTATACCCATACACTACGTAGTGACTGCCATGAGCCGAAACGATCGGGGCGAGTATACACCAAAGGCGACGGATGAGGCGATCC
>JAZKST010000124.1:0-2902 GCA_036625905.1 Haloarculaceae archaeon
AATTTCACGGATACGGACGGCAGCGACAACACGTTGAATTTCACACCGAGCCAGACCTTGGCCGACGGTGAGAGCGAAACGGTGACAGTCACCGTGGATGTGACTGACGACGGCGGCACCGACAACGGTGGCAATAACACCGGCGACGATCAGAACTTCACGATAATCATCAACGGCGAGAACGACGCGCCGACGACGACCGGCCTGGACAACCGGACCAACGACGACGGTGAGGCGATATCGGACATAGATACGTCGACGGAGTTCTCCGACGTCGATGCCACAGATACGCTGGAGTACTCGGCGGCCGGGCTGCCGACCGGCTTGACGATCAACTCAAGCACCGGCGAAATCAACGGCACGATCGACGACTCGGCCTCACAGAACGGGACCTACAACGTCACCGTCACCGCCACCGACTTTGATGACAGCGGTAATGAGACGGGCACGAGCGTGGACGCCTCGTTCAACTGGACGGTGAACAACCGGGCGCCGACGGCGACTAACAACACTGGCGCGGTGACCGAGGACGACTTGACTATCACCACCGGCAACGTTATCGATGACAGCGACAGCGATCCGGAGGACCCAGTCAGTCAGTTGGTGGTTTCCGAAGTGAACGGCAGCGACGGGGATGTCAACTCGACGGTGACGGGCAACTACGGTAACGTGACAATCGAGGCCGACGGCAACTACACCTACAACCTGAATAACACCTTCACCACCATCCAGGAGTTGGCCGCTGGCGAGACGCTGACCGACACCTTCGAATACACCTTGAGCGATCAAGAAGGCGGCACCGATACGGCGACGCTGACGGTGACCATCACCGGCACCAACGACCAGCCGGTTCTGGACACGGCGTTGTCAAACCAGACCGACGACGACGGTGACAACACGGTGAGCGTGGACATCTCGGACAACTTCTCCGACATCGATGCCAGCGACACGCTGACATACAACGCCAGCAACCTGCCGACCGGCTTAGCGATCAACTCGAGTACCGGCGTAATCAGTGGCACGATCAACGACTCGGCCTCGCAGAGCGGGCCCTACAGCGTCACTATCACGGCCGACGATGGCAGCGGCAAGGCTAACGCCAAGCAAACCGATACATTCGACTGGACGGTGAACAACCCGGCGCCGAATGCGACCGACAACAATGCCTCGGTGACCGAGGACGGGCCGACCAGTGCCAGCGGCAACGTCATCACGGATGACGACGACGGAAACGGCGGCGATAGCGATCCCGATGACCCGCTCAGTCAGTTGGTGGTTTCCGAAGTGAACGGCAGCGATGGGGATGTTAACTCGACGGTGACGGGCAACTACGGCAATGTGACGATCGAGGCCGACGGCAACTACACCTACAACCTGAACGACACCTCTACGCCCGTCCAGCAACTGGCCGCTGGCGAGACACTGAACGACATCTTCAATTACACCGTGAGCGATCAAGAGGGTGGGACTGATACGGCGACGCTGACGGTGACCATCACCGGCGATACGACCGCCCCGGAAGTGAGTATCGACCAGCCGACAGAGGGTGAGACGTTCGCCACCGATACCGTTGCGTTCAACGCGAGCGCGAACGAAACAGGTGACTGGACATACAGCGTTGATGGCGCTGCCAACCAGACTGCCAGCGGCGGTGCCAACGGCACCCAGACGCTGAACACAACGTTGAATCTCTCCGACGGCCAGCACAACATCACGGTGTACGCCGACGACGGCAGCGGCAATATCGGCTCCGACACCGTCAACTTCTCCGTCGACACGACCTCACCATCAATTTCGAACGTCAGCGTCTCGAACCCCGAGGGCCAGAACGTCTCCGTTAGCTTCGACAGCAGCGAAGAACTCGACAACATCAGCGTCGACATCGCTGGCGCTGAAAACGCCACGCTCAACGAGAGTGACTTCACCTACGACACCGATAACGGCACATACACCGCCACCTACGAAGGCAGCAGTGACGGGACCTACAACGCGACGGTGGAGACAGCTGAGGACGACGCCGGCAACGATGGTGCCACCCAGCAGTCTGAGGAGGTGACCGTCGACACGACCGCACCGGAGGTGACTATTGACGAACCGGCTGATGGAAGCACTCTCAATGCCAGCGACGTGCCAGCTGCACTCAACGCGAGTACAACTGAGTCGGCCAACTGGACATACAGCATCAACGGAGCTGCCAATCAGACTGTTGACGACACCGACGCTAACGGCACCACGACGCTCAATGAGACACTCACCGACAGCGAGATCAACGGTGCAGACAACATCACCGTCTACGCCGAAGACGACAGCGGCAACGTCGGCTTCGAGACGATCAACATCACCGGCGATACGACCGCACCCTCGATATCGAACGTCAGCGTCTCGAACCCAGAGGGCCAGAACGTCTCTGTCAGCTTCAACAGCAGCGAGCAACTCGACAATATCAGCGTCAACGTCTCCGGCGCTGAAGACGCCACGCTGACTGAGGAGGACTTCACCTACGACACCGACAACGGCACCTACACCGCCACATACGAGGGCAGCAGCGACGGTACCTACAACGCGACGGTGGAGACGGCTGAGGACGGCGCCGGCAACGGTGGTGCCACCGGTCAGTCTGACGAGGTGACCGTCGACACGACCGCGCCGGACATTCCGAACGACTCGTTCACTGTAACGAATCCGGCAGGGCAGAACGTGTCGGTGACGTTCAACAGCAGCGAGGAGCTGTCGAACATCAGCGTGGATCTGAGTGGACCGGAGAACACGACGTTGACCGAGGACGACTTCACCTATGACGTGACGAACGGGACGTACACGGCCACGTACAAGGGAAGCAGTGACGGCACCTACAACGCCACCTTGGAGACCGCTGAAGACAGTGCCGGCAACGACGGAGCGG
>JAZKST010000004.1:0-133372 GCA_036625905.1 Haloarculaceae archaeon
TAGAGATTCATGACGTCTACTACAGAACACGGCATCTCCCGCTCTTTATCAATGTAGCCCGCGTCTGGAACCCTCATGCGGGATAGTTCATACTGTGTCACGACATCTCAATTCCGATTCCAGTCCAGCCCCCCGTTCGATAGGACCCCGACGACCATCGCCGTAGCAGTTGTCATCGGTGGAGTGATCTGGCTCCTCGGAAAGTATCTTCAGCTGCTCGTTTTGACGTCGACTGACGATGGGTTCATACGGTCGTGCGTACCTGTGCTCGGCGATCTTCGGGACGATCGGCGTGTCGAGACCGACGGGACGGGTTTCTGCTCCGTGGGGCGAAACGGAATGATGCACGCCCGTATCAGCCCGTCTCTCGAAGCCGTTCCGTGACATTGACCGGGAAATGAGCGCAGTCTGGCGATGTTGTACCGTTCGGACGGCCCGCGTGGATGTGTCGCGAGCCCCGAGGTTCAAGTAGGAGAGGCCGACCACCGTCACCGTGACCTGAGCCCCGTCCCGGGCCGTCACGCGGTGGTGCGGCGAAACGGTCCGGGTGAGCTACCCCCCACGCCGCCTGTTCGCTACGCGTTCGGCGCGATAGCCGTCTCGACGCTCTCGACCAGTACGTCCGCCACGGCCCGCCGTCCCCCATCCATCTCGTGGGCGTTCTCCAGCAGGACCGTCTCGCTCGGGAACAGGCGTTCACCGACCACGAGCCCGTGGTCGCGTGCCGTCCCGCCGGTGACCGTGAGGTACGTTCCGAGCCCGGTCTCGGCTATCGCCGCCTCTTCCTCGACGTGGTCGGGACCGGGGTAGGCGAACGAGGCCCCCCCGAGGGCGTCCGTCCCGAGGACCGCCTCGACGAGCCGCTCGTAGCGGGGCGAGATGCAGAGCGGCCCCTCGTAGCTCGCGACGAACGACCGGTCGAGGGGCCCATCGGCGACCTCCGGCGTCGCGAGGAGGGTGTGATAGACGGTGTCACCGAGACCTCCCACGACCCGGACGTCGGTGTCCCGCGGGTCGATCCGCTCGTTGACGTCGGCCAGCGACCCGAGGGGCTCGGGTCGGAGCTGGACCACCTCCTCGAGGACGAGGTCGGCGCTGTCGAAGCCCAGCGCGAACTCGTGTTTCCGGAGGGCACGGAACGGTTCCTCGCGACCGACGAGCCGCACCTCGTGGTTGCCGATGGTGAACGTGCAGGCGTCGAAGACGATTCGTCGCGGGAACCCCTCGCGGCCGTCCCGGAGGAGCGTGTACTCGGGTCCCCCGTCGGTATCGCTGTACGATCCGAGGCGCTCGTAGACCGTCCCATCGGGCTGCTGATACCCTTTCGTCACCGCCTTCTCGTATCGGAGCGTCGATATGACGTCGTCCGCGAGCTCGGCGTCGCCGCCGCGGGACGCGACCCGTTCGAGCACCGCCTCGAGCGGTCGCCCCTTGCGCGGCACGGCGACCGATACCGTACTCATCACTCGATCGGTCGAACAGCGAGCCTAAAACGCGTCCGGTTCCGTCCGGGGCCGACGGGCCGGTCCTACCCCTCGTCGCCCTCGTCGCCCTCGTCGCCCTCGTCGCCGCCGTCGGCATCGTCCTCGGTCGCCTCGGCAGCTTCGGCAGCGCCACCGCCCACGCCGCCGAAGACGGAGGCCATCCGCTTGCGCATCTCCGCGAGCTCCTCGAGCTCCTCCTGGAGCTCGTCCATCCGGTCGTCTATCGCCTCGATGCGACCCTCGGGGATCTCGTCCCTGACGGCGTCGACCTCGTCGCTGACGTCATCTATCTCCTGCCGGACGGACGTCAGCTCCTCGTCGACGTCAACGAGGCTCGTGTCGAGCTCCTCGACCCGCCCCTCGACGGTCGAGAGGGAGGACTCGACGTCCGCGACGTCGGTACCGACTCGATCGACCGCCTCGTCGATCCGCGAGACGTCCTCGCCGAGGTCGTCGAGCCGCTCGCTCGCCTCGGTCACCTCGCCCGAGACGGACTCGACCTCGCTCTCGACGTCGGCCACGTCCCCCTCGACGCCCTCTATGGTCTCCCTTAGCTCGCGCATCAGCGTCCGTGCCTCGCCGTTCTCGTCTATGAACTCCTCCAGTGCGTCGGAGTACGCTTTCAGGTTGGCCACCTCGCTCTGCAGGTGGTCGATGCGGACCTCGAGGCTGTTCGAGGAGCCGTCGGCGGCCCCAAGCGCGTCCCGGATCACCTCGAGGTCGTCGTCCGAGACCTGCCCGGCGCGAATCCCCTCGGCGAGCATCGAGGCGACGGATCCCGGGGACGCGGCCGCCACTTCGTCCGTCGGTCCGGGCCGGCCCGTCGTCGAGCCGTCCGGCGTGCCCCCGACGTCGGCGGCGGCGATGGCCGCCTCCAGATCGTCGTCGGAGGTACCCGGGGCAGCGCCGCTCTCCCCCTCGCCCATGACGTCGCGGACGACCTGGCTGGAGTCCTTCGGTGGATCGACCTCCGCGAGGTCGGGCTCGCCGAGGAACCGCCCGATATCCTCGGTATCCCGGGCACGGAGGCCGTAGACGGTGGTGTACTCCTCGCCAGCCTCGAACGGTCGCTCGAAGATGAGCTCCTCCCCCTCGTTCCGCCAGTACTCGGCCCCGTACTTGGGGTGGAACCCGATGTCCTCGGCCTGGATGTCGTCCGGCACGGTGTCGACGAGGGTGACGTCGACGGGGACGTCCCGCTCCGACCGAATCACGAACGCGATGGCCGGGACCGGGAAGTCGTCGGGCTCGAACGACTTCTCCACGGTCACGCCCTCCCGCGCTATTTCGACGCTGACCTCCTCCGGGTCGGCGCTGCTCATACCCTCACGATGCCGCTATCGGCGTATAAATGTATGCGATAGCCCGGTACGTGTACCGGACGGGGCACTCATAGGCGTTATCGTAGCCAGCCGGAGGATTCGACCCGTCGTCGTACGCCGGGTGGCGCGATCCCGGGTGGAGACGCTACGAGTAACTACGATAACCCCTATCAGAGCGACACCCGGTCACCGATCTCGACGACCTCGACGCGCTCGGGGTGTTCGAACGAGCGGACGTGGTCGCGGATCGCGTGGGGGCTCGCCGTCATCCCCTTCCAGATGTCCCAGTGGGTGGGCAGCAGACGATCCACCCGGACCTGTGTCGCGGCCTCCGCGAGGGCGTTCTCGCCGGAGTACCAGCGCGTGAACGTCGGCTCGCCGGTCTCCTTGTCGGGGAGCATCCCCGTGCTCCCGAACGCCAGTACCCCGAGGTTGACGTCGTATCGCTCGCCCACCTCGACGAACGGCTCGCCCGGGCGGGCGTCCCCGCCGTGGAAGAACGTCCCCGCTTCGTGCTCGAACACGTACGAGACCGGGTGGGTCGCGTCGGGGTCGTTCGCTCCCTCGACGTGGACGGTGAACGGACCGACCTCGACGGTGTCGCCCTCCGCGATGGTCCGTAGCTGGTCGTCCTCGACCTCCCAGTGCTCCGCCCAGGCCTCCTCCTCACGGGCGACCGCGACGGAGTCGTCGGGCGCGAGGAACGGGGCACCGGTCCGCTCGAGGATGGGTGCCTGCGAGGGGCCGTGGACGTGGTCCGTGTGCTCGTGAGTGGCGAAGACGGCGTCGCAGTCCTCGACGTCCTCCGGGTCGAACGGCACCGGGATCATCCGGACGGTCCGCGGCGGGTCGCCCGTCCCGAGGTAGGGATCGACGAGGACCGTCGTCCCGTCGCTCGCCTTCAGCACGAACCCGTTACAGCCCAGGTACCAGACGTCGACGCCGTCGGGCTCGGCCTCGCTCACCGCTCGGGCGAGCCAGTCCCCCCAGTCCGAGTGGATGTCGCTCTCGCTCATGGGCGCACTCCTCCCGGGGGCGGGCTAAGCGTTTCCCTCTGCGGGCCGGGCGGCGTCCGGGGGTCGGAGCGGGCGGGGGTCGTCGAGGGTTCCCGGTGGACTTTCGGTCCGCCTACCCGGAACGAACGCATGGACGACCCACCGGTCGGCCCGGTCCGTGACGGTCTCCTGGCGCTGGTCGCCCTCGGGGCACTGCTCGACGCGCTTCGCCGACGCGGCGCGCTCCGTACGCTCCGCTCCACGGGTACAGCCCTCGTGGGGACCACCGGGGTCGTGGGCATCGAGGCGCTCATGCTCCGGTATCCGGAACGAACCCGGGACCTCTGGGAACGCCCCGCCGTCCGTATCCTCGGCCTCCTGGGGACGGTCCTCGGCGGTCGGGCGCTGACGCGGGGCCGGGGAGGCCGGGCCACCGCGGCGTTCTGCTGGGGACTCCTGGCGTATCTGGTCCTGCTGGGCTCGATCCTCGTCGGCCGAGAGAATCCCGTCGCGCGGCTCGTCGGACCGGCCGCGTGGTAGAACCCGACGGTGATAGGGATTATCGTAGTTGTTCGTACGGTCCCCGTCCGGGACAACGCGACCCGAGCACGGTGACGGACCGAATCCTCCGGTTGGCTACGATAATCCCTATTAGTCCTGACAGCAGCCGCCGGCCTTCTCGCCGAAGTCGACGGCCAGCGGAGCGCTGACGGCCTCGTTGAGCTCCTGGAGATCGAGCTCGAGCTCGGAGCGGGCCTGGAGGAACTCCGCCATCACCGGGGCGTCGTGAAGCTCCTGCTGGGCCCGCTGGAGCTTCCGGAGGTCCTCGTTTGTCGCATCGCCGGTCTGCCGGGCGAGCATGAACTCCTCGCGGAGCTGCTCGAACTCGCGGACGCGCTCCTGGGCCTCCTCGTCGGCCTCGACGGCCGCTTTCGCCTCGGCGAACCGCTCGTAGGTCGGCAGGTCGGCGATGGCCTCGCCGAGTTCCGTCGCGAGTTCATTCGCGCGGGCACTCGCGTCGGCGTCCGACTCCACGGCATCGGGCGTCGTCTCGGTACTCATACCTGTGATTGGAACCGGTTCGGTTTAGGCCTGCCGAATGTGACAGGGGGTATCGAGTGGGTCGAGTCCGGACGGCGTCGGTTGGGTCCGCACTCCCCACGGGGACCCCGTTGCCATCCGGCGGCTCCGTTCTGCCACCGTGGTCCGATCGCCCGGTCCCGAGCGGAGTGGCGCTAAAGCGACTACGGAGAGCGCTATGAATCCCGACCGACCGCCTGCGTGGCCGCGAGCAGTTCCTCGTGGACGTGGCCGTTGGAGGCGACCAGTCCCTCGCTGTCGTGGCGCCACCGACCCCCGTCGACGTCCGTGACAGTACCGCCCGCCGCCCGGACGAGACCCACGCCGGCGACGGTGTCCCAGGGGTTGGTGTAGAGGTTCGTGAACGCGCCGGCGAGCTCGCCCGCCGCGACCATCGAGAGGGTGAGCTGTGCCGAGCCGACCCGCCGGATGTCGCCGAACCGCTCGACGGCCTCCCGGCAGGCGTCGGCGTACTCCGCCCGCCGGTCGAGCGCCCACCAGAACGTCGGACAGACAGTACACGTCTCGGGGTCGGTCTCCTCGGACAGGGACAGCGGCTCGCCGTTCCGGGTCGGGCCGTTCCCGTCGACGGCGTAGGTGTCCCCCAGCGCCGGTGCGACGTTCGCCGCCGCCACCGGCTCGCCGTCGAGCACCGCCGCGACGCTCGTCGTCCAGATACGGGTCCCCCGGACGTAGTTGTTCGTCCCGTCGATCGGGTCGACCACCCACGTCGCCCCCTCGTCGGGAACCACCTTCAGGGCGTCCTCCTCCTCGCCGACGACCGCGTCGTCGGGGTAGTCCTCGCGGACGACGTCGATGACCGCCCGCTGGGCGTTCCGGTCGGCCTCGGTCACAACGTCCGTCTTGCCGCCCTTCAGCTCGACCTCGACGTCGCCCCGGAACCCCGACTCGGCGACTGCCGCGCCCGCACGGGCGGCCCGGAGCGCCGTCTCCGCCCGCGCCTCGGCCTCCTCGTCCATGGAGGACCCGCGGAGGCCGCCCGGAAATGGACACCGGTTCGTCCCCGCGTGGCTTTTGTCGCTCGGCGGTAAGCGTCGGATCGTGAACACCGAGGCAAAGCGCATCCACAACATCGCACCCGACCCCGTCCGACTCTCGTTCCGCGACGGAACGACGGTCGAGCTGGAGGTCCGAATGGCCGAGTTCTTCCAGGAGGCGTTCCAGGGCGAGGGGGTCGACGCCGAGGGTCGGACCTACCGGCTCGTCTCGGACGGGACCGACGACCCGCTCGTCGCCGGCCGCGAGGCCGACGACGGCTGGGAGACCGTCGGCGAGGTGGTCGCGGTCGAGAGAGTCGAGGCTGGAGGCGAGTAGTCCGGTGAGTCTTGCGAGGGAAGACCGCTCCGCGGGTCTTCCGGCATGCGGGTGCTCAGAGCACCCCGACATGCGAGGGAGGGGATTCGAACCACGTCCAGACGTTCCGGGTCGCTCGTTCCACTCGCTTCCCGGGCTGCGACTGGTCTGCTTCAAATCCCCCCGTTCTACTCACACGGCGCTCACGTCCGTTCGCGCCGGTGGAGTGCGAGGGAGGGGATTTGAACCCCTGGACCTCTACAGGAGCGGATCTTGAGTCCGCCGCCGTTTCCGGGCTTGGCTACCCTCGCATGCACCCGAGTGTGGGTTCCCACGGGGGTTGAAATCTCCGGTCGACGCTCCCACACCGAAGGAGACTCGACCGTGGCGGCCCTCCCCTGCCGTATGGCTACCCCTCCGACACTCGTCCTCGACGGCGACGAACCCGAGCTCGACGCCGCCGTCGGCCCGTCCCGGCGCCGGTTCGACCTCTCGGACCGTGCCGAGACGCTTCTGAGCGATCTCGGCTACGGAAACCGGGACCTCGTGCCGTGGGTGACCGCACGGGCGCTCGTCCTCGCCGGCGGCGCGACGCTTCCGGGGGGCAACGACGCCCGCGACACCGCCTGGAACGTCGGCGGCGCCGACGGCGGCCGCGAGCCCGGCGAGCCCGAACTCCGTGCCGTCGCCGACTACCTCCGGAGCCTCGCCGTCGAGGACCGCGCCCTCGATACGCTCCGGGAACACGTCCGGAAGACCGACCTCTCGGCACACCTCGACCCCGAGGAGCTCCAGGGTCGCGCCGGGAAAGTGGGGGGATTGAACGACATCGCCCGGAACCTCGACGGGTAGCGACTCGTCGGCTCGCCGCGCCCCCGTGCCGGCGTGTGGGCATCGCACCGATGGATTCACCCGATCCGGCCCCCTATCGACACTCGATGGACGAGCACACCAGCGACCCGACGGTTCCCGGCCCCGAGCGCGGCGAGCCGACGGGGTGGCTGCCCGAGGCGGGTCGCTGGGAGCACGACACCCTCCGCCGGGCGACGGTCCACGGGGTCCGACTCTACAACGCGGGCGAGTACCACGAATCGCACGACTGCTTCGAGGACCAGTGGTACAACTACGGCCGCGGCTCGACGGAGTCCACGTTCCTCCACGGGATGGTCCAGGTCGCCGCGGGCGCGTACAAGCACTTCGACTTCGAGGACGACGCCGGGATGCGCTCGCTATTTAAAACCGCGCTCCAGTACTTCCACGGCGTCCCTCGGGACTACTACGGGGTCGGCCTGCTCGACGTGCGGACGACGCTCACCGACGCGCTGGAGGACCCCACGGTCCTCCACGGCTGGCGGATCGAACTCGACGGCGGGCGGCCCGGCGCCCGCGATGTCGACGTCGCATACGCCGAGTCATTGGAGGCGTAGACGCCGGGACCGGAGCCGGAATCGACGGCGTTCGCGGGGTCAGAAGTTGTACCGCCGATCGTTGTCATCGCGTGCCGGGCCCGCGGTCCCGCCGGTCATCTCGTCGTAGGTCATCCCCGAGAGGTACTCGTCGTAGGTGACGTCGTAGCCCGAGCGGAGGTGGAAATCGAGGTCCGCGCTGTCGACGGTCGTCCGGAACAGCGCGTGGACCGCCCGGCGGACGAGTTCGTCCGGGTCGGTCCCCATGGCGGCGTGCAGCATCGCGAGTTCGTTCCGCGTCTCGGGATCCAGCGGGACCGCGAGTTCGTCACCGAGATCCGAGTACGCGTCCTCCACGTCGTTCGAGAGGTCCTCGAGGCTCATGGCGGCGGACACGGGGCTGTGCCGGAAACCCTTGTCGCATCGGGACCGCGGACCGACCGGGACCGTCACGTCCAAACCCCGGACGGTCGAAGGATGGCCGATGACCGACGGGGGCGAGGCGGCCGACGGAGCCGACGGGGCGGCCGACAGCGGCGCGAACGGCGGGGGCGACGGATCGGACGCCTCCGACCCGGCGGACACGGAGGGGTACCTGCCGGCGGACACCGGGGCGGTCCGGGGGGCGCTCGTCTCCTGGTACGAGACCGGCCACCGCGACTACCCGTGGCGCGAGACGACCGACCCCTACGCGATACTCGTCTCGGAGGTGATGAGCCAGCAGACCCAGCTGGACCGGGTGGTCGAACCCTGGCGGGCGTTCCTCGACCGGTGGCCGTCGGTCGAGGCGCTGGCGGCGGCCGACCGGTCGGCCGTCGTCGGGTTCTGGACGGATCACTCGCTGGGATACAACAACCGCGCGAGGTACCTCCACGAGGCTGCCGGACGGGTCGTGACCGAGTACGACGGCGAGTTCCCCCGTACCCCCGACGGGCTCCAGGAGCTGATGGGCGTCGGCCCCTACACCGCCAACGCCGTCGCCTCCTTCGCGTTCGATGCGGGTGACGCGGTGGTGGACACGAACGTCAAACGGGTGCTCCACCGCGCGTTCGGAGTTCCAGACGAAAAAGACGCGTTCGAGCGGGTCGCGAACGAACTGCTGCCCGACGGTCGGTCGCGAGTCTGGAACAACGCGCTGATGGAGCTCGGCGGGGTGGTCTGCAGCACGGCTCCCCGGTGTGACGAAGGGCCGTGTCCGTGGCGGGCATGGTGTCGAGCCTACGAGACGGGCGACTTCACTGCCCCGGACGTCCCCACACAGCCGAGCTTCGAGGGGAGCCGGCGACAGATGCGTGGTCGCGTGGTCTCGATACTCCGGGAGTACGACGAACTCCGGCTCGACGAGCTCGGTCCCAGGGTCCGTGTCGATTACAGCCCCGACGGCGAGCACGGGCGCGAGTGGCTCCGTGGGCTGCTCGCCGACCTGGCCGACGACGGGCTCGTCGAGATGCGGGAACGGGAGGACGACACGGTCGCCCGCCTCCGGCGGTGAGCCGTCCGCGTGGCAATACTGTCGGACACGACTACCCGAACAGCATCGCCACCCGGAGCGGCGATGTCGTTCACGGGCTCGCGTCCGACAGTATCAACTCCCGGTGGCCTCCTCCGGCCCGCCCGCGTCGCTGAACATCCGGCCGACGTCGACGTCGGCCGTCTCCGCCTCGGGTGGGTCGTACAGTTCGTGTCGCTCGAACCCGAGCGGTCCCGCGACGAGCGTGTAGGGTATCTGCCGTATCAGCTGGTTGTGGGCCGTGACGGACTCGTTGTACACCTCGCGCCGGTCGGCGATCTGCTCCTCGATCCGGGCGATCTCGTCCTGGAGCGACTGGAGGTTCCGGACCGCCTGCGGCTCGGGGTGGTCCTCCGCACGGACGTTCAGCCGTCCGAGCGCCTGCCGGATGGCCTGCCCTGCCGCTGCCTGTTCCTCGGGCGTCTCGGCCCGCCGGGCCCGCTCGCGCGCCTCGACGACGGCGGACAGCAGATCCTGCTCGAACTCCATCGCTCGCTGGGCCGTATCGACCAGCTTCTCGATGGCGTCCTGTCGCTGTTTCAGCAGGACGTCGATGTCCGCCCACGCGTTGTCCACCCGCTCGTCGACCCGGACCAGCCGGTTGTAGAGCGACACCACGTACGCCCCCACCACCGCCACCACCAGAACGACCAGCACACCCCCGAGTACCTCGATCAGCGTTGCCATACCTGTCGACTGCACGGACCGGGGACAAGAACCTTCCCCGCGGGAACGTATCGCGAGGGGTGCAGAGCGCGTCCGGTCCCGTTCCCCGTACGACCGACGTACTCGCTGTCAGACCAGCAGCGGGACCGCCGGCAGGCGGAGTCCAACGAACGGGGCGATCAGCCCGAGGACCAGCCCCACACCGGCGACGGCGGCGAGGACGCCGACCGGGACCCGCCAGAGCGCCCACCGCCGTTCCGCGATCAGATGCTCCTCCGGTTCGTCGGCGATCAGGAACATCGGCTCGGCCGTCGTGTCGTCCTCCGGCACCTTCCGGACGACGAGGTTCTCGACGTTCGAGGAGCCGTCCCCGTCCCGGGGCTGGACCGCCCCGAAGACGTACACCTCCTCGCCCGGCCTGATGAGGTTCTGGTGGTACCGACGGTCGCCGTCGTCGCCGCCGGACGACCCGGTGACCCGGTCGACGCCCTCGACCGTCTCGACGAACTCCCTGATCCGCGCGGGCGGGCTCTCCCCTGCGTCTACCCGTATCGTCGTCTCGTCGTCGTCGCTCATCTCGTAGACGGCGTCGACGTGTGGTTTGACGAGCACCGATCCGGTGCCGTCGTCGACGTAGAAGGGGACCCCATCGATACCCCGGTCGACCAGTCGCCAGCTTCCGCCGTCGTCGTCCTGGTCCTCGTGGTACTCCATGACTCGCCAGGTCGAGACGACGCACTCCTCGTCGGTGAACGGGGCCGTCGCTGGCGACCGGTCGTTCGTCCGCGCCACGCCGGCGATCTCGGAGGGGCCCATCGACAGCGACTCGGCCTGTTCGGTCGGCGTGTCCACCATCAGTTCGCGCTGCCTGCGGCGCCTGAACCCCTGGACGACGAGTCCGGCACCGCCGACGAGGAGCACGGCCGCGTAGCCGGCGGTCACGAGCCACTCGCCCGGCCAGCCGTCGTTCCTGATGTAGGCGTCGACGGGGTTCGACGGGTTGTACCGGGCGTCGACGGTCTCGCCCCGGTCGTAGTCGTCGGCGATATCGGCCGCCCACGAACGCGATTCGCGCCACCGCTCGAACGACCCCGGGAAGACGTTGTCCCCCGTGTAGGTCTCCCCGTCGACCCTGTATCGGTACTCGATCACGGGCCGGTACTCGTGGTCGTCGGGCCCGTCGTCGTTCTCGATCACCCGGTGGTCCACGTCCGTCGAGAGGACGACGGCCTCGACCGGCCGGTTCTCCTGGACGGCGCCGTTGTGTTCGAGGACGTGGGTCCCCCCGGCCGCCGCCGAACCGAGACCGATGACGACGAGTAGTGCGACGAACCCGACGTCCTTGCTGTCCCACGCCCCCCGCAGGAACCCCCGCAGCATGTCCAGTATCACGACTCGGGGGGGTAATAAGTCTCCACGACGGCACGGACATCACGGCCCCCGATACGACGAGTCGTCGCCCCGACGGGTCCGCGAACCGTTCGTCGCCAGGATCCGACCTGCGTGGGACCGCACCACGCTGCCGAACCGGCCCCGTCTTTATTCCCCAGCACCGTACGGCCCGTATGGACACCCACGTCGTGGCCATTCCGGGGAGCCTCCGGGAGCGTAGCTACACGCGACTGGCGACGCGGCGGGCGCTCGCTGCCGCCGAGTCCAGGGGCGCGAGGACCGACCCGATCGACCTCCGCGAACTCGACCTGCCGGTGTACGACGGCGACGCGGGCGAGGCCGGCGACGCGGGCGAACTCACCCGGCGGGTTCGCGAGGCCGACTCCGTCCTCCTCGCCACCCCGGTCTACCACGGTTCGTACTCCGCGCCGTTGAAGAACGCGCTCGACTACTGCGGCTTCGACGAGTTCGAGCACACCACCGTCGGCCTGCTGGCGGTCGCCGGCGGCTCGTTCCCCACCTCGGCCCTGGAGCACCTCCGGTCGGTGTCCCGGGCGCTCAACGCCTGGGTGCTCCCCCACCAGGCCGCGCTCCCGAACGTCTCCTCGCGGTTCGAGGACGGCGAACTGGTCGACGGGACGATGGCCGACCGGGTCGACACCCTGGGCGTGCGACTGGTCGAGTACGCGGACATCCAGCCCGATCCGATGACGGTCGAGGCCCGCGAGAACGTCGGCGCCGACGACTGACCGGATCGCTCGAGGCGACACTCCCCGTCCGGTATGGGCCCTTCACTTTCACTCCGTGGCGCGGCTTCAAGTCGACCTCACGAGGCGGACCCCCCCGTACACGCCATCACGAACAGCGGCTGGGTCGAGGTGATAACGGGATGTATGTTCTCCGGGACGGCCGAGGAACTGCTCCGTCGCCTGCGCCGGGCCGAGATCGCTGGCCATCGGGAGCCACGCCGGCCGGCACATCGAGGCCGGCGCCGTCGGGAGCCAACCGCGGATCCGGATCCGCCCACAGGAGCGGCACTCGGAACGGTGAAACCCGGGAAGCCCGTACGGGGGGACGTGACTACCTGGGTCGAGAACCCGACGGGGGGCCGCGACCGCGGGCCGCGCGGTCTCGCACGGGCGTGGGTGGAGGTGCTCGTCAGACCCCGCCGGTTCTTCACGAACGGCGTGGCGCCGGGCGACCAGGCACCGGGGCTGGTCTTCGCGGTCGCCGTCACGCTGGTCTACCTCGGGTCGCGGTTCGCGCTGGACCCCGCCTCGGTCCCGACGTTCGGCGGCCGGCCGTACGTCTCGGCGCTCCTCGTCCTCGCCGCCGCCGGGCTCATCATCGCGCCCGCGGCGCTCCATCTCACCGCCGCCCTCCAGACGATACTCCTGATGATCTCGGTCCGCGACCGGGCGGGCGTGAGCGAGACGGTGCAGGTCCTCGCCTACGCCACCGCGCCGTGCGCGCTGGCCGGTCTCCCGATCCCCGGACTCAGGGTCGCCTGTGCGGCCTACGGGTTCGTACTCCTGATCGTCGGGATGAGCGTCGTCCACGACGTCTCGATCGCGCGCGCGGCGCTCGTCGTCGCCGTCCCGGGGGTGGTCGTCTTCGGCTACGCCTTCGGCGGCCTGTTCGCCCTCGAGACGGTCACCGGCCTCGAACTCGTGAACACGGACCCGCCGGTGGCGAGTGCTATACTGTCGGACAGAAGCCCATGAACGACATCGGCGCCCCGGGCGGCGTGCGAGGTCCTCGTGAGGGTCGAGAGCGCGGGGGCTTTGCCGAAACGCGACGGACCGAAATCGAACAGACACCTCGGGAGCGGAACCTCCCTCGACATCCACGCCGTTTGGGCCCCCCGTCGAAAGCTATTCCCGCGGCGACCGGCCACCTACGACCATGACCGAGACCTTCGAGGCCGGCGACGTCACCCTCGAGAAGGTGCGCGAGTACGTCTGGGAGATCCCACAGGAGGGCGGGATGCGCGTCCCGGCGCGGGTGCTCGCCAGCGAACGCCTGCTCGAGGAGATCAAACAGGACAGGACGCTCCAGCAGCTGAAGAACACGACCCACCTCCCCGGGATCCGCAAGTACGCGGTCTGCATGCCCGACGGCCACCAGGGATACGGTTTCCCCGTGGGTGGCGTCGCGGGCATCGACGCCGAGGACGGCTGTATCTCGCCCGGAGCAGTTGGTTACGATATTAATTGTGGTGTAAGAATGTGCAAGACGAACCTCGTCTACGACGACGTCCGGGGTCACGAGGAGGAGCTCGTCGAGGCCCTCTTCGAGGCCGTTCCCTCGGGGCTCGGCGGCGGTGGGGTCGTCGAGGGGGACCGAGACACGGTCGAGTCGGCGCTGGCCCGGGGGATGGACTGGGCGCTCGAGGAGGGGTACGCCACCGAGGACGACCTCGCACACTGCGAGGACGAGGGCTACCGCCCGGACGCGGACCCGTCGGTGATCTCACAGAAGGCCAAGGACCGCGGCCGCAACCAGATGGGGTCGCTCGGTTCGGGCAACCACTTCCTCGAGGTCCAGCGGGTCACCGACGTCTTTCGGGAGGACGTCGGGGACGCATACGGGCTGGAGGAGGACCAGGTGGTCGTCCTCATCCACTGCGGGTCGCGGGGGCTCGGTCACCAGGTGTGTACGGACTTCCTCCGGGAGATCGAGAAGACCCACAAGGGACTGCTCTCGCAGCTCCCCGACCGCGAGCTGGCGGCGGCGCCCGCCGGCTCGCCGCTGGCCGAGGAGTACTACGGCGCGATGTGTGCGGCCATCAACTTCGCGTGGGTGAACCGCCAGCTCGTGATGCACCAGGTGCGGGAGGTGTTCGCGGACGTCTTCGAGCGGGACTGGCAGGACATGGGGATGGAGCTGCTCTACGACGTCGCGCACAACATCGCAAAGCGGGAGGTCCACGACGTCGGCGACGAGGAACGTGAGCTGTTCGTCCACCGGAAGGGCGCGACGCGGGCGTTCCCCGCGGGCAACCCCGACGTCCCGAGGGCCTACCGCGACGTCGGCCAGCCGATCCTCATCCCCGGGTCGATGGGGGCGGGGTCGTACGTGCTCCGCGGCGGGGAGCACTCGATGGCCGAGACGTTCGGCTCGACCGCCCACGGTGCCGGTCGGCTGATGAGTCGCACGCAGGCGAAGCAGGAGTTCTGGGGCGGGGACGTCCAGGACGACCTGCGCGAGACCCAGAAGGTGTACGTGAAGGCCCAGTCGGGGGCGACCATCGCCGAGGAGGCACCCGGCGTCTACAAGGACGTCGACGAGGTGGTCCGGGTGAGCGACGCGCTCGGCATCGGCGACAAGGTGGCCCGGACGTTCCCGGTCTGCAACGTCAAGGGGTAGCACCCGTCGGTGGATCCACGGGCCTCGACCGGTCCCATCGGCGCGACCGTACCCGGGGCTGTCGCGGACGGGACGGCCTCGGAGAAGGGTGAGGAGGGAGGTCTGGAGTCGCTACTGCTGTCTCGGCGCGCGTGCCTCGCGGACGTCCGCTCCGTCGCGGAGCTTGTCCTCGCAGTGGGGACACACCCGTACGGTGTCCATGCTATCCGGTGCGAACACGCGGACGTACGCTTCGGTCACGTACGATTCACAGTTCTGGCAATGGGGCACGACTACCCCCTGACGATTCACGCTCTTATAACTTGGGTTCCCGTACGACGGGTGCAACACGCGGGAGCGGGTCGATCCGGGCCGCAGGAGCCGTCCAGACCGACGGGTGTCCGACGGTAACGGCACGGCCCCGTCGCTCACCGGAGGAACTCGAAGCTCGGCGTGTCGGCGAGCGGGATCCGGGGGTCGACCTCCCGGCCGTCCTCGAACCGGACGAACGAGAGGTAGAACGGCCGGCCACAGCCCTCTCTCCGGGTCTCGCTGGCGCCGCAGACCAGCTCGACCCCGTCGGCCGACTCGAACGGCTCGTAGGCGGGGGCGTACTCCCACCCGTCGAGCGGGTCGGGCGTGACGGACTTGTCCGCGAGGTAGGCGTCGCGGTCCAGTTCGACGACCGCGTCACACCGGGGACAGGTGTACCTGACCGTTACCATACCCGGGATAGCCCCTCGATGGATTAAACGGCCACGGTGACGGCGTCGAGGGGTCGACGCGCGGTCGACGCCCGTCGGGGTAGTCGAGACCGTGGCGGTGGTCGACGCCCGTCGGGGTAGTCGAGACCGTGGCGGTGGTCGACGCCCGTGGATGGGGGAAGCTCTTTGCCGGCGCCCGCCCGAGGTCCGGCCATGATAGACGAGACGGTCGAGGAGATCCGTGAGCTCCAGACCCACAGCTCCTCCGTCGTCGCCGTGAAGGCCGCCGAGGCGCTCCGCGAACTGCTCGATCGCGAGTTCGTCACGGTCGAGGAGTTCGTCCTGTCGCTGGAGCGGAACTCGAGCGCCCTCCGCCGCGCACAGCCCTCCCACGCCACGCTGTTCACGACGCAGGCCGAGCTGGTCGAATCGGTCCGCGAGGGCGACACGAGCTCCGTGGGCGAGGCGAAGGACCGCCTCGGCGAGGCCATCGACCGGGTCGTCGAGCGCGTCCAGGACGGCAAGCGCCTGGCCGCCGAGAACGCCACCGACCTGTTCGAGGACGGGACGACGGTCCTGACCCACGACTACTCCTCTACGGTGCTCGGGGCGATGGAGGCCGCCGCCGGGGGTCGGGAGTTCGAGGTGTACGTGACCGAGGCCCGACCGCGCTACCTCGGCCGGAAGCTGGCCCGGACACTCGGCGGTATCGAGGGCGTCGGGGTCCGGCTGTTCACCGACGCCGCCTGCGGCCACTACCTTCCCGACTGCGACAGGGTCGTCCTGGGCATGAGCTGTATCGTCGGCGAGAGCTACTACAACCGCATCGGGACGCTCCCGCTCTGTGCCACGGCCGCCGAACTCGACGTCCCCGTCACCGTCATCGGCGCGTCCTCGAAGGTGATCGACGAGGGCGGGTTCCAGTTCGAGAACGAGTTCCGCTCGCCGACGGAGGTGATGCGCGAGCCCGCGGACGGGTTCGAGATCGGGAACCCCGCGTACGACGCCACGCCGACGCGCCTCGTCGACGAGGTGGTCACCGATCGGGGCGTCATCACGTACTGATACGGTCCTGCGCGATTCCGTGCCATTTCACGGAGCGAGGATCCGTCTCGTCGACCCCGAAACGCCGATCCTCTCGAAGATCACCAGAACTAGTTACGCACGACCGTATCAGGCGGGGCGGGCGCGCTCGGACCGTTCGAACCTCGGCTGGGCGACCAGAACCGTCCAGCACTCGGGGCACTCGTAGGCCACCTCGTGCCGCCCCTCGACGTCCCGCTCCGTGACGGCCCAGTCGCCGTCGAGCGGTGCGGTCCGCCCGCAGGTCGGGCAGACGAGTTCGGCCTTCCGGCCCCCCGTTCCGACGGGCCCGGACGTATCGCTTTCTCTCATCGGTATCGAATACGCGGTCTACACGTAAAGGTCTGATGGCTGGATCGTTCACGTTCGTTCGCTTTCCGAATCCATAAATTTGGGAATGCATATACTATCCCTATATAAAAATGTATCTTGCATCTATGAAGAATATGGATACACGTTCGTGTATGGGAGTTCGACGCACGGGTGGGCCCGGGAGGGAACTCGGGGACGCCCCGAGGTCACATATCGGGGAACGCGCGGGCGGCGGCGACCGGGCCGGCGACGGTGTTGATCCAGCGGGCGGCGACGGCCCGTTTCAGCGTCTCGGCGACCGGGCCACCGAACGTCTCCATCACGTTCCGGAGGCCGACGACGTCGTGGGCGACGGCCTCGTCGCCGACCGAGATGAGTGTCCCCTTGTCCTCGTGGGTCCACTCCTTCATCGGCTGGCCCCGGATGGCGCGGGCGACGTTCTCACCGGCCACCTCGGCGGCCTGCCACGCCGCCTGGGCGGTCGGTGGGGCGACGTTCTCCTCCTGCTCGACGAGCGCTGCGTCCCCGAGCGCGAACACCCGCTCGTCGCTCGTCCGGAACGTACACTCGCAGTTGATGCGGTGGCTCCGCTCGTCCCGATCGACCTCGCAGGCGCTCGCGGGAGCCCGTCCGGTGATGCCGCCGGTCCAGAGCAGCACGTCGTAGGCGAGTTCGGTCTCCTCGCCGACGTAGACGGTCTCGGCGTCGACCTCGCCGATGAACTCCCCGGTCATGATGTTCACGTCCCTGGCCTCCAGGAGCTTCCTGAGCTTGGCCTGGACGACCGGGTCGTTGTTCGGGAAGACGTTGTCGAGCCCCTCGACGAGGTGGACGTCGATTGGCGCGCGGTGTCGATCGCGGAACTCGGCGATCTCCCCCGCGGACTGGATGCCCGAGAGCCCGGCCCCGCCGACGACGACCTGCGCGGGGTCCGCCCGGGTAGCCGCCCTCGCCGCGTCCTTGATGGCGTCGTGGATCGCGAGGGCTTCCTCGAGGCTCTTCAGCGTCAGCGAGTGCTCCGCGAGCCCCTCGATGCCGAAGAACGCGGTCCGAGAACCGAAGCCGACGACCAGGTAGTCGTAGTCCACCGTCGAGCCGTCGGCGAGGTGGACGGTCCGCTCCTCGACGCCGACGTCCTCGACCCGTCCCTGGACGAACCGGGTCTCGGGCGACTTGATCTCCGCCGCGGAAAAGCGGATGCGATCGCGGATCGAGGGGTCACGGATCACGCGGTGGGCCTCGTGAAGGACGAGGTGGTGGTCGACGTCGGAGACCCACGTCAGGTCCGCATCGCCGTCCAGCCGTTCCTCCAGGCTCAGCACCGTCCCCGTGCCGGCGTAGCCCGACCCGAGTACGACGACGTCCTCAGTCATGAGCCGAACTCCACGGCCAACGGATACAAAGGTGTTGAATCGGACCCGGAGAACCGGCAAACGTCGCGGATTCGCGGGTCCGGTAGCGTCCCGCGTGGGTTCGGTTGACGGGGACCCGTCCCGCATCGTCGATACGGTGGGACGTCCGGTCGCCGACGCCCGCACGGAGGCGTGCGGCCCGAAAATGTCTGTTCGGTGTCCTGTTCGGACCGCACGCCGCGGACGGGCCCGGGCGGGGATGACCGGGGGCCCGGCCCTACTTCTCGGGCGTCTCCCCCTCGGCGGGGGCGCTCATGTAATCGATGGTGAGGATGAGCGTGTTGCTGGTGTCGTCCTTCCCCTCCAGGCTGCCCCGGATGACGAGTTTGGAGAGGGGCGTCGGACCGACGGAGACCTCGTCGCCCTCGTGGAAGTCGGTGATGGAGCCCTGGAGGCGGATCTCCGCGCGGCAGAGCTCGGGGTGGTGGACGCTCGTCAGGTCGATCTCCTGGACGTTCGCTCCCTCGACGGCCTCGCCGTTGTGTTCGAGCGGGACGTCGGCCGCCTGGTCCATGTCCTGTATCTCGAGGGCGTCGTAGGCCGCCGCCGTCGGCTTGTACCCGCCCTTCGGACCCGGCACCCCCTCGACGAGCTGGAGGGCCTTCAGCGACTGCATCTGGTTGCGGATGGTCCCCGGATTCCGGTCGACGCGCTCGGCGATGTCCTCGCCCTTGACCGCCGATTCGGACTGCCTGAACAGGTTTACCAGCTCCTGCAGGATGGACTTCTGGCTCGGTGTGAGCTCGATCGATGACATGCGAACGGGTTGGATACTGTCTCTGATAAAGGCGACGGTGGTCCGGGGGGGTGGGCGGCCGAACCGGGACGTTTCGTCTACCGAAAGACCGACACGTCTTTGTCCGTCCGAGGAGCGGTTCCGGACATGCAGGACAAGCGCGTGCTGGTGACGGGGGGTGCGGGGTTCATCGGTTCGAACCTCGCGAACCACCTGGCCGCCGCGAACGAGGTCCTCGCCCTCGACGACCTCTACCTGGGTACCCCCGGAAACCTCGACGCGAACGTGGAGTTCGTCGAGGCGTCGGTCCTCGAGGACGACATCCCGTCCGACGTCGACGTACTGTTCCACCTCGCGGCGCTCTCCTCGCGGAACATGCACGAGGAGAACCCCCAGGTCGGTGCGCGGGTCAACGTCGAGGGGTTCGTCAACACCGTCGAACAGGTCCGCGAGGGCGGCTGTGACACCGTCGTCTACGCCTCGACCTCCTCGATCTACGGCTCACAGACCGAGCCCTGCCCGGAGGACATGCCGGTCCACGCGGCGACGGGCTACGAGGCCTCGAAGCTCGCGAGGGAGCAGTACGGCGAGTACTACTCCGACTTCCACGAGATGGCGATGGCCGGGATGCGCTTCTTCTCGGTCTACCAGGGCTACGGCGGCGCCGAGGAGCACAAGGGGGAGTTCGCGAACCTCATCGCCCAGTTCGCCGACGACCTCGCGAACGGGGAGCCACCGGTGATCTTCGGCGACGGCTCGCAGACCCGCGACTTCACCCACGTCGAGGACGTCGTCCGCGGGCTCGAGCTCGCCGCCGACCACGAACTCGACGGCATCTACAACCTCGGGACGGGCGAGTCCTACTCGCTGAACGAGCTCGTCGCCGAGCTGAACGACCGTCTCGGGACCGACATCGACCCGGAGTACGTCGAGAACCCGATGAAGAACTACGTCCACCACACGAAGGCCGACCCCTCGAAGATGGAGGCCGCGACCGGATGGGTGCCCCGCATCCCCTTCGACGAGGGGCTCGACCAGGTCTGTGCGCAGTACGGTTAACTCGTCCCGTCGGCCGAGCGGAACTCCGCCCGTTCCACGAACTCGACCGTCCCTACCGCGCCGCCGGGGACCGGGAGCTCGACGACCTGGCCCCCCTCGCGACCCCGTTCGTCGGTCACGACGCAGTCGACGCCCTCGTCGTCGAGGACGCCCGCGACGGTGTCGAGCGCCTCCGAGGGCACGAGGAAGTGGACGAGTCGCACGACGTCGGTTCCTCGTGGACGCCCCCGTGGCTGTGGTCTTCGACCCGGGACACTAAGCGGGCGACCGAGTATGGGATGGGTATGGACGTCAGAGTCATCGGGATCCCGATGGACCTCGGGGCGGACAGGCGCGGCGTCGACATGGGTCCCTCGGCCATCCGGTACGCGGGGCTCGCACCCGAGGTCGAGGGCGTCGGCCACGACTGCCTCGACGGCGGCGACCTCGCGGTGCCGAAGCCGGAGGCGATGGACCCGGTCTCGGACGACCGCTTCGAGGGCGAGGCCAAGTACATCGCCGAGACGCGGGACGTCTGTGTCCGGCTCGCCGGGGCGGTCGAACGGGCGCTCGACTCGGGGACGTTCCCGCTCGTCCTCGGCGGCGACCACTCCATCGCCATCGGAACAGTGGGAGGAGCCGCCCAGGACGCCGACCTGGGGGTCGTCTGGTTCGACGCCCACGGCGACTACAACACGCCCGCTACCAGCCCGTCGGGCAACGTCCACGGGATGTCCGTCGCGGCGATGCTCGGGGTCGGGGCGTTCGCCGACGAGGACTGGGCGGTCGCACCGGGGGTCGACCCCGGGAACGTCGCGATGGTCGGCGTTCGGAGCCTCGACGACGAGGAGCGGGTCGCGCTCCGGGACTCCGAGGTCGCCGTGTTCACGATGAGCGAGATCGACGACCGGGGGCTTCCAGACGTCGCGGAAGCGGCGTTCGACGTCGCCACCGACGGGACCGACGGGGTCCACGTCAGCCTCGACATGGACTTCCTCGACCCCGACGAGGCGCCCGGCGTCGGAACGCCCGTCCGCGGTGGCACGACCTACCGCGAGGCCCACGCCGCGATGGAGCGGGTCGGCGATCGGATCGATCGGGTACGGTCGATGGAGGTCGTCGAGGTGAACCCCATCCTCGACCAGCACAACCGGACTGCGGAGCTGGCGGTCGAACTCGTCGCGAGCGCGCTCGGCAAGCGGATCCTCGACTGACCGGGCCACCCCGACCGTCCGTTCACCGGCCGCTACCGCCCGACGGTAGAGTCGACGCGCCTTTGTCGGTCCGAACCCTTCGGACGGCATGGCAGATGTGGACCTGCCGGTCGGTCGTGTCGGCGTCGCGGCGACAGTCGGCGGTGCGACGGTACTGTTCCTCGTCGGGGTCTGGCTCCTCGCCACCGGCGCGAACGGGCCGCTGGCGCTCACCGCGCTCGCCGCCCCGGTACTGGTCGTCCTGGGACCGCTGTTCTATCTCGCCCGCGAGGTCGGCTCGCGGGCCGACGACCCCGAGGAGGTCGAGGCGCGGCTGGCCGAGGGGCTCGGCCTCTCGAAGGCCGAGTTCGATCGCCGACGGGAGGGCGAGGGCGGTCGCCACGCCCACCCCACCGAGCGGGAGTTCGAGGTCGAGGACTGATCGGGATCGTCGTAGCCAGCCGGAGGATTCGACCCGTCGTCGTACGTCGGGTGGCGCGGTCACCTGTGGAGACGTAATGGGTAGCTACGATAGCCCCTGCGAACTACCCGAGATCGAACAGCTCCGCCGCCGTCTCCATGTCCTTGTCGCCCCGTCCCGAGAGGTTGACGAGTATCGTTTCGTGCTCGCCCTCCTCGGCGAGCTCCTTCGCGAGCGCGACGCCGTGTGCGGATTCCAGCGCCGGGATGATCCCCTCGGCCTCGGAGAGTTCGCGGAACGCCGCGAGCGCCTCGTCGTCGGTGACGTCGCGGTACTCGGCCCGCCCGAGTTCGCGGAACATCGCGTGTTCGGGACCGACGCCCGGGTAGTCGAGTCCCGCGGAGACGCTGTGGACCTCCACGTCGTCGTCGATGACGCGGGTCTTCATCCCGTGGATGACCTCGTCGGTGCCCGCAGAGAGGGGCGCCGCGTGCGCCTCGGAGTCCGCGCCGTGGCCGCCGCCCTCCCCTCCGTAGAACGCCACGGGATCGTCCCGGAAGGCGTGGAACAGGCCGATGGCGTTCGAGCCGCCGCCGACGCAGGCGACCGCGGCATCGGGTAGCCCGCCCGTCCGCTCTGCGAACTGCTCGCGGGCCTCGTTCCCGATGACCGAGTGGAACTCCCGGACCATCCGCGGGAACGGGTCCGGCCCCACGACGGAGCCGACGAGGTAGTGGGTGTCCTCGACGTTCCCGGCGAAGTCCTCCAGCGCGGCGTCGACGGCGTCGGCCAGGCCCGCGCCGCCGCGGGTCACCTCGTTGACCTCCGCACCCATCAGCCGCATCCGGAAGACGTTCATCCGCTGTCGGGCGACGTCCTTCTCGCCCATGTAGATCTCCGTGTCCATGTCGAACAGCGCGCCGACCATCGCCGTGGCGGTGCCGTGCTGGCCCGCGCCGGTCTCGGCGATGAGCCGGGTCTTGCCGGCCTTCTTCGCCAGGAGCGCCTGCCCGACGCAGTTGTTGATCTTGTGGGCGCCGCCGTGGAGCAGGTCCTCGCGCTTCAGATAGACGTCCGTGCCCCACCGCTCGCTCAGGTTCCCCGCGTGGAAGATCGGGGTCGGCCGGCCGGCGTAGTCCCCGAGTATCGCGCGGAACTCCTCGCGGAACGCCTCGCTCCTGGCGATCCCGTCGAACGCCTCGGCCAACTGGTCGAGCGGTTCGTGCAGCGGCTCGGGGACGTGTCGACCCCCGAACCCGCCGAAGTCACCGTCGTCGCCCGAGGGGAGTTCCTCGGGCCGGTTTCCTTCTGACATCTCGGCTCCACGCTCGGACGGGGTGCTCAAGTATGTAGCGGCAATCGATGCCCCTTCGACGTCCCACCGGCGACGGCACCCCGGGATCGACGGGTCGGGTCCAACGGACCGGGGCCGACCGGAAACGACGGAGAGTTACCCCTGCCGACCCTCGTCGCTGCATGGACGAGAGACGCCGTGCGCTCGCGATCGTCTTCGGCGTCGTCTTCCTCGACCTGCTCGGGTTCGGCATCATCGTCCCGATCCTCCCGTTCTACACGCGGTCGTTCCCGGGCGGGACGGAGTTCGTCATCGGCCTGCTCGCGGCCTCCTACTCGGCGATGCAGTTCCTCGCGGCGCCGGTGCTGGGGTCGCTCTCGGACCAGTACGGCCGGCGACCGGTCATCGTCCTCTCGCTCGCCGGCGGGGTCGTCGCGTGGACGCTGTTCGGGCTGGCCGAGGCGCTGTGGACCCTGTTCCTGGCCCGCTCGCTCGCGGGCGCGATGGGCGGGAACCTCTCGGCTACACAGGCCTACGTCGCGGACATCACCCCGCGCGAGGAGCGGGCGAGCGCGCTTGGGCTGCTCGGCGCGGCGTTCGGTATGGGGTTCGTCTTCGGACCGGGCATCGGCGCGGTACTGTCGTTCGACACCACGGTCGCCGCCGTCGACGCGGCCCTCCCGGCAGTGGTACCCGTGAACCGCTTCTCGCTCCCGAGTTTCGCCGCCGCCGCGATGAGCCTCGCCGGGGCGGTCGTCGCCCTCGTGTTCCTGCCCGAGTCCCGGACGCTCGCTCCCGACGACGGGAGCGCCGGGGGCCCGGGGACAGACCGACCATCGCAGGTCGCGATGCTCGTCGAGGCGGTCCGCTCGGCCGCGCTCCGACCGCTGCTGACCGCCTTCTTCGTCACCTCCTTTGCGTTCTCGGGCGTGACGATCATGTTCATCCCGTTCGTCGCCGACGTCTTCGGCTACACCGCCAGCCAGAGCGCCCTGCTGTTGACGTACATCGGCGTCCTGTCGGTGCTCGTCCAGGGCGTGCTCGTCGGACCACTGACCGCACGGTACAGCTCTCGGCGGCTCGCGCCGGCCGGTGCCGCCCTCCTCGCGGTGGGACTGGTCGGCCTGCCGGCGACGCCGCTACTGGCGGATGTCCTCCCCGACCTCACCGGACTCGTCGGGTTCCTCGACGGGACCCTCCTCGCGCTGCTGCTCGTGCTCGCGGTCCTCCCGGCCGGGAACGGAGTCCTGAACGTCTCGCTGACGGCGCTCGTCTCGACGACCGCCGCGGGCGACCGCCAGGGGAGCGCGTTCGGGGTCACGCAGGGCGCCGGCAGCCTCGCCCGGACCGTCGGTCCCATCGTCATGGGCGGGCTCTACACGCTGTTGGGCTACCGGGCCCCGTTCCTGCTCGGTGCGGTCCTGCTGCTCCCGGTGCTGTTCATCGCGACGCGGCTCGGGGAACCCCCTGGACCGGTCGAGCCGAGACCCGTCGACCCGGGGCAGGCGCGGTAGAACCCCGCGACGACCGCCTACTCGTTGGCCTCGGCCGGGATGACGTCGACGTTCGCCACCCGGTCGTCCTCGAGCCGCATGATCACCACGCCCTTCGTGTTACGGCCCACTTCGGAGACCTCCGCGACGTCCGTGCGCATGATCTGGCCCGACTCGCTCATGATGATGAGCCCGTCGCCCTCGTCGACGGCGTTGATCGAGCAGACCTCGCCGTTGCGCTCGTCGGTCTTGATGTCGATGAGCCCCTTCCCGTAGCGGGACTGCTTGCGGTAGCTCTCGAGCGGGGTGCGCTTGCCGTAGCCGTTGCGCGTCACCGTGAGCAGGTCCCGACCGTCCGCCGAGTGGGTGGCGACCAGCCCCGCTACCTCGTCCCCGTCCTGGAGCTTGATGCCGTTCACGCCCCGAGCCGTTCGGCCCATCGCGCGGGCCTCGCTCTCGTCGAACCGGATGGTCATCCCCCGGCGGGTGCCCATGATTATGTCCGTACGCCCGTCGGTCAGTTCCACGTCCACGAGCGCGTCGCCCTCCTCCAGGGTGACCGCCCGGATGCCGCCGGAGTGGATGTTCTCGAAGGCGTCGACGGCCGTCCGCTTGACGTAGCCGTTCCGGGTCGCCATCGCCAGGTAGCGGTCGCTCTCGAGCTCGGCGCAGTTGACGACCGCCGTGATCTCCTCCTCGTCGTCGAGGTCGAGCACGTTCACCGCCGAGGTCCCGCGGGCCGTACGACCCATCTCCGGTATCTCGTACACCTTCAGTCGGTAGACCTGCCCGGTGTCGGTGAAACAGAGCAGGTAGTCGTGGCTGTTGGCCTGGAACGCCGTCGAGACGCGGTCGCCCTCCTTCGGGCGGACGCCGATGATGCCTTTCCCGCCGCGGTGCTGGGTCTCGAACTGCGCGAGTGGCATCCGCTTCACGTAGTCGTCCTCCGTGACGACCACGACGACGTCCTCCTCGGGGATGAGGTCCTCGCGGGTGACCGAGCCGTAGTCCTCGACGATACTCGTCCGGCGGTCGTCGCCGTACCGCTCTCTCATCTCGCGGAGCTCCGCCTCGATGACGGCGTCGAGCCGCTCGTCGCTCGCGAGGATGGCCTCCAGACGCTCGATCTCCGCCTCGACCTCCTCGTACTCGGACTCGACCTCCGCGGCCTCCATCGAGGTGAGCGAGCCGAGCTGCATCCGGACGATGTGTTCGGACTGGACCTCCGAGAGGTCGAACCGCGCCTCGAGACCGGCCTTCGCGGCGTCGCGGTCCTCGCTCCCCCTGATGAGTTCGACCACCTCGTCGACGTTCTCCAGGGCCTGTAGCCGACCCTCGAGGATGTGCGCGCGGTCCTCGGCCTCCCCGAGCTCGAACTCGGTCCGCCTGCGGACCACCTCGCGCCGGTGGTCGACGTACTCCTCCAGTAGCTCCTTCAGGTCGAGCACCTTCGGCTGGCCGTCGACCAGTGCGAGCGAGATGACCGAGAACGTCGTCTCGAGGTGGTGCTCCAGGAGCTGGTTCCGCACGACGTCCGCGTTCGCGCCCCGCTTCAGGTCGATGACCACGCGGACGCCCTCGCGATCGGACTCGTCGCGGATGTCCGAGATGCCCTCGATCTTCCCCTCGTTGACGTCGTCGGCGATCCGCTCGATCCGCCGGGCCTTGTTCTCCTGGTAGGACAGTTCGCGGACGACGATGCGGTCGCTCCCCGACTCGCGCTCCTCGACGTCGAAGTCGGCCCGGACGCGTATCCGCCCCCGACCGGAGGTGTAGGCGTCGTAGATCCCCTCGCGGCCGACGATCTGCGCCCCCGTCGGGAAGTCCGGTCCCTTCACCGGCCCCTCGCCGTCCGGGCCGTCGATCAGGTCCCGGACCGAGCAGTCCGGCTCCTCGATGACCCGTATCGCGGCGTCGACCACCTCGTTCAGGTTGTGCGGCGGGATGTTCGTCGACATCCCGACGGCGATGCCCGATGCGCCGTTCAGGAGGAGGTTCGGGACCGCAGCGGGGAGGACCGCGGGTTCGGTCAGCCGGTCGTCGTAGTTCGAGGTGAAGCCGACGGTGTCGGCCTCGATGTCCGACAGCAACTCCTCGGCGATGGGGGCCATCCGGGCCTCCGTGTACCGCATCGCCGCCGGGGGGTCGCCGTCGACGCTCCCGAAGTTCCCCTGGCCGTCGATCAGCGGGTAGCGCAGCGAGAAGTCCTGTGCCATCCGCGCGAGCGCGTCGTAGATGGCCGAGTCGCCGTGTGGGTGGTAGTTCCCCATCGTCTCGCCCACGATGGAGGAGCACTTCCGGTGGCCCGAGTTCGACGTGACGCCCATCTCGTGCATCGCGTAGAGGATGCGACGCTGGACGGGCTTGAGCCCGTCCCGGGCGTCCGGCAGCGCACGACCCACGATGACCGACATCGCGTAGTCGATGTAGGACTGCTCCATCTCGTCCTCGATGCGGACGGTCTCGATGCGCTGTGCCTCGGCCTCTGCACCGGGGTCCGGTGTCTCTGAGCTCATTCGGGTGCTGTGTGCTGTCGGCTGTCTGCGGTCCTGGCGGGTGGGGTCGCTCCGATCATCGTCAGATGTCCACCCACTCGGCGTCCTCGGAGTGCTCCTTGATGAACTGCTTCCGGGGTTCGACGGCGTCGCCCATCAGCACCGAGAACATGCGGTCGGCCTGGGCGGCGTCCTCGATGGTCATCCGTTTCAGGATCCGGCGCTCGGGGTTCATCGTCGTCTCCCAGAGCTGCTCGGGGTTCATCTCGCCCAGCCCCTTGAACCGCTGGACCTGGTCCGGCGAGCCGCCACAGACCTCCGCGACGATGCGCTCGCGCTCGGTCTCGGTCATCGCGTCGTGGGTCTCCCCACCGCAGCGGACGCGGTAGAGCGGCGGCTGGGCGGCGTAGACGTACCCCTCCTCGATCAGCTGTGGCATGTGCCGGTAGAGGAAGGTCAACAGGAGCGTCCTGATGTGGGCGCCGTCGACGTCCGCGTCGGTCATGACAATTATTTTATTATATCTCGCATCCGAGATGTCGAACTCCTCGCCGATGCCCGTCCCCATCGCAGTGATGAGGTTCCGTATCTGCTCGTTCTCGAGGATGCGATCCAGCCGGTGCTTCTCGACGTTGAGTATCTTCCCGCGGAGCGGGAGCACCGCCTGGAACTCGGGGGCACGGCCCTGCTTCGCCGATCCGCCGGCGCTGTCGCCCTCCACCACGAACAGTTCGGCCTCCGCCGGATCGCGAGTCCGGCAGTCCGCGAGTTTTCCCGGGAGCGACGTACTCTCGAGTGCGGACTTCCGTCGTGTGAGCTCCTCGGCCTTCTTCGCGGCCATCCGGGCCTTGGCGGCCTCGACGGCCTTCGAGACCAGCGCCTCCGCCGTGGAGGGGTTCTCCTCCATGTACGTCGAGAGGTGCTCGTGGACGGCCGACTCGACCATCCCTCTCACTTCGCTGTTGCCGAGCTTCGTCTTGGTCTGGCCCTCGAACTGGGGATCCGGATGCTTGATCGAGAGGACCGCGGTCAGCCCCTCGCGGATGTCCTCGCCCTTCAGCGTGCCGTCGATGTCCCGCAGCAGGCCGTGGGAGGTGGCGTAGTCGTTGACGACCCGGGTGAGGGCGGTCTTGAAGCCGGTCATGTGGGTGCCGCCCTCGCGGGTGTTGATGTTGTTCGCGAACGCGTGGATCGAGCCCTGCACCCCCTGTGTGGCCTGCATCGCGACCTCGACCCGGACGATCCCCGCGTCGCCCTCCTCGGTCTCGACGGACTGTTCGTCGTCGAAGTAGACCACGTCGGAGTGGAGGGTGCTCCGCGTCTCGTTGAGGTAACGGACGAACTCTCGGATGCCGCCGTCGAAGGAGAACCGGTTGGACTCTCCGGTCCGTTCGTCCTCGATGGTGATGGCGACGCCGGGGTTGAGGAAGGCGAGTTCGCGGAGCCGCGATTCGAGCGTGGAGTAGGCGAAGTCGACCGTCTCGAAGATGTCGGTGTTCGGCCAGAATCGGATTGCCGTCCCCGTCTCCTCGTCGGGCGTCATCTCCCGGACCCGCTCCAGCCCCTCGGGTTCGCCGTGGTCGAACCGCTCGTGCCAGACGGCGCCGTCGCGCTTGACCTCGACCTCGAGCCAGTGGCTGAGCGCGTTGACGACGCTCACGCCGACCCCGTGGAGCCCCCCCGAGACCTGGTAGGACTTGTTGTCGAACTTCCCGCCGGCGTGGAGGACGGTCATGATGATCTCCAGGGCCGGCACGTTCGCCTCCGCGTGGGTGTCGACCGGGATGCCGCGGCCGTCGTCGGAGACGCTCACCGAGTCGTCCTCGTGGATGGTCACCTCGATGGTGTCGCAGTGGCCCGCGAGGGCCTCGTCGATGGCGTTGTCGACGACCTCGTAGACGAGATGGTGGAGACCACGGGCGTCCGTCGACCCGACGTACATCGCCGGACGCTTCCGGACCGCCTCGAGCCCCTCGAGCGTCCGGATCGAGCCGGCATTGTAATCACTCTCCTGAGACATCTGATTCTACCTGAGTTAGGCCCCTATCATACTTAAACTCCCCGCACGCGCACGCGATGTAATGTAAGAGTACAAGTAGACCGAGCGTCCGACGGCGACGCGCCGACGTACCGCGGATTTCACGATCGGATAGCTCACAGGTGACAGCTATCGTGGACAGGTGGAACACCCACTTCGGCCGGGACCGGCGATAGCCGGTCGTACGGTCGTGCGCACCTGTCTTCGGCGGTGTTCGAACGATCGGTGTCCCCGGACCGACGGAACGCTACCGTCGGAATTCGGGACGGGGACGAACCATACGGGCGGTCGTAACGATGTACCGGTGATCGCTGACCCGGTGCGGGCGGTCGCCGGTGAGGGACTACGACCGTCCGTATCACGCACGACCGTGTGGACCCGCGAGCGCCGCCTGGAGCATCTCGACGGGGTGGGGCGGCGTCTCGCTCCGCCCGTCGCGCTCGCCGAGCTGCGACCGGCAGGAGGCCCCGGGTGCGGTCACTCGCTCCCCGGGGCTGTCGTCCACCTGGCCGAAGAGGATTCGCCCGATGGCCTTCGAGAGCTCGTAGTGCTCTGCCTCGTAGCCGAAGCTCCCGGCCATCCCACAGCAGCCCGAGTCCAGGGGATCAACCTCGTATCCCGCCCGACGGAGCACGCCCACGGCGTGGTGGTCCCTGTTCATGGCCTTCTGGTTGCAGTGGCCGTGGTAGGTGAGCGACTCCCCGGGAGCGTCGAAGTCGAGCCCCTCGTCGAGCCGGTGGACGTCGAGGTACTCACAGACGCCGTAGGCCGCCGCGCTCACCGCCTCGACGTCCGGGTGCTCCGGGAGCAGGTCGCGGTACTCGTCCTGGAACATCACGGCGTCGGAGGGCTCGACGAAGACGACCGACCAGCCGTCCTCGACCCGGGGAGTGAGCGTCTCGACGTTCCGGCGGGCGCGCTCGGTCGCTTCCTCGAGAAACCCCTTCGAGTAGGCCGGCCGTCCGCTCGGCGCGACGTCCTCCGGGACCGCGACGTGGATCCCCGCGGCCTCCAGCACCCGGACGGCGGCCTTCCCCGCTTCGGGGAGGTTGTAGTTCGTGTACGTGTCGGGGAACAGCAGGACCTTCCGGTCTGCATCGGTGTAGCTCACGCCGGGTTCCCGGGCCTCGAACCAGTCGCGGAGCGTCTCCCGCCGGAACTCCGGCAGTTCGCGCTCGGCGGCGATGCCGAGCGTCCGCTCCATCACGGCCCGTGCACCGGGGATCTTCGACGCCCAGTTCGAGACGGGCGCGAGCGCCGAGCCGACCGCCGAGAGCCGGTCGACGTCCGCGAAGACCCGCTCGCGGATGCCGCTCCCCTCCCGCTCGTGGTACTGGTGTTTCACCTCCGTCTTCAGCTTCGCCATGTCCACGCCCGTCGGGCAGTCGCTCATGCAGCCCTTGCAGCCCACACAGAGGTCAAGCACCTCCTCCTGGAACCGCTCCGTGTACATCTCCTCCTCGGGTATCTCGCCGGAGATGGCGGCCCGGAGCATGTTCGCCCGGCCGCGGGTCGTCTGCATCTCCTCCTTCGAGGCCCGGTAGGTCGGACACATCGTGTCCGTATGGGTGGTCCGGCAGGTGCCACAGCCGTTGCAGAGTTCGACGAGGTGGGAGAACCCGCCCTCGTCGTCGAAGTCCATCTCCGTCTGCGGTTCGATGGACTGGTAGTCCGCGCCGTACCGGAGGTGGTCGCGGTTGTCCGCGCCGACGCCCCGCTCCGTGTCCGGACCCACGTCCTCGGGGCCGTCCCGGTAGACGACGTTCCCCGGGTGCATCAGCCAGTCCGGGTCGAACGCCGTCTTCACCTGCTTGAACGCCTGCCACAGGCCGACTCCGTACATCTTCGGGTTGAACTCCGTCCGGGCCATCCCGTCGCCGTGCTCGCCGGAGAACGCCCCGTGGTGCTCCAGGACGAGGTCGGTCACGTCGTCGGTGATGGAGTGCATCTTCTGGATGCCCTCGTCCTGCTTGAGATTTAATATCGGCCGGATGTGGAGCGTCCCGGACCCCGCGTGGGCGAAGTACGCCGCCGACGTGTCGTGGGCCTCCAGGACTTCCTCGAACCCCTGGACGTACTCGGCGAGCTCCTCGGGCGGGACCGTCGCGTCCTCGATGAACGGGTAGGGCTTGGGGTCGCCCTCGAGGCTCATGAGGAGCGGAATGGCGGCCTTCCGGAGCTTCCAGAGGTCGCCCTGTGCCTCCGGCGTGTACGCCTCCAGGACGTCGAACGCCTCGCCCTCAGCCACGAAGTGGTCGTTCGTGGCTTTGATTGCGGCCTCGAAGTCCGCACGGAGCTCCGAGTCCCACTCCAGCATCAGCGCCGCGGCCGTCCCCTCGGGGATGGGCTCGGCGTACTGGGCGAACTCCGTCGACTCGCTCGCCAGCCGGAACACCTCGTCGTCCATCAGCTCCACGGCGCTCACGTCGAACTCGAGGGCCTCGGGCACCGCCCGCATCGCCGAGACGAGGTCCGAAAAGCAGTAGAGCGCCAGCGCCGTCTCCTCGGGGACGGTGACGAGCGAGACGGTCGCCTCGACGAGCACGCCGAGAGTCCCCTCGCTCCCGACGAACAGCTTCGAGAGGTTGATAGCCCGCTCGCCGTCCTCGTTCTCGTACACGACGCGGTCGAGGTTGTAGCCGCTGACCCGCCGCTTGAGGTCGGGGTACCGCGCCTCGATCTCCTCGGTGTGCTCGTCGACGAGCGACCTGACCGTCCGGTAGACCTCCGCTTCTCGGTCGTCCTTTCCCACTATCTCCTCGTACTCGGGGGAGTCCAGGACGACCTCGCGGGCGTGGAGCAGCGACCCGTCCGAGAGGACGGCCGTCACCTCCTCGGTGTAGGCGTCGGTGATGCCGTAGCGGACCGAGTGCGCGCCGGTGGAGTTGTTGCCGATGCCGCCGCCGACGGTCGACCGACCCGAGGAGGCGGGGTCGGGCGCGAACTTCAGGCCGTGCTCTGCCAGGCGGTTCTCGAGGTGGTCCTGGACGATGCCGGGCTGGACCGTCGCCCGGCGTGCCTCGGGGTCGACGTCCACCAGGCCGTCCATGTGCTTGGTGAAGTCGAGGACCACGCAGCCGGGCCCGACGGCCTGCCCTGCCAGCGAGGAGCCCGCGCCGCGGGGGAGTATCGGGACGTCGTGCCTGGCGGCGGTCCGGACCGCGGCCTGCACGTCCTCGACGGATGTCGGAAAGACAACGCCCGCGGGCCGGGCCTGGTAGATGCTCCCGTCGGTGGCGTACAGCACCTGCGCGTACTCGTCGAAGCGGACCTTGCCCTCCACCGCGTCGCGGAGGTCGGCCGCGAGCGCGGCGTACTCCTCGGCGTCCGGATGGGGGTGGCCGAGTGCGTCGACGCTCGTCGACTCGTCCGGTGGGACGTAGCCTTCCTCGGTAGCCATTACTCCCTCCATTCGTCGCCCCGGATTAAGCCCTGTGGTATCTGACCCCACGGTCCGGCATCGGGTCGATGCCGTCCGGCGAACCGGTCCGTCGACGGACCGGTCGAGTCGTACGGACGGTAGTAACGGCGTACCGGCGATCGTCCGGACGGGGTCGACGGCCACCGGTAACAGACGGCAACCGTCCGTATCACGCCGACTGTCGGGGACCGAGCACCGTCCGACCTCCGTCCGACGGACGACCCCCGCCCCGTCCCCCGAAAGGCGTTTCACTTTCACCGGACTAACGACGGGGTTTTATTCGCCGGGGGAAAACGCGGAGCCAGACGGATGGCATCCTACCAGTCGGAGCTCGGCGAGGACGAGGGGATCGCCGAGGAGCTGGCCCGCTCCCAGCGGTCGATCTCCATCGCCGAGTTCTTCGAGAAGAACAAGCACATGCTCGGCTTCGACAGCGGCGCCCGGGCGCTGGTGACCGCTGTCAAGGAGGGGGTCGACAATTCGCTGACCCGGAAGACCCCGTTCGTCTACCGAGAGGGGGGCGAGACGAGACACGACTACATCGGCGACGTGATCGACCGTCTCATCGAGGAGAACGCGGCGAACGTCATTGAGAGACGGGGTGGTGACCTCCAGCAGTTGCGCATCGACGGACTCGAATCGCTATCGTTCGATCCGGAGTACGAGGTCGGGTTCCATCGGATCAGCAGCGTCTTTCGTCACCGGGTCAACAGCGACATCTACCGGCTCGACGTGGAAGGTGGCCGGTCGGTCGAGTTGACGGACTATCACAGCGTGTTCGTGCTCCGTGACGGCGAGATCGTCTCCGTCCCGACGAGCGACATCGAGGAGGGGGAGTACGTCGTGCTCCCGGATTCGGGCTGGGGAGAGGGACGCGTCGAACGACTCGATCTCGTCGCGGAACTCCTCGATCTCCCTCCCGAGCGTACCGAGGATATCGGCCTCTACGGCGTTCGAGACCTGATCGAAACGCACCGGGAGAGGATCCGCGAGCAGGTCGACGCCCAGTACCGGATAGGCGACTTCCGCAAGTGCGATCGGCTCCCGTTCAATATGCTCCGAGAGCTCGACTTCGACCCGGAGACGTACCGGGGACGAGAGATCGGATACCGGTTCGGCAACCGGATCCCCGCCGTACTCCCGGTGACGGACGACCTGGCCGAACTGCTCGGACTCTACGCGGCCGAGGGGTCCGTCACCGGCGAGACACACGAGAAGGTCTATCTCTCGCTCGGAAGCCACGAAACGCGGCTCATCGAACGTGCCGAGGAACTGATCGATTCCGTGTTCGGTCTCACCGCGTCGACGGTTCCCGCCCACGACACCGCTGTAAACGTCAGTATCAACGCCAAGATCGTCGGGCTGCTACTCGAGGACGTGTTCGAAGCCGGCACGGCCGCCAACCAGAAGCGCATCCCGCGGTTCGTGTTCGACTTCCCCTCGTCCCTTCGTGAACGGTTCGTGTTGGGGTACGCCGCCGGAGACGGCTATCCGACGGAGTCGGTCATCGACACCCTGTGCGATGACGGTGATATCGGATCGATAGACGAACACCGGATCGCCCTCTCGACGTCGTCCGACCGTCTCTCGTCGGGGGTCCAGTATCTCCTCTCGTCTATCGGATACGATACGACCCACGAACGGTGCGAGGCCGAAACTCGAACGCTGGATGGCCGGAGAGCCGAGTTCGGCGAGAGTCATCTGCTGTACCTGCACATGGACCAGTCCACGGTATCCCGAAACCGTCTCCCCGCGAACGAGATCGCGGCCGAAATAACGGATCCGAAACTCGCATACAACCTCGAGAACCGCCAGACTCGCGTACAAACCGACCACGCGCTGGCGCTCTCGGACGGTGGTCGTCTCGCGTTCGCCGGAGACGGGCGAGAGATCGCCGATGGTGATCTGACCGCACTTCCGGTCACCGGTATCGAACTGATCGATTACGAAGAGGAGTGGGTCTACGACGTGTCGGTGCCGGGCGACCAGAACTTCATGGCCGGCACGTCCCCCCTCGCGTGTCACAATTCGCTCGACGCCGCCGAGGAGGCGGGCATCCTGCCCGACATCTACGTCGAGATCGAGGAAGCCGGCGACTACTACCGCCTCGTCGTCGAGGACAACGGCCCCGGCATCACGAAGGAGCAGATCCCGAAGGTCTTCGGGAAACTGCTGTACGGGAGCCGCTTCCACAAGCGCGAGCAGAATAGGGGTCAGCAAGGCATCGGGATCTCTGCAGCGGTCCTCTACTCCCAGCTCACGTCCGGCAAACCCGCACGCATCACCTCCAAGACCGAGGGCAAACAGGCCCAGTACTTCGAGCTCATCGTCGACACGGACACGAACGAGCCGGAGATCGACGTCGACCGCGAGACCACGTGGGAGCGGCCCCACGGAACGCGGATCGAACTCGAGATGGAGGGGAACATGCGCGCCCGCCAGCAGCTCCACGACTACGTCAAGTACACGGCGGTCGTCAACCCCCACGCGCGGATCGAGTTCCACGAGCCGAAGGAGTCGCTGAAGTCCGAGCGGGCGACCGACCAGCTCCCCGCGGAGACCGAGGAGATACGGCCCCACCCTCACGGTGTCGAACTCGGGACCCTGCTGAAGATGCTGGAGGCGACGGATTCGTACTCGCTGTCGGGGTTCCTCCAGGGGGAGTTCACGCGGGTCGGGGGGAAGACCGCCCGGAAGGTCGTCGACCGGTTCCGCGACCGGCACTTCGGGCGGGAGATGGCCTGGCGGGCGCCCGACGCCCGTCGACGGGACGCGGTCGTCGAAGCCATCGAGGACGCCGTCTCGAACAAGGGCGCCGACGCGACCGCCGCGTTCGCCGAGCGCGTGCTGGAGGGGACCGACGGGACGGACGACGAGGAGGTGACGGGACTCCTCGGCCGGGAGTTCGTCTCCTACACCGACCTCGAGAGGATCGTCGCGGCCGCGGCCGAGGCGACCGAGGCCGCGACCGACCGGCGGTTCGGGGACACGGTCAGGGAGAACACCGTCGGGGCGGTCTGGTCGGTCGTCGTCGAGGAGCGGGAGTCGGACCTGTACCTGCTGGTCGACGAGGCCACCACGAAGCGCAAGGACGACGCGGCAGTGGAGGCGCTGGCCCGGAGTCTCGAAACGAGGTTCGAGCGATCGGACTCCGGGCGGGACAGATTCACGAGGGCGACGCTATCGAAGTGGGTCAGCCAGGCGGCAGAGACCGCCAAGGAGCGCGAGGGCGAGACGTTCGGGGAGACCTCGCGGGAGAATATCTCGGGCGCGGTCTGGGAGCGGGCCCGGACCGTCGAGGAGGATCCGCCGAGGGTTCGCGAGGTGGCCGACGACCGCGATACGGCAGCCGAGTTCCTCGAGGCGATGCGTGAGACGGACATCCTCGCGCCGCCGACGGACTGTCTCGCGCCGATCACCTCCGAGCTGGTCGAGGCGGGGCTCCGCAAGGAGTACGACGCGGACTTCTACGCGGCCTCGACCCGCGACGCGGAGGTCCACGGCGGCGACCCGTTCATCGTCGAGGCGGGTATCGCCTACGGCGGGGACCTCCCCGCGGAGGGAAGCGTCGAGATACTCCGCTTCGCCAACCGCGTCCCGCTGGTCTACCAGCGCGGGGCGTGTGCGACCGTCGACGTCGTCAAGCGGATCAACTGGCGGAACTACAACCTCGACCAGCCCGGCGGCTCGGGTATACCCAATGGTCCCGCGGTGCTTATGATCCACGTCGCCTCGACGAACGTCCCGTTCACCAGCGAGTCGAAGGACGCCGTCGCGAACGTCCCCGAGATCGAGGACGAGGTCGAGCTGGCGCTCCGGGAGACCGCCCGCGAGCTGAAGTCCTACCTGAACCGGAAGCGGTCGCTGGAGCAGCGTCGACGCAAGCAGAACGTCATCGCCGAACTCCTCCCCGAGATGGCCCGGAAGCTCTCGGAAGTGACGGGCCGCGAACCCCTGAACATCGAGGACTCGCTGGCGCGGATCATGAACAACGTCCTCGTCGAGCGCCGCCGGGAGAACGGGACGGTGAAGCTCGTCGTCTCGAACCACGACGACACGAGCGCCAGCCTGGAGGTGACGGACATCCTCTCGGCGGACCCCGGCGACGTGGAGGGGGCCCGCATCGTCGAGATGGACGGCGAGTGGTTCGTGAAGTGGAGCCCCGAGGTGGCGGCCGGCGAGGAGGCCGCCCTCGAGTACAGCGTCCCCGACGACACCGCCTTCGACGTCTCCGTCGAGGGCATCGAGGGCGAGAGAGTGACGATCGACGGCTAGCATATGAGCACCGACAGCACCGAAGACATCCCCGACGACGCCCGCGACGCCGAGGCACGCGAGCGCCTCATCGACCTCGCGGCCCGGTTCTACGACCAGTTCGCCGGCGGGGAGATCCCCCACATGGAGATCCCCACCCGGACGAAGAGCAACATCGAGTACGATCCCGAGAAGGAGGTGTGGGTGTACGGCGACCGCACCTCGACGCGGAGCGCGAACTCCGTCCGCGGCGCCCGGAAGCTCCTCAAGGCCGTCTACACCATCGAGTTCCTCGCCGACCAGCTCGAACAGGACCGCTCCTCGACGCTGCGGGAGCTCTACTACCTCAGCGAGTCCTGGGACAACGAGCACGCCCAGTTCTCCGGCCAGGACGAGTCCAATCAGCTGATCGAGGACCTCGAGATCGTCTCGGAGGTGACCCGCGAGGACTTCCACATGCGCCCGGAGGAGTCCGGCGCGACGGTGATGGGGCCGCTGTTCCTCCGCGAGCAGACCCGCCGCGGCGAGCGCGACATCCACTGTCAGGAGGACGTCGGCGAGGGGGGCTACCAGATCCCGAACAACCCCGACACCATCGAGTTCCTCGACCACGACGCCGCGTTCGTCCTCTGTGTCGAGACGGGCGGGATGCGCGACCGGCTCGTCGAGAACGGCTTCGACACCGACCACGACGCGCTCGTCGTTCACCTGAAGGGCCAGCCCGCGCGGGCGACCCGGCGGCTCACCCGCCGGCTCCACGACGAGCTCGACCTCCCGGTGGTGGTGTTCACCGACGGCGACCCCTGGAGCTACCGCATCTACGGCTCCGTGGCGTACGGCTCGATCAAGTCCGCCCACCTCTCGGAGTACCTCGCCACGCCCCAGGCGAAGTTCGTCGGCATCCGCCCGCGGGACATCCAGGAGTACGACCTCCCGGCGGACCCGCTGACGGACTCGGACGTGAACGCCCTGGAGAGCGAGCTCGAGGACCCCCGGTTCCAGACGGAGTTCTGGCGGGAGGAGATCGAACTCCAGCTGGAGATAGGAAAGAAGTCCGAACAGCAGTCGCTGGCCTCCCGCGGACTCGATTTCGTGACCGACACCTACCTCCCCGAGCGCCTCGGCGAGATGGACGTGATGTAGGTCGATACAGACCCCATGGTGAGGCATTGCTCGGCCTCACCGTGGACGACCGAACCGATCGTGCGGTCCGTTTCGAAAGCCCCGAGGCGCTCGACGTAGTGTCGCGGCCCCGAACGACACCCACCACCGATGGGTCGGCTTTTTGCCCTGGCCCGCGAACCACCGGCCATGCTCACGGTCGACTTCGACTCGCTGATGCTCGAACTCAAGGATGGCGTGGTCAAGAACGTCGGTCCGGCGAACACGGACGCGACGGTCAAGCTCTACGACGTCGAGGACGCCGAGGCCCGGGAGTTCGGCGACGAGCGGATCAAACTCGCCTTCGCGGACGGCGAGGGCAACGAGGTGGAGGTGGCGCTGTTCCCCGAGGAGGCGTCGGCGATCCGGGCGGATCTCGAGCACCTCGAGGAGGGGAGCCGCGTCTTCGAGTAGTTCCTGCCGTACGTTCCCCAGCACCCCGCACGAGGATTCCGACAACCGTTTACGGGACGCCCGTGTTCGACCGTCTAATGGCAGACTGTATCATCTGCGGCACGTCGTCGGACGGGCCCGTCTGTGACACGCACCAGGAGGACGTCGTCTTCGAGTTCCGGGGCGAGCACCCGAACCAGCTGACCGAGGGGCGGTTCTACCGCGGCTCGGTCGACGGCTACGCCGAGTTCGGCGTGTTCATCGACCTGAGCGAGCACGTCACCGGCCTCCTCCACCGCTCGAAGCTGGACCGACGCCTCGAATCGCTCGACTGGGAGGTCGGCGACGCCGTCTACGTCCAGGTGACGAACGTCCGGGACAACGGCGATATCGACCTGGGCTGGTCGATACGGCAGTCCGACCGGGAGTTCCGGGGGACGCTCATCGACGCGCCGGACGGGGACCGGCTCGCCGAGCCGGAGGACGCGCCCGAGTCGGGATCAAGACCGGAGCCCGAACCCGAACACGATGCGGAACCCGAGCCCGAACCGACGGCGGACGCGGACGCGGAGCCCGAACCCGAAGCGGAACCGGACACGGAGAGCCAGCCGGAGCCCGCTCCCGAACCCGAATCGGCAAGCGAACCGGCGTCGACGGACGGGGAGCCGGAGCGGGTGAACGTCGAGAGCCTCCGCGAACGGGTCGGCGAGACGGTCCGGCTGGAGGGCGAGGTCGTGAGCGTCCGGCAGACTTCCGGCCCGACGGTCTTCGAGCTCCGCGACGAGACGGGCGTCGTGGACTGTGCGGCCTTCGAGGAGGCAGGGGTCCGCGCGTACCCCGAGGTGGAGGTCGGCGACATCGCCCGGCTCGACGGGGAGATCAGGGTCCGGCGCGACGAGATCCAGGTCGAGACAGAGGCGCTCGAGGTGCTCGAGGGCGACGAGCTCGCGACGGTCGCCGATCGGATGGACGAGGCGCTACGCTCGGCGTCCGACGCCGGTGATGTGGAGCCGATCGCCGAGGACGCGGCGGTCGAGGCGCTCGACGAGGACGTCCGGGTGGCCGCGACCGCGATCCGCCGGGCGATAAAGGAGTCACGCCCCATCGTCGTCCGCCACAGCGCGGACACGGACGGCTACGTCGCGGGCGCGGCCATCGAGCGGGCGGTCCTCCCCCTGGTCCGCGAGGAGCACGCGGGGACCGACGCGGTCTACCACTACTTCGACCGGCGGCCGCTCGAGGGGACGGTGTACGACCTCGACGACGCGACGAAGGACGTCACCCGGATGCTCGACGACCGGGAGCGTCACGACGAGAAGCTCCCGCTGTTCGTCTTCGCCGGGGCCGGCGGCACCCGGGACTCGCTCGACGGACTCGAGCTGCTCGGGATCTACGGCGCCGAACGGCTCGTGATCGACGGGCTCCCCGTCGAGGAGGCGGTCGTCGAGACGGCCGAGACGACGCTCGGGCCGGAGACGGGCGAGGCACGGACCGCGACGACGCTGGCGGCGACCGTCGCCGTCGGCGTGAACGACGCGGTCCGCGAGGACCTCGAAGCCCTTCCCGCCATCTCCTACTGGGACGACGTCCCCGAGGTCTACGCCGATCTCGCCGTGGACGCCGGGCTCGAGGCGGACGTCGTCCGCGATCTCCGCGAGGCCGTCGCACTGGAGGCGTACTACCAGTCCTACGAGGACAAACGAGAGCTCATCATCGACCTGCTTTTCGACCGGGTGACCGGCCTGGCCGAACAGGTGGCCGAGCAGTTCCGCACGAAGCTGGAGACGGAGCTCGAGACGGCGACGGCGAACCTCGACCGGCGAGAGGTCGGCGGGGTCGAGTTCGTCGTCCTCGACACCGACGCGTACACCCACCGGTTCGACTTCCCGCCGACGCGCCTCCTGCTCGACGAGCTCCACCGACGGGAGGTCGCCGACGGCGACGGCCCCACCGTCACCATCGGGCTCGCGATGGACGAGCTCCACCTCCGGTCGACGACCGACGTCGGGGTCCGGGAGGTGGCCCGGGCGGTCCGCGAGCGGGTCCCCGAGGGCGGCGTCGACACCAAGGGCACCCGCGAGGGGACCGTCGAGTTCCTCTCCGGCGAGCGCGATGCGGTGCTCGACGCGACGATGGCGGTCGTCGCCGAGCGGCTGTCGGCGACCTCCGAGGCGTAACACCGCCGTCGCCCCTCGTTTCCCGTTCCCGCCGCTCCAGCCCCGTCCCGCGACCGCACGATACTTGAGCTGCGGGATCCAGGTGCCGACAACGAGATGAGCACCGAGACACCCGACGCCGAGGAGGCCGATCCCACCCCGTTCGAACGGGTCTGTCGTCACCTCGCCGAGCGGGTCGCCTCGGGGGACCTCGACCGGGAGGGGGTCGAGTCGGCCAAACTCGACGCCTGCTCGGAGTTCGGGGCGAGCGAGGTCCCCCGACACTCCGACATCGTCGACCACGCTCCCGAGGGCGAGCGCGAGGCGGTCCAGCGAGTGCTCAGGCGCAAGCCCGTCCGGACCGCATCTGGCGTCTCGCCGGTCGCCATCATGACCTCGCCGCAGGCCTGCCCGCACGGCAAGTGCCTCTACTGTCCTGGCGGGCCGGCCAGCGAGTTCTCCTCCTCGCAGTCCTACACCGGCCACGAGCCGGCCGCCGCCCGGGGGAAACAGAACGACTACGACCCCTACGGGCAGGTGACACTGCGGCTCGAACAGCTCCGGCGCATCGGCCACCCCGTCGACAAGGTCGAACTCATCCTGATGGGCGGGACGATGACCGCGCGGAGCCACGACTATCAGGAGTGGTTCGTCAAGCGGGCCTACGAGGCGATGAACGACTACGACCCCTCGGGGGTGCCCGAGCCCTCCGAGACGGAGTCGTTCGCGCCAGACCCCGAGAGTCACGAGTTCCGCTACCTCGAGGACGTCGTCGCGGAGAACGAGGGGGCGGACGTCCGCTGTATCGGGACCACCTTCGAGACGAAGCCGGACTGGTGTGACCCCGAGCAGATCGACCGGATGCTCCGGTTGGGTGGGACGAAGGTCGAGGTCGGCGTGCAGACGACCTACGAACGGATCAACCGGGAGATGCACCGCGGCCACGGGGTGCAGGCCAGCCTCGACGCCAACCGCGGGCTCCGGGACGCGGGGTTCAAGGTGGGCTTTCACATGATGCCCGGCCAGCCCGGGATGTCGAAGGCCATGTGTCTGGAGGACTTCCGGGAGCTGTTCGGGAGCGCGGACTGGCGGCCGGACTACCTGAAGATCTACCCGACGCTGGTGGTGCGGGACACCCTCACCTACGACATGTGGCGGCGCGGGGAGTACGACCCGCTCACCAACGACGAGGCCGCCGAACTGGTCGCGGAGATCAAGTCCACGATCCCCCGGTACACCCGCCTCCAGCGCGTCCAGCGGGACATCCCGGCGGACTTCATCGACGCCGGCGTCTGGAAGTCGAACCTCCGCCAGCTCGCCCGCCAGCGGATGGCCGAGCACGGCTGGAGCTGCGACTGCATCCGGTGTCGGGAGGTAGGGATGAACGAGGCGTCCCCCCGAGAGGTCGAACTGGACACCCTGACCTACGAGGCCGCGGGCGGCACCGAGCACTACATCTCGTTCGAGGACTTCGAGCGCGACCTGCTGGTTGGGTTCTGCCGGCTGCGGTTCCCGTCCGACCCCACCCGGCGGGAGCTCCGGGACGCCGCCGTCGTCCGCGAACTCCACGTCTACGGCGACGAGGTCGGGGTCGGAGCCGAGGGATCGGGCGGGGACGGCGACTACCAGCACGAGGGCTACGGCCGTCGGCTGCTCGCCGAGGCCGAGCGCCGCGCCCGCGAGGCGGGCTACGCGAAGCTCTCGGTCATCTCCGGTATCGGCGTCCGGGAGTACTACCGCGAGAAGCTCGGATACTACCAGGACGGCCCCTACGTCTCGACGCCGCTGGAGTAGTATCGGTCGCTCCGCGATCGGCCGTTCCGTCGCTGCTCTTCGAACGCCTCCGCCCGTTCACGTACGTTGGCCAGCTCGCGTTCCCCGTCGTCGTTGCCACCGTATGCGTACCGGACCGAGCGGTCGAGGGGCGACGGGACGAATCCGGAACCCGCCTCGTCGGCACCGGAGTCCTCGTCCGTGCCGAAGCGGCCTGCGAACCACTCCAGGACGCGACGGAGCATAGCCGCCCGTATCAGGGCGACGGGTAGTTCCCGTTGCCCACGACGAGGTGTCCCTCGGCGGTGACCCATCCCGACTGCGGTCCGGTCGCGGCGTGGCTCACCGTGTCGCGGTAGCCGTTCCCGGTCCACCCGCCGTCGAACCACTCGTTGCGGCCCTCGAAAGCGACGATCAGGCTCACCCGTGCGTCCTCGGCCGCGTCGTACTCGAGGTAGACGGGCGCGTCGTAGCCGTAGCAGGAGGCGCCATCGGTCGTCGGCGTTCGACAGACGGTGGCGACCCGGTCCGAGGCGTTCGGGAGGAGTGGTTCGTCGCCGACGGGCGTCTCCGTGTCGACGGGGTAGGAGGCGTCGACGGTCACGAGCACGTCGACCGAGCGGAACTCGACCGTCGAGTGGTCCGGGTTCTCGGGGTCGTACTCCTCGGCTGAGATCTCGACGCGGCTGCCCATCCCGTCCTCCTCTACCGTCTCGAAGTATCGGGGCTCGACGTCGAACTCCTCGGCCCGCAGTTCGAGCATAGGCCCGTGCTCGGTGTCGACGACGCTCGCCTCGAAGGCGCCGTCGACGGTCCCGTTCGGTGCGAGGATCGAGACGTTCAGCACGCTCTCGCCGCCCTCGGCCGGGAGCGGGACGCGTATCGTCGCGTTCGAGAGGCTGTCGTGGGCGTCGAGTCCGAACGTGTAGTCGTAGACGCCGGCGCGGCTCTCGGGCTCGACGCCCGGAAACGCACAGCCGGCGGTGACGACGAGGAGCACGAGGAGACTCGTCGCGAGGGTCCTGGTGGAGGGAGATCTCACGGTCATCCGTGGACCCGCAGGGGTATTCAACACGACGTTGGCGAGGGGCAACGGAGTCGGGGGGTCGACGATCGGACGTGACGGTCGGGCGGTCCGGTTCACGTCGAGCCACTGGCCGTCGAACCACACGCTTCTATAACCCGGGGCCGTAGTCGGAGTATGCCGACGCGGCTCGCCGACGGCGTCTGGGCGCTCGACCTCGGACTGTTCCCGCCCATCGCCTCGAACGCTTACCTCGCCGACGACGGCGAGCCCACGCTGGTCGACGCGGGGCTGCCGGTGAACCCGTCACGGCTGCTCTCGGAGATCCGGGCGGTGGGGTACGAGCCGGCGGACGTCGAGCAGGTGCTGCTCACGCACTACGACCTCGATCATACCGGCGGTATCTCCGCCCTGCGTCGGGCGGGGTTCGACGGGAGCGTCCACGTCGGCCGCGAGGACGTCGCGCTGATGGACGGCGGCCGGTCGCCCTCCGTCTTCCACCCGAAGGGGATGTTCCACCTCGCCGTGCGCCCGTTCTTCGGGATTCCGGACGTCGAATCCGTCGCCGCCGGCGACCGAATAGGCGGGTTCGAGGCGTTCCACACCCCCGGGCACAACCCCGGCCACACCGTCTACGTCCACGAGAGCCTGGACGCGGCGTTCCTCGGTGACCTCGTCTGGGAGGAGGACGGCGAGCTCACACCCCCGTTCTGGTTGGACTCCTACGACATGCACGCGCTCCGGGAGTCGATACGCTCGTTCGCCGAGCGGACGCCCCCGTTCGAACTGGCCTGCACGGGCCACGGGACGCCGTTCGCCGAGGGCGGGTACGACGCGCTCCGGCGGCTGGTGAGGCGGCTCTGACAGTGCGGTCCTGCCGGTTGGGGCGGGCTTTTGAGCCGCCCGTCCATACGGGGAGGCGATGACGGACATCGGCATCGTCGGCGCGGGAGTGGCCGCCGCGGCCGCGACGTACGTCCTCGACGGCACCGTTCGGGACGCCTCGATCACGGTCCTCGAGAAGTCGGGCGGGGTCTGCGGGCGGGCGGCGACCCGTCGGCGCGGCGACTGCACCTACGACTACGGCGCGAACTACGTGAAGTCCGACGACGAGCGGGTCGACGAGCTCCTGACTGGGACGCTCGACACCGAGGGACTGATCGAGGCCGAGGGGCCGGTGTACACGTTCGACCGCGAGGGGAGCGTCTCTCCGGGCCGCGACGCCGACGAGCTCAAGTGGAGCTACCGAGCGGGACTCACCCAGGTCGCAAAGCGGCTGTTCGCTCGCACCGACGCGTCGGTCGAGCGCCGGACCCGCGTCGAGACCGTCTCGCGGGACGGCGACCGCTGGCGGCTGACCGATTCGGAGGGGGATGGGTGGGGTCCCTTCGAAGCGCTCGTGCTCAATCCGCCGGCGCCACAGACCGCCGAACTCCTCCGGGGGGCCGACTGGGATGCCGACGTCCGGGAGCACCTCGCCGACGCCACCGATGCCGTCCCGTACCGGAGCATCTGGACGGCGGTCCTCCACTACCCGTTCGAACTCGACCGGCCGTACTACGCGCTCGTCAACACCGACCGCGAGCACGAGGTCGGGTGGGTCTCCCGCGAGGAGTGCAAGCCGGGACACGTCCCCGACGGTGAGAGCCTGCTGGTCGTACAGGCCAGCCCCGCCTGGTCCGTCGAACACTACGACGACTCCCCCGAGGAGAACGTGGCCGAACTCGCCGACCGGACCGCCGACCTGCTCGAGGACCCGCGGCTCGCAGAACCCGACTGGACCGACCACCAGGGCTGGCGCTACGCGCTCCCCGACGAGGGGGTCGCGGCCGGCGCGGTCCGGTCGGCCGAGGAGTACGACCTCTACTGTGCGGGCGACTGGGTGGCAGGGGAGGCACGGGTCCACGCCGCGCTCCGGTCCGGACTCGAGACGGGCGAGCGGATGGCGTACGCGCTCTCCACCGGTACGTAGCCGTCCGTACCGCTCCCCCGAGGGACGTAGCCACGGGGTGGGCTCGACGGCCGCGACCCCCTCGTTTTACTTCGGACCCGCATCCAGTCGCTACCGATGGCCACCGAGGAGGGGACCGCCGACCCGTTCGACGCCTTCCGGCAGTTCCTCTCGCTGCGACGGGACGTACTGGTCCTGTCGGTGGCGATGTTCGCGTTCAGCCTCGCGTTCCAGATGACCTCCCGGTACGTCCCGGAGTACCTCCGCGTGCTCGGTGCCGGCGCGGGCGTCATCGGGCTCTACGGCTCGGTCGGGAACCTGATCTCGGCGCTCTACCCCTACCCCGGCGGTGCGGTCTCCGATCGGGTGGGCTCGCGGCTCTCGCTGACGCTGTTCGGCGTCGTCACCACCGTCGGGTTCGGGGTCTGGTACCTCGCGCCGGTCGTCGGCGACGTCGCGATCGGGTCGCTGGTCGTCCCCGGGTGGTCGCTGGTGTTCCTCGGCCTGTTCCTCACACAGGCGTGGAAGTCGTTCGGCCTCGGTGCGACGTTCGCCGTCGTCAAGCAGAGCGTCGCGCCCGAACACCTCGCCTCGGGGTTCGCCAGCACGGAGACCTTTCGTCGAGTAGGGTTTCTCGTGGGGCCGCTGCTCGCCGCCGCGCTGCTGGCCTCGACCGCCGGGTTCGTCGACGGCTTCCAGCGGATACTGCTGGTGGCCGTCGCGTTCGGCGCCGTCGCCACCGTCGTCCAGTACCTCCTCTACGACGCGAGCGAGGACTCCATCGGGAAGGCGTTCGAGGGGCTCGCGGGGGTACGCCGGGACCTGCTCGGGATGCCCGAGACGCTCCGCCCGCTCCTGGTCGCGGACACGCTGGTCCGGTTCGCCAACGGGATGGTGTACGTCTTCTTCGTCATCGTCGTCACCGACTTCCTCTCGGTCGGCTTCCAGGGGTTCGGGGTCTCGCTGCGGCCGGACGCCTTCTTCGGGGTTCTCCTCGGCGTGGAGATGGTGGTGGCGCTGCTCTCGATGGCCCCGGTCGCGAAGCTCGCCGAGCGGACGGGGCTGAAACCAGTCGTCGCGCTCGGGTTCGCCGTCTACGCCGTCTTCCCGGTCCTGCTCGTCGCCGCGCCGGCCGACCAGTGGGTGCTCGCCCTGCTGTTCGCGTTCTCCGGGCTGCGCTTCGCCGGCCTGCCCGCGCACAAGGCGCTCGTCGTCGGGCCCGCCGAGCGCGACGCGGGCGGACGGGTCACCGGTACCTACTACCTCGTCCGGAACACGGTCGTCATCCCCTCCGCGGCGGCCGGGGGACTGCTCTACGCGAGGGACCCGACGGTGGCGTTCGGCGTCGCCTCCGCCGTCGGCCTCGTCGGCGTGGGCTACTTCCTCCTGTTCGGCCGGGAGTTCGAGGCCTACGCCTGATCGCCGTCCGATAGTGTTCGGCCACGGGCCCAGTGCCGCTGCTGTTCCCGGGACCGACGCGGGGACCCCGCTCGGCGACGGGCGAGAGAGGCCTCCCCGACCGCGACCCGACACGCCTTTCCCCGACCCGGCGCCACCTCCGCTATGGAACGGAAGCGCGCCCTCACGAGCGTGGACCTCGCGGCGCTCGTGACGGAACTGAACCGGTACGCGGGCGCCAAGGTCGACAAGGCGTATCTCTATGACGACGACCTCGTCCGGTTGAAGATGCGGGACTTCGACCGCGGTCGCGTGGAGCTACTGCTGGAGGTGCGGGACCCCAAGCGGGTACACGTCGCCGACCCCGAGCGGGTGTCCGACGCCCCGGGCCGGCCGCCGAACTTCGCGATGATGCTCCGGAACCGCCTCTCGGGAGCAGACTTCGCCGGCGTCGAGCAGTTCGAGTTCGATCGCATCCTCACCTTCCGGTTCGAGCGCGAGGACGCGAACACGCTGGTGGTCGTCGAACTGTTCGGTGACGGTAACGTCGCGGTGCTGAACGAGGACCGCGAAGTGGTCTCCTCGCTCGACACGGTTCGATTGAAATCGCGGACCGTCGCACCCGGTGCCCAGTACGGCTACCCCGAGTCGCGGTTCGATCCGCTCACCGCGGACTACGAGGCGTTCGCCGCGGCGATGGACGACTCGGACACCGACGTGGTCCGGACCCTCGCTACACAGCTCAACTTCGGCGGTATCTGGGGCGAGGAGCTCTGCACCCGCACCGGCGTCGAGAAGACGCTCGACATCACCGACGCGGACGAGGTCGAGTACGAGCCGCTGTTCCGGGTCGTCGAGGAACTCAGACGGCGGCTGAAGGAGGGTGACCTCGACCCGCGGGTCTACCGCGACGACGAGGGCCGTGTCGTCGACGTCTCGCCGGTTCCGATGGAGGAGCGCGCAGACCTGGACGGCGAGGCGTTCGACGCGTTCAACGCGGCGCTGGACACCTACTTCCACGAACTCGAGGCCGAGGAGCCCGGCGGGAGCGGTGGGGGTGGCGGCGGCCGGGACCGCCCCGACTTCGAGGCGGAGATCGAGAAGCGAGAGCGTATCATCGCCCAGCAGGAAGGCGCCATCGAGAGCTTCGAGGAGCAGGCGGCCGCCGAGCGCGAGCGGGCCGAACTGCTGTACGCCAACTACGACCTCGTCGACGAGGTGCTCTCCACGGTCCGGACGGCCCGCCAGGAGGACGTCCCCTGGGACGACATCGCGACGAAGTTCGAGGAGGGGGCCGAACGGGGCATCGAGGCGGCCGAGGCCGTCGTCGGCGTCGACGGCCGCGAGGGGACGGTCACCCTCGACCTCGATGGGACCCGGGTGACGCTCGACCCCCGAACCGGCGTCGAGAAGAACGCCGACCGACTCTACCAGGAGGCCAAACGGATCGCCGAGAAGCGCGAGGGCGCGCTCGCGGCCCTCGAGGACACCCGCGAGGAGCTCGCAGAGGTGACGGCTCGGCGGGACGCGTGGGAGGCCGAGGACGGAGCGGACGGCGGGGACACCGACGACGAGGAACCCGACGGCGACGAGGACCGGGAGGTCGACTGGCTCTCGCGTACCTCGATCCCCGTGAGACGCGACGAGCAGTGGTACGAGCGGTTCCGGTGGTTCCACACCTCGGACGGCTTCCTCGTCATCGGCGGACGGAACGCCGATCAGAACGAGGAACTCGTCAAGAAGTACACCGAGCGGGGTGACCTGTTCTTCCACGCTCAGTCCCACGGCGCACCCGTCACGATACTGAAGGCGACGGGGCCCAGCGAGGCCGCACGCGACGTCGACATCCCCGAATCCTCGCGCGAGGAGGCCGCCCAGTTCGCCGTCTCTTACTCCTCGGTGTGGAAGGCCGGCCAGTTCGCCGGCGACGTCTACATGGTCACGCCCGATCAGGTGTCGAAGACACCCGAACCGGGCGAGTACATCGAGAAGGGTTCGTTCGTGATCCGGGGCGAGCGGACCTACTACGAGGACACGCCCGTGGGCGTCGCGGTCGGTATCCAGGTCGAGCCCCTCACGCGTGTGGTCGGCGGGCCACCGTCGGCGATCGAGGGCCGGGCGGCGACGAGCGTCCGGCTCGAACCCGGACGGTACGCCCAGAACGACATCGCGAAGATGATCTACCGCGAGTTCCGCGAACGCTTCGTCGACCAGTCGTTCGTCCGGCGGGTCGCCTCCCCCGACCGCATCCAGGAGTTCTGCCCGAACGGCGGGTCGCGGATGGTCGAGGACTGATACTGATTATCGTAGCCAGGCGGAGCGTTCGGGCGTTCGACGTCGCTCGAGGCGTGTGGTCCGCGGCCGGACGTCCACGAACAGCGGCGATGACCCCATGACCAGACCCACCATCGAAGGTCCACGAGTCCGACAGTATCGGTAGTCGCGTGGTGGCAGGTGATACCGGTCCCGGCACGACACAAAGCTTAATACCCACGTGAACAGTCCTATACATTGATTAGTATGAACGTTGATATAGAAACCCTGGTGAAGTACCCGATGGAATCGGAGGAGTGGATAAAGACGGTGGCGATCGGCGGGGTCGCGTCGATCTTCGCGTTCCTCGTCGTACCCCTGTTCCTGGTGGCGGGCTACCTCGTTCGGGCCATCCGGGCCGGGATGGACGGTGCCGAGGAGCCGCCCGTCTTCGACGAGTGGGGCGAACTCCTGAAGCAGGGGTTCGTCGCGAGCGTCATCGGCTTCGTCTACCAGCTCGTCCCGATAATCGTGGTCTCCGTCTTCGTCGGCGGGTCGATACTGGCGATCGCCACGGGATCGGACGCGGGGGCCGGTGTCGGCATGCTCGGACTGATCGGCGGCGCGTTCGTCGGGTGGATCCTGTCCCTGATCTTCGGATACGTCGGGTTCGCCGGCGTCGCGAACTACGCCAGGGAGGGAACCTTCGCTGCTGGCTTCGACTTCGGCGTCATCTCCGACGTCGTCACCTCCCGTGCTTACCTGCTGGCGTGGGCCTACGTCATCGCGCTGAACATCGCGGTCGCCGTCGTCGTCGGTCTGCTGAACGTCGTCCCGATCCTGGGAGGGCTCGTCGGGGTCTTCGTGATATTCTACGCCCTCGTCATCGCTGGATGGCTCTGGGGTAACGGGTTCGCCGAGGCGACGAGCGCGAGTGGGGAGTCGGGGACCAACACCGACGCGGCCCCGGTGTAGGGACCCGTCCATCCGAGGTTCGACGGAATAGCAGGGCACTTACCCGACGGGAGTCTCGCAACGGGTATGCGCATCGCCGACCGGGAGCGGGTCGAAGGCGGGCGCGAGCGGATCTCGCTCGTCCCGGAGAGTCTCGACGACCTCTGGCACCTCCAGTACGTGCTCGAACCCGGAGACCTGGTCTCGGGGGACACGACCCGCCGCATCCAGCGCAGCGACGACCAGCTACGGGACACCGGCGGCGAACGAGAGCACCTCTGGGTCGAGATCGAGGTCGACGACGTGGAGTTCGCCCGGTTCGCAAACCGACTCCGGGTCGGGGGCGTCATCGTCGACTGCTCCCGCGAGGACCAGCTCGACCAGCACCACACGCTCAACGTCGAGGAACGCGAGGAGGTAACGGTCACCAAGCGGTGGCAGACCGACCAGCTCGAGCGGCTCCAGGAGGCCGTCGAGGCGAGTGAGAACCCCGACGTCGCCATCGCCACCGTCGAGGAAGGGGCTGCGTACGTCCACACGGTCGCCCAGTACGGTGTCGAGGAGCGGGCCTCCATCTCCGGACCGACGGGGAAGGGGGAGTTCGCCCGCCCGCGGGCGGAGCTGTTCGCCGAACTCGGGACCGTACTCGACCGGATGGACGTCGAGGCGATCATCCTCGCCGGCCCCGGGTTCACCAAGCAGGACGCCCTCGAGTACGTCCGGGAGAACCACCCCGAACTCGCGGGGAAGGTGACGACCGTCGACACCGCGAGCGTCGGCGACCGTGGGGTCCACGAGGTGCTCAAGCGGGGGGCCGTCGACGAGGTGCAGGCCGAGACCCGGATCGCCCGGGAGGCCGAGGCCATCGACGAACTGATGACCCGCATCTCGGTGGGAGCGAAGGCCGCGTACGGGATCGACGAGGTGGTCGAGGCCGCCGAGTACGGGGCCGTCGAGGAGCTGCTCGTGCTCGACGACCGTCTCAGACAGGAGCGGGCCGGCGAGGGGGACTGGGACGTCGACGCGAACGAACTCGTCGAGACGGTCGAACAGCAGGGTGGCGAGGTGACCGTCCTCTCCGGAGAGTTCGACCCCGGACAGCAGTTGCGCAACCTCGGGGGGGTGGCCGCACTGCTGCGCTACCGGCTGAACTGACAGGCGGCACCGTCTCGTCGCCCGCACCCCGGGACGTGGTGCCGCGCGACCGCTCGCGCCCCGGGACGGCGTTCGGGCCACGTGGGGTCTGGTTCCGGTATTGTAGTTGAACCTACAGGAGGACGTTCGCGGCCGCGTCGGCCACGGCCGAGCCGTGTCGCCACCGGACGCGGGTCGACTGCTCTATCTGGACGCCGCTCGCGCCGTCGACGGTCAGCCAGTTCACGATGTTCTCGGGGGAGTCCCCGGAGTAGTCGCCCTCGTCGATGCGCTCGACGGGGACTTCGGGCGGGAGGACCCGTTCGACGGCCTCGGTGACCTGCTGTCGAACGTCCCGCGACGCGCCGCCGCCGATCCCGACGCCTTCGTGTCGCCAGCCGTGGAAGGAGACGGCGGCGTCGAACCTACCGCGCTTGCCCGACCCCTCACCCAGGAGGCCGTCGAGCGCCGGGAACGACTCGGGATGGATGTCCGCCGAGGTGACGTGCCAGCGGTCGAACGCCCGGCCGCCCGGCCACCACCCGTTGCAGGCCCACACGGCCGCGTCCCGCCGCGCCAGCCGTCTGGCCTGCGCGTCGGTGTGGGGTTCGACGTCGCCGCCGTGCGGGGCGACGGCGACCAGTGGTCCGCCCGATATCGTCCGCTCTACGAACTCCCCGGCGGCGAGCGAGGTCCGCGGGGCCGGGGCCCGGCTCGCGACCCGGAGCGGGCCGACGCCGTCGAGCATCCCGGAGAGTTCCGGCGCGACCACTGCCCGGTCGTCGGTGTCGACCACCGTCGAGAGCACGCATTCGCGACCGCGGCGCAATCGGACCTGCTGGCCGACGTCGCTCCCGGCCCACGCGAGCACCGCCGCCGGCAGGCGACAGTGCTCCCGGTAGAGGTCGGGGTCGGTCCGTATCGGATCGGTCGAGATGCCCGAAGGGGAGAAGGAGGTCATTCCACCGGTACTGTGGCCCCCTCCCGTGCGAACCGGACGTCGCCGTCGTACCCCTCCGCGATGGACTCGAGCATCCCCGGGTGTTCGCCGTCCGTATGCGGGTAGAGGTGGGTCAGGTAGACCGTCCCGATATCGTGGCCCGAGAGGACCTCGCCGAGCTGCGTCGGCGTCGGGTGGTTCGAGACGTCGACGCTGTCGGGGAACGAGCAGTCGTGGAGGAGCACCGCCGACCCATCGGCCAGGTCGGCGACGGCCCCGGTCGCTTCGGTGTCCCCCGAGAAGGTGAACGCCGGGCCACCGCGGTCGATGCGGTAGGCGTGACACGGCATGGAGTGGACGGTCTCGACCGCGTCGACGTCGTAGCCGGCGAACCCGAACGGCGCGTCATCGACCGCGACGTCCCGGACCGAGAGGTCGACGCGGTCTTGGAGGTAGTCGTGGACCGCGAGGAGGTCCGAGAGGAGATCGCTGGTGCCGGGCGGACCCGCGACGTTCAGGTCCTCGCTTCCGGCGAGCCACTTGGCCTTCAGCAGCGCGAGGAGGTCCGAGACGTGGTCGAGGTGGTGGTGGGTCAACAGGACGTGGTCGACGGCCTCGTAGCCCGTCCCGGTCCCGGCGAGGCGGTGGAGGACGCCGCTCCCGCAGTCGATCAGTAGCGACGAGCCCGTCGACTCGACGAGCAGGCCGGTCTGGACCCGCTCGCCGGTCGGCATCGCGCTCCCGGTCCCGAGGAACGTCACGTCCATGCGGGAAACGTCACCTGCATGCGGAGGGAGGCGGGGCCGACGGTCTAATGCCTTCCGACGGCCGAAGCCGTGGCCGGGAAACCAGCCGGGGCGTGTGATGTGAGAAGCCCTTTGTCCTCGGCGCACCAACCCACGCCCGAGGATGGGAGGAGAGCCCTCGGGCCGTGATCTGCTCGTCGCGCGGCGGGACGAACTCGCGTTCGACCCCGCGACGGTCGGGATCGAGGACGAGGAGGTCCTCGGGCGGTTCGAGCCGGTCGTCCGCGAGTGGTGGGTCGAGGAGTTCGGCGAGTACGTCCCCGGGAACGGGGGCTTTTTCACCCCGCCACAGCGCGGCGCCATACCCAACATCGACGAGGGGACCAACAGCCTCATCTGTGCCCCGACCGGCTCGGGCAAGACCCTCGCCTCGTTCGCGGCCATCATCGACGAGCTGTTCCGGCGCGAGCGCGAGACGGGCCTCGAGAACTCCGTCTACGCGCTGTACGTCTCCCCGCTGAAGTCCCTCGCCAACGACATCCACCGGAACCTGGAGGTACCCCTCGAATCCATCGCCGGGCGGCTCGAGGAGCACGGCGAGGACGTGGAGATACGCCACGCCATCCGCCACGGCGACACCGACTCGAGCGAGCGGCAGGCGATGCTGGAGACCACCCCACACATACTGAACACGACGCCGGAGACGCTGGCGATACTGCTCAACAGCCCGAAGTTCAAGGAGAAGCTCCGGACCGTCGAGTACGTCGTCGTCGACGAGATACACAGCGTCGCGGGGAACAAGCGCGGGACGCACCTCTCGGTCTCGCTGGAGCGGCTCGAGGAGCTCTGCGATGGCTCGCCGACGCGCATCGGCTGTTCGGCGACCGTCGAACCCCTCTCGACGATGGCCGAGTTCCTGGTGGGTCGGGAGTCCCCGCGCGGGCCGCCCCGCGAGTACGATATCGTCGACGCGCGGTTCGTCCGGGAGTTCGACGTGGAGCTGCGGACCCCCGCGGCCGACCTCATCGACACGCCTCACTCGGTCGTCACGGACAGGTTCTACGACCAGCTCCACGAGTGGGTCCAGGGGGCGACGAACACGCTCGTGTTCACGAACACGCGGTCGGGCGCCGAGCGGGTGCTCCACAACCTCCGCGAGCGATACGGGTGCTACGACGAGGAGAACTCGGGGGCACACCACGGCTCGATGTCGACGGGCGAACGTCAGCGGATCGAGGGGAAACTGAAGCGCGGCGACGTCGACGTCGTTACCACCTCGACGTCGCTCGAACTCGGCATCGACATGCCCCACATCGACCTCGTGGTGCAGGTCGGCTCGCCGAAATCGGTCGCCGCGCTGCTCCAGCGGGTCGGCCGCGCGGGCCACCGGCTCGGACGGACCGTCAGGGGCCGGGTGGTCGCGCTCGACCGCGACGAACTCGTCGAGTGTGCGGTCATGCTGAAGAAGGCCGAGGAGGGGTTCGTCGACCGCGTGTTCGTCCCCGAGGATGCCCAGGACGTCGCCACACAGCACGTCTACGGCATGGCGATCAACGCCGTGCGGCCCGAAGCCGAGATGAGGGGTATCCTCCGGCGTGCGTACCCCTACCGGAACTACACGGACGCCGAGTGGGAGGAACTGCTCCGGTATCTCACGGCGGACTACGAGGGGATGGAGGACCGCAACGTCTACGCGAAGGTCTGGCGGGACACGAACGATCCGCCCTCGGGCGAACACCACTACGAGGCGTACGAGGTGGGGGAGCCGCTGCTCGGCAAGCGCGGCCGGCTCGCGCGGGTCATCTACATGACGAACATCGGGACCATCCCGGACTCGTTCTCCGTCGACGTACTGACCCGTTCGGGCAGCGAGTGGGTCGGCCAGCTCGACGAGTCCTACCTGGACACGCTAGAGCCGGGTGACGTGTTCGTCATCGGTGGGTCCCGCTACGAGTACCGCTACCGCCGCGGGTCGAAGGCGTACGTCGACCCGACGAGCGCACGGCCGACCGTCCCGTCGTGGTACTCCGAGCGACTGCCGCTGTCCTACGACCTCGGTCGGGAGATACTCGTTTTCCAGCGCGGGCTCCTCGAGCGGTTCGAGGAGGGGGGACCCCCGGCGGTCCGCCGGTGGCTCCGCGCGTTCCCCCTCGACGAGAACGCCGTCCGCGCGGTGACCCGGATGTTCGACGAGCAGGTCCGCTACGCGGGTCCGGAGAGCGTCGCGACCGACGAACGGCTCGTGGTCGAAGAGGAGCTGGACCGCGACCGCTACCGGCGGAACTACTACGTCCACTCGAACTACGGTCGCCGGTTCAACGACGGCTTCTCACGGCTGCTCGCCTACCGGGTCGCCCGGTCGGTGAACGCCAACGTGAAGCTCGCCGTCGCCGACCACGGGTTCACGCTCTCGATGCCGCTCAACCGGAAGGTCGACCTCGCGGGCGTGCTGGAGGACATCGATCCCGCAGACGCCCGCGGGGACCTCCGGGCGGCACTCTCCGGGACGGACCTCCTGAAGCGGTACTTCCGCATCAACGCCACGCGGTCGCTGATGATACTCAAGCGCTACAAGGGAACGGAGAAGTCCGCGAGCCAGCAGCAGGTCTCCAGCGAGATGCTCCTGGGGTTCGCCGAGGACCTGGAGGGGTTCGCGGTGATCGAGGAGACGTACCGCGAGATACTCGAGGACCGGCTCGACATCGCGGGCATCGAGGCGGTGCTCGACGAGATGGGGGACGGGGACGTGGAGGTCGTCCCCCGGACCGTGGACTCGCCGACTCCGCGGGCGTTCGGACTGGCGACGCTCGTCGCCTCGGACACGGTACTCGCCGAGGACGAGAGCGCCGTCCTGCAGGAGTTCCACCGGCGCGTCCTCGAGACGATCGAGGACGAGGGGGACGGGGACGTCGCCCTCGCCGGAACGGACTGATACGGACGCCCCGCCGAAGGGCTCGACCGCGACTGACACGATTTAGCACAACAGTCATAATCGGTGAGTGTCAACGTGGGGCAAGCCATGAGCGGCGAAGTCACGGAGAACGAGTCGTTGACGGGCGAGGAACTGGAGGGGAGCGCGGCACAGCTCCCGATCACCATCCGGCTGGTCGGGACGGCCATGCTCGGCGGGGTCGTCGGGATAGTGCTGATGCTCCCGCTGCTGGTCGGGGCACCCCTGGCGCTCGGCCTGTTCCGGACGGGGCCGATCGTGGAGTTCTCCTCCATCGTGTCCTTTTTCGGGCTCCAGCCGAGCCTCGCGCTCGGGGTCGCCATGTTCGTCCTCGGGGGCTCGACGCTCCTCCCGGTCCAGCTGCTCGTCATCGGCGGGTTCCTCCCGCCCGAATCCCCCCGGTACCTCCGCGGTGCGAGCTTCGCCACCGCCTACTGGTTCGGCTTCCTGTTCGCGTTCTGGCCGGGCGGCGGCGCGGTCACGGTCGGTATCTTCGTCGTCGTGTCGCTCGTCTCCCACTGGATCTACGGGCTCTCGCTGGGCTACCTGCTCGACCGCTGGGCCGAGATCCCCCAGCACGACGTCTGAGACGGACGGCCGTGACGACCGTCCCTATCGGGCGTCGGCCCAGCGGAGCAGCCGTGCGTAGAACGGCTCCGACGCCATCGCGCCCCGGTCGCCGACGACGACGAGCGACCGCCTCGCCCGCGTCAGCGCGACGTTCATCCGACGGTGGTCCTCGAAGATGGGCCCCTCGACCTCGCCCGTCGCGGTGAACGAGACGACGACCACCTCCTTGGCCGACCCCTGGAACCGGTCGACGGTGTCGACCGCTACCCCCGGCGACCGCCGGCCGATCTCGGCCACCTGTGCCCGGAACGGCGCGATGATCCCCACGTCCTCGGGGTCGACGCCGGCGTCGAGGAACCGCTCCACGATGTCGGCGACGGCGTCGGCCTCGGCCGGGTTCGAGTTGCCCGACTGCGACCCGCCGGGGTCGTGAAAGCAGACGGGATCGCGCAGGCCCCCCGGGAGCGCGTCGACCGAGACGCCCGGCAGGTCGGAGAGGCGCTGCCCGGCCACCGCCTGCGTGGCGGGCCGGAGCGCCCCGTCATAGAACTCCGTCGAGGAGAACCACTGTATCCGCTGGTTCATCCGGTACTGCCGGTCGAGCATGGTGCCCGCGTCGGGGTACCGCTCGATGAGTCGCTCGAACAGCGAAGTGGGGAGGTCGCCCCCTCGCGGAGCGCTCCGTTCGCGTTCCCCATCTGGACCCTCCGAGGCGTCGGACGCCTCGCTCTTCTCGGCACGAACTACGGGCGGGAGCTGCTGGTGGTCACCGACGAGGACGAACCGGTCGGCGCGGTTGGTGGCGAGGAAGGTGCCGGGTTCGGTGAGCTGTCCGGCCTCGTCGACGACCGCCACGTCGAACTCGGCCTCGCGCATCACCCGGGAGCCACACGAGGCGGTCGTGGCCGCGACGACGGGCGCGTCGCGGAGCTCGTTCGCCCGCTCGACCGGGTCGCCGCTCGTCTCGAGCAGGTAGGGGTGGGTGTCCTCGCGGACGCCGGTCTCCGAACCGACGCGGACGAACGAGTCGAACCCCTGTTCCCGAAGCGCCTCCAGCGCGTTGTCCACGGCGCGGTTCGTGAACGCCGAGAGGAGCACCCGCTCGCCGCGGTCGACCAGCTCGCGGGCGATGCGAGCGAGCGTGTACGTCTTGCCCGTCCCCGGCGGGCCGTGGACGAGCGCGAGGTCGTCGGCAGCGAGCGCGAGTCGTACCGCCTCGTCCTGGGCGTCGTTGTTGTCGATGAACGTTCCCGACGCGCGCTCGAAGTCGAACGCCGGGTCGCGACGGCCGAACAGCACGTCCTTCCGGTCGGCGTCGCCCCTGAGTATCGCGTCGTGGAGCGCCTGGAGCTGCCTGTCGACGGTGAACTCGGAGGGGTAGACGTCGACCCGCCGGAGGTCGAGCGGCTCGTCGGTCGTGACGGCGATCCGGTCGTCCAGCCGTTCGACGCGGGCCATCTCCGAGCGCGTGCGAACCGGATGGCCCTCGCTGGCGAGCACCAGGTCGCCCTCGCGGATCTTCGAGACCGCCTCGGGGTCCGTCCGGGCGACGAGCCGCCAGCGCCCCCCCTCGATCCGCTCGCGGGAGACCGGTTCGAGATCGATCAGGGCCCGGTCGTCGGCTGCCCGTTCCCCGGCGGTCTGCTCCCAGAGCTTGTGGTACTCGCGGTGGACCGCCCGGCGCTCCGACTCGACCGCCCGGTAGAACCGCTCGAAGTACGCCCGCTCCTCCTCGGGAACGGGCGTCCCGACCGTTCCGGCCTTCGACTCCTGACCCAGGCGACCGGCGACGACCATACAGGTGTCGCGCTCGAAGCAGTACTCACAGCGCGCGTCGGCCTCGTAGCCCGTCGGCACGGACGAGTCGAACTCCATCGCCGCGATCTCGTTCCGCTGACGGACGACGTAGTTCAGGAAGCCGCCGTTCACCGAGAACTCCTTGGCCGGCGAGAGGTCGCCGTCGGCCGCAGAGCGTGAAAGCGCCGAGTTCTTCGTGTAGAGCAGCGTCCCGGTGTCGGGGTGCTCGCCGTCGCGCTCGCCGAGCAGGAGGGCGTAGCAGGCCGCCTGCACCTTGTCCTGGAAGCGCGGCTCGCGGTTGGTGTTCTTGCCCGTCTTGAGCTCGACGGGGGTTCCCCGTCGGACGGCGTCGGCCCGGCCCTTGATGCCGAACCGCTCGGAGACGAGGCTGAGCTCCGAGCGCCACTCGCTCTCCGCCGGGGAGAAGGTCCGACCCGACCCTTCCTCGGGGACGTCGAGGCGGCCCTGCTGGAGCCAGCCCTCGATGGCCGCCGCGTTCCGGCGCACCTCCTCGGCGACCTCCTCGGCGTCGCGGCCCAGCAGCCCGAGTTCGAGCCCCGCCTCGGAGACGCGTTCCTCGATACTCTCATCGAGTTCGCGCCCCCGGAGGAGGTCGCCGAACACCTCGTGGACGACGGTCCCCTTGATCACGGGATACTCAAGGGGCACCCCCGAGAGCTTGTTCAGGTAGTAGATCCGGGGGCACTGCACCCACGCCCGGACGTCGGTGACGTCGACGAGGAAGTCGGGGTCGACGACGACGTAGGACTCGCCCGTGGTGGCGTAGGTGGTCTCGCCGCGGTACTCGTCGGCCTCGACGTCGGTGACCAGCAGCTCCATCCCCGGTTCGAGCAGGCCGGCAGTCTCGGTCCACTTCCCCCAGAGCGTGACCCGGACCGGCTCGGCCGCGCCGCGGTCGGGCCGGATCCGCACCTCGGCGAGTTCGGTCCGGCCGTTGCGCGTGTCGACCGTGCGCGTCTCGCCGGGGTCGACCACCGGGCCACGAACGTTCACACTCGTCCCTGCGCCGTCGTCGGAAAGAGCCTGTCGGTGCGGTCGACACGTTCTTGAGTCGGGCAGTCCTGACTCGGGTAATGCGCGTTCGCGACTGGCAGGACATCCTGGAGGAGGTCGTCGAGTCGAAGGCGGACCCGGACGGGTGGCGGGCCGTCGCTGGCGACCGGCAGGGGGGCCTGGGCGAGGACCTCTTCTTCGGCCACCCGGCCGCAGGCGTCTTCCAGCTGAAGACCTACGCGAAGAACCCCTACGAAGTGAAGGGCGTCGGCGCCGAGGTGGCCCGTCGCATCGACGACGACCTCGACCCGCTGTTCCCCGACGAGTCCGCGGGACGGTTCGGCGTCCAGCGACCCGTCGAGGACGAGTCGGAGGCCGAGCGCACCGCGCGCCGGCTCGAAGAGGTGATCCGGACCCACGCCGACGCGCCGACGACCGGCGACGCGCTCTTCGAGGACGTGATGGAGGCGATGGACTCGCCGGCGTTCGGGCCGATGGAGTACGACATGACCGGCCGACCCGATGGACTCGACGAGCTCTCGGACACGTTCGAGGAGGCAGAGGAGCTACTGAGCGCCGAACTCGACGACCTCGTCGAGACCGACGGGGTCGACCGCGGGTTCATGTGACTCCTCGTGGTTCGGTCCCGGTCCCGACCGTGGTCGGAGACCCGTCGACCTCTGTGGAGCGGGGCCGCTCGCTCCCGCGTCTCCGCTCGGCGTCCGAGAGCATCGGGTCCCTGCGCGTAGAAACGGCCGAACGCTCCTCTCCGTTCGTGATGGCGACAGATGGTCTCCGAGCCTAACGTAAGGGTCGCCGTCCGTGCGACCGCGTTCCTTTTGCTCTACAGTCTCGTGGCCTCGATCATCACTCCCTCCTCTACCCCGTACCTCCTGGTGATCGTCGGACTACTCGTCGCGCTCGCGGCGTTCGGGGCCGTCGACGTCCTGTCGGCGCTCGGATGAGTCGGGACGCCGTCCAGTACCGGTAAGTCACCCGATACCGACGGGAGGATATGGACGCGGCAGCGACCGTCCGGGACTACTACGAGGCGCTCCGGGATGGTGATCCCCTCCACCCGTACTTCCTCGAATCGGATCGGACGGTGAAGTTCGGTGTCGACGAACGGCTGACGGGCTACGAGGCGGTCGCCGAAGGGCTACGGGAACAGACCGCGACCACCGACGGCTGGGCGGTGACCTCCTCGCGTCTGCTCGTCGAGGAGCGCAGCGACGCCGGGTGGTTCGGCGACGACGTCTTCATGGGGTGGAACGACACGGACGCCGGCGTCCGCTACGAGTTCGACACCCGGTGGTCCGGGCCGATGGTGCGCCTCGACGAGGAGGCGGTCGGGAGCGAGGCCGATCCCGGGCCGGGCCGCTGGCGCTTCGCCGGGATGCACGTCTCCGTGAGCGTCCGGGGGCGGCGCTGATGGTCGGGCCGATACCCTCCTCGGAGCGCGAGTCACTCGCCTTCCGCGTGAAGATCGCCTTCTCGCTCGTCGTCGGGGCGTCGGCGGGGCTCATCACGCTCCAGGGGGACGTCTCGCTGGCCGTCACGGGGCTGGTGACGTTAGTCGGACTCGTCTTCGGCGTCCTGGTGACGTGGTTCGTCGTCCCCGGGTCCGGCGAGACCGTCCGCGAATCCCGGCGGCGGTGACGGTCGGCCGGAACGGGCATCGGCCTCACCCATAGTTTTATTCCGATCTATCTATACTGAATTAATACGGGAACCGGCAGTCGGTCGTCTCCCGGGTCCGTTCGACGGATCGAACAGCCCGACGGTCGCGGGAAGGGGGGTCGGGGAGACGACAAAAATGTCAATAAAAAACTACTCCTCGAACTGGAATCGACTCAGGGAACGCGTCTACGAGCGCGACGATCATCGATGCCAGCACTGTGATCGCCGCGGTGGACCGGGCGAAACGGCCGAACTCCGCGCCCGTCACATCGTCCCGAAATCACGAGGGGGGATGGATCACCCGAGGAACCTCCTGACGCTCTGTCGTAAGTGCACCGAGAGAGTCAACGAACACCACGTACTCGGATCGGGAGGCCGGGTCACACAGATGGTGATGGAGGGTCCGACGAACCCGTCGTCCGGAACGAGCGTCGGCGGGATCGGGGTCCTCGTCGGAGGATCCCTGTTCCCGCTGATGACGGCACTCCTCGTTCTGATGCTGTAGACCGAGCAGAGGGGCCGAGAGCCGGGAGAACTGACATGGGAGCACATCCGGCACCGTCACCAGCACGTCACTATTCGCACAGCGCGGAACGGGGATGAGGCGCCCGCGCTCCTCGAGACGAACACCCGTGACCGTCAGCACGGGAGTGTCTGACCCGAAAGCGAGTGGTTTTAGTAGCCCTCTCGTGAACGAGAGTATGCACCAAGACGCAGGGTGCGTGGGTAGCCAAGCCAGGCCAACGGCGCAGCGTTGAGGGCGCTGTCCTGTAGAGGTCCGCCGGTTCAAATCCGGTCCCACGCACTGCTCCACAGTGCGCGACCGGTTTGAGCCAGGGAGCGTCTCCGACGCGACCGTGGTTCAAATCCGGTCCCACGCACTGCTCCACAGTGCGCGACCGGTTTGAGCCAGGGAGCGTCTCCGACGCGACCGTGGTTCAAATCCGGTCCCACGCACTGCAACGACGTGGGCTTCGCCCACGCGGTGCAGGTGTTGTCCCTATGGGACGGCACCCACGCAAATCCTACAGAGGTCGAACGGACAGCCGAGATGCTGTCCTGTAGAGGTCCGCCGGTGAGTGGTCGGCTGCCGACCACGAGCCCTGCGAGTCGCAGCCCGCGCGGGGTCGGAGACCCGAGCAGGAACGTCTCGCTCCGGTGAGCGGTCCGGACCCGCCGCGACCCCGTGTGACCTGCTGTCGGGGACGATTCAAGCCCCCGGGGCCCCTACCCCGAGGTATGCAGACTCGTTCGTGGGCACGCGAACACGTCCCGGCGCTGACGGGCCTGCTGTCGGCGCTCTCCCTCGCGCTCGTCTTCGGGGCCGCGCTCCAGGTCGTCCCCACGGGTGCGCTCCCCGCTCCGGAGGCGTTCCTCGATGCCATCCCGCACGTCAACGCCGTCGTGAGCACTGTCGCCGTCGTCACCATCGTCGCCGGCGTCCTCAGCGCGCGCCGGGGCGAGTACCGCCGCCACCGGGCACTGATGCTCGTCTCGCTCGGGCTTTTCGCCGTCTTCCTCGCGCTCTACCTCTACAAGGTGTCGATCCAGGGGCCGGCGCCGTTCCCGGGCCCGGAGACCGTCTACCGGTTCGTCTACCTCCCGGTGCTGGCGATCCACGTCCTCCTGGCCGTCGTCTGCGTCCCGCTGCTCTACTACGTCCTGCTGCTGGCCCTGACGCGGCCGATATCGGAGGTATTCGGGACCCGACACCGCCGGGTCGGCCGGGTCGCCGCGTCGCTGTGGCTCGTCTCCTTTCTCCTCGGTAACGTCGTCTACGCGCTGCTGTACGTCGTCTACTGATCGGTTCCCGCCCGCCCGGCGCCGAAACGAATACCAGAAGGGGTGACGTTTACGGTACTCCGACCGCTACCGCGAATCATGCCAGCGAAGACGGGGGGTTCACACGCGGCCGCGGCGCTGGCCAGCCTGGTGATCGGGTCGGTACTCTCGAAGTACGTCTGGACGTACACGCCGCCGCTCGCCGAGGCGGCGGCCACCGCCGGCACCGTCCTGACGCGGGTCACCGGAACGCCGTTCCCGCGTGAGTTCGCCGGGGTGGTGGTAGTGATGGCCGCGCTGAGCTTCCTCTGGGGAGTCATCTACCACGTGAGCCGCCACAGCTGAGAGGGAGTACCGTCGCCAGCCGGCGGCTCCGGTCCGCCACCGCACGACGGGCCCACGGATCAGTCGTCGCCGGGGGCCGCCTCGGGCTCGCCGCCGATCACGGGTCGTTCGACGTCTCGATCGGTGGTCTCGCCGTCGATGTCGTAGGGGTACTCGCCGGTGACACAGCCCAGACAGAGGTCCGACCGGGACTTCGAGAGGGCGTCGGCGACGGCGTCGATCGAGAGGTACGCGAGCGAGTCCGCACCGATCTCCTCGCGTATCTCCTCGACCGAGCGGTCGGGGGCGATGAGCTCCTCGCGGGTCGCCATGTCGATGCCCATGTAACAGGGGGCGACGATGGCCGGGGCGCCGATACGGACGTGGACCGCCTCGGCCCCGACGTCGCGCATCAGCTGGACGAGCTGTGTCGAGGTCGTCCCGCGGACGATGGAGTCGTCGATGAGCGTCACCCTGCGACCCTCGACGACGTCCGAGATGGGGTTGAGCTTCAGCCGCACCGCCCGCTCGCGGGCGTCCTGGGTGGGCATGATGAACGTCCGGCCGACGTACCGGTTCTTCATCAGCCCCTCGGCGAACTCCACCCCGGCGTCGTCCTCGCCGTCCGCGGCTTCGCCGCTGACGGTCTCCGAGGCGCGGCCCGGCCGCGCCTCGCTTGCCGCTTCGGCGTACCCGGAGGCGAACGCCCGACCCGAGTCCGGGACGGGCATCACCACGTCCGAGTCGACGCCGGATTCGGCCCAGAGCTGTCGCCCGAGCTCGCGTCGTACCTCGTAGACGAGCTGGCCGTCCATCGTCGAGTCCGGACGAGCGAAGTAGACGTGCTCGAAGAAGCAGTGGGCGGTGTGCTCCCGCTCGAACAGCTGGTAGGCATCGAACCCGCCCCCGTCGGGCTGGAGGATGACGAGCTCGCCCGGCCGGACGTCCCGGACGAGTTCGCCGTCGAGCACGTCGATGGCGGCCGACTCGGAGGCGAGGATGTAGCCGTCGTCGAGTTCGCCGATGCAGAGCGGCCGGTTGCCCTCGGGGTCGCGCACCCCCAGCACCGTGTCGTCGTGCATGAAGGTGAGCGAGTACGAGCCGTGGATGCGCCGCATCGTGTGTTTCACCGCGCGGACGAGGTCCTCCTCCAGGAGGTTCCGCGCGAGGTCGTGGGCGATCACCTCCGTGTCGCCGTCGCTGGTGAACGCGTGGCCGAGCGCCGCGAGTTCGTCGCGGATCTCGCCCGCGTTGACGAGGTTGCCGTTGTGCGAGAGGCCGAGCGACCCCGACTTGAACGAGACGGAGAACGGCTGGGCGCACGAGGAGTCGACAGAGCCCGCCGTGGGATAGCGGACGTGCCCGATCCCCACGGAACCGTTCAGTCCCGCGAGATCGGCCTCGTCGAACGCGTCGCCGACGAGCCCCATCTCGACGTGGGAGTGCTGCTGGAAGCCGTCGTGGGTGACGATACCCGCCGACTCCTGCCCGCGGTGCTGCAGCGCGTAGAGCGCGTAGTACAGCGGCCGTGCCGAGGCACGGTCGCCGAGTGAGACGCCGACGACGCCGCACTTCTCCCTCGGACCGGAGACGGTCATCACTCCCGAAGACCGGTGCGAACGGGAAAAGCGTTCGTGATTGTGCGCAGGGCCGGGTATGCACGGCCGTGTATATTCACGTTCGTGCATACCCCCGGCTACCCCGTCGTGTCTGTCGATCCGGCGGGCCGCGGGCTGGCCGGTTCCTGTCTCGGGTGAGGAGGACCCGTCCCGTCGCGCCGCTCGACGGGTAGGTACGGTCGGCCCAGAGCGAACGGGACTGCGTCAGTTGTCGCCGGTCTTGCCCTGCCAGGCGTACTCGCGCCGCTTGGCCGATTTGCCGAACCCGCAGCTCGCACAGACCTTCTTGCGGGTGTGATAGGACTTCTCGCCGCAACGTCGACACTTGACGTGGGTCGTCTTGTTCTTCTTGCCCTGAGAAGGGGTGCCCGCGCCGGTCATGGTTGTATCGAGACGACGTTATCGCCCCGTATAATCGTTGTGTTGTCCCCGTCCTCGACGACGAGGTTCATGTGCTGGTCGTAGCCCGCGAGGACCCCGGTGTACATCTCGCCGCCCTTGAGCTGGACGGTCACGCGGTCGCCGAGCGTCTCCTCGAGGACGTCGAGCGGTCTCCCTGGCATGGGTGTACGGGGAGTGGCGCGAGTATAAACGCACCGGGCGCACGACCGGTAGACGTTGGGTCCCGACGACCCCAGTAGGGGGACATGACCGCGGCGGACCAGGAGCTGCTGTACGTCACCCTCGACCTCTGGCACCCCGAGTGCTGGACGCTCCGGACCACCCTGGAGACGGACGACGGCCCGCGAGCTCGCCGTGGAGCTCGACGTCTCGAAGACGACGTTCCTCGAACACCTCCGCAAGGCGGAAGCGAAGCTCCTGGCCGACGTCGACCCGTGACCCTCACATGGGAGGCGGAACACTGATGCCCCCCGGAGCGGCCCCCGTCGCATGGACCGGAACGACCGCGCGCTCACCGCGTTCACCATGCTCGGGCACGCGACGTTCCACACGTACGAACTCGTCGTCCCGATCTTCGTCGTCGTCTGGCTCGACGCGTTCTCGACGACGACGGCGTTCCTCGGGGTGATCGTCGGCGCGAGCTACGCGTTCACGGGCGTCGGCGCGCTTCCGAGCGGTGCCCTCTCCGACCGGTTCAGCGCCAAGCGGCTCATCGTCGCGAGCATGGCCGGGATGGGCGCAGGGTTCCTGCTCGTGAGCGCCGCCCCGAACCTGGTGGTGTTATCGCTGGGTCTCCTGGTCTGGGGGGTCGCCGCCAGCGTCTACCACCCCACTGGGCTCTCGCTCATCAGCCGCGGTGCGACGGAGCGCGGCACGGCGTTCGCCTACCACGGCGCCGCCGGGAACGTCGGCGTCGCGACGGGACCGTTGCTGGGCGCGGTCCTCCTCGTCTTCTTCGGGTGGCGGACCGTCGCCGCCCTGCTCGTGGTCCCGTCGGCACTCGGGATCGTCCTCGCGCTCCGCCTGGAGTTCGACGAGACTGCCGCCGTCGACGCGGATGCCCCCGTCACCGACGGGGCCGGAGAGGGGGACGCCGATACGGTCGGGCGTGGCGAACCGGGCGGTCTCCACCGGTTCGCGTCCGATTCGAGGCTCCTGTTCGCCGGCGGCTTCCTCCTCGTCTTCTTCATCGGGAACCTCTACGGGCTCTACTACCGCGGGGCGTTCACGTTCCTCCCCGACATCCTCGCGGGGCTCCCCCTGTTCGACCCGGTGGCGTTCGCGGGCCGGTCGTTCGAGCCGAGCCAGTACGTCTACTCCGGGCTACTCGTCCTCGGCGGTGCCGGCCAGTTCGTCGGTGGCAAACTCGTCGACCGGTTCCGGGCCGAACGCGTGCTGGTCGCCAACTTCGCGGTGCTTGCCCTCGTCGCCCTCGCGTTCGTGCCGGCGGCGAACGCGGGCCTCGGGCCGCTGCTGGTCGTTTCCGGGCTGCTCGGCTTCTTCGTCTTCCTCGAGGCGCCGGTCAACCAGGAGGTCATCTCGAGGCACGTCCCCGCCGACCTCCGGGGGCTCTCGTTCGGGTGGACCTACATCGCCGTGTTCGGCGTCGGCGCGCTCGGGTCGGCGGTCGCGGGCTTCGTCCTGTCGAGGTGGTCCTCGGGCGTGCTGTTCGGGATCCTCGCGTCGTTCGCCGTCCTCGCGGGGCTGATCGGCGTCTACCTGAGCCGCCGGACCGCGCGATCGCCGTAACGGACCACGACGGTCCGTATCAGCCCCGGACCCGCCGGAGCCACAGGTCGGGGTCGTCGATCTCCTCGTCCGTCGGGAGCGTCTCCGGGCGCTCCCAGACGGCCCCGGCACCTTCGAGACCCCGCTCGTCCGCGACGGCGTCGAAGAACCGCTTGCCGCGTTCGTACTGCTGGCGCTTCATGCCGAGGCCGAGGAGGCGCCTGACGAGTTTCGTCAGCGGGCTGCGGCCGCGGCGCCGTGCCTCCAGCTTCGCTCGAAGGTCGGCGTACTCGCCGTCGAACGCCCGGTCCATCACGAGTTCGGCGTACCCCTCGACGGCAGTCATGGTGGTGTCGAGCGCGCGCAGCGCCTCGCGGTCGAGGCTGCCGGACTTCAGTGCCTCTAGGGCCTCCTCGACGTCCGCCTCGAGGCGGACGGGGAGCCACGGCGCCGCGCCGAACTCCGCGGCGTGGGCCACCTCGTGGAACGCGATCCACCGCCGGAACCGCTCCTCGTCGACAGAGAGCGAGGCCGCGACCTTCCCGATGTTCGGGTGGACGAAGTAGAGCCGGTGGTCGTCGGCCGCCTCCCCGAGCAGCAGCGGGTCGTACTGCCCGAGGACGTTGTTCGCGAGGAAGGTCAGCGAGACGGCCATCGAGCCGGTGTTGACCGAGCGGGCGAGGCCGGGCAGCGGGCCGACGCTGTCGGCCAGCGGGCGCATCACCCGCCGGAACGTCTCGACGTTCGCGTCGATCCAGTGGTGGCGGTGCTGTACCTCCACGGTGTCCGGGAGGTCGAACCCGACGCCGGTGACCTCGCGGATGCGGTCGCGGGCCTCGCAGACGTCGGCGGCGTAGCCGGCCCGCTCGGTCCCCGTCAGGTCGACCGACCCCGGCTCCGTCGCCGCCTTGGCCGCCTCGGCCGCCGCCCCCCAGTCGACGGCCTCGTCCCCCGAGGCGTCGGCCACCGCGCGGACCACACGATAGATGCTCACACGGACACTACCGGGAGGGCGGGCAAAGGCCTTCCGGGAAGGCCACCGGACAGTCTCGAAGAACGACCCCGCATTCCGGTCCGTTCGAGCGAACCGGTATCGATCGCGTCGTCGCTACGTACTTGAGAGTTCCCGTCGGACTTCGTGGGTGTGACACCGTATGACACGAGATCTGCTGCACCGGGCTGCCGACGAGATGGACGTCGGACGAAACAGGCTGACCGACGCGGAAGCGCGTGATCGGTTGGGAACGCTCTCCGACCCGCTTCGGTCGCAGGCCGAGCGGAACGCGACACCCGCGCTTGGGGCACTCGACCGCGTCTAGCACGCCCTCCGGAAGATCTCCGCCGAGACCGACGACGAGACGGTGCGCGACCACCTGGAGACCGCCCGGGAGCGGATCCTCTCGTTCCTCGGGACCCTCGGCGACCGCGGGATGAAACAGCACGCGAAGGACCGGAACGCGGGATCGAACGGGCCCGGCTGATACGGTCGTGCGTGATTCGTTTCGCTTCACGGATCGGCGTTCGGTCGCATCGGTCTCGACGCGCCGATGTCCCCGAAGACCCCGGCGGTGACGCCCGCGTCACCTGCTCGCACCCGTGTCCGGGAGCGTTCATACGCCCGGAGCGAGTAGAAAAGGTATGGACACGTTCCGGGCGGACGGCGGCGGCGAGGAGCAGGACGATGGCGGGGAGGGCGAGCGTATCGACGGCCCACACCAGGGGACCGAGCCGCAGCGGGCCGGCGTCCCGCCCGAGGAGGCACGGGCGGGTGTCGTTCTACTCCACGGCAGGGGAGCGACCGCACGGGGGATACTCGACCTGGCCCGGGAGATCGGCGTCGACGGGGTCGCCTTTATTGCGCCACAGGCGAACCGGAACGCCTGGTACCCCCAGTCGTTCCTCGCGCCGGTTTCGGCCAACGAGCCCGGCCGTAGCTCCGGGCTCCGGGCCATCGCCGACGCCGCGTCGACGCTCGCCGACGCGGGCGTCCCCGCCGAACGGGTGGTGCTCGGCGGCTTCTCGCAGGGTGCCTGTCTCGCGACCGAGTTCGCCGCACGGAACCCCCGGCGCTACGGTGGGGCGTTCGCGCTCTCCGGCGGGCTCATCGGCGAGTCCGTCGACGTCGAGGACTACGCCGGCGGGAACGAGGGCGCGATGGACGGGACGTCGGTGTTCCTCGGCTGCTCGGACGTCGACCCGCACATCCCCGTCGAACGGGTCCACGACACCCGCGAGGTCTTCGAGGCGCTCGGCGCCGACGTCACCGAGCGGATCTACGAGGGGATGGGCCACACGGTCAACCGGGACGAACTCGAGCACGTCCGGCGGATCGTCGCGAGGGCGGCGGGTACCGGAGGCCGGTAGACCCGATACGGCCTCGGCGCCGGGGGCGCCTCTCGGTTCGTCGAGGTTACCCCTGTTCACGCCGGAGCGGACGCCTCGACCGGGAACTCGCCCCGCAGCTCCGCGAGGGTCCCGTCGGCCCGACGGGTCTCGCTCGACGGCGTCCTCGGATCGTGGCCGAACGGCCACCCGACGCGGGAGAGGAGCACCGCCGGTACGGGGGCTTTTTCTCTCCCAGCCCCTCGTCCGGGGCATGAACGACGCCCTCCTCCGCTGGCCCCTCGGTGCTGGTATCGCCCTCACCGTGACAGCCCTCGGCTGGCGGTTCCTCGCGGCCGACCCGTACCTGCTGTCGGCGCTCGGCGTCGCGTGGTTCGCCGGCGTGACGACGTACGTGACCGTCACGCTCCAACAGTCGTTATCGATCCCCCTCCCGGCCGGGCGTTCGCCGCGACGCTGACCGTGCTCGTGCTCGTTGTTTTCGCCGCGGGTGTCGGAAGCGCCCTGACGGTCCGCGGTTTCGACGAGGGCTGATCCGACGGCCCGAAGGTGGACGGGCGGACCAGTCGGTCCATCGGGAGCCCGCGATCGGGCGGTCCGTGGGTCCGAACGCTACTCGATGGCGACCTCCGCCGTCTCGAGGTCCTCCTCCTCGTCGCCCTCGGTGACGTACCGTCTGAGGAGGACGGCGGCGACGACGAGGAAGACCAGGCCAACGAGCGCGGCCGCGAGTCCGACCTTCGCGCGGCTCCTGCCGGAGCGTTCGACCTCGACCGTCGGGCCGTCCTCCGTTCTCTCCCCCTCTGTGTCCTCCCCGCCCGTGGACCTCGCGAACGGGGCGTACGCGTGGGCCTTGGCGGTGACCGAGTCGACGTCGACGTCTATCTCGAGGAGCGTGAGTTCGACCATGTGGCGGCTCGGTCACCGACGGCCATAGTCGTTGTGCCCCTCGCGGGCGAACCGCTCGACGGTTCCGGGAGGATTCATACGTGTTCGGCGTGGAATCGGGACATGGACGAGAGCCAGCGGGAGTTCCTCTACGACCTCCTCCGGACGCCGAGCCCGTCGGGGTTCGAGGCATCCGGTCAGCGGGTCTGGGTGGACTACTTGGAGCCGTTCGCCGACGCGGTCCGGACCGACGCGTACGGGAACGCCGTCGCGGTCCACGAGGGAACGGGCGAACAGTCGGTCGCGCTCGCGGGCCACGGCGACGAGATCGGACTGATGGTCAGGGAGGTGACCGACGAGGGGTTCGTCGGGCTATCGCGCATCGGGGGGTCGGATCGGACGGTCACCCGGGGACAGCACGTCACCGTCCACGCCGCGGACGGACCGGTCCACGGGGTCGTCGGGCAGAACGCCATCCACCTGCGGGAGGGGGACGAGGACGACGTAAAGGAGATCACGGAGCAGTACGTCGACGTCGGCGCCGGGGACGGCGAGGCGGCCCGCGACCTGGTGTCGGTCGGCGACCCCATCACGTTCGCCTCGGACGTCGAGGCGCTCGCGGGCGACCGGCTCGCCGGCCGGGGGATGGACAACCGGACCGGGACCTGGGCGGCCGCGGAGGGGTTCCGGCGGGCCGTCGAGGCGGGTACCGAGACGACGGTGTACGCCGTCTCGACGGTCCAGGAGGAGGTCGGCCTCCGGGGCGCGGAGATGGTCGGGTTCGACCTCGACCCGGACGTCTTCGTCGGCGTGGACGTCACCCACGCGACCGACTACCCGGAGGCGCCGAGCGGGAAGACCTCGCCCGTCGAACTGGGCGGCGGACCGGTCCTCGGTCGCGGGACGCAGAACCACCCGGTGCTGGTCGAGGCGGCCCGGACGGTGGCCGACGAGGAGGGGATCGACGTGCAGCTGGTCGCGGCCGGGGCAGGGGGCGGCACCGACGCGGTCGAGTTCTACACCTCCCGGGGCGGCACCCCGACCCTCGACGTCGGCCTGCCGAACCGCTACATGCACACGCCGGTCGAGGTGATCGACACGCGGGACCTCGACGAGGTGGCGACGGTGATGGGTGGGCTCGCGGCACGCGCCGGGGAGTTCGCGCCGTTCCGCGTCGACGTGTAGGGACCATCGTCGTCGTTCGTCGTCCCTCCGCGAGCGCGGGGTTCAAGTAGCCGCATCGAATCGTTCGGGGTATGGCCAAGTACTCGACCGGGGGGGTCGGCGGCGACTCCGGCGGGTCCTGTGAACTCTGTGGGGCCGAGGGGCGGGACCTGCGTACGGCGACCGTGGCCGGCGCCCGACTGGAGGTCTGTCCGGAGTGTGCGCGCCACGCCGAGGACGGGGACACATCCAGGGGGCGTGGCGGCTCTCGGGACGACGGCTCCCGCGACGGGAGCGACCGCAAGCGCCGGGCCGCCCGGAACGTCGCCAAGCTCGACGACGCCCGGAAGGGCAACCCGAAACACTGGGAGGAGGAGGGGACCGACTACGACGAGGACCCCCTCCCGTACCTCGTCGGGGACTACGGCGAGCGGCTGGAGGAGGCCCGGCAGGGGGCCGGGCTCCAGGCCGACGAGCTGGCGGCGGAGATGGGCGTCGACGAGGCGGACATCCTCGCCGTCGAGCAGGGACGAGCCACCCGCGCCGGTATCGGGGGCTCGCTCATAACCGCGCTCGAGGAGCGGCTGAACGTCCAGCTGGCCGAAGAGGCCTGATTTTAGACCCCGGGGGTCCTCCACCCGGACATGGCCGAGTCGAAGGCTCCCGAGGACCCGTACACGCTGTCGTTCGAGACGACCGTCGAGTCCGGCGGCCGCGAAGTCACCCTCTCCGAGACGTACTTCTACCCCGAGGGGGGCGGCCAGCCGGCCGACCGGGGCACGATAGGAGGTGTCCGTGTCGAGGACGTCCGGGGGACCGAAGAGGGGGTCGTCCACTCCCTCGCCGAGCCGCTCGACGCCGAACGAGGAGGGACCGTCACGGGTCACGTCGATCGGACCTTCCGCACCTACTGCATGCGGGCCCACACCGCGAGTCACGTCCTCTACGGTGCCGGCCGGCGACTGTTCGACGACCTCGGCTACGGCGGGTTCGGGATAACCGACGAGAAAGTGCGCGTCGACCTGACTACCGAGGACGACGTCGACGACGAGGCGCTGGTCGAGTTAGAGCGGCTCACTAACCGCGCGGTCTGGGAGTCCCGGGACGTCTCCTGGGAGACCGTCCCGCGCGAGGAGGCGCTCTCCCGCGAGGCGGTCGCGTTCAACACCAAGACCGAGGAGGGCGTCTCCGGCTACGATAGCGTCCGCATCGTCACCGTCGAGGACTGGGACATCGCCGCCTGTGGCGGTACCCACGTCCGAAACACCCACGAGATCGGCCCGGTGACGGTCCTGGAGCGGTCGAACCCCGGCGAGGGCCGTACGCGGGTGGAGTTCGCCGTCGGCCCGGAGGGGATCGAGCGCCACGCCGCGGACCGCCGGGCGGCGATGGCGGCCGCCCGCGAACTCGAGACCAGCGTCCAGGGGCTCCCGGACGCCGTCCAGCGGCTCCAGGCGACCCGCGAGGAGCTCGAATCGACGGTGAGCGACCTCCAGGACGAGCTCGTCGCCGCGGAGGTCGGACGGCTCCGCGAGGAGACCGTCGAGCGCGACGGCCACACCTGGCTGGTCGGCTCGCTCGACGGCCTCGACGCGAACGAACTCGCCGAACAGGTCCGGACGCTCTCCGGTGAGGCAGCCGACGTGGTCGCGCTCGTCTCGCCCGACGGCACCCTCGCGGTGGGCACGAACGGCGAGGTGGACGCCGGCGACGTCGTCGACGACGTCACGGCGGAGTTCGGCGGCGGCGGTGGCGGGTCGCCGACCGTCGCCCAGGGCGGCGGCATCGACGCCGACGCCGAGGCGGTCGTCCGGTTCCTGCGCGGGGAGTAGCGGGACGGGCGCAGGAGTGTGTTCGTGGATTTCGCCAGTCTCGGGGGATTCCCCCCCACATGATGGAGATGAGTACGTCCGGAGGGGTATCGCCACATGATACTTGTCCGTCGCCCGCCAGCGTCCGCGCGTGCCCCCTCGTACACCTCTCCTCCGACCGGACAGGTACTTCGCCGAGCGGGAGTCGAACTTCTTCCGCGTGATGGCGGTCGTCGGTCTGCTGGTCGCCGCCGGACCGGCGGTGGTCTCCGGCGTCGGCTGGGTCCTCGCCGCCCACCTCGACGGGACGGTCCTGGTCGACAACCCCGAACGCCCGCCGGACCGGGTGTGTGACGACGACACCGGCGACTCCTCCGTGTTCGACGGCGAGAACTGCGACGCGCCCCGCGAGGTCGAGCGCGACGTCGGCGCGATCCTGTGGGACGCCATCGACGAGATCGTCGGCCCGGCATTCCTCGCGTATCCGCTCGCGCTGGTGGTGCTGACCCTCCTGCTCCACGCGGGCGCGTGGTTGGCCGGCGCCGACCACGGTTTCTTTCCCACGTTCGCCGTCGCCGCGTGGGGGATGGTCCCGACGCTGCTCCTGATACCCGTATCGCTGGGTCTCCTCTCGGTGATGCTCGACCCCGTCACCGTCTCGCCAGGGGACGACCCGAGGACCGCCATCCGGCCGCTCCTGGCACAGATACGGGCACTCGAGCCGTACTCGGCCGTCCTCTCAGCCGCCACAGCGGTCTGGGGCGGCGTCATCTGGCGGTTCGGGCGCGTCTACGAGCAGGGGCTCCCGGGCACGGAAGCGACGGTGGTGGCCGGTCTGGTGGCACTCCTCACTGCGGCCGCCGGACTCCTGTGAGGAACGGACGCTCCCTGGGCCTCGTGGCTACTGCGCCACCATCCCGCCGTCTGCGACGTGGACCTCGCCGGTCACGTAGCCCGCGGCGTCGCTAGCGAGGTAGACGGCGACGTTCGCGATCTCCTCGGGTTCGGCGAAGCGATCCTGCGGGATCCCCTCGAGGAGGTCCTGCCTGATCGACTCGTTCTCGCGGACGCCCTCGGTGAACGCCGTCTTCACGTAGCCGGGGGCGAGCGCGTTCACACGGATTTCGGGCGCCCACTCGACCGCGAGACACTTCGTCATCCCCACCATCGCGTGCTTCGAAGCGGTGTAGGGCGCCTGGTAGGGGAGCGCGACGACACCGCCGACGCTGGCGACGTTGACGATCGACCCGGACCCATCGCGATCGTCGACCCGGCGACCGAACTCCTGGGCACAGCCGAACGCGCCGGTGAGGTTCACCGAGATGATCCACTCCCAGGTCTCCATGTCGAGTTTGCGGGCGTTGCCGAAGAAGGGGTTCACCCCGGCGTTGTTCACCAGGACGTCGACGGGACCGAGTTCGTCCTCGACGGCCTCGAACGTCGCCTCGACGGCGGCGCGGTCGGTCACGTCGAGGGGGTGGAGCATCGACGCGCCGCCGGCGTCCTCGATCCGTTCGACCGTCTCGGCGAGGGCGTCCTCCGAGCGGGCGACGGGGACCACGTCCGCGCCGGCCTCGGCCATCGCGACGGCGACGGCCTCGCCGATGCCTCTGCTCCCGCCGGTGACGACGGCGACCCTATCCTCGAGCGAGAACGCGTCCAGTGTCATACCACGAGGTGCCGATGGAGCCGTAATCAATCGTTCGGAGGGCGGGGAGGGCGGCCGGCCTCGGCGTCTCGTACGGTCGTGCGTACCGATCTCCAGTAGTCTTCGGGGACATCGGCGCGTCGAGACCGATGCGACGGAACGCCGATCCGTGAAGCGGTAACTGGTTCCGCACGACCGTATCAGTCCATCAGCTTCCGGCGCTGGACCTTTCCAGTCACGGTGGTCGGGAACTCCTCGACGAACTCGACCTGTCGAGGGTACTTGTAGGCGGCCTCGCGCTCGCGGACGAACGTCCGGACCTCGTCGGCGAGTTCCTCGGAGGGCTCGAACCCGGGTTCGAGCTTGAGGAACGCCTTCACGACCTGCCCCCGTTCCTCCTCGTCGACGCCGACCACGACGGCGTTGGCGACCGCGTCGTGCTCGCGGAGGGTGTCCTCGACCTCCAGGGGGCTCACCCGGTAGCCGGCCGTGATGATGACGTCGTCGGCCCGACCCTCGTAGTGGAGGTAGCCCTCCTCGTCGAACGAGCCGGCGTCGCCGGTGAGCATCCAGTCGTCGACGAACAGTTCCTCGGTGAGTTCGGGCTGGTTCCAGTAGTCGAGCAGCATCGACGGGTCCGGGCGCTTCACGGCGATGTGGCCGATCTCGTCCGGGGGCTTTTCCTCGCCGGTCTCCTCGTCGACGACCGAGACGACGTGGCCCGGCGCGGGCCTGCCCGTCGCCTCGTATTTCGTCTCCATCAGCTCGTGGTTCGTGGCGACGAGGAAGTTACACTCCGTCTGGCCGTAGATCTCGTTGACGACCGCCCCCCACTCCTCCTCGACGTACCGGTGGACGTCTCGGGAGACCGTCTCCCCGCCGCTGGGGACGACCTCCACGTCGAGGTCGTAGTCGGTGTGGTCGACCTCCCCGAGCATCCGGACCATCGTCGCCGTCAGCAGGGTGTGGGTCGCGCCGTACGTCTCGAGTATCCGGTGGATCTCCTCGGGCTCGAACTGCCCCCCGTAGCCGACGACCGGCTGGCCGTGGAACCACGCGCCCCAGACGACGGCGAACAGGCCCCCGACCCAGGCCCACCCCGAGGGGGAGTAGTGGACCGCCGACTCGTCGGGGAACTCGTTGATCATCTGCCAGCCGGGGACGTACCCGAGGAGCTTCCGGTGGGCGTGGTGGGCCCCCTTCGGCTCGCCGGTCGTCCCGCTCGTGTAGATGATGTACGCCGAGTCCTCCGCGGCGGTGTCGACGGTCTCGAACTCGGGAGAGGCCGATCCGACGGCGTCGGCCCAGGTGCAGTCGCCGAAGTCGGGCGCGTCGACGGTAACGACGGTCTCCAGGGCGTCCAGGTCGGTCCGGAGCTCCTCGACCAGCCCCGCCCGCTGTTCGCCGACGACGGCGACCTCCGTCTGGGAGTGATCCAGCCGGTAGCGGAGCCCCTCGGTTCCGTAGAGCACCGAGAGCGGGACGACGACGCCCCCGAGCTGGAGGATACCGAGGTTCGCGATCAGGTTCTCGGGGCGCTGCGGGAGCACGACCCCGACCCGGGTGCCCCGCTCGACGCCGGCGTCGGCGAGCGCGTTCGAGACGCGGTTCGCCTCGCGCTGGATCTGCCAGAACGTGTACGTCTCCTCGCTCCCGTCCTCGCCCTCGTAGAACAGCGCGACCCGTCGCTTGCCGTCGGGGGCGTCGGCCCACCGCCCACAGACCGCCTCCGCGACGTTGAACGCCTCGGGTACGTCCCACTCGAACCCCTCGTAGGCGGCCTCGTAGGAGTCGTATACGCTGAGGTCGATGTCCATGCCCCCCGTTGACGGTGCCGGGGATATGACTGTGGTGGATGGTCGGGTCCGTGCCGGATCACGATGACGCCCCCCTCAGGTCATCCCGAACCCGCCGTCGACGACGAGGTTCTGTCCGGTGACGAACGAGGCCGTGTCGCCGGCGAGGTAGACGACCGCCTCGGCGATCTCCTCGGGGTGGCCGACCCGCCCCATCGGGGTGTACCGCTCTGCGAACTCGACGGTACCGTCGTGGGTGTCCTCGCGGAGCATCGGCGTGTCGATGAACCCCGGTGAGACCGAGTTCACGCGGATGCCGTCCCTGGCGTAGTCGCGGGCGACCTGCCGGGTGAGCGAGATGACCCCGCCCTTGGCCGCGCTGTAGGACGCCGAGTTCGGCTCGCCGACGACGCCGAAGACGCTCGCCATGTTGACGATACTCCCGCCATCGGCGTCGAGCATCCGCTCGACGGCCGCGAGCGTGCCGTGGTACACCCCCGTGAGGTTCAGTTCGACGATGCTCGCCCAGTTCTCCTCGGTCGTCTCGGTGATAGCGTACGACTCGGCCCGGCCCGCGTTGTTGACGACGGCGTCGAGGCTCCCGAACGCCTCGATCGCGGCGTCCATCGTCGATTCCACGGCCGACAGGTCCGTGACGTCCGTCTCGACGAAGGTCGCCTCCCCGCCCGTCTCCTCGATGACCTCGTCGGTCGGTCGCTCGTCGTGACGCGGCTCCCGCGTGAGGTCGGCGTTGACCACGCTTGCGCCCTCCTCGGCGGCCAGTAGCGCGGTCGCCCGGCCGAGCCCGGAACTGGCACCCGTGACGACGACGGTGGTGTCCTCGAGTCGCATAGCGTCGTCTCGCCCGGTCCGGCGAAAACGTTTGTCCCCGTCACCTGGGTGTGTTTGGCCCCTGTGGAAGCGTCGGGTGGGACTGAACGGGGGCTTTCGAACTGTTTCCGGTCACGTGGGGCCGTGCCGATCCAGGACCGCCGAGCGCTCTATCTTCCCGGTGCCGCTCTTGGGCAGTTCGTCCACGTACTCGACCCCCCGTGGGTGTTTGAACCGGGCGAGTCGGTCCCCGAGGAACTCCCGGAGATCCTCGTAGTCCAGTTCTCCACCGTGGCTGGTCGCGATCACCGCCTTCACGACCTGTCCCCACTCCTCGTCCGGGACGCCGAACACGACCACCTCCGAGACCTCGGGGTGGGCGTAGAGCGACTCCTCGACCTCGCTCGGGTAGACGTTCTCACCCCCCGAGATGATCATGTCGTCCATCCGGCCGTGGATGTGGTAGAAGCCGTCCTCGTCGACCTCGGCGACGTCGCCGGAGTGGAGCCAGCCGTCGCGCCACGCTTCGGTGGTCTCCTCGGGCCGCCCGAGGTAGCGCTCGGCGACCGTCGGCCCGCGGTGGAGGAGTTCACCGGACTCGCCCGGCGGGAGCTCGTTCCCCTCCTCGCCGACGACCTTCGCGTCGACGTGGGTGAACGTCTTCCCGTTGCACTTCGGACCCTTGTCCATCGCGTGTTCGGGCCGGAGGACGAGTGAGCCGTCGGTCGTCTCGGTGAGCCCGTACGCGGCCACGCACGGGACACCGATGGAGTCGAACGCCCGCTTGAGTTCGCTCGGGACGGGCTCGCCCCCGCCGACCACGAGGTCGAGCGAGGTGAGGTCGTGCTCGCGCCAGCCCTCCAGGCCGACCATCGCGTTGAGCATCGTCGGGATCGCGAACAGTTTGGTGACGTCGTACTCGGCGAGTATCTCCCAGGTCTCCGCCGGTTCGAACTCCTGCTGGAGGACGACCGTCCCGCCGGTGTGGATCAGCGGGAGCGTGAAGATGTTCAGCCCGCCGACGTGGAAGATCGGGCTCGACGTGACCGTCACGTCGTCGCTGTCGAGTTCGGTGTCGACGAGGTAGCTTACCGAGGAGAAGAAGAGGTTCTTGTGGCTGATTGGTACCCCTTTGGGTCGACCGGTCGACCCGCTCGTGTAGAGGAGTATCGCCGGGTCCTCGAACCCCTCCGCGACCTCGATTCCGTCCTCGCTCCCGTCGTAGTCGTAGAAGGTGTTCCAGTCCTCGGCCTCGATCTGCTCCTCGTCGTCGACCGCTCCCACGCGGACGGCGGGGACGTCCCCGGCGAGCGCCGCCGCCGTCCCCTCGAAGGGTCCCTCGTAGACGAACAGGTCCGGATCCACGTCGTCCTTCAGGTAGCCCAGTTCCTCGACCGAAAGCCGGTAGTTGAACGGCGCCACGACCGCACCCAGTTTACAGGTCGCGAAGAACAGGTCGAAGAACGCCACGGAGTTGCGGAACAGCCCACAGACGCGGTCGCCCTCCCCGACGCCCCGGTCCGTGAGCGCCCGGGCGACGCTGTTCGAGCGCCGCTCCAGGTCGGCGTACGTGTACTCCTCGCGGGTCGCCTGCTCGACGATGGCGACCTTCCCCGGGTCGTAGTAGGACTTCTTGCGGACGATGTAGCCGAAGTTGGCCTGACGCATGGGGCCACCCTGCAGCCCCCGGAGTATTACCCTTTGTGCGTCCGCCGGGACCCTCGGCGAACGACGACCGCACGTCCGACAGTATCAGCCCTGCTCCCGGAGCGCCTCGAGGTGCTTGCCCGCCTCGTAGGCGTGCGGGAACTCGGCGAGGAAGACGAACAGCCCGTCGAAGTCACGCGGGTGATAGAGGTACTCCGTGAACTCCCCGGCGCCGATCTCGCCGACGGGTTCGACGCCGTCGGCCGCGAGTTCCTCGCTGGCGGCTGCCAGGTCGGCAACCCGGAGCGCGAGGGCGTAGAGGCCGGTGCCGTGTTCCTCGACGAACCGACCGAGCGCGTTGCCCCCGTCACCCGGCTCGGGCTGGACGACGTCGATGCCGACGCCGGCGGTGTCGACGACGCTCCGGAGGTCGTTCGTCCCGGCGTCGGTCTCGGTGGTCAGCCTCAGCAGGTCGCCGAAGCCGATGCCCAGACGCTCCTCGAGGGTCCCCGAGGTGCGCTCGATGTCGTCGGTCGCAACCACTACCCGGTCGATGCCCACGACGTTCATGCCCCCGACCCCGACCCGGGACCGCTTGAAACCGCCCCCGGACCCGGGACGGCCGCTCGCCTTTTGGGGTCTCGATCCCGACGCCGAGGTGATGGTCGATCCCGGCGGGAAGGCCGACGTGAACGCGCGAACGGTCGTCGTCGTGACCGTCGCGGTCGTCCTGGTCGCCGCGCAGGTCGGAGTGGTCGCGTTCGTCGTCGGGTTCGGCCCGTTCGCCCCCGACGCGTCCGGCAGCGAGTCGGGGGCGACACCGGAGGCGCCCGGTTCCGGTGGTGGGTCGGGCGGATCCGGGACGCCGGGAGGCGACGGGGGGGCCACCGGGTCATCGGAGCCACCGCCGTACGACCTCGACGTCCTGGGGACCGAACCGTGCGGGAACACCTGCCGGGACGTGACGGTGCGGCTGACGAACAACCGGAACGCGACGGCCGAGGCCCTGACCGTTCGGACCCGCATCTACGCGGGGAACACCACGGACGAGGACGCCCGAGTGTGGGAGGGGCAGAACGACGTCGGCACGCTGGAGGCGGGTGCGTCGACGACCGCGACGGCGCGCGTCTCCCTCTCGTACTTCGAGGCCGCCTCCGTCCAGCGGAGGGGCGGGTGGGTGACCGTCGTGACGACCGTCGAGTCCGAAGCGATGACCAGGTCGTTCGAGGAGCGGTGGAAGGTGACCTGATACCGGACACAGGCCGATACGCGCCGACGCACGACCGGTGGCTTCGGGCCGGTAGCGGACCCACAGCTCCACGAGCGGACACCCCTCGGACACAGCAGGGCTCTCGTCCCGTTCGGCTACGCCGGACCCGCCGGCGCTACCGTTTAGTCCCCCGGACGTGGAGTGGCCGGCAGATGGTCCAGGCGCTGCGGATGCCGATGATGGGTAACACGATGGAGACGGGGCTACTCGCCGAGTGGCTCGTCGCCGAGGGCGACCCCGTCGAGACCGACCAGGTCGTCGCCGTCGTCGAGTCGGAGAAGGCCGCGGCCGACGTCGTCGCGAACCGGGAGGGCGTCCTCGCCCGGGTCGACGTCGAGGAGGGCGAGGAGGTCCCGCCCGGAACGCTCGTCGGCGTCGTGCTGGGACCGGAGGAGGACATCGCGGACGCGCCGCCGCCGCGGAGCCGGGTCGAACCCGGCGGGAGCGGGACACCTGAGACGGCGCCCCCAACCGCGGAGGCCGGGGCCGGTGCCGAGACGACGGTCGACTCGGAGGGTTCGGCTCCCGACGCGAGCGGGCCGACAGAGGCGGGTACAGATCGGGACGAGGGAGGGGGCCGGGCCGCGCCGGGGGCCCGGCGTCTGGCGGACGAGGAGGGGATCGATCTCGGGGCGGTCGAGGGGACCGGCCCCGACGGGGCGGTGCTCATCGCGGACGTCGAAGAACACCTCGAGGAGGCCCGAGCGGACGTCGACGGAAAAGCGGCCGACCCCTCCCAGAGGGCTTCGACCGCCGGCCGCGCGTTCCTCCCCCCGAGCGCCCGCCGGCTGGCCCGCGAACTGGGCGTCGACCCCGGATCGATCGACGGGACTGGCGCCGGCGGTCGGGTCACCGAGTCCGACATCGGGCGGGCGGCGGGCGTCGCCGCCCCGGCCCCGGACGGGCGCCGTCCGGGGTCCGCCCCCGGGGAGCGGGCCCGACCGGGCGGCATCGCCGGCCCGTCGCCGCGGGACCCGTCGCGGTTCGGCGTCACCGTCCTCGAGGAACGGGAGCTCTCCGGCGTCCGTCGGACGGTCGCCGAGCGGATGTCTCGGTCGGCACGCGAGGCGCCACAGGTCACGCTGGACCGCGAGGTGGCCGTCGAGCGGGCGTTCCAGACGGTCGAGGAGCTCTCGACCGCGACAGGGAACGATGCGGGGGACGGCGTCGACGGCGTCGATGTGGGGTTCGTCGACCTGCTCGTGGGGGCGGCGGTCCGGGCGCTCGAGCGCCACCCCGAGTTCAACGCCTGGTACGAGGGCGAGACGCTCAGGCTGATCGAGGAGGTGAACGTGGCCGTAGCCGTCGATGCGGGGACGGGCCTGCTCACACCGGTGGTCCGGGAGGCGGGCCGGCGGACGCTCGGCGGCATCGCCCGCGAGCGCCGGCGGCTCACAGGGGCCGTCCTCGAGGGGCGCCACGGGATGGACGACCTGCAGGGCGGGACGTTCACGGTGTCGAACCTCGGCCCGCTCGGCGTCGACTCGTTCGACCCCATCCTCGACCCCCCGCAGGTGGCGATACTCGGCGTCGGGCGGGTCGGCGAGGGGAGGTGTACCCTCTCGCTGACGTTCGACCACCGGGTCGTCGACGGGGCCGACGCGGCGCGGTTCCTCGACACGCTCGCCGAGGGACTGGAGTCGCCGAGCGTCGTCATCGCCGAGCGGGCCGCGGCAGGTGACACCGTCGGTGGCGCCGCCGGCGAGTCCGGACCGCGGACGGGAGCCGGGACCGGGCCGGGCGGTTCGGTGGACGGAACCGGCCACGACGCGATCGAAGCGGCGGTCGCGAGCGACCTCGCCGAGCGCGCCCGCGAGGTGGCCGCCGCCCACGACTGGCCCGTCCCGGGGATCGAGGTCCGGCTCGACGGGGAGCGACCGACCGTCGTGGTGCGTGCGAACGGCGATGCATCGCCGGCGACCCTCCGACGGCTCACGTATGCGGCCTGCCGGGAGTCGCGCTACGCCGACACGGTCGCCGGGCTGCGGGACCCCGAAATCGAACTCCGGACGGCTGGGCCGTGAATCCGACCGACGAAAGAGACTAACTCCCGGCACCGGAAGGGGTCGGTAATGGAGTTCAGGCTCTCGGAGGAGCAGGAGATGATGCAGCGGCTCGCCCGCGATATCGCCGAGGACTACGGGCTGGAGTACTGGCGGGAGAAGGACGAAACCGAGGCGTTCCCCCACGAGATCTGGGACGACCTGGCGGAGGCGGGGTTCATGGGCCTGACCGTCCCGGTCGAGCGCGGCGGCGAGGGGCTCGGCATGGAGGAGGTCGTCGCGGTGGCGCTCGCGCTCGGCCGGTACGGCGGCGGCGTCAGCGGGCCGAACCTGCTCACGCTCGGGCCGGTGTTCGGGGGGATATCCATCCAGGAACACGGCACCGAGTCCCAGCAGGAGCGGCTCCTCCCCGAGATCGCCGACGGCGCGATGGTCTGTCTCGGCCTGACCGAACCCGACGCCGGGCTGGACACGGCCGGCATCAAAACGACCGCCCGCAAGGAGGGCGACGAGTACGTTATCGATGGTACGAAGATCTGGACGACCGGCGCGCACGTCTCGGACTACATCGTGACGCTCGCCCGGACGTCGCCGATGGGCGAGGGCAAGCGCCACGAGGGCATCTCGCTGTTCGTCGTCCCGAGCGATTCCGAGGGTGTCTCGACGAGCAAGATCGACAAGCTCAGCATGCGCTGTCTCGGCTCCTGTGAGGTCGTCTACGACGACGTCCGCGTCTCCGAGGACGCCCTGCTCGGCGAGGAGGGCCGCGGGTTCTACCACCTCCTCGGGACGCTCAACACCGAGCGGATCATCTGGGCGGCCATCCCCCTCTCCGCGGGCGAACTCGCGCTCGATCTCGCGGTCGACTACGCGAACGAGCGGGAGGCGTTCGAGCGACCCATCGGGAAGAACCAGGGAGTGCAGTTCCCGCTCGCCGAGTCGAAGATGGAGCTCGAAACCGCGAAACTGATGATCTACAAGGCGGCCTCGCTGTACGATGCGGGCGAGGACCCCTCGATGGAGGCCAACGCGGCGAAGTTCATGGCCGCCCGGGCGGGCTTCGACGCCGCCGACCGGGCCGTCCAGACCCACGGCGGGATGGGCTTCGCCAACGAGTACCACGTCGAACGGCTCTACCGCGACGTCAGGCTCGCGCGGGTCGCGCCCGTCAGCGACGAACTCGTGAAGGCGTTCGTCGGGACGAACGAACTCGGCCTGCCGCGGTCGTACTGATCGGGCGTCCCGGACCCGCGCGCCGGCGGTCGCGGTTCGGATCCGGCCTCTCGACAGGATTAACATCGGACGAACAGTACTGTCCTCCGTGCCACGCGGCACGTGATACCATGAGCGCGACACTCCTGATGATCGTCGGTGACTTCGTCGAGGACTACGAGGCCAAGGTGCCGTACCAGGCCCTCGAGATGGTGGGCCACGAGGTCCACGCGGCCTGTCCCGAGCGCGGCGAGGGCGAGGTGGTGAAGACGGCCGTCCACGACTTCCGCGGCGACCAGACCTACCTCGAAGAGCGGGGCCACGACTTCCTCGTCGACGTCGCCCTCGAGGCGGTCGACCCGGCGGACTACGACGGCCTGGTCGTCCCCGGGGGACGGGCACCCGAGTATCTCCGGACCCACGAGGTCGTACTGGACACCGTCCGTCACTTCTTCGAGACGGACAAGCCGGTCGCGGCGCTCTGTCACGGCCCGCAGATACTCGCCGCCGCGGGCGTCCTCGAGGGTCGCGAGATGACCGCCTACCCCGCCGTCCGCGCGGAGGTCGAGGCCGCCGGCTGCTCGTGGGTCGACGAGGTGACCCGGGACGGCAACCTCGTCACCGGACAGGCGTGGCCCGACCACGCCGAGTGGCTCGCCGAGTTCCTCGACGTCCTCGGCACCCGCATCGAACACGAGCTGCCGGCGAGCGCGGACTGACCGTCGAACGAGGAATACAGATCCCGGAGAGGGGTTCGGCCCCCGCCCGGTGGATCCACACGGGGCACTACCGGTCTGCGGCCGCCACGAGCGCGTCGAGTTCGGCGTAGTCGACGCCGTAGTCCGCCGGAACCCTGTCGGGATGTCCCTCGACGGCCGCCCGCAGTCGGTCGAACGCCTCGCCGGGTCCCGCCTCGACGAGCATCGCGGGCGTCGTCCCCGCTCTGGCCAGGAGCTCGGCGGTCACGGGGCTGGCGCCGAGGTCCGCGAGTGCGGCCGTCAGGGCCACCAGTCCGGCGTCCGCCGGCGTCCCGCGGAGCAGACGCTTCAGCTCCCCGGGGTCGGCCGCGGCGACCGACCCGACGTCGACGAGGCCGGACTCGGCCAGTCGCTCCGCGGCCGCCACGGTGAGGGGTCGAACGTGCTCCGAGAGCCGGCGCCCCCGCGGGTCCGAGAGTTCGGGATCGGCGGCGACGACCCGGACCAGCTCCGCGGCCGGAACTGGCCGGTAGCGGAGCGTGAGTCTGCCCTCGCCGTCGCCGACGCCGAGCAGGAACGTCGTGTCGCCGTCGGGGTCCCGCACCGTCGCCTCGAACGGGACGACCAGTTCGACGCTCGTGACGGCGAACGGGTCGCCGCCGAGTTCCGCGCTCCGCTCGTCGGCCGCCGTGATCCCCCGCTGGAGGTCGCGCTGGACGGTCTCGACCAGCCGGTCGAGGGTGACGCCCGGGCTCATCGGCGGCCACCGCCGGCCGGTTCGTCCGGTCCGTCCCGATCCGGGCCCTCCCGCTCGCCGACGCGGGTCACCGTCCGCCTGCCGGGGAACGGTCGGCCCGGATCGAACGGCCGTCCGGAGTCGAGTGGCTCGCCCGGGCGGGGTCGATCGACCCGGTCCCGTCCGTCCGGGTCGGGGCCACCGTTGTCTCCGTCACCACGGCCGTCGTCCCGGTCGTCGTCGTCCCGGTCGTCGCGGTCGTCGCCGTACGGGAGGGAGACGAACCGGAGGTCGGCGGTGACCGTCCCGACGGTCCCCGGGTCGACGGCCCCCTCGCGTCCCTCGAGGAGGACCGCCTCGATGTGCTCCTCGCCGCCGCCGAACGCGGCCTTCACCTCGACGGTCGCCGTCTCGACGACCGGAGTCGGGACGCCGTCCGCGAACGCCGCGGCCGCCGTCCAGCGCTCGGACTCGATACGGCCGCGGAGCGTCCGCCGCACCAGTGCGACGGACTCCTCCGTCAGCCGGGCGACTCCCTCGCCCCGCTCGACGGTCCGCAGGACCGAGACGCCCAGCTCGCGCTCGATCGGCGGGAACTCGGCGACGTGGCGTTTCGCCTCCCCGGCGTCGGCGAGGTCGGGGTGGAGGTACACCTCGCCCGCCCGGACGGACGTCCGGCCGGGGCGCCACGTCGAGACGTACTCGTCGAGCTCCTCGCGGTCGAGGACTCGCGCGAGCAGGTCGACCGGCGGCCGGGCGAGCGGGGGGAACAGCGACGCGAGCGCGTCGTCGACGTCGGCCTCGCTCGGCCCGACCGTCAGCCCCTCGTGGAGCGACCTCCGGCGCCGTGCGGCGGCGATGCTCGCCTCGCGGACGCCCTCTGCGGTCTCGCCGACGAGGTCGGCTACCAGGGTGGTGAGGGGGAGTGTCACGTTCGGGGACCCTCCTCGCTTACCGGGTCACCCGGATCACGGGGTGACCACGGCCTCGGGCTCTGGCTCCTCCGCTCCGGGGAGCGCGAACGGCTGGGACTCGCCGCGGAAGTTGATCTCCACGCGACCCTTGATCTCGCCCTCGGCACCGCCCTCGGAGGTGCGGCCGGACCGGTCGGTCGACACGCGGAGCCGCGACCCGCTGCCGCCGATGTTGATGCCGAACAGCCCGCTGGCGAAGTTCAGCCCGCCGCCGCCGTTCAGCGTGCGCCGCTGGTAGGACGACCTCGCCGTGACGTCCTCGACGTTGGCGTAGGTCCGGAACTCCAGCTCCGTCTCGATGGTGCCGTCCTCGACCACGATGCGGGTGACGCCCTGCGAGACGAGCTCGCGCAGTGCCGACAGGCGCGGGCGGGCCAGCATGCGCCGGACGAGCCGGAAGATCAGTTCGACGTCCGCGGCGTCGAGGCTGCCCTCCTCGGGCAGGTTCGCCTCGTCGCCGGTCTCGATAGCCTCGGGGCCGAGGAGGCTCGCGAGCCGCGCCGCGTCGGCGTCGTCGAGCTCGCCGGGGTCCGACGGGGTGCCGACGCTCGTGCCGTTGTCCTCGTCGCCGGGGAAGTAGGTCCGCAGGTAGGTCTCGACGTCAGTGTCCGTCACGGCCTCGGCGGAGAAGTCACCGAGTGTCATCGAGACCTTCTCGACGAGGTCGGCGTACGCCTCCTGCTGTCGGATCATCGACGCGACGATGGCGTCGAAGGTGTCGGAGATGAGTTTCGAGGTGAACTCCGGGTAGTTGACCTCGTCGATGCGGGAAAGCTGGTCTATCGGATCACTCAGTTCTGGCATATGTACGGTGATTCCAAAAGTCATACGAGATCATAAACCTATGCATATTAATGATGTAAGTTACGGTCGGCCGGATCCGGGTCGGAGCCCGGTCAGACCACCCCCCGGACCCCGAGCGCACCCAGCGTCGGGAACGCGAGCCCCACCACCACGGAGAGCAGCGTGAGCCCCCCCATCGCGGCGACGCGGCCGAGCGTCCCCGCGAGCAGCAGCGAGACCCCGAAGACCAGCAGCACGAGCCCGCCGAGGTAGAGCCCGAAGAGGAGCGCCCGGCGGAGCGTCGGCGCGACCAGCCCGACGAGGAGGCCGCCCGCGACGAGTCCGGCCGGGTGGAGCGACCCGAGGACGACACCGACGGCGAACGCCGCGAACGTCAGCCGGTCGGCGAGCGGTCCCTCTCTGAGGTCGGCCAGCCGCTCGGGCGTGAGGAGGCTCACGCGTCCTCACCTCCTCGTTCGTTCTCGAAGACGATGACCGTCCGCCCCGTGGTCTCGAGCGGGATGGGGCGGTACTCGCCCTCGCGCCACTCGTCGAACTGGTCGCGGTAGTGGGGGGAGTAGTAGACCCCCGACTGGCCGCCCGGGATCACACCCACCGAATCGTCGCCGGTCGTGGCGACCATCCGCCAGGAGCTGCCGGCCTGTGTCCTCGTCCCCGTGCGGAAATTGAACACCGTGAACGGCGAGCCGTCGGTCGGCGCCTCCGGGTAGTCCAGCGCGGCCACCGGGAACTGGTGGTCCAGGTCGACGACGTTGTAGTCGCCGTACGTCCCGTACCCCCCGCGCTCGGCCTCGGCGACCGCCCGTTCGAACGCCCGGGCGACGATATCGGCACGGGTCTCCCGCTCGGGCGTCCGGGTGTCGTCGAACCACCGGCTGTCGGCCGGGAGTTCGCCGACCGTCCAGAGATGTGGGTAGTAGCCCGCATCGAGCCCCGCGGGGTGGAACTCGTCGTGGAACGTCGCGTTGCGTATCCGTTCCCCGAACAGCGCGAAGTAGAGCGCGGCCTCCGAGTCGCGGTCCATCCGGTAGTCCCACCCGTCCATCGTGCGGGCGGCGGCCCGCGCCTCGGGTGACATCTCGTCCGTCGCGTTGAGGACGTGGGGGACGAACCCCGCGGCGGCCTCCGAGCGGACGTCCCGCTGGAGGTCCTGCGTCCACGCGACGGTGACGGGCTCGCCGCTCCCAACCCGTCGGTCGATGCGGTCGTAGATGCGCTTCCCGCGGTAGGGGTCGGCGTACCGGGTGCTCGACCCGATGTAGAACGGCGGGTCGTCGGTCGTCCGCTGGTTCGCGGTGGCGACGTACCCCGGGTCGACCGCGTGTGGCACGTCCTCGTAGGGGACGAACCCGGAGCCGTTCCAGTCGGCCTGCTCGTAGGGCTCCCAGCCCGCCCACTCGCCGTGACCGGCCGAGCCGTCGAACACCCGGTCGCCGCGGACCCGCTCGCCGTCGACCGTCCGGATGGGATAGCGTCCGGTGAGCCGGAAGTAGGTCCCGCCGTCGGCGTCCATCGCGACGAAGTTCTGCGTGGGCGAGTCGAACCGCCGCATCGCCCGGTCGACCGCCTCGATGCTCCCGGCGCGGTTGAGCCGGTGGACCGCCTGTAGCTCGCGGGTGCCCGCGAGGCCGAGCCAGGCGACCGCCACCTCACCGCCCTCGCGCTCGATCAGCGGGCCGTGGACCGTCCGTTCGACGGTGACCTCGACGTCCTGGCCGCCGCTCACGGGAACGGTCTCTGTTGACCGCCGGATCTCGCGTTCCTCCCCGCGGTAGCGGTAGGTGTCCTCGCTCGGCCGGTCGTAGCTGTAGAGGTCGGTCTGGTCGGCGCCGACGTTCGTAAAGCCCCAGGCGACGTTCCGGTTCTGCCCGATGACGACCGCGGGCTGGCCGGGGAGCGCCACCCCGCGGACGTCCATCGACGCCTCGCCCGTGACGACGAGGTGCTGTTCGTACCAGACGGGCGGGACGGTCAGCGAGAGGTGCGGGTCGTTCGCCAGGATCGGATCGCCGCTCGCGGTGTACTCGCCGCTCACCACCCAGGAGTTCGAGCCGATCCCCGGGGACCGCTGGTGGGGACGCAGCGAGTCGTAGAGCCCCCGGAGGTCGCCGACGGCGGCTTCCGTGTCCGCGGCGTCCGGGGATGGCACGTCGGCGGTCACCCCGGGCGATCCCGCGGACCCGTCGAGGTCGGCCCGACCGAGGATGCTGTCGTCGTGGTCCAGCCGTCGCGGGTAGAGCGACGTAGCCTCGGGCAGGCGGCGCTGGACGACCCGCCCGCGGAGGTCCCGGAAGTCGCCGGTAAGCTGCCAGGAGATGAGCTTGCCCACCAGGAGGGTGTCGGTCGGCTCCCACCGCGTCGGCCGGTAGTCGTTGAGCCGGAACTCCAGCGGGAGGGGCTCCCCGTCGATGTAGCGGTTGACGCCGTCGGTGTACGCCCGCACCCCCGCCCCGGCCTCGCTCCCCTCGACCGCCTCCCAGGACGCCTCGGCGGCGTCGTCGAACGCCATCTTCCGGTGGAACCGGTCGGACTCGACGGTCCGTTCGCCGAACGCCGCCGAGAGGTTCCCCGCCATCAGCCGGCGCTGGAGGTCCATCTGGAACAGCCGGTCGCGGGCGTGGACGTACCCGACGGCGAAGTAGAGCGCCTCCGTGTTCTCGGCGGTGACGTGCGGGACGCCGTGGTCGTCGTACCGGACCGTGGCCCTCCCGTAGGGGTTCTCGACCTCCGTGAGGCCGGTCGCGGCCCGGGCGAGGTCGTCGGACAGGGAGCCGTCGTTGGCCCCGTAGGCCGGGTCCCACGCCTCGCCACTGACCGGCGCTGAGAGGGCGACGAACCCGCCCGCGACCGTCGCGGCGGTCACGAGGAGGGCGGCACAGACGAGGGTGACCGCGACCCCCCAGAGTTCGGAGGACGCGGGTGGGAACGGGGACATACCACGGCCGGGGCGGGCGGCACTGTTAAACCTTCTCGCACCCGGCGCCGACAGCACGGACACCTGTTCGCGCTGTGGCCGGGAGACGTCTCACGCGGTCCGGATCGAGATCCGTGCGGACACGACGTCCTCCACGAACGACCGGTTCTCTCGGAAACCCCACCGGGTCACGACGTGCATGGTGTGTGGGACGGAGTCGGTCGCCCGATGCCCGACGGCTGAGCGCCCGAGACGCTCACGGGGCGATGACGCCTACTCCGCCGACCAGATCTCGGTGTCCGGGTGGAAGTTCATCCAGGAGAAGTAGAACTCCCCGGCGACGGTGTTGGCCTGCTGGAGCCGAGTCCCCTCGTGGGGGCCGTCGACAGCCCGGCCGCTCACGAGGCGCCAGCGCGACCCGGCGGCCGCGAGGAACCCCTCACTCTCCCGCGCGAACGTGAGCGTCTCCCCGTCGACCTCCCGGACGTAGGCGACGAGCGTGCCCGAGTCGGTCGCGGCGACGACGACCGGCAGCCCCCCGACCTCGTCGTTGACGACGCCGGCCTGCTGGACGGGTTCGAGCGGGTAGGCCCGCGCGACGCCGCCGTGCTCGACGCCGACGACTGTGGTCTTGGGGTGGAGCCGGTCGTCGTCGAACGACCCCGACCCGCCGATGCCGATCTCCGAACTCGATTCGTAGCCCGCGTACGGGTTCCGATCGTAGTTCCGCGTGGAGTTCCGCCCGGTGACGGTACTCGACTCCGGCGGCGGCCGCAGGACCGTCCCGTCGGGGTACTGTTCCCGGAACTCGGCCCAGGTGGCGAGCGCCGAGGGGACGAGTTCGAGCGTCGTGCCGACCTTCCCGCCCTGGATGGCCGCGGCGGCGATCTGCGACCAGAGGCTCCCGGTCCGCTCGTCGTACATCACGAGCGCGTCCCGGAAGAGCAGCCCCGAGACGCCGAAGGTGGTCTCCTCGCCGTCGACGGTCCGCACCGCAGTCACGCCGCTCCCACAGAGCGGGCAGTACGTGACCAGCAGCGGGCCTCCCAGGGAATCGTTGACGACCTCGTGCCAGTTGAGCAGCCGGAGCGGGTAGGCCCGAGCCTCGCCGTCCCGCTCGACGGCGATCACCGCGTCGGCGTCGGCGAGACGGGGTTCGGCGGTCCGGCTGCTGCGGCCCAGGCTCGAACGGACCTCGATCTCGATGCCGGACCAGTCCTCGCCGAACGCCGGGTCGACGATGGCCGGGATGGCGTCCTTCCCGGCCCCGCGCCGGAGCGCCGAGTCCGGCACCGGCACCTCGACACCGTTGACCGTGTTCGAACCCGCGTCGGGCGTGCCGGTCGCCACGTCCCCCGACGCTCCGGTCGGGGTCCCCGGGGAGCCGCTCGACCCGCCCGGGTCCCCGGATCCGCCGGCCTCGTCACCACCGCCGAAGGAGGTACAGCCGGCCACCCCCCCGAGCCACCCCGCCCCCAGCACGCCGAGGTAGTGTCGCCGTCTCATACCGATCCCTGGTCCGCCGTCCTCAAATCCACGCCGGGGTTGTGTGTTCCGGCCTCACACCCGGCGCAGGGACTTGAGGTGACGCGGCCCAACTGAGGGTATGGACGCTCCGACTCCCGGTTCCCCCCCGACGCGCCGGTCGTTCCTCCGGGCGGGGCTCGGCCTCGGCGTCGCCGGCCTGGCCGGCTGTACGGCGCTCGTCGGGTCGAGCGGCGGCTCCGGGGAGGGGTCGACGCTCGGTTCGATCGACGTCGCCGGGTCCCCGGGTGGGCCCGTCCCGGTCCTCCCCGAGGAGGGGGTGGCGCTGCTCGACTGGTGGGCGACGTGGTGTGCGCCCTGCAAGCCACAGATGGCCGAACTCCGGGAAATCCGCGAGCGGTTCCCCGACGTTCACATGCTCTCGATCACGAACGAGGGCGAGGACGCCCCGGTCGAGGGGTTCTGGCGGGAGTACGAGGGGACCTGGGCGGTCGCGCGGGACACCGACCTCCGGACGAACGAGCGGTTCGGCGTCAACCGGATCCCGACGCTGCTCGTGTTCGACACCGAGGGGGCAGAGCAGTGGCGACATGTCGGCCTCGCAGCAGCCGAGGGCGTGGCGAAAGCGCTACGCGCGGCCGGCGCCGAGGAGTCCTGACGATGGTCGACGTCGAGGGGCTGCGGATCGGCTTCGCGTTCGCCGCCGGGGCCGCGACGTTCTTCGCCCCCTGTGCGTTTCCGCTGCTCCCCGGCTACGTCGCGTACTACCTCGGCCAGGGCGACGGGAGCGATACCGCGCCGCTCGCGACCCGGCTCCGGCGGGCGGCCGTCGTCGGCACCCTCGCCTCGCTCGGCTTCTTCGTCGTCTACGGCGCGCTCGCAGGTATCGTCGCGTCGGTCGGCGCCGGTGCGCTCGCCGACATCGCCACGCTCGAACTCGTGGTCGGCGGCCTTCTGATCGTCCTCGGGCTGGCGATGGCGAGCGGGCGGTTCGACCCCTCGCTGCACGTCCAGTTGCCCGAGCGCCGGCGGTCGGCGGGCGGGTTCTTCCTCTTCGGCGTCGTCTACGGCGTCGCCGCCGCCGGCTGTACCGCCCCCATCTTCGTCGGCCTCGCGCTGTTCGCGCTCGGTAGCGGGCCCCTGGGCGCCGCGGTGATCCTCGGCTCGTACGCCGCCGGGATGGCGACGCTGATGATCGCCGTGACGCTCGCCTCGGCGGTCGGTCGTGCCGGACTGCTCCGGACGCTCTCGCGGAACACCGGTCGCGTCTCCCGGGTCGCGGGCGCGCTGCTCGCGCTCGCCGGCGTCGCACAGATCTACCTGTTCGTGTTCGACTTCGACTGGCTCGGCATCCTCCGGCTGCTCTGATCGGTTCTCCGATAGCGAGTCTCTTCGCTGTTCGTCGTTTCTCCGGGCGGGACCACGCGAGACTCCACCTCGTAACCCACACCGAGGTCCGCGATCACCGCCCGGGCCAGTCGCTTCGCGGAGGGCACGACCGTCAGGAGGACCAGGTCGAGGTCACCCGACCCCGACCCACATCAATCCGGCCCACGCCATCCCCCCGTTCGCCTGGACGACCCGGACGTAGTAGGCGTCCTCGTCGGTCCCCCCGTGGTCCCCCTCGGCGTAGGAGACCCGCGTCACGGGCCCGTCGTCCCGTAGACCTGCCGGTGCCGGGGGCTCCCGAAGACGGCCTCGCGGGTCAGTTCGGGCACGTAGAACGCCGTCAGCCCGCCGGGGTAGCTCAGCTCGTCCCACATCCGCCAGACGTTCCCCCAGCCGAGACCGTCCCGGAGCCACTCCGAGAGCGAGGGGAGGTGCGGGTCGACGTGGACGAGCGAGTGGCCGGGTCGGGGCCCGCGGAAGTCCGACCCGGCGACGAACCCGACGCGGTTCCCGAGCGCGAGCGCGTCCTGTCCGAAGTGGCCCCGTTCCTCGACCTCGCCCTTGTCCATCCCGCCGATCGGCTTGCGGTTGCCCTCCCGGCTCGGGTACTCGCTGGACCCCCACTGGGAGTAGACCTCGACCAGCGGAGCGAGCTCGTCGTCGTAGTCGGTGGCCGAGAAGTCGAACGGGTAGATCGCCTCGGCGGGGTGGTGCGGGACCGTCACCACGTCGTTCCCCGTCTCCTCCCGCCAGGCGTCGAGTCGCGACCAGAGCGTCTCGTACGTGTCGCTCTCGGGGTGTCGCGAGCCGAAGAAGGGAGCGCCCTCGACCGTCTCGAAGTAGCAGTTGATATGCCCGCCCGGGTCGGGCTGTTTCGTCCACTCGTAGCCGAACAGCGTGATGAACCGCCCCGGGTCGTGGTGGGCCTCGACCCGTTCCTTGATGCGGGAGACGTTGCGGTGAGTCATCAGCCACCGCTGGAGCGTCGGCGGGATGAAGAATCCCCTCGTGTCGTGGTCGGTGTACGCGACGACGTCCAGGTCCATCACGTCCCGGCCGAACGCGAACCCCCGTTCCATGCTCCCGGCGCCGTCGGAGAACTGCGAGTGGAGGTGGAGGTCGCCCCAGAACACCCCGTACTCGGGGGCCTCCCGGACGACGACGGGGTTACCGACCGCGCGGACGCCGTCGTGCTCGGTGGTCACGTAGTGGGTTCCCGGGGTCTCGAACCGGACCCCCTCGACCCGGGTCAGGCCGTCGTTCCGGGGGAGAAAGCGAACCCGATCGGGGAGGGCGGCGTCCGGGTCGGTCGTCCCGGGATTGGCAGCGCCGTCGAAGCCGGGAACGAGTCGCTCGTAGCGGTCCCAGGCCTAGAGCGTGAGCGAGACCTCCTCGCCGGGTTCGATTGTCGACGGCGCGACGACGTGCAGGTCCTCGAACGTCGACCGGCGGCTCCGGTAGAGCGCGACCGGCGAGGGCGCGCCCCTCGCGAATCTCCGTACCGGCTCGACGACCGCCTCTCCGAGACGTTCGATGACACCCATCGCCCTCCCCAGGGCGACCGGCCGCATAACGCTGTTGCCGGCCGCACGGCCGCCGTCTACCGGCCCGTCCCCACGACGGCCCGCCAGGCGTCCACGCCGGCCGTCCGCCGACCGGTGATCGCCTCGGCCTCGAGTTCGAACACCCTGATCTCGAGTTCGGTCACCGCCTCGTCGAAGACGCGGACGGAACCGAACGCGTCGGGGGCCTCGAGCAGCGCCGCGGTCTCGTCGTCGTCGAGTTCGACGAGCGGACCCCGCGCGAGCACGCTCCAGGAGTCGTTGCCGTCACTCCCGAAGGCGACGAACGTCGCGGAGTCGGTCGCCCGGGCGAACGCGAGCTTCTCGCTGTCGCCGTCGTCGGTCAGGCGGAGCAGGAGTCGCCCGTCGTCGTAGCGAAAGGAGACGGGAACGGCGTAGGCGTCCCCGTCGTCGGCGAGCGCGAGGACGCCCGCCTCCACGCCGTGGAGGTGCTCCGCGAGCTCCCGCTCGTCCATCCCGACTGTCTCGACGTACGAGATGTGGTCCATGCATTCGGAGACGTCGTCCCGACGTATGACCGGTTCGCCGGTTCCCGCCTCCCGGGACCGACACCGTTTTCGGTCCCCCGAGAGGGGGCCCCGCATGGCCGAGATCGACGAGGGCGGGATCGTCTTCTTCCGTACCGAGGCACAGGACGAGGTGATCGACTTCTACACCGGGCGGCTCGACGCGTCGGTGGTCGTCGAACAGCCCGACTGCACTATCATCGAGCGGGCGGGGTTCGCCCTCGGGTTCTGCGCCCGCGAGGGCACCGAGACGCAGGGGACCATCACGTTCGTCGTTCCCTCGCGGGCGGCGGTCGACGAGGCGTTCGAGGCGCTCGAGGACCGCGCCCGCGGCCCGCCGGAGTACAGCGACACCTACGAGATCTACCAGTTCTTCGCCGAGGACCCGGAGGGACGGACCGTCGAGGTCCAGTGCTTCGAGTAGCCACGGTCGGCGTCCACTCGATCCCGTAACGGCTTCCGCACGACCGTATCAGTCCGTCGGCGAGACGTCCGGCCCTGACCCGGGCTCCGGGGCCGTGATCGACTCGATCCGCCGGCGTCGGCGCACCGCCCGCGCCTCTGTCAGCGAGTCCTGCAGGCGGTCGTGGACCGTCTCGCGGAGCTCGGCAGCGTCGCCGTCATCGATGTCGATGGCGCGGGCGTCGCTCCCCCTGATCCCGCCGCCGCCCGCGGTGTCTATCAGGACCGTCGCGATGTCCCGGCGGCGCTGGAACACCGTCCGGGAGTGGACGACGGTCTGGATGCGGTAGTAGGGGACCACCCGCGTCTCGCGGGTCCAGAACCCCGCCCGGGTGAGGACGTGGTCCTCGCAGACGGCGTACGCGAGGTTGCGCCACTTGAGGTGGGCGCCGACGGGGGCCAGCGGCACGCCGAGCAGGACGAAGTACCAGGCGTAGGAGAAGCCGGTGAACCGGTCGACGGCGTACGCGACACCCGTCAGCACGAGCACGAGCGCGACGTACCGGACGATGTACCGCGTACGCGCACGTTTCGGCGGGCGCTGCCAGTCGGGCTCGCCGAAGGAGTCGATCGACCGGGCGAGCGAGACTACCCGGTCGCGCTCGGCGATGGGGACCGCCGACTGCGAGCCGCTGGAGTCCCCGGGTGCGTAGCCCGCCGTCTCGACCGACAGCGAGGCGTAGCCCAGCCGCCGCGCGAGCACGTTCTCCGAGATCCCGAGCGTCTGGACCTTCTCCAGGGGAATGGTCCCGGCGAACTGCTGGAGGAGGCCACGCTCGTACCGGAGTTCCGAGCCCGCCCTGGAGAGCCGGAACCCGTAGTAGTTGGTGATGGAGTAGATCCCGGAGAGGACGGCCGCGGCGATGGCCAGCCCGAAGGCACCCAGTGGCGCCGCCATCGCGAACGAGACCAGCGGGTCGCCGAACCGGTCGGTCAGCGACGGCAACAGGACCGGCAGGAACACCGAGGCCAGCGAGAGCAGCCGCAGGTCGACGCTCGTCACCCCGAGGATCACCAGCTCCTTGGGTGTGACGGCGAACAGCAGGTCGGCCTCGGGTTCGGCCTCGGTCGAGTCCTCGCTCACGCCCCGTTTCCGTCGGGAGACTGCGTCCCTGAGCCGCTCGGCCTCCGCCTCCCCGACGAAGCGGAGCTGTGCCTCGGTCTCCGAGCCGCCGGCGGTCTCCAGGCGGACCTCCGCGATGCCGAGCGCCCGCTGGACGACGTTGCGCCGCAGGTCGACGTTCTGGACCCGCCCCAGGGGTATCTCCCGGGTCCGCCTCGAGAACACCCCCGACCGGATGTCGAACGTGTCCCCGGTGACCTCGTACTCGTAGCGCTCCCAGTAGACGAACTGGTAGAGCAGCGCGAGGACGAGCCCGCCCGCGACGAGGCCGACACCCGCCTCCGTCGGGACGCCCATCGACCGCGTGCCGATGGTCGCGATGACGAGCAACCAGGCGAGCCGCATGACGGTCTCGGCGGCCCGGTAGAGCACCGACAGCGGTGCGAGCCGTCTCGCGGGCATCAGACGGCGTCCTCGCCCTCCGCGACGATGGCCAGGCGCTTCAGCCGCTCCTGGAGGTCGTCCGCGCGGTCCGTCGTCAGCCCGGGGATGGAGACGTCGGCCCCCCGCGAGCCGGCGGTGTAGACCACCGCGGTCGCGAGCCCGAGCGCCCGCTCGACCGGCCCCCGCGAGGCGTCGACGTGCTGGATACGGACGTACGGGACGACCGTCCGCGTGCGGGTCAGCACGCCGCGCTCGAGGTACAGCGAGTCCTCGCGCACCTCGTAGGACCACGAGCGGTACCGGAGCACCGCCAGCACCACCCCCAAGGAAAGCAGCGCGAGAAAGACGGCCGGCCCGATCAGGGGCCGGTCGAGGACGACGAAGCCGAGGACGCCCGCGATGCCGCCGAGCACCAGCGCGCCCGTCACCGACCCGAGCATCCAGACGTACCGGACTCTCGGGTCGAGCCTGCGGACCGGCCCGGTCAGCTCCTCCACGTCGATCTCCTCGGGGGCGACCGCCGGCTCACTCGGTGAGGCGAGCCCTTCCGAACCGTCCGGGTTCACCTCCGAACCGGACGTGTGTCCGTCTACGGCATCCTCGCCCGGGGACGTTTCCCCGGAGTGGTCCCCGCCAAACCACTCCTCTGACGGACCGTCGGGGTCGGTTCCCGGTTCGGGGTCGGCACCCGTGTCGGCGTCCGGGTCGGCGTCGCCGTCGCTCATCGTCGGGGGTCCGCCCCGCTCGTACTTAGAACCCCGCGGGGCGGGAGCGGCGGGGTCACGTCCGGCGGACCCGCCCGGCCGTGACCCGGATCGGTTCGGCGACGTGGAGGGTCGGCTCGCCGCCGGGGTGGTCGAACCCGTTCGCCTCGAACAGCGTGTTCTCCCGTATCTCCGCGCGGGCGGGCCGGAGCGTCCACGGCTCGTGGTCGATGTCGCCGTGGTAGACCCGGCCGTCGTCGTCGACCGTGTAGAACCGGTAGTTCTCGGCGAGGAACGCTTCCAGCGAGCCCGGTTCGGGGGTGAACGCCGCACCGTCGGGGCCGTACTCGGCGTCGAAACGGGCCGGCGGAACCCCCTCGTGGGTCCGACGGCTCCGGAAGCGGACGCGGCCGTCGATCCGCCGGACCGCCGTCTCCGCGCGGTAGTACGGCAGCCGGAACAGCGTCCGCGCCACGGCGACCCCGAGCGGGTCGTCGGCGTCGAGGTTGAAGAAGTAGACCCCCCGTCCCCCGTCCGGCCCGCGGACGTACGTCCGGAGGTTGAGTTCGTCGAACGTCAGCCGGAACGGGAACCGTGCGGGGCCGATCTCCATCCGAAAGGGGACGACCCCGAGGTAAGCGTCGTCCTCGAACGTGTCGACCGCGAGCCCCTCGGGGAGGTGGGCCTCGACCGTCCCCGCCGGGATCGCCCAGTGGGCGAACAGGAGGTCCCGCCACGTCATCGAGAGGAGGCCGCGAACCGGACGGACGTCGACCTCGTGCCCGGGCTCCCCGCCGGGCCTTCCGGTCACCGATGGCGTCATACCGTTCGGTAGGTCCCGGAACGGCTTCGGTCTGACGGTCCGTCCGTATGTCAAACCGCTCTTTGTCCCTACCGAAGGGGTATGCCCCGGGCGGACGCGTGCCTACCCATGCGATCCGAGAACGCACGGCTGGCGACCGTCGCCCTCGTCGTCCTGGTGATCCTCGCCGGCTGTAGCGGCGCGGGGGGCGGTGGTGACGCCGGTGACGGCGGCGACGCCGGGGACGGTGCCGACCTGTCGTCCGCGGGCGAGCCGGGTGACAGCGGCGGGGACGGCGCAGGAGACGGTGGGGACGGCGGAGGAGGCGACGCCGCCGCCGAACAGGCCTCGAGGGCCGCCTTCGACGCCGGGGAGAGCGCCGACCTGTCCGGTCCGGCGGTCGAGCGGGCGATCATCAGGACCGGAACCGTAGAGGCGAGAGTCGAGTCCTACGAGAACGCGACGACGAGGCTGGGGGAACTCGTCCGCGACCAGGGCGGGTTCGTCGCCGGCTCCGAGCGGACCGTCCACGGCGAGGGGAACCGGTCGTGGACCTCGGGGGAACTCGTCCTCCGCGTCCCGAGCGAGAACTTCTCGGCAGTGTTCGACGGGGCCCGCGGCGTCGGAACCGTCGAGTCGGCATCCTCCGACACCGAGGACGTCACCGACCGGCTGGTCGATCTGGACGCCCGCCTGGCGAACCTGGAGGCCAGGCGCGACCGGCTCCGTGTGCTCTACGACCGGGCCAACGAGACCGAGGACGTCCTCGAAGTCGGCCGCGAGCTCTCGGAGGTACAGGGCGAGATCGAGCGCCTCGAGGCGGAACAGCGGTCGCTCGAGGAGCGCGTCGCCCTGTCGACGATCACCGTTCGGCTCCACGAGCCCCGCCCCGACCGGCCGGCGGTCGAGCGGACCCCGTTCCACGAGGTGGGTCTGGTCGCCGCGTTCCTCGAGTCCGTCGACGGCGTCGTCGTGACCCTGCGGACGCTCGTGGTCGCCGTCGCCTACGCGACGCCGTACCTGCTCGTCTTCGGACTCCCGCTGGTCGGTCTGGTCGCGGTCCTCTACCGTCGGCGGTAGCGGAACCGAGGATGGGGTTCGCTACCCCTCCGCGACGACCCGCTCGATGGCACGGACGGCCGGAAGGACAGGCTCGTCGGGGTCGAGGGCGAGGAAGTAGGCCCGGTCCTCGACGTAGACCCGGACCATGCTGAAGACGTCGAGCCCGGTGGCGAGGTAGCGGACCTCCTCCGAGGTCGGGAACAGCTCGCCGGTGAACAGGTCCATCTCCGTATAGTCGAGGTTGACGAACCCGTGGACGTGCTCGAAGTGCTCGCGCATCCCCTCGGGCGAATCGTAGAACGAGAGCGTCACGTCGTCCGCGTAGAGGACGTTGAACCCGTCGTCGTCGAACTCCACGAGGCTCCGGAGCGTCCCGTCGAGGCACTCCGACAGCGCCTCGCGGAGCGCCGCGGCGTCCACGGGGTGGATCGACTCGGGGTTGCGGATCGACATCGTCTCCGGGTTCCGCGGCCCCACATAAATGGCTACCCGCGGTTTCACGCCGTGTACCGTTTAGTGCGTGGGGCGGGTAGTTCGGGTATGGAGTTCAGCGTGATACAGGGCGACATCGCCTCGGAGTCAGCCGACGCCCTCGTGAACGCCGCGGGTACCTCCCTCCGGATGGGGTCGGGCGTGGCCGGCGCGCTCCGGCGGGGAGGCGGCGAGGAGCTGAACGACGACGCCGTCTCGAAAGGGCCGATCGACCTCGGAGACGTGGCCGTCACGGACGCGTTCGACCTCGATGCCGAGTACGTGATCCACGCGGCCGCGATGCCACACTACGGTGACGGGAAGGCGACGGCCGAGAGCATCCGCGACGCCGCACGGAACGCGCTCGAGGCGGCCGACGAGCGCGGCTGTGGATCGCTGGTGATGCCCGCGCTCGGCTGTGGCGTCGCCGGCTTCGACCTCGAGGGGGGCGCCCGCATCATCGCCGAGGTTATCGACGGCTACGAGCCCGAACACCTCCGGGATGTCAGGTTCATCGCGTACAGCGACGCGGAGTTCGGGACGATACGGCGGGTCGCCGACGAGGTTCGAGATTCGTAGAGAGAGCCCCCTACAGCGTCTCCGGGTCGACGCGCCCGACCCCCCACCGGACGAGCAGCGCGAGGCCGGCCGCGGCCAGCGCGTAGCCGGCGACCGCGGGATCGGTGAACGGCCCGGGGCTGTCGATGGCGAGCAGCGCCGCCGTCGAGGCCGGCCCCTCGGGGAGGGATGTCGCGGCCGTCAGCAGCCCGAGCACGCCGAACGAGTAGAGCAGCTGTGCGCGCTGTCTGTCGGCGACGACGAGCGTGGTTCCGACGCCGAGCGCGACGGCGGCGACCGACAGCGCGGCGACGAGCAGCGTCACGCGGACGGGGTTGGCGACTGGGATACCGTTGAGCGAGAGCAGCCCGACCCACAGAAGCGCCTGTGCGGGCCCCAGCGCGGCGAGCGCGAGGGCCTTCCCCTCGACGATGGCCGCGAGCGACAGCGGCGTCACCCGGAGCAGTTCGAGGGTGCCGCGTTCGACCTCCTCGGTGACGGCGTCGACGGCGACCGAGCCGACGATGAACGCGGGTAACAGGAGCAGCATCGGAACGAGCACGGTGTAGGTGAACCCGAGGTACGGGCTGGCGTCGACCGTCGGGGGAAGCGGAACGACCCTCGACTCGAGCGAGTCCGACCGCTCCTCCCGCTCGATCCGCTCGAGCGTCTCGAGGGCCGACCGGACCCGGACGACGACGAGCGTCTTCCGTAGCCCCTCGGCCGGTGCGGTCACCGTCACGGAGATGCGGCCCGCTCGGGTCCGGGCCTCGACGACCGCGTCGACCGCCCCGGACTGGAAGGCCCCGTCGGCGGCCTCGACGTCGGGGTAGGGCCGCACCCGGATGCCGCCGGCCGCCTCGGCCGCCTCGAGGAACGCCTCGTCCGCGTCGCCCACCACCGCCACCTCGACGTCGCCCCCGGAGACCGACGCCGGGCTGTAGAGCGAGGTGAGCCCCACCACGAGGAAGGAGGAGAACCCCGCGACGAACAGCTGGATGACCAGCGCGAGGACGATGGTCTTCTCCCGGGAGAGCGAGGAGAGCTCCCGACGGCCGACGACGAGCCGTCCACGAGCATCAGACAAGCGCCCTCACCACCGTGAGGTTGTACCCGACGTGGACGAGCACGGCCAGCCCGGTCCCGGCGAGCCACGCGCGGGTCCCGCGGGCTGCACCGAGCCCCGAGATGCTCGCGGTCACGACGTGGAGCGCGAGCGGGGCGAGCAGGAGCGCGCCGGCGAGCAACGGCCCGCCGACGCCCGCGTCGACCCCGAAGGCCGCGCTGCCAACGCGGAGTTCGGAGAGACCGACCAGCTGGACGACCAGCGTGAGCTTCTCGCCGACGAAAAAGCCCAACCCCGACGCCGTACCGGCCAGCAGTGCCGTCCGGCGGGTCCGCGGGTAGCGGCCGTCGAGGAACCCCGCGAGGACGGGCAGGGACTTCGCGAACTCCTCGACGACGGCGACCACGACGAGCACCAGCGGTACCGAGAGCCCCCCGGGGACGGCGAACAAGGCCGCGACGGCGAGCAGTTCGACGACGAACACGAACGGGATGAGTACCGCGGTCAGCCCGACGAGGCTGCGCGGCGAGCGGATCCGCCCGCCCAGCGCGTCGAGGGCCTTCAGGTGGACCGGGCGCTGGGTGAACATGTCCTCCTCGCGGTAGATCCCCAGCCCGATGCCGAACAGGACCGCGGCGGCCAGCGTCGAGGGGAGGACGGCGAATGCGATCTCCGAGGGCTGGACCGCCGTGCCGGTGAGATCGCGGACGACGAGCGTGAGTGGCGAGATGAGTGCGAGCGGGTCGACGTCGGTGAAGACCGCCGGGACGAACGCGAACGTCATCAGCCCGACCGAGACCGTGACGACGACGAAGGTGAGCTCCTTGAACGACCGGGCGAGCATCCCCCCGAGGAAGGCGGCGGCGAGGAACAGCAGCGCGAGTGAGCCGACCGCGAGCACCGACAGCGCTCCTCCGCCGACGAGCGCGGTGACGACCGCCGCGAGCCCCACCGCACCGAGCAGGTACGGCAGCGTCTTGCCGGCGACGATCTCGGCGGGAGAGACGGGGGCGACCAGCAGCAGCTCCCCCCGGCGGTTGATCCGCTCGCGGAGCACCGAGGAGGAGTAGGCCTGGGCGACGAAGTTCAGCGGGAGGAGGAAGGCGAAGGCGAGCACGAGCGACTGGAAGGGGAACGGAGGCGCGATGTCCGAGGGCGACCCGCTGGTCGTGCCGGTGCCGAACAGGTCGACGCCGAACGGGGCCGCCGAGCCCCCGCCCGCACCACCGGTGGAGCGGTCGCCGGCCCCGTTCCGGGTCCCCACACCGGCGGACCCGTCGCCGTCGAAAGCCCCGGAGCCGTCCCCGGCGCCCCCGTTCCCGAACCCTCCTTGGTCGGAGCGCGGTCTCATCACCGGATCGTCGCTCTCGCGCTCGGCGTACCCGAGCGTCACCTCGACGGGGAACGCCGCGGTGGCGTTCGGTTCCTCGGCCATCCGGCGGTCGTTGTACCACTCGACCGACCGCCGGAGCGCTGACAGCGCCGCCCGCGCCTTCGCGGTCGGCTCGCCGTCCTCGGTCGCCAGCAGCACCTCGCCGTCGGCGAACACGAGCTCGTAGCCCTCGTCGGCGGTCAGCCGTCCGTCCGCGGCGGCCGCCATCCCGTCCCCCTCGAGGACGAACGTCGGGTCGGCCGCGACGACGTCGCGATACGGCGAGTCCCCGGTGGCGCCGACCCGGTAGATGCCCTCGTCGAGCGCGAGCCCCGACCCGGCGGCCATCGGGAGCGCGGCGAGGAGTACGACCAGACCGACGAGGTAGACGCCGACCGTCCGGTGGTCGAGGGTACCCGTCCCGCGGAACACCTCCCAGCGGGCGATGCGGGCGACGACACGCGGGCGGAACCGTGTCACCATCAGGCGTCCGTCCCCCGCCCGGCCCCGTCCTCCCGGGCGCGGCCGTCCTCTCGACCGTGCCGTCTGCCGCCGTTCGAGCGGGACCCGACGTCCCGCGAGGCGAGGTCGAGGAACACCCCCTCCAGCGAGGACTCCTCGGTACGGATGTCGACCACACTGCCGTCGCGGCGCCGGAGCCGCTCCCGGACCGCCTCCACCCCGTCCATCGAGTCGACGGTGACCCGGAAATGCCCGTTCTCCCGCGTGGCCTCCTCGAGCTCGACGTCCGCATAGACGTGGTACTCCGTGGTGCCGTGTTCCCGCCGGAGCTCCTCGACGGCCCCCTGTGCGACGATGCGCCCCTCGTTCATGATGGCGATGCGGTCACAGACGGACTCGACGTGGTAGAGGTTGTGCGCGGAGAAGACGACGGTCTTGCCCCGGTCGGCCAGTTCGCGAGTGAAGTCGACGACGTAGTTGGTGGTGAGCGGGTCGAGCCCGGAAGCGGGCTCGTCGTAGACGAGCACGTCCGGGTCGTTGACCAGCGATCGGGCGATTGCCACCTTCCGTTTCATCCCCTTCGAGACGTCGCCGAGCGCCCGGTCGCGGTAGTCGAGTTCGAGGCGGTCGAGCGTCCGCTCGATCCGCTCGTCGGCGGTCTGCCGATCGACACCGTAGAGGTCGGCGAAGAAGCGGAGGTAGCTCCGCGGAGTCATCTCCTCGTACAGCGGGGACTCCTCGGGGAGGAACCCGAGATGCCGGCGCATCTCGTCGGCGGCGGCGTCGTAGCCCGCCACACGTGCGGTGCCGGCGGTGGGTTCGACCAGCCCCGCCAGGGTCTTCAGCGTCGTCGTCTTCCCGGCGCCGTTCGGCCCGACGACGCCGAACACCTCCCCCGGTTCGACCGTGAAGCTGCTCCCCTCGACGGCAACGAAGCCGCCGTACTCCTTGCGCAGCCCCTCGACCTCGATCATCTACTCGTCTGTGGAACGCGGACGGTCCGTCTAAACGTTGACCCCGGTTCACTCGTGGAGCCGCCGTCCCGCCCGGTCCACGTCCGTGTCCGTACTCCCCGCGACGGCGTCCGTCCGGTACCGGGGACGGGGGTTCATGCCGTTCGCGGACGGACGGTTGGGCCGTGAGGCTCGCACGCACCACGGACGGCCGGCGACTGGATGTCACTCGGCGTATCGACGCCGACCCGGACCGGGTCTGGTCGGTGTTCACCGACACCGAACTGTGGCCGGAGTGGGGGTCGTCGGTGACCGCGGTGGAGTGTGCCGACCGGTTCGTCCGCGAGGGGTCTACGGGCCGGGTCCGGACGCCCGTCGGTCTCTGGCTTCCGTTCACCGTCCGGACCTGTACCGACCGGCGGTGGACGTGGGACGTCGTGGGCGTCCCGGCGACGGGACACCGGGTCGAGGCAGCCGGGGACGGATCGAAGCGGTCGCGAGAGGAAGTCGTAGTCGTGGATGATCGCACGCGTGCGCAGCCGTCAAGGTCCGACAGCGAGCCGGGGAGGGGAGAGCGTTACCGCGTCGGCGCGACGGTGAAGTCGCCTACGGGGCGGAGGTCCTCGCCGATGCCGGAGCCCTCGCACTCCTCGTTCGGGCATCGATAGTGCCAGCCGTCCCGTGTGGCCCGTCGCTCCGAGAACTTCTCTCCGCACTGGCTGCAGACGAGTGTCTCGTCCGAGCACTTGTCCTTGTGGAGTTCGAGCTGGAGCTCGGACCCGAAGGTCCGCTTGCAGGTCCGACACGTATGCGTCATGATGGGGGATTCCTGGGCATCCCTTATACAGCTACTGCTTTCCATACGTGGGAGCTAAATACCGCTCCGTGTTCCCCTGCCCGGTTCGGGCGTCGCTCGGCCGTATCACACTGTCGGATACAACCCCCGAACGTCATCGCCGCCACGGTGGGGGGGATGACGTTCGAGTAGGCATGTCAGACAGAATTAGAACAGGCCGACGCCGACCGAGTAGGGCCAATCGACTCCGCCGAGCGCCAGGACCCGATAGCGCCCCCGGCCAGGGTGACGTTCTTCAGGAACTGGGTCATCTCTGCCTGTTGTTCCTGTGGGTCCCCGAGGGTCCAGAAGTCGTGCATCCCAACGGCGCTACCGAGGAGGAACAGCTCCGCGGAGCCGGCCGACGCGAACACGCCGGACTGCAGGGCGAAGTGGCTCACGCGGTCACCCCCGTCGCGGCCGATAGTAAGAGAACGTTACTAACTTGCTTATGGGTCTGTGATTGCATTACGTTACCTGGTACGTATCCGAACCCATATATTCGTTCGCGGATATAGGTGGTGGTGACCACGATGTCATCCCAGTCGTCCACCGATCGAGCCGAGGAGAGCCACCCGGTCGAGAGCGCGTGCCCGGTCGTCGAGTCGATGGACCAGATCGGCTCGAAGTGGCGGCTCGTCGTCCTCCACGACCTCCAGGAGGGCGAGAAGCGGTTCAACGAGCTCAAACGGTCGACGGAGGCCAGTTCGCGGACTCTCTCGCGCGTGCTCGACGACCTCCAGGAGACCGGGCTCGTCCACCGCCGGCTCGAGGAGGACGCCCCCGTCGCCACCTACTACCGGCTGACCGAGAAGGGCGAGTCGCTCTGCCCGGTGTTCGCCGAGATCGAGCGCTGGGCCGAGGACTGGCTCTGATACGGTCGTGCGCGACTATTTCCAGTGATCGGGTTCCTGCTGTTCGGTGGTGTGCTGGCGCTCCTGTCCGGCTTCACCGCCTACTCCCGGATCACCGGCGGCGACGGGGCGGACCCCGGGGCGTAGGCCATCCGATCCGATCCCGACGGCCCCCGTCGATTCCCCGACACGATCGAGGTTCACGACGAGGGATCGACCACCGCACGGGCGATGCGCGTTCGGCTCGTGAGCCCGATGCTCGAAGCACGAGCCCGAACCCGTGAAGTGACGATGGGAAGCGACGACCCCGTCCCGGGCGACGGAGCAGTTCTCTCCGGGGGGCGAACCGATTTGTACCCACGAGCCCTCCGCCGATACGAGATGGGACACGCCGAACGCCGCGCGGCGAAGGAGGCATCGAAGGGCGCGACCGTCGGCGCGATACTCGGGAGCCCGCTCGGTCCGGCGGGCGCCGGTGTCGGGGCGGGCGTCGGCGGGGCGTCGGGCTACCTCGCCGGCTACGCACGGGGCAAGGCCGAGCAGAAGGCGAAAGAGCGAGTGAAGCGGGCGTGCTGTCCGCTGAAGCCGTAGCCCGAACGGGGATCAGTCGTACCTCTCCGGGTAGGCCTCGGCCAGCAGTTCGGGCTCGGCGAGCAGCCGCCCCCGGACGGGGTCGACCACCTCGGAGATGGCCTCGGCGGCGGCGGGCTTGAGGTCGGCCGGGTGGAGCTCCCCGGAGACGAAGTCCGCCTCGAGGTCCTCGTAGTCCGTATAGGTGAGGTCTCCTCCGTACTCCTCGGGGCGCTCGACGATCAGCGACTCGCCGCGCTCGCCGAGGACGGGGAAGACGAGGTAGCGGAGGTACTCGAGGACGCCGTTGCCCTCGACCTCGCCGGCGGGACAGTACGCGCCCTGGATCTTCTCGTCGATGGCCGCGTCGCCGTCGGTGAGCGCGATCTTCGAGCCCTCTTCGGAGGCCGACATCTTCCCGCCGGTGAGCCCGGAGAGGAGCGGCGCGAACACGCAGACGGGCTTGTCGTGGCCGTGTTCGGGGAGGATCTCCCGGGAGAGCATGTAGATGCCCCGCTGGTCGATGCCGCCATAGGCGATGTCCGCGTCGAGCGCCTTCACGTCGAGGCTCTGCATCAGGGGGTAGATCAGCCCGCCGAGCTTGGGGTCCCCAGCCTGACGGACCACCTCACTGCCGGCCCGCTGGACGCGATTGAGAGTGGTCTCTGCGGCCATCCGCAGGAGTCCGAGCGTGTACTCCGGGGTGAGCTCGACGTCCTGGCCACGGACGAACGTCACACCCTCGGGATCCCCGCCAGCCGCGTCGATCATCGCCTCGATGGCCGTCGTGTAGTACTCGGTGCGGGCGTCGAGTAGGTCGAACGGGGACTTCTCGTCGTCGAGGTGGGCGTGGAGGTCCGCGACGAGCACCGTGACGTCCAGGCCCGCCTCGAGGAAGTCCGCGAGCTTCCGCATCGTGGTGAAGTGGCCGATGTGCATCTCGCCGGTGGGGGCGTAGCCGATGTAGGCCGTCGGCGTCTCCCGTTCCTCGAAGAGCGCCGACAGCTCCTCTTCGGTCACGACCTCCTGCGTGAACCGCGAGACGAGACGCGTCCGCTCGGCGGTGTCCATACCACCCGTTCCCGTCTCCCGGAGATAAACGGTTCGGGACGGTGTCGTGCTCTCTCACGGGGACCGGGGAACGTGCCCGGATGTCCCGGTGTAGCAGATCTGGGATGTGTTGGAACCAGTGTGCGAGATACGGAGCAGGCATTCTGCACACGCTTGCTCGGGGACCTCCTCGACGCCGCCTTCTGAAATTACATGTCACACCCCTCTGTGGTTATGCTTCTCGCTGTCGCGTGAACCGAATACATCAGACCGAGCGTCGCCCCCGTCAGAATATGGAGTTCGTAACTAGCGATCAGCCCTTGGATAGCGCCAGCGAACACCGGTGAAAGGCCAGTGACTGCCGCCATTCCCGCTGCCAAGGTGGGAAGGACCGGTGAACAGCATACCAGCGGCGGCAGGAGACTTCCCACCACGCCCCCTGCAGCGCTCTTCGTACTCGCCGTAGCACTGACGCGTATCGCGTATACGGTGAGGGTGCCAATTACCGACACGAGTCCGGCCAGAACCACTGCAAATCCTGCGAGTGCCGGAGTGAGAAACCGTAGCGAGGCCACGCCGACCTGCCCGCCCGTGTAGGCTGCGGGTAGCGTGACCGCGTAGACCAGCACCGAAACGAGGAACATCGCTACCGCACCGAACCGATATCGGCGGATGGTAAATACGGTCCTCATCGCTGCGTTCACTGGCCTACCGACGGTACGAACGAGGCTCATTCGTTTGCGAAGCTCACGATCTTGTGAGTGGTCGTCGCGGGGACTGTATCCACTGTCCGAATGATCCCGTCCTCGTCGATGAGATAATACATGTCGATCACCCCGCGGGGGGAGAACGTCCGTGTCGTCTCCCGGCTGGCCTTCCCCCAGACCCACCGATCCGATTCTACGGGTTCAGAGGCGTATTCTTCCGCGAACTCCCGCACCGACGGACCAGAGTATCCGGCGTTCTTGTGCATCTTTCCCGCCAGAACCGTCAGGGATTGTAATCGCTCGTCGTCTCGTTGGAGTTCCTTCGCGCTCCGCTGACAGGAGGGACACCAGGTCGCGAACAGCCACAGCATGACCTTCTGTCCACGGTACTCCGCAAGGGTGACCTGGCGATCATCGAGTGATGTAACGGTCGCCTCGGCGGCATGCATCCCCACCTGTATGCCGCTGTCCACCGGCGTGGAGGCGGGAGTAGACGTGTGACGGGGAGCAGTCGTCGGGGGGCCCGTCGGCTCCAGAGATGAGGTCTCGGTCCGTGTATCCGCCGTGGACTGGCTGGATGGTCCTACTGCGGTATGTGTCGTGGTCGTGTCGACCGTCCCGTCGCCACGGTCATCGGCACGCCCACCAGCACACCCGGCTATTCCAACCGGCAGGAGGGCCGTCATAGTTCGTACGAACGAGCGTCGATTCATGCTCTCGGACCCCGTAGTTCGGTTCATCCGAACCACCAGAATGACGAACGAATGATAATAAAACGCTGTGGTGACTCGCGACACGAGTCAGCCCCTATCGTCGTGGGTTCGCGTACGCTCGGACAGGGTCGTTTCGAACGACGCTTGTCGGGACTCTGGCTTCCAGCGTCCATGACAGTCCGGCGGGGGGCGACACTCGACATCCGTCAGTCCCGTCTGTATTGGATGAACAGTCCGAAGGCAACCACGACACTGACGATTCCGAAACCGGCGCCATCACCGGTAGTCGTCGAGGGAGTCGATGGGGCCGTCGTTCCGGTCGGCGTATCGGCGTCGGTCGGGGTGGGCGTGTCCGGTGGTGTCGCGGTCGGCGTCTCAGTCGGCGCTGCCGTCGGTCTCGGCGTCGGCGTCGGGGTGTCCGCCGCCGTGACCGTCACTGTGCCGACCCGGGAGCCGCCGACTCGGAGGACGTACGTCCCGGGCTGTCCGAACCGATGCACGAGATCGACCGTCCGCTCGGTCGAGGCCCCCACCGAGAGCGTTCGTTCGGTTACGACGCTCCCGTTCGCCGAGAGTGTCAGGGTGGTCCGGCCGGCCGCGGGGTCGAAGTTCGCCAGGTCGACCCGGGTGACGATGGACGCGCCGGTCGTCGCGGTCGTGTTGAGCAGCGAGAGGTTCGTGATCTCCACCTCGCCCTGGGCACCCCCGCCGGGCTGACCGCCACCGCCCCAATCGCCCCCGCTGCCGCCGCTTCCCTCGTTCCTCTCGTCGACAAGCGCGGTAGTGGTCACGAAATCCCGTCCGCCGTCGTCGTCCGTCGCGATTACCGACACGTTGTAGCTACCGTCGTCGAAATAGGTATGCCGGACGGTCACGGTACTCGTCTCGGCGCGCCGATCGACCGTTTCCGTAGTCGTGTTTCCATCGCCCCACCTGATCGTCAGATCGTGGGCATCCATGATACCGGGATCGTCGATGGTCGCGTTCAGCGTCTGGGACGACCCCTCATCGACCGGATCCTCGATCGACACGGAGACGTTCGGGGCGACGTTGGTCACGGTGACGTTCGCGATGTCCGTCCCGTCGGCGATGCCGTCGCTGACGGTGACCGTCACGCTGTAATCACCGTCCTCGACGTAGGTGTGATTAAGATCGAAGACCCTCTCATCAATGGAAAGCGGGACCGGCCCCGTCCCGTCACCGTAAGTGACCGTCCCGCTCCAGTCCATCGAGTCGCGGCCGGTGATCGATCCGGTCCGATTGAGGGTCGCGCCTTCGTCGATGGTGGTATCGAGACCGGCATCGACCACTAACGACCCGTTGTCCTCCGATGGCGTATCCCTCAGTTCTACCTCGATCGTCACGTCCCGGTCCGAATCCACAGTCAGCGATCGTGTGGTGACCAGGTCGGCGTACTCGCGGTCGTCCGCCGGTGGCAGAACCGAGACGTTCACGCTCCCGACCAGTTCGAGCCCCGGTCTGTCGGCCCCTTCGGGAACGAATACGCCGTTCGCGTTCGTCGCGTTCGGGAATGTAACCGTGGCCCGTTGCTCGTCCGGTCCGATGTGTTCGAACTGGATCGTGGCGTTTTCCACCGTGTTCCCGTCGTCGTCGACGACCGTCACGTTGACAACGTGCGCCGAGGGGAGTGACCGAGTTCCGAAGTCTCCGTCGTCCGACGGCGTGGCTCGACTGAGAGCGCAGAGGTCGGGCGATCCATCTCGGGGGAAGGTGGTCGACGCGGTCGGTGACGTCCCGTTGACACCCCGGAAATACGCCGGATGTGCCTGGTAATACGCCAGATCCTTCGACGTGTTCACATCGGTCGTGAACGAGTACCGTCCGCTTCGATCGGTCCTCGCGTGGTCGATCCTCCCTTCGGTGGCGTCCTCCGCCGTAAAGACGGCGGTAGTGTACCGTGCCCGGGAGGAGTCGACGATCGTGATCGTATCGTTGGCGGCCGGACTGCCGTCTGCCTCGAGAACGGTTCCGGTGACGTCAACGACCGCAGTGGTCGTCGTGGCCTCGGCGCCCGGCGTTTGCGTTTCGGTGTTGCCCGCGCTGTCCTCCGCAATACACATGAACCGGTGGGTCCGGCCAAGATTGCTGGTCAGTGTGGAGACGGTAACCTCGTGTTGTCCGATGCCGCTGCGAGCGACGTCCCAGGTCTCGCCATCGGTGGAGTGGAAGATCGTCACCTCATCGATCCGGCCGACCGGATCGGTCCCCGTCCACGTCAGCGTGACGTCTCGGGGGCTGCGAGCGGGCAACGACTGCACGCGGCAGGTCGGTGACACGCTGTCGATGACGGTCACTGTGTCGTCCGTGGTGAGGCGACTCACCTCGTCGAACCGGATGGTGGCGTTGTTTTCGATGCGAGCGCCGTCGGGAAGTCCCCGTTCGGGATCCACGGACAGGAGTAACTCCCCGGTCCCGTTCGGGGGCAGATAGATGTTCTCGAGGTGCCACCGCACGGTCCGGTCCCGTAGCGTCGCGGTGTGGTGCTCCGTCACGGTCACGTTCCGCGTGACCGTCTCGTTGCCGACGGTCGCGTTCCGGGTGACGGTCTGATTCCGGCGCAACAGGGTCACGGTTTCGCCGGGGTCGAGCGACAGGGACGACCCGTTCGCCGCGACGACCCGGACGGTGGAGGTGTTCAGGTTCGGAGGGAGCTTATCAGTCACAGTCACGTTCCGGGCCGAACCGTTGCCCACGTTCTCGAAGCGAACCGTGTACGGCAGCGTCTGGTCCGGTTGGACGAAGCGGTCCGTGGCGGCCACTTTTTCGTTCGGATCCGACGCACCCTCTACAGTCGTGTTGTCCTCGGCGCAGGAACCCCCTGGAGAACCGCCGGGACCGAGATTGAACGCATCGGAAGCACGGGCCGTGCGGGAGCAGATCGCCCCGGTCCCCAACATATCGCAGACTGCCCCCACCGGACCGGGAATTGGCGCCGACGCGCCCAAGAGAGCGGCTATGGCGTCACCGCCTCCTTTTATCAAGCCAGCGCCTGTGGCCAGGCTTGACGGTATCTTGCACCCGGCAGTGACACGTTTCCGGCATCTTTTGAACTCTTGACACCCTCCGTCGCACGAACAGGCCTCCCCTCGCACGGTGCCTCCGACGGGGAACCCCTCGGTCAACCGTACTTGATAGGTAAGCAGGACGGTTTCACCGGGATCGAGCCGGGAGGTGTTCCAGGTGACGAGGCCGCGGGAGTAGTTCCCATCGACACCGAACCGACTCCCCTCGATCAGGACTTCCGTCGTGTGGTTGTAGGATCCGGAGGCGTCCTCGAAGGTGAACCAGGGTTCGAGGTACTCCGTCGTGGAGACGTTCCGGGCGACGGTTGAGCCGGTGTTTTCGACCTGGATGAGGTAGAGCTGGGTTCCGCCGGGGGTGACACCGCTACTTCCCTTCTCGACTTCGAATACGGGCGACGGGATAGTGGCGGACACCTGCTTCATGAACGTCCTGTTCGCCGTCGCACCCTCGCCGTCTGTCACCCGGACCGTGAACGTGAAGTTGCCGGTCGCCGTCGGCGTGCCGTTCAACGTGCCGTTGTCGTGGAGTTCCATCCCCGGTGGCAGAGCGCCGGTCACGACTTCGAACGACGCTACGGGTGGGGATCCACCCCGCGTTTCGATCCGGTGGCCGACGGGATCGCCCAACTTCGAGGGGGGCAACTGGACCGTCGTGATCCGGAGTTCCTCGCCCCCTACCCTCGGCGCTGTCCCCAGCCACGGATCGAAGTGAACGTTCGAGACGTTCGCGTTCGACCCGTTTTCGGAGACGGCGTCACCAGTGCCGTTGGCGACTGCGCCCGTGACCGGATCGGTCAGGTTTTTCGTGGCGCTCGCGGGGCTAGAGGGACCATTCTCCTCACCCCACCAGTTGTTCTCGGCATCGACGACGATATCGTCGTTTTCGTTCTTGATACCGTATTCGTCGTGTCTGGCAATGACGTTGCGACGGATCGTGATGAGGTCTGCCGGCGTATTGAACTGGACGTGAATCCCGACATCCGTGTTGTTTACGATCCTGTTCCGTTCGATAGTTCCGGACGTGGGCCCTCCCCTGATCGAGACACCCCGCCTGTTGTCGCGGATCCTATTACCGGCCACCCGAAACTCGAGGACGTTGTTTCTCACGTAGACCCCTATCTGGCTATTGTTCCTCAGAACGTTGTTCTCGACCGTGGTGTTGGACACTTCATGGAGGCTAACGCCATGCTCGTTGTTTGCGACGACGGTGTTGTTTCGAACGATATTGTGGTCGCCCCGGGAGAGGGAAATTCCGTCTCCGTCGTTCTGCCGAACCGTGTTATTATAGATATACTTATGATTAGAGCCATCTAAAATCATCCCTCCATATCCGTTCTGCCGAAGCGTGTTGTCGACGACTGTAATGTTATTACTCCACCGAACCAAGATTCCCCATCTGTCGTTGTTCGTGAATGTATTGTCAACTATCCGACTGTTTGCTCCGTTTTTAAATCTCAACCCGATACGTCCGTTCGCTCTGATAGTGTTGTTGACGATAGATACATTCTCGGATTTATATGATCTGATCCCGAAGGAGCCATCGGTGACCGTGCTATTCCTGATCGTCGCGTTATCGCTGCTTCTGAGTGGTCCTCTTGTTGCGATCCTGATGCCCGTACCGCTGTTTTTTACGGTCGTTCGACGGATTCGAGAGCGAGGAGTCGCTATAACCCCGATTCCATCCTGGTTGTTGGTAAGCCGTGTATCGACCACGGACACGTTGGAGCTTTGTATGAACCAGAGGCCATACGAATCCGAAAAGTTCCTGATCACGACGCTTTCGACAGTCGCGTTGTCGACGCGATCAAAGTGAACATTCTTCGGCCAGTGAACGACTCGAACGTCTCTGATCGTTACGTTAGAGAGGCGGTCATTGGAACCCTCCACGTAGATCGGATGCCCCGCACCACTGCGGCTCCCGTTGCCTCTGATAGTGTGGCCGTTGCCGTCGAGGACGACGTCGCTCGCGTCGATGCGTATACACCGCTCGTCGGCGGGACCCGTGATGTTTTGTGTCAACTGGTACGTTCCATTGGAGTCGATGACGGTACAGGTAGCGATGGTTTCGTTCGCCGCGTGGGTTTCTGTAGCTGATCCGGCGGTTTCTGCCGTCGTGGAGCGTGCCGCATCCAGATGGGAAGGATAGCGACCATCGGCAGCAGCGGCACCGGTCGCCAGCGGCTCGTCGGCCGTCAGCGCGGGCGTCCCGGCGGAGACAGCTGTTGACGGCGCTCCGACCGATAGAACCATCAGGAGCGAGAACCCGACCGAGAAGAGAGCGGAACCCCGACGGCGTTTCCCGGTCATTTATTAACGCCGTAGTCGGTGACCCCCGTCGAGGCCTGCGAAGCAAACGCCTCGATGACTGTCTGGACGGGGCACTCGTTCCAGTCCGAGGGGGTCGGTGTCATTGCACACACTACGTTGGTCATTTGACGACTGGAACGTAAGACTACTCGATAGGATCCTCCCACGGTGTGGGAGCCGCCCACGGAGCGACGATTTATTGTGCTGGTTGATAGCATATAGCGTATGGGCCCGCCTCTGGATGACATCGCGTTTCTCGCGCGGTCCGAGAGTCGACTGGCTATCCTCAGGGCGTTAGAGAAGCGGGCACGTGACCGGCGAGAACTGAAGACCGAGACGGGGATTTCGCGATCGACGCTGGGCCGGGCGCTCGGCGAACTCGAAGCGCACGGTTGGATCGAACGGAACGGGCAGACCTACGAGACGACCACCGCTGGGGGGCTCGTACTCGATCAGTTCGCTTCCCTCCTCGAAACCCTGGGCGGGATTCAAACCCTCGGCGATGGGCTCAGGTATCTTCCCGTCGAGGAGATGGCACTCGACGTCCGCCACTTCAACGACGCGCGGCTCGTGACGCCCACCGAGTTTGACCCGACGGAGGCCTTCCAGTACGGTATCGAGCGGATGCACGAATCCGATACCGTGCGGTCCGTCGCTCGAACGGTTCCGCCGCCATACGTTCGGGCCATCCACGAGGACGTCACGGCCGGCGAGCTCGCGGCCGAAATGATCCTCGACAGTGCGTATCTTGACGTCATCAAGGACTCCGACATGGCCGGACCGTGGCGCCGAATCGCCGCCAACGCGGAGATCCGGCGATACGAGCAGTATATTCCGTACAGGCTGATCATCCTCGACGACGTGGTGCATCTGTGGCTCTGCTCGGACGAAGGCGAGCAAAGCGGGCTCCTCGAGAGCGAAGACCCGACCGTGCGTGAGTGGGCTGAGTCGGTCTATGAGGAGTATCGGATCGAGACTGAGCCGCTCGATTCAGCCACGCTGTCGGAAGAATGATCGAGTGCCTCGTGTGTCCCGAACCGTCACACAGAGCACTCGACCGATAGATACGCGCGCTCCTATGAAAATCCCGCACCGACAAATCACGCTTCTCGGGGAATAATTGTTCGGGTGAGCTGTACGGCTCACCCGACAGTGGTAGCGAATCACCAGACAGCGGTGGTACAGTGACGACTGAACGGCCGGCAGGCGGGGGATTTGTGAGTGGGGTAGCGGTGGCTGTGCGGACGAGAGCAAGCCGTGCCTGAGCGACTGGCCGAGTCGCTCAGGCACTCACCTCCGGCGGGTCGTATGGTTCCTGTCGCTTCAGCATGTAGAAGATCGAGACCAGCAACTTCCGCGCCGTTGCAACGATGGCTATGTGATGGTTCTTCCGTCGTTTCAGCCGTGTGTAGACGTTCCCGAGGTAGTCGTCGTAGCGGACAGCAACGAGTGCACACTGAACGAGGGCCCAGCGCAGGGGCGCTGAGCCCTCTTTGCTGATGCTCCCGTGGACTTCTGTGTCACCTGATTGGTGAACCATTGGATCGAGACCAGCGTAGCTCACCAATTCTTCGTGGCGGTCGAATCGGCTGATCTCACCGATCTCCGCGACGACCAACGCAGCGGTGGATTGTCCAACACCAGGAATCGACAGCAGCCGCTGGGCTGCTGGCGATTCCAGAACCTTCTGCTCGATCTTCTCCTCCAACCGTTCGATCTGCTCGTCGTACTCGTCGATCACCGAAAGGTGAGCTTCGACGATTGTTCGATCCGCGTCACTCAGAGAGAGTTCCGCGAGGAACTCTCGGCCAGTCGGGCCGAACAGCTCGCTGTCGTAAGCGTTGTCGGTGCGCTTGAGGACAGCTCTGACGCGGTTTTTCTCGGCTGTCCGCTCCTCGACAAGTGACTTTCTGGTTCGGACGAGATCCCACAAGGTGCGGATCTCGACCGAGGGGACGTAACTCTCGGCGAGCATGTCCGCCCGGAGCATGTGGGCAAGGCGTTTCGCGTCGATGCGATCGGTTTTGACCGACGCTTCGGCGATGAGCCGGTTCTTTGATGGGTTGACGAGCGTAACGTCGAGATGCTCGTCGAGCATCTCGTACACCGGCCGGTAGTGGCCGGATGCTTCGATCGCAGCCTCACCGCCGGCGTACTGCTCGGCGAGGTCATCGAGGCGGTCGTTTGGCAGACGGATCTCGTCTTGCAGGTTGCCGTCGCCGTCGACGACGGCAACCTGCGAGTACCGTGTATGGGTGTCGATTCCGAGGTACATTGAACGCCTCCTTGGGGTTGTGACGCGAATCGGAAAGCCTCCTATGCGTGCTCTGTGGCACAGTTTTCCTCTTCTTGTCACGATCGGACCAGTCTGTATCCCGTGCTTGATGCACTGCGCGTATCTCGGTCTCAGTCAACCCCTAGCTCTTGATTCACGCCCTAGGGGCTTAGGTGCGGGATTTTCATGGAGTCCGTATTTCGCATCCGACGACTCATGTGTGAGGTCCCTCGAAATCACGAACTGCTCCGAGCGTCCACTGCCGTCGGAACCGACGGGTCCCGGCGTCGGTTCGCAGTTCCCCGACGAACGGAGTGCCGGGGACGCAGGAGTCATACCCCCCGGAGCTCTACTGGAAGTCGATGTACACCGGGCAGACCGAGCAGCCCTGTTGTCTCTGCGGCGACCCGGACACGGCTGCCCGCGTCGACCTCCCGCCTCGGGCCGTCCAGCTGATGAAACACGCCGACCCCATCGCCTGGCGCGACATCGAGGGCGAGGTGTCGATCCACTTCTGCGCCTCGGACTGGGAACTGGTCGAGGACCTCGTCCTCGAGAAGGGGATGAGCGTGCTCGGGCGGTGCAACGTCGCCCGGACGTCGTTCGTCCTCCGGGAGGACTTCGAGGCGCTGCTGAACGACACACGTGAGGAGCCCGACCAGCGATCGCTCGACCGCGAGATGTACGAAGCCGCCTCGACGGTGATCGAGGAGTACGAGGACGCCGAATCGCTCCACTCCCGGCGGGATCTGGTCGAGGCACGCCTCGTCCGGTGGGCGCTGGAGGAGCTCGATCGGCCGGTGGAGGCCGAACTCGAACGGGGGTCGTCGTAGCCGGCCGGACCGTCGGCAGTCCTCGACTGACTACGCGAGTCCGATCACGGCGAGACGTCCCCGTGAAATCCTGTCATAGTCCGTTCCGCTCGGCGCGCGGTTCATCGATGGCCCCGGGAATCCGACGGGAGGACCGCCGAGAGACGCTCGAGATACATATATTCGATATCGTCGTGCTTGTATCAATATTCGACATATTGCAACATATCTGTCAGTCTCGTTATCGTCCGTGGGTTTATCAACGAAAGGGGGGACAGGCCGACCCGAGTGGTGGGACGCTCCGTGGGGCTTCGACGGGTGGATGTCAGTACTGCCGTGGCCGCCGTTTCCGTGCTGACGGCGCTCCTTCTCGCCATCCCGGCGGCTGGTGCCGGCGCGGTGGTCCCGGCTGACGGTGACGCGCCGCTGGCCGAGGCGGGTCTCGACCAGCAGGTACTCCGGGGCGAGACTGTCAGGCTCGACGCGACCGGGTCGTTCGACCCCGACGGGCAGGTGGTCGAGTACGAGTGGGAGGTCCGGACGCCGGGCGGACTGACCGTCGCCCCGTCCGAGCCGCACGGCGCCCGGACGTCGTTCCCGGCGACCGCCGTCGGCCGCTACCGGGTCACCCTGACTGTCACCGACGACGACGGGAAGGCCGGGACCGACACGATGTACGTCCGGGTGGGAGAGGCGGACACCGACGGGGACGCGACCGACTCGCCCGGGGACCAGCGGTCGGCGGGGGGCGGGGGTCCGGGCCGTGGCGAGGGCCGCGCGGGTGTGACCGGGTCGGACGTCGACGCCGCGGCGTGTTCGGCCGCTCGTGGAGCGATCGCCGGCGGCTGTTCGAGCACCTCCCGCTCCGGACCCGGACCCTGGGCCCGTATCGAGGGGCCGAGGGTCGTGAAGGCGGGGCACAGCTACACCTACACCGCCAGCGCCGGCGGGCTGTCCGAGGGCAGGACCTACGCGTGGGAGGAGGGCGACACGGGCCGACGGCACACCCTCGCGTTCCGGTCCCCCGGGGAGTACACCGCCCGCGTGACCGTCGAGGACGCGAAGGGGCGGACGGCCACGGACCGGATGGAGGTGTTCGTCTCCGTCGAGGAAAACGACCGTCCGGACGTGGAGATCGTCGACCCGGGGCGGATCTCGGCCGGCGAGCGCCTGACGCTCTCGGTCGACGCCGACGACCCCGACGGTCGCATCCGCACGACCGAGTGGTCGCCGGGGCGCCGGGTCCGGGTGCCGACGGACGGGTCCAGCCGGACGGTCCGGGTGACGGTCACCGACGACGACGGCGCGTCGGTCACCGACGCCATCACGATCTCGGGACGGACGGCGAACCGGACGCTGGTTGGCAACGACACGACGGACGTGACCTGCTACTTCACCGACGAGCGACAGCGGGACGGGCGTCACCCGTACTCCGACCGGTGTATCCCGGAGAACGGGGAGACCGTCTCGCTCACGAACGGCCCCACCGAGATCGAGGACTACAGGGAGAACGAGAAGATCGACCTCCAATGGCGGCGCACGACCCAGGAGCAGCTCGACAGCCTCGACGCGGACGACACGAGCACGGACTACGGGGTCGCCGCGGAGTCGCCACAGGACGAGGCCGACACGTACGGCTACAGCGACGACCTCGTCAAGCGGGTGATCGTGAGCCAGCGGACCCGCGTGGGGAACGACGAGTCGTTCGAACTGAAAGGCGAGACCGTCGAGGACGACCTCACCGGCGACGGCGAGGTGGACGCCGCCGACTGGGACCAGCGGCACCGGACGACCGGCGACACGGCCGACGTGGACCCCGACGCCGACGCGACGACGGCGTTCAAGCGGTCGACCCGCAACGGCGGGACGCCCGAGCGGGTCGACGACGGCTCGGGCGTCCTCGAGACGTCCGAGCGGGCGAGCGCCGACGCGATCAGGGGCCGGTTCGCCGGAACGTCGATCGACGCCGAGAACCGGCGGGACAGGGTCGCGGACGTGGCTCACCGCACGAGGACCGGTGATGGCGACGGCCGCGACCCGGACGAGCGAGGACGGGAACGGGGCTCTGCGGACGGATCGAGGGACGACGCCGACGACGCAGGTGACGCGACCGACGCGGGCCGCGCCGATCGCGCGGACAGTACGGACGAACCCGACGATACGGGTCGAAATCATGACACGCACAGCACCGACGACACGGGAGGGATCGATACGAGCGGCGGGAACACGGGCAGTACCGGGAACGGGGAGACGGGATCGGATCCGGAGTTCGGGGACCGGTCCCGGCACAGTCCACACGGCGGACGGATCGTAGCTGGCCCATGAGACGCAGGGAGTTCGTCATCGGTGCGGCCGCCGCAGCGTTCGGCGGGTGCAGCGCCCGCCGGGGCGACGGGACCGACGCGACGGTCCCGCCAGACGACCGAACGCCGGAGGGCGAGAGCGACCCCGGAACGCCGACCCCATCCTCGACCCCGACGCCGGTCGCCGGGGACACCGGGACCGGGAGCCCGACCGACGCCGGAGCGGCCGCGCGCGACCACCTCGCGGCCGCGTTCGACGAACTCCGGGCGATGCGGCCCGCCGGCCCGGAGCACATCCGGGTCTCGGAGGTCCGGTTCCGCGAGTCGGACCACGAACTCGTCCGCGAGCGGGTCGCCGCGGCCGAGGCGGCGCTCGAGGACGCCGCCGCGGCGGGTGGAACAGAACCGGAGTCGCTTCCGGCGCTGCGGGCGGCGGTCGACCTCGCCCGCACCGGGCGGGAGCTCTACGACGCGGTCCGCGTCGGCATCCGCGCGGAGTGGGCGTTCGAGCGCCACTGCTACGGCGCGCGGTGGGCGGAGGCACGCGACAGCGCACGGCGCGCTCGCCGGGCCGTGGAGGCCTGGGAACGACACGGACGGGCGGTGGTCGAAGCCGTCGAGGCCGTCGAGGCCGCCGATCGGGCGTCCGTCCCGCGGCTCTCGCTCCAGGGGTGGTACCGCGACGGCGCCGTCCTCGGGGGCGTCTCCGGGCCGTGGGTCGACGTGCTGGAGGGGTTCGACTCGTTCGCCGAGGCGGTCCGGCTGGACGAGGCCGGCCTCGCGGCGATGGACGTGGAGGAGTACCGGCGGGCCGGGGAGCGGTTCTCGGCCGCGACCGAGTCCGTCGGCGAGGGCCATCGCCGACTGGCCGAGGCGAAGGCCGACGATGCCCAGGGGTTCCAGGCCTACGCGGTCCCGATCCGCCGGCGCTGTGAGCCGCTCCGGAAGGCCTACGCCACGCAGGTCGAGGCCGCGGAGGCCGCCGTGGCCGGGGAGACGGACCGCGCCGAGAGGCTGGAATCGGAGGCGATGGAACGCACCGTGGAGGCCGAACTCGAACACCCGCTACCGGAACCCGAGGGCGGGGCGCCGGAGAACGGGTCGGGATAGCGGTCCGGGCCGAGGACGGCGTCGAGGCGTAGCAGCGTCCGGGACCACTATGAGTCGCTGGGGCCGAGGAGAAGAGGGCGAGGGCCGAGGAGAGAGTACGAGGGCCGAGGGGAGCGGTCAGTCGTCGGCAGGGACGGGCGAGGAGAGGTACTTCTCGTTGACGACCCACTCGCCGTCCTCGTCCTGCACCATGTACTCCCCGTAGTAGGGCACCCGGTCGGCGACGGTCTCGCGGAACGCCTCGCGGATCTCGGGTTTCGTCATCTCGCCCATCGGCTTGAGGTCGTCGTTCCGGTTGAGACAGCCCTTCAGGTAGCCCTCGTGGGTGACCCGAACCCGGTGGCAGTTCGCGCAGAACTCGGGGTTCTCCACGGGGTCGACCACCTCGACCATCCCACCGCCGATGAAGTACCGCCTGCGGTGGTGCATCTCGCGGTTCTCGATCCGGTCGGCCTGCTCCGCCAGCCAGTCGTGGACCCGCTCGATGTCGACGGCCCACTCCGGTCGGCCGGCGAGTTCGGGCATGTACTCGATGAGCTGTAACTGGAGGCCCTCGTTCTCGGCGACGTGATCGACCATCTCCGGGACGTAGCCCGCGGTGGCCTCGAAGACGACCATGTTGAGCTTCACGGGGTCGAGGCCCGCGTCGACGGCCGCGAGCACCCCCTCGATGACGTCGTCGTAGGCGCCGGATTTCGTCACCTCCCGGAACGCCTCGGGGTCGAGCGCGTCCTGGGAGACGTTCACGCGCTCGAGCCCGGCGTCCACGAGCGCCGGCGCGCGCCCGGGGAGGAACGTCCCGTTCGTGGTGAGAGAGGTCTCGATGGAGTCCGGCGTCCGCGCGATGATCTCCTCCAGGTCGTCCCGGAGCATCGGCTCGCCGCCGGTGAACTTCGCCTTGCCGACGCCGAACTCCTCGCTGACCTCCAAGAATCGGACGACGTCGTCGGTCGACATCTCGTTGTCCCGCGGGTCCATCGGCCCCCGCGTGTCCCCGAGCCCCTCGTTGTGACAGTAGACACAGTCGAAGTTGCACCGGTCCGTAAGAGAGATGCGGACCCCGGTGACCTCTCGACCGAAATCGTCCTCCAGCATCGTCCGTAGCGAGCCATCGAGAGCACTTAACCTCGTGGGGGTCGGCCGCCCGGATGTAACCCTGCGAGGTTACGTCGGCGTCGCGTCGTCGTCGATGAGGGTTATACTGTCGGTCGTGCGCCCCCGTGAACGAAGCCGGCGACGGCTAGGCGGGCACCGGGACGGTCAGCGACACGTTCAAGTCCCTCGGCAACGAGATGCGCGTCGCCGTCCGCCAGGCGGTGTTCGAGCGGGACGGCGGCTACCTCCGGCCGACGACGGTCGGGTTCGCCGACCACCTCCGCCAGCTCGTCGCACCGTACCTCCGCACGCGCGAGGAGGCCGAGGCGTACGAACTCACCTACGCTGGCCTGCAGGTCGGCCCCGGGCTCGCCGCCGGGACCTACACCGACAGCGTGGACCGCGAGCCGGTCGCGCTGGAGGATGACTGCCCGCTCTGTGGCGAACCGGAGCTCGCGCTCTACCTGGGACGTGACCTCACGGTGGTCCACACGGACCGCGCGGGCGGTGACGACGAGGAGACCACGGCCGACACCGAGGTCGGTCCCGGATCGGGGACGGCCTGATACGGACCGCCGAAACAGCCTATCGGTGATCGCCCGGACGGTGGGGTCCCACCGTCCGCCATACGCTTATATCGGTCGCCGGACGAGGAGGGGTATGGACGTCGAACGACGGGACGAACTGATAGACGCGTACTTCGCCGCACTGGACGAGGAGGACGTCTCGCTGGTCGAGCCACACCTCGCACCGGACGTAACGTACAAGTCCGTGGGCATCGAGGCGCTCCACGGCCCGGAGGGCGTCCGGCGGTACTTCGAGGAACTCCGCCCGTTTGGCGGGACCGTCCACGACATCGAGAACCGGATGCACGCCGAGAACGGGTCGGCCGCCGAGGGTCGAGTCACCGGCGAGCACGAGGGTGAGTCGATCGACACGGCGTTCTGTGACGTCTTCGAGTTCGACGAAGAGGAAGAACGGCTCACCCGGATCGTCGTGTACACGAACGCGTAGTCGGGCCGGCTCCCGGAGGCCGAACCGTTCAACGAGTTGTCGGGGGACGCTGCAAGCGTTGGCCCGATCCGTATCTGGTCGAGGAACTGTTTCTGCCCATAGAACTTCGAGGTGACACGCCTCCCCGCACCGTGTGTTCGTATTCCGTCGTTGACAATGGTATACTGTCGGACGTGCCTGTCGTGGATCGTCGCCTCCGACGGGTCGACGACGTCACACAGTGGCGTACGACCGACAGTATACTCGTGACCGACCGGCTCCGTCGGCATCAGTTCTTCTAGTGGTACACCGACTCGGAACGAGGGCGGACGCGCACCGAAAACCTCTCGGGGCGTTCTCTGTGAAGATAGTCGTCTTTTTATTCGCCCCTCGTCGTTCTCACCGCTTACGCCGAGCGACGCCCGGAAGAGGTTAGGAATGCATGAAATCTTCTATACGCGGTATAAGTAGGTTATACGCTTAAGCTACAGAACAATAGGGCCACGGGTCTTCTGTTCGTTTGTATGGCACAGAGAGACCATGTCGACGATCAAGCCAGAGCTACTGAATCAAAGTTCTACCTCCCCGCCGGGGTCACCCCGTCGTCCGAAGCCAGTCGGTTCGAGGGTATCTGGGCGACGCTGTTCAGCCATCGTATCTGAATCGATATAGCTGCGAACGTATGCGTTGAAACAGTCGATCCAGGGGGCAAAGTATATCAATTTCTGATTGTATCTCCCGTATTCGATCGGCACATGGAAAGAAATCGATTAGTATTATCGTATTCAGAAATTACGATCCGCCGACTCGGTTAAGCCACCACGCAGCCACCGTTACAATCCCGGTAGCAAGCGTTGCAATGTAGATCTTCACCAAGCGTCGCAAAAACGCTTAATTGTAAGATTTGCTGCACTGAAAACACTGCCCTACAGGACAATAGGAGATATTGAAGCAGTCGTTCGAGTCAGGCACCCCGACATAGTGCTCACGGAGACAGTCACCCCCGACCGAAGTTCGAAAGTCAAGTCGGTGTCAGAGGCAGGAACTGACCCAACGTCGGGAAAGTTCTTCTATCAGGTAGAGTCATCCGATTCTTGCCAGTTCGAAGACGGATTACGGAATGACGGTACCGTTAGTGAGTTCGAACGAGTCATTGAAACCAGAGACGAGAAGGCGATCTATAGCTTCGAGTATACAGATGAAGCGAAGATCCTCTCACCAGTAATTTCGGCCGCGAGTGGCGTCATCCTCCACATGGAGAACGACGGAGTTTAGTGGATCCTAACGGTACGGATGCCCGAGCGAACGGACCTGGTTCATCTCTGGGACTACGCACAACAGAACGACATTGATATCGATTTACTGCGCGTGAACGAATACGCTAGTTTAGGTAATACGGACGCTGGGTTGACCGATAGCCAACGAGAAGCACTCCTCGTCGCATTCGAAGCGGGGTATTTCGAAGATCCACGGAACGCAACTCTCGGCGAGGTTGCCGCTGATCTGGATATCTCTCGACCTGCGGCCAGTGGTCTCCTTCGACGTGGAATCAAGCGACTCGTCGTATCGTCCCTGATGGGTAACAGTGATGGGCCGGATTGATCAACGGCTACTCGGTGCAGTGGCGACGACACCCTGAGGCACGACTCGAGCAACCCGTCGGAACCGGACAGCGTTCGAACCGTCCGGCAGACCCGACTGCCTCGAACGACAACGCATAAGTTTAGGTCTGCCTAATCCGCTGACGATGGAGCTCACGCGCCGCGACGCGCTCGCCGCCCTCGCGAGCGCCGGCGTGGTCGGTGGCGGGGGTGCAGCGGTGTTCGCACGCGAGCGGCGAGAGGGGACGGACGGGGAGTCATCGGAACGGGGAACGGCGGACCCCCGAGTTCCGGACGCGCTCGTCGCCACCGCCGAGGTGGTCTACCCGGACGAGGTCTCCGGCGTCCGCGAGTTCGTGGAGACGTACTCGCTCGGGCGACTCGAAGGGCGGGCGGACTACCGGACGGGTGTCCGAGAGGCCGTCGCCGAACTCGACGACCACGCCCGAGCGTGGTACGGTGAGGGGTACACGTCGCTCGATCCGGATACGCGGGACGACCTCCTGCGGTCGATGGGCGTCGATGCTGCCGAGGAGGACCCCGAGGGGACGGCCGCCGAGCAGGTCCGGTTCTACGCCGTGAACGAACTGCTGTTCGCGCTGTACAGTTCGCCCGCGGGCGGCCGCCTCGTGGGCATCGAGAACCCCCAGGGCCACCCCGGCGGCATCGAGAGCTACCGTCGAGGGCCACGATGACCGACCCCGACCCGGACGGCTGCGTCGGCGACGGTCACGACAGGACGCCGTCGGAACGGGTCGACGTCTGTGTCGTCGGTGCGGGGCCGGCGGGCGCGCTCGTCGTACACGACCTCGTGCGGACGGGTCACGAGGTGGTCGTCCTCGAGGCCGGTCCGCGGTTCGACCCCGATGACCGGATCGATCGGATGGAGCGGTCGATCCGTCCGTACTACGACCCGCCGGACGTGTGGGAGATGGGCGGCGACCGGGACGCGTTCAGCGCCACGGGCGAGCTGTACTACCCGCTCAACGTCGCTCGCGTGAAGGGCGTCGGGGGCTCCTCGCTCCACTGGCAGGGGATGGTGATGCGCCTGCACGAGGCCGACTTCGAGCGCCGTACCCGGGGCGGCTACGGTGCCGACTGGCCGATAGGCTACGACGATCTGCGGCCGTACTACGCCCGTGCCGAGCGGCGGCTGGGCGTCGCGGGCGCGAGCGACAACCCGTTCGCGCCGCCGCGCGAGGAGCCACACCCCCTGCCGGCGTTCCCCCCCTCATACCCGGACTCGCTGTTCGCGCCCGCCTGCGAACGACTCGGCGTCTCCACCCACTCGGTGCCGAACGCCCGCAACAGCGAGGGGTTCGACGGCCGCTCGCCGTGTGTGGGCTACGGCACCTGCCAGCCCGTCTGTCCCTCGGGGGCGAAGTGGTCCGCCGACCACGAGGTCCGGAAGGCGGAGGCCGAGGGCGCACGCCTGATCGACCGTGCGGCCGTCCAGCGACTCGTCACGGGCGAGCGGGACGACCGGGTGACGGCGGCCGTCTACGCCACCCCCGACGGGGCCGAACACCGCCAGGAGGCCCGTGAGTTCGTCCTGGCGGCGGGCGGGGTGGAGACGCCGCGTCTCCTCCTGCTCTCGCGGTCCTCGGATCACCCTGACGGTCTCGCGAACTCGTCGGGACTCGTCGGCCGGTACTTCACCGAGCACCTGTTCGCGGGTGCGGGCGGGCGACTGGACGAGCCCACCCGGCAGAACCACGTCGGGTTCAACACCACCGAGAGCCACCAGTTCTACGACGACCCCGGCAGGGGGACCGAGGGCGGCATCCCCGCCGACGGGGGGGACCTCTCGGCCATCAAACTCGAGTTCCTCAACTACGCCGGCCCCTCCCCCGTGGAGATGGCGCTCTCCGGCGAGGACTGGGGGAACGCGCTGCTCTCCCGACTCCGGGAGGGGTACGGCACCCACGTCGCGATGGGGGCGCTCGTCGAGCAGCTCCCCCGCAGGGAGAACCGCGTGACCCTCGACCTCTCCCGGACCGACGATCACGGCAACCCCGTCCCGGACGTGCAGTGGTCGCTCGACGAGCGGACGCGAAGGACGCTCGCGCGGGCAAACGAGATACAGCGGGCGGTGCTCGGCGAGATGAGCGTCGACGTCGAGTGGACCGTCGGCCCCGAGAACACCGGGCCGGCCTACCACCACATGGGGACGACGCGGATGGGGGCCGACCCGGACGAGAGCGTCGTCGACCCGCGACTCTACACCCACGACGTTACGAATCTCTCGATCGCCTCGTCGTCGGTCTTCCCCACCGGCGGGGCGATGAACCCGACGCTCACCATCGCCGCGCTGGCGCTGAAGTGTGCCGAGCACGTCGACGAGGCGCTCTGATCCGCGATGGACCCGTAGTACGACTCGTATTCACGAGTGGCATGCAACGAAAAGCCCGATACCCGTCCCCCGACGTTCGACGGATTCATTTCGTGAATCCCGAAACCGATTTATCACCCGCCGCGTGGTAGTGGCGACAGAACCACGCGGGGGCGTGGGGGATCCAATGGAGTTCGCACGACCGTCCACAACGGAACGAGCAGTATCACCGGTCATCGGCGTCATCCTGATGGTCGCCGTCACAGTCATCCTCTCGGCCGTCATCGGGACGTTCGCGCTCGGGCTGGGGACCACACAGGACACCGCGCCGCAGTCCACGTGGGAGACGGATTACACGAGCGGGTCGCCGGACGAGCTGGTACTGACTCACGATAGCGGGGACCGGATGGAGGCGGATCGGCTGAGCGTCGTCGTAACGGGATCAGCCGGTAACGACGGGAAGTACTCGTTCAGTACGCTCGGAGTCACTGGCGAGGTGTCCGCGGGGACCGAAGTAGCCGTCGACGGTACCGTCGACAGTAGTCTCGACCTCTCGAGCGCCACCGTACGCCTCGTCTGGGAGGACGAGGACATAGACGACCAGGCGGACTCGGCCGTCCTGGTCGTATGGGAGGGTCCGGACGCCTGACCGGCTACACGTATCCCGCGATCAGGATCCCCGCGACGACGAGCAGCGCGAGCGAGACGACCACTCCCGCCCGGTAGAACGGCCGTGCCTCCCGGGCCGGCGTTCGGACCTTCCCGGCGTCGAGGCCGTCGCGCATCCTCGACCCGCCGACCTCGACGAGTGCCGCGAGCACGAGCCACAGTGCGAGCATCCCGAGCACGAGGTGGCCCCGCGTCGAGCCCGTCAGCGATCCGACGGTGTAGCGCGTCCCGGTCATGTGTCCGCCGGTGAGGAACAGGACGAGCGCACTCGCCCGCGAGAGCGTCGTGAGCCGGCCGGTGACGGCCGCGAGCGGTTCGGGCCGGATCTCCCCCGAGACGCCCGAGGGGAGCACGCCGGCGACGAACAGGACGACCCCTCCGGTCCAGAGGGCGGCAAACAGCAGGTGGGTCGTGTAGACGACGGTGTCGACGGGACTCGCCATTACCGGGGCCGAGGACGGACGACACATCAATCCCGACGGTTCCGGTCGCTTCGGTGGTCCCCGCCGATACTGCCGGACCGGCGGTGGGCTCTTTACGCCTCCAGCACACCGGGGTCGCATGGACGTGGAGGACGCAGCCGACCCGGGGGACGTGGATCTCGTTTCGGCGCTCTCGGGGCGTGGTCTCGTCGCCGTCGTCGGCGCCGGCGGCAAAAAGACGACCCTCTGGCGGCTCGCCGAACGACACGACCGAGTCGTGGTGACCGCCGCCACCAGGATCCCGACCTTCGAGGAGCGAGTCGCCGAACTCGCCGTGACCGACGACCCGGTCGGAGCCGTCGAGTGGGCGTTAGAGCGCGAGGCCGTCGGCGAATCGCCCTGGCCGCTCGGGCTCGTCCCCGGACGCGCGGACGAGGTGCGATACGAGGGCTACGGGGCCGGGACGGTGTCCGCGCTCGCCGACGCCGTCGGTGGGGACCTGGACGCGATACTCCTGAAGGCCGACGGGGCGCGCAACCGGCTGTTCAAGGCGCCCGACGAGCACGAGCCCCAGGTGCCCGAGCGGGCCGACACGGTCCTCCCCATCGCGAGCGCGAGGGCCGTCGGCGAACCGCTCGGCGAGGAGCGCGTCCACCGACCGGAGCTCGTCGCCGAGATCGCGAGGATGGAGCCGGGCGAGGTGATCGAGCCCGTCCACGTCGCCCGGGTACTCGCCAGCGAGCGCGGCGGGCTGAAACGCGTCCCCGAGGGGGCGACCGTAGTCCCGCTCGTCAACATGTGCGACGACGAGGCGCTCGCGCGAATCGGCAGGGACGTCGCCGAGGAGGTGCTCGAACGGGCGGCCGTTCCCCGGGTCGTCCTCGCGCGGATGGACTGCGGGCGGGTCGTCGATGTCGTCGAGTGACCGGCGAACGCCGCGACCGGGTCGGCTACAGCCCCGCGACGAGGTCCTCCAGGGCCGCCCGTGGGTCGTCGGCCTTGGCGACGCCGGAGGCGAGCAGGACGCCCGACGCCCCCAGCTCCCGCGCCGCGAGGACGTCCTCGCCGGTCGAGATACCCGCCCCGCAGTAGACCGGCACCCCGGAGTCGACCGCTTCGGCGGCCTCGACGGCGCCCCGGACCACGTCGGGATCCGCGACGCTGACCGGGGTTCCCGTGCCGATGAGTTCCGGGGGTTCGACCGCCACACCGTCGGGTTCGAGCGCCGTCGCGGCGGCGACCTGTCGGGGATCGTTCGCACAGACCATCGTCTCCAGCCCCGAGCGTTCGGCAGCCCGGACGCCAGCGTCGACGTCGGCGAGCTTCAGCCGGTTCTCGGAGTGGTTGAGGAGCGTGCCCGAGGCGCCGGCTTCGGCGACCCGCTCGGCGAGCGTGCTCCCGGTGTGGCTACCGTGATCGACGGACGAGACGTGCTGTGCCCACGTCTCGATCCCGGTGTCGGCGACGGCGTGGAGGTCGGCTGCCTGCGGCGCGACGGCGACGCGGACGCCCGACGCCTCGGCGACGGCGGCGGCCGCCTCCCCGACCACGACCGGGTCACAGGGGTACGCCTTCAGGTTGACGAGGACGAACATACCCTCGAACCGGACCGCAGCGAAAAAAGTCTGTATGTAGCGCGTGGCGGTGCCGCTATCGGTTCCCCTCGACGTCGACGAAGGCCTCCTCGTTTGCGGTGAGCCACGTCGACATCCGGGCGACGCTGGAGAGTCCCCGCGGGAACACCGTCCGCCGGTCCGGCCCGTCGGTGTTCCTCACGAGCGCCGAGTCGAGCAGCTCGGCCGGCTGGTCGGGGCCGTCGACGTCGTCTACCCCCTCGCGGTCGGTGTCCTGCGCGTCGCGACGGCGGGTAGCCATACCTGTGGTTGGACCGTCATCACCCATAAGCCCTGCTAATTGGCACACAGTGACGTATGTAGTGGTGGCGAGCGGTGGAGAGGCACGGGTACGGACGGTCGTCGCCCGTATCAGTCCTTCCGCTTGACGACGTCGCCGAGCGTCGTCCCGCCCGTGGCCGAGCCGCCGCTCCACTCGGTGTCGCCCTCCTCGCCGCCGGACTCCGAGAGCGTGATGTCGAGCGCCCGCTCGAGCTTGCGCTGGACGCCGTCGCTCGGGACCACGTCCCCCCGTTCGAGCTTCCGGATGAGGCTCGCCTTCTCGTTGAGCTGGTTCGCGAGCTCCTCCTGGCTCAGCCCACGCGACTCGCGCGCCCCCCGGATCCGCTGGTCGTAGTCCTGGACGAGTTCGTCCATCCGGTCGAACATGTCCCGGCGCCGGCTCGAGGAGCCACCCGACCCCGACGAGCCCGTTCTCGACGACCCGGAGGAGCCCGACCCCGAGGACGAGGAGGTCGAGTACTTGGTCGAGCCCGACGAGTTCGACTCCTCCCGGACCTCCGTCCCGAACTCGGCGCAGTCGGCACACACCTGGAGCTCGGCGCCCTCGATCTTGACGGTCGCGGGCGCACCGGTCTCGGTGCCGCACATCTCGCACTGGACCATGACCGGTCTTCGACAGGCCCACGCATAAAGGACACGCCACGAGCCCCCGGATCAGTCGAGCGCCCCGTACGCGTGGTAGAACCGCTGGATCGCCGTCAGATGCCCCACGAGGGCGAAGAAGACGAGCAGCCAGCCGACGAGCGTGAGCCCGACGAGCGGTCCGGGGACGAGGGCGGCGACCGTGGTGACGCCGACGACGATGACGAGCCGGTCGGCCCGCCCGACGAGCCCACCGTAGACCCGGTCCAGGCCGACCGCCTGAGCCTGCGTTCCGAGGTAGGAGGTCATCAGCACGCCCGTCACAGCCGCGAGCCCGAGCGCGTATCGGCCGACACCACCCGCGAGCCCCGCGATGATGACGATGTCGGCGTACCGGTCGAGGACGTGATCGAGCAGGTCGCCCGCCGGCGACGCCGTGCCCATCCGCCGGGCGAGCGTCCCGTCTATCGCGTCGAGCACGCCGTTCAGTCCGACGAGCGCCGCGCCCGCGAGGTAGAGCGCGGGCCCGCCCGCGCCGTGCTCCCCCCCGGCGAGGAGGTAGAACACGCCGGCGGCGACCGACAGCACGAACGCGATGACGCTCACGCCGTTCGCCGTCAGCCCGGCCGCCTCGGCAGCGTCGACGACCGGCTCGAAGATGTGGTCCGCGACCGACCGGAAGCGGTCGAGCGTCACGCCCGGTCCCCCTCCAGGAGCCAGTCGGTGTAGTCGACCGTCCCCGCGCTCGGCTCGCGTTCGCCCGCGAGGACCGCCTCGACCTCCCGGGCCACCGCCTCCGGCGACCGGTCGGTCGTCACCACCTCGTACACGTTCGCCTCGCCGTGGCGCTCGACCGCCTCCGAGAGTACCACGTCCAGCGCCTCGCTCTCCGCGTTTTCACGTGCCTTCGCCTCGGTTTCGCCCCGGTCGAGCAGCCGCCGTTCCAGTTCGTCGGTGTCACATCGCAACACCACCACCCGGTCCGCGCCGAACAGGTGTGCGAGGTGCGATTCGACGAACAGGTCGCCGTGTTCGGCCTCGTGGCCGTCGAGCCATTCCCGTACCGAATCGAGGTCGGCGACCAGCGAGTCCCGCTCCTCGTCGACCGACTCCGCCAGTGCCTCCTCGCGGACGACATCGTTGAGATGCACGACTTCGAGTTCCGTCTCCAGGAGGTCCGCGACGGTCGTCTTTCCCGTCCCGGGGGTGCCGGTCAGCGCGACCCTCATCGGCGCCCGTCGAGGACCCCGTTGAGGACCTCGACGGCGCGTCGGGTCCCCTCGTGGGTGCCGGCCGTGATACGGACGCAGCGGGGCAGCCCGAAGCTCGTCGTGTCCCTGACGATGACGCCCCGTTCCTTGCACGCCTCGAACACCTCGGTCCCGTCGCCGACGTCCGCGAGGACGAAGTTGGCCCCCGAGGGCCACGTCGGCGCGTCGAGGTGCTCGTGCATGTACGACCGGGACCAGCGGGCGGTCTCGACGGTGCGTTCGACGTGCTCGTCGTCGTCGAGCGCGGCCAGCCCGGCCCGGAGCGCGGGCTTGTTCACCGCGAACGGCGTGTTCACGCGGGCGTAGGCGTCATCCCAGGTATCGGGGACGAGGACGTAACCCAGCCGGAGTCCCGCCAGCCCGTACACCTTCGAGAACGTCCGGAGGACGGCGACGTCCTCGCGCTCGCGCACCAGGTCGACCTTCCCCGGGTCGTCGCTGAACTCGACGTACGCCTCGTCGACCAGGACGAGCGTCTCCTCGTCGGTCCGTTCGGCGAGGCGCTCGACCTCCTCACGGGGCATCTCGCTTCCCGTCGGGTTGTGCGGGCTCGTCACGTGGACGACCCGCTCGCCGTCGTAGGCGTCGAGTACGCTCTCGGCGGTCTGTGCGAAGTCGTCCTCCCGATCCAGGGGGTACGTAGAGGCGGTCCCGTGGTGGAACCGGGCGGACATCGGGTAGTAGGCGAAGCCCGGGTCCGGAACGAGCACGCCGTCGCCCGGTTCGAGCAGCGCCCGGTGGAGGTAGTCGAGCGCGCCGTCGCCGCCGCTGGCGAGCCAGACCTGCTCTCGTTCGACCCCGTGTCGGTCGGCCAGCCGGGCGACGAGGTCCGTGTGTTCGGCCTTCGGGTACGTGTCGACCGACGGGGCCGCCTCGCGGACCGCCTCGACCGCCCGCGGCGAGGGGCCGTGGGGATTCTCGTTCGACGACAGCTTGACCAGTTCCTCGGGCTCGAAACCGAGCTCCCGGGCCACCTCCTCGATACCCCGGCCGGCCTCGTAGACCGCGTGGTCCGAGAGGTCCCGTGGTCGCATATCCAGACCGAGTGGCGGGCCGGTCTTAAGCGTGCTCACACGGGACCCCGGACGTGCCCCCCGACCGGGAGACTACCGGGACGACCCCCGAAACCATTTATTCGATCCGAGCGTACGCGGATCTTGTGGCCGAGTTCGAGGTCCTGGAGGACGATACGCCGTTGGGAAGGTTCGTGTACGACGGGTTCGCCGAGACGTTCCAGCCCCGCGTCGAGGAGATCGCCGAGACGTTCGGGCTCAAGTACGCGGGGGTCATCCGCTCGACGCCGACGCACACGCGGGTCGTCTGCACCGCGGGCCCGCTGGCGGAGACCTACGTCAAGGGCGCCAGGGGAACCAAGAGCGTCAACGAGGGATGTCACGGGGCGTACTGCGAGCGGGTCCACGACACCGGCGAGGAGGTACAGATTCCCGACGCCGAACAGGACGAGGAGTACGACTTCGAGGCGGGCGACCCGAGCGTGATCGACACCCTCCGGAGCCTCCGCGACGGCATCGAAGCCGACATCGAGAGCCAGTTCGGGTAGCGGCTCGGGAGAGTGCCGACGACGGTTCCCCCCGCGTCGGTAGTCGATTCGGACACGCCCCGGGAGCCGACGCTACGCGTCGCCGCGGGGTGTCGTTGCTCGATGACAAAGACGTATGGTGGAGGACACGGGACGTCGACACGTACCATGTCGGAGATCCCCCCCAACGTCCAGCGGCCGACACCCGAGGAGATCCGCGAGATCGCCCGCGAGCACCACATGAAGCTCTCGGATTCGGAGGTCGAGGACTTCGAGGCGGCCATCGACGACACGATGGCGGCCTACGAGCGACTCGACGAGCTTCCCGACCCTCGCCCACGGGTCGAGCACACCGACCGCGACCCGGGCTACCGGCCCGCATCCGACGAGAACCCGCTGAACGCGTTCGTCACGAAGTGCCGGGTCGAGGGGGCCGACGACGGCCCGCTCGCGGGCGTCGAGGTCGGCCTGAAAGACAACGTCTCGGTGGCGGGCGTCGAGATGACCCTCGGCTCGAAGCTGTTCGACGGCTACGTCCCGAGTACGGACGCCACTATCGTCACCCGACTGCTCGACGCCGGGGCGACCATCACGGCGAAGCTGAACATGGAGGACATGGCGTTCTCCGGGAGCGGCGAACTCTCGGCGACTGGGCCGGTGCTGAACCCGCACAGCGAGAACCACATCGCCGGCGGCTCCTCCTCTGGTTCGGCGGCAGCGGTCGTGAACGGTGACGTGGACATCGCCATCGGTGGCGACCAGGGCGGGTCGGTCCGCATCCCGGCCGCCTGGAGCGGGGCGGTCGGCCACAAGCCGACCCACTCGCTCGTGCCGTACACGGGCATCGCGGGGCTCGGCCGGTCGTTCGACCACACCGGCCCGATCTGCACGAACGTCGAGGACTGCGCGCGGGTTCTCGACGCCATCGCCGGGAAGGACCCGCTCGATCCCAGACAGGGCGAGGTCCCGACCGAGGACTACACGGCGGCGCTCGGGGGCGCCCCCGGCGAGGTGAGCGTGGGGGTCCTCGCCGAAGGGTTCGGCCACGAGGAGAGCGAGGACGGCGTCGACGACGCCGTCCACGACGCGC